>NZ_JBFAQS010000002.1:0-126768 GCF_040678875.1 Micromonospora sp. NPDC049274
TGGCTTCCGCAACGGCTGAGGGCCTCGCTGACCTGGGACCAGGGCGTCGAGATGGCTCGGCACCGTGACTTCACCATCGCCACCGACTGCCCGGTCTACTTCTGCGACCCCCACAGCCCCTGGCAACGCGGCAGCAACGAGAACACCAACGGGCTGCTGCGCCAGTACTTCCCTAAAGGCAAATTCGACTTCACCACCATCGACCAGGCCGGCCTTAACCACGTCGCCGACGAACTCAACGACCGCCCCCGTATGACCCTGGGCTGGGCCACCCCAGGTGAGAAGATGACCCAGCTCCTGAGTGTTGCAACCACCAGTTGAGCCCGCCCGGATGACGGAAAGTGTCCAAGATCTGCTCACGTCGAGGGCTCAGCCGTGCAGGAAACGCCTAGCGTTAATGGACAGGAGCTTGTCGCGTTGGGCGTCGGTGAGGAAGTCGGCGGCCCGGACCACCGCGCCGGCCGGGCGTTCACCAAGCGGGTACGGGTAGTCGCTGCCGACAAGCACCCGGTCCTCCCCCATCGTGTCGACAAGCAGCCGCAGGGCGGGCGGCGCGAAGACCACCGAGTCGACGCTGAACCGGTCGACGTAGCTGCTGGGCGGGGCGGCGGACGCGCCCCGGACCAGGTCGCCCCGGCGGTGCCAGGCGTTGTCGGCGCGGCCCAGCCAGAACGGAAAGCTGCCACCACCGTGCGCGAAGCAGATCCGCAACGTCTCGGGCACCCGGTCGAAGACGCCGCCCAGGATCATCGCCAGCACCGACAGGTGTGTCTCGGCAGGCATTCCGGCGAGCCAGCGGGCCATCCAGCGGTCCAGCCGGGGGCCACCAGGCATGTCCCACGGGTGGACGAAGACAGGCGCGCCCACCTCGGCGCAGTGTTGCAGGAAGGTGACCACGCCCTCGTCGTCGAGGTCCCGGTCGCCGACGTGGTTGCCGATCTCCACGCCGACGTGCCCGGCGGCCAGGCTGCGATCCAGCTCGGCACAGGCGGCGTCCGGGTCCTGCAGCGGCACCTGGCAGAACGGCACCAGTCGGTCGCCACCGGCAGCGGTGACCTCCAGGGTCAGGTCGTTGAAGATCCGGGCGACCTTCACCGCCTGGTCGGCCGGGCGGTCGTAGCTGAAGAAGACAGGCGTCGGCGAGACCACCTGCACGGCCACGCCGTCAGCGTCCATGTCGGCCAGTCGCGTCGAGGCGTCCCAGCACTCGGCGCCGACCGGACGGAACTCCGTCTCCCCCACCATGATCATGGCGGCGCGTTCCGAGTCGACCCGCAACCAGGGCCAGCCGGACCCACCGCACGCCGCGCCGAGGTCCGGCCATCCCTTCGGTACGACGTGCGTGTGCACGTCGACCACACCAGCGGGCATCAGCCCTTGCCCGGGTGCAGGGTGCCGCAGTTCGCGCAGGTACGCGCCGCCTCGTCGGCGTAGAACGCCTGGAACACCGGCGGCAGGTCGGCCGCGATGTCGCGGACCTGCAACTCCACCTCGTGCACCTTGTTACCGCACTCCGGGCAGTACCACTGGAAGGTCTCCAGCGTGCCCTCCTCGCGGACCCGCTCGACGACCACGCCGATCGAACCGGCCTCCGGCCGCTGCGGCGAGTGCGGTGTGTTGCGCGGCAGCATCCACATCTGACCCTCGCGCACGTGCACCGTACGCGGCCCCTCGGAGGTCATCAGATTGATGTGCATGTTGCCCTTGACCTGGTAGAAGAACTCCTCGTACGGGTCCACATGGAAGTCGGTGCGCTGGTTGGGACCGCCCACCACCATCACGATGAAGTCGTCCCCGCCGGGGAACATCTCCTTGTTGCCCACCGGCGGCTTCAGCAGGTGCTGGTTCTCCGCGATCCAGCCCGGAAAGCTGAACGGCTCGGCGATCTCACTCACGACTGACCTCCCGAGGGAAGAAGGGCCACGGCCTGAATCTCGATGAGCAGGTGCGGGTGCGGCAACTGGTGCACCGCGACAGTGGTGCGGGTCGGCCCGGATGCGTCGAAGAACTCCGCCCACACCTCGTTGTAACCACCGAAGTCGTTCATGTTCACCAGGTAGGACGTCACCTGGACGAGGTCGGCAAGGTCCGCCCCGACCGGCCGCAGCAGATCGCCGATGTTCTCGATGACGGCCCGGGTCTGCACCCGGATGTCGAGGTTCGTGGTGCCGAACTCGTCGACCGACACGCCGGCGAACGTGTTGTCCGGCCGTCGCGACGACGTACCGGAGACGAAGACGAACCCTCCCGCGACCTTGACGTGCGGAAAAGCCCCCCGAGGCACAGCCTTCCCGGCCACCACCCGCGCGGTCACGACGACGCCCGCAGGGACGCCGTGCCGAGCTTCTCGACGACGGCACGGACGTGGGCGCCGGGACGCAGCGGCACAGCCGCCGTGGCCGCCCCGGCCAGGAACACCCAGCCGGACTCCAGCCGCACCCCGTGCCGGCCGGCCAGCCGGATGCCCTCGTCGAGCGCCCGGCGCGGGTCACCGAGGATCGCCGCCGTCGAGCCGACCTGGGCCACCCGCCCGTCGACCTCCAGCAGCACACCCAGGTTGTCCAGCCCCGACGGCACCGGCGACCACGGCCCGATCACGAACGCGGCCGCCGAGGTGTTGTCGGCGATCACGTCCGGCAGCGAGAAGCGGAAGTCCGCGTACCGGGAGTCGATCAGCTCGATGGCCGGCGCGACCGCGCGGACCGCCGTGGCGAAGTCGCCGACCGGCTCACCCGGCTCGGGCAGCCGGTCCAGCAGGAACGCCACCTCCGGCTCGACCCGGGGATGGATGTACGCGGCCGGGTCGACGGCACCGCCGTCGGGCACCCGCATCGCGTCGGTGAGCCGCCCCCAGATCACCTCGTCCACGCCGACCTGCGCCATCTTCGCCCTGCTGGTCAGCCCCATCTTCAGCCCGACCAGCCGCTCGCCACGTGCCAAGCGGCGCTGCACCAGCGCGGCCTGCACGCCGTACGCGGTGTCCACGTCGAGACCGGTCTCGGCGGCGAGCTGCGGGATCGCGGTGGCCGTGTCGGCAGCCGCACCCAACTTCTCGGCGATCCCCGCGACGTCCGGTCCGATCATGCTGCGTCACCTTCCGTTCGCGACTGCGGGGCTCGCAAACCCGGCTCACTCCTCGCGCTCACAGCCTCCTCCTTGTCGGCCAGGTCCAGTGCCACGTCCACGATCATGTCCTCCTGGCCGCCGACCATCCGGCGGCGGCCCAACTCGACCAGGATCGACCGGACGTCCACGCCGTACTTCGTGGAGGCCCGCTCGGCGTGGCGCAGGAAGCTGGAGTAGACCCCGGCGTACCCCAGGGAGAGCGTCTCCCGGTCGACCTGGACCGGCCGGTCCTGCAACGGGCGGACGATGTCGTCGGCGGCGTCCATCAGCGCGAACACGTCGCAGCCGTGCTTCCAGCCGTGCAGCTCGGCGACCGCCACGAAGACCTCCAGCGGCGCGTTGCCCGCGCCCGCGCCCATGCCGGCGAGAGAGGCGTCCACGCGGACGGTCCGGCCGGACGGTGAGCCGAGCGGGCCGGCGCCGAGGATCCGGCCGTGCTCGACGGCGAGCACGCTGTTGGCCACCCCGAGGGACAGGTTGTGGTGCGCGTGGATGCCGATCTGCGTCTCCGGGGCGAGGACCTGCCGGTACGCGTCGACCCGCTGCGCCACGTCGGACATCAGCAGCCGGCCGCCGGAGTCGGTGACGTAGACGCAGTGCGCCCCGTACGACTCCATGAGCTTGGCCTGCCCGGCCAGCGCGGCCGGATCGTTCATGTGCGACATCATCAGGAACCCGGCCACATCCATGCCGTTCTCCCGCGCCCAGGAGATGTGCTGGGCGGAGATGTCCGCCTCCGTGCAGTGGGTGGCGATGCGCACGCTCGTCACCCCGAGCGCCTTCGCGGCCCTCAGGTCGGCGATGGTGCCGATGCCGGGCAGCAGCAGGGTGGTCAGCTTCGCCGTGGTCAGCACCTCGGCGGCAGCGGAGATCCACTCGGCGTCGCTGGCCGCGCCGTGACCGTAGTTGACGCTGGAGCCGGCGAGGCCGTCACCGTGCGCCACCTCGATGGCGGCCACCCCGGCGGCGTCCAACGCGGCGGCGATGGTGCGGACCTGGTCGACGGTGTACCGGTGGGCGATGGCGTGCATGCCGTCGCGCAGCGTCACGTCCTGGATGTACAGATCGGTCATGGCGCGGCCACCTCCGAAGAACGCATGGCGACCAGCCGCTCCGCGGTGCGCAGCGCGGCGGAGGTCATGATGTCCAGGTTGCCGGCGTACGCGGGCAGGTAGTGGCCCGCCCCGGAGACCTCCAGGTAGACCGACACCTGCAACGCGGTGAGCTGCCGCCCGAGCGTCGGCACGTACGCCTGCACCTGGTCGAACTGCACGTCCTGCTTGAGCCGGTAGCCGGGGACGTACTCCTGCACCGTCGCCACCATCTCGGCCACCGAGGCGGCGATGGCGGCAGTGTCGGCGTCGGCGTCCGGGCAGAGGCAGTAGACGGTGTCCCGCATGAGCAGCGGCGGGTCCGCCGGGTTCAGCACGATGATCGCCTTGCCCCGCTCGGCCCCGCCGACCACCTCGATGGCCCGGGCCGTGGTCTCGGTGAACTCGTCGATGTTGGCCCGGGTGCCCGGCCCGGCGGACTTCGACGCGATCGACGCGACGATCTCCCCGTACGCCACCGGGGTGACCCGGCGCACGGCGGCGACGATCGGCACTGTCGCCTGCCCACCGCAGGTCACCATGTTGACGTTCGGCTCGTGCAGGTGCTCGTCGAGGTTGACCGGCGGCACCACGTACGGGCCGAGCGCGGCCGGGGTCAGGTCGACCACAGTGCGGCCGTGCGCGCGCAGCACCTCGTCGTGACGGCGGTGCGCGCCGGCCGAGGTGGCGTCGAAGACCAGCTCGACGTCGGCGAACTCGGGCATCGCCACGAGCCCGTCCACTCCGTCGGCGGTGGTGGCCACGCCGAGCCGGCGGGCGCGCGCCAGGCCGTCGGAGGCCGGGTCGATGCCGGCCATCGCCACCATCCGCAGGCTGTCACTCAGCCGCAACACTTTGATCATCAGGTCGGTGCCGATGTTTCCCGATCCCAGCACCGCAACGTTGGTGGTCACTGGCCGCCCCTGTCGCCGAAGAATGTCCGCACCGAGCCGAGGCCGGAGATCCGGGCCTCGTACGCGGCGCCCGGGGTGACCGGCACCATCGGGCCGAGCGCCCCGGAGAGCACCACGTCCCCGGCGCGCAGCGGGTCACCGGCGCGGGCGAGGGTGCTCGCCAGCCACGCCACGGCGTGCAAGGGGTTGCCCAGGCAGGCGGCGCCCGCGCCCACCGAGACCGGCTCGCCGGCGTGCTCCAGCACCATTCCGCACAGGCGCAGGTCCACGTCGGCGAGGCGGCGAGGCGTGGTGCCGAGCACGAAGAGCCCGCTGGAGGCGTTGTCGGCGACGGTGTCCACGATGGAGATGTCCCAGCCGGCGATCCGCGAGTCGACGATCTCGATGGCCGGCAGCACGTGGTCCACCGCGCGGATCAGGTCGACTGTGGTGATCTGCGGGTCCGGGAGATCTTTGTCGAGCACGAAGGCGATCTCCGCCTCGACCCGCGGCTGGAGCAGCCGGTCGATCGGCACCTCGACCCCGTCGCCGACCGCCATCGCATCGGTGAGCATCCCGAAGTCCGGTTGGAACACCCCGAAGGTCTCCTGCACCGCCCGAGAGGTCAACCCGATCTTCGCGCCGACCCGGCGTTCGCCGCGGCCCTGCCAGGCCCGCGCCTGGAGCTGCTGCACGCGGTACGCGGACTCGACGTCGCCCTCCGGCAGCAGCCGGCCCCGCAGCGGTGCACACGGCTTGCCGGTGCTGCGGGCGTCGGCCAGCTCCCGGTTGGCGGCCTCGATGTCAGCTTCCATGCACGCTCCCTCGCTACGGCTCACGACAGGTCCACGCAGACGTTCGTGAGTTCGGAGTAGAAGTTCAACGAGTGCACGCCGCCCTCCCGGCCGATGCCGGACGCCTTCACCCCGCCGAACGGGGTCCGCAGGTCACGCAGGAACCACGTGTTGACCCAGACGATGCCGGCGTCCAGCCGGGCGCCGGCCCGGTGCGCGACACCCACGTCCCGGGTCCACACGGTCGCCGCGAGGCCGTACTCGGTGCCGTTGGCCAGCGCGTACGCCTCGTCCTCGGTGTCGAACGGCGCGACGTGCACCACTGGGCCGAAGATCTCCTCCCGGTTGGTGCGCGCCTGCGGGCCGAGGCCGGTGAGCACTGTCGGCTGCACGTATGAACCGCCGTCGCGGGCGTCGCCGAAGGTGGGCGTGCCGCCGCCGGTGAGCACCTCGGCGCCCTCGGCGCGGGCCAGCTCGTACGCGCCGAGCACCTTCGCCCGGTGCTGCGGGGAGATGAGCGGCATGGTGGCGGTGGCCTCGTCGGTCGGCCACCCGTACGCCAGCTCGCCGGCCCGTTTCGCGAGCCGGGCGGTGAACTCCTCGAAGACCGGGCGCTGCACGTAGATGCGCTCGGTGCAGAGGCACACCTGACCGCCGTTGGTGAAGCTGGACCGCACCGAGCCGGCCACCGCCGCGTCCAGGTCGGCGTCGGCGAAGACCAGGCCGGCGTTCTTGCCGCCCAGCTCGAAGCTCACCGCCTTCACCCCGTCGGCGGCGGCCCGCATGATCGCGCCACCGGTGGCCGACTCGCCGGTGAAGGTGATCGCGTCGACGCCAGGGTGGCGGGTGAGGAACTCGCCCGCCGAGTCCGGCCCGAAGCCGTGCACGAGGTTGAACACCCCGTCGGGTACGCCGGCGGCGGCCATCACCTCCGCGAGCACCGTCGCCGAGGCGGGAGTTTCCTCGCTGGGCTTGACCACGACCGCGTTGCCGCAGGCCAGCGCCGGGGCGACCTTCCAGGTGAGCAGCAGCAGCGGCAGGTTCCACGGCACGATGACCGCGACCACGCCGACCGGCTTGCGCAGCGCGTAGTTGAGCGCCCGACCGCCGGTCGGGGTGACGGTGGTGAACGACTCGGTGGGCGCGGTCGCCACGATCTCCGCGAACGCCCGGAAGTTCGCCGCGCCACGAGGGATGTCCAGCGTCCGGGCCTGGGCGATGGACTTGCCGGTGTCGGCGACCTCGGCGGTGACCAGGTCGTCGAAGCGACGTTCCAGCTCGTCGGCGACGCGGCGCAGCACCTCGGCGCGTTCCCGCTCCCCCATCCGGCCCCACGGGCCGCGCAGCGCCGCGCGGGCGGCGGCCACCGCGTCGTCCACGGTGGACCGCGACGCCTCGACCACCTCGAAGACCGGCTCGCCGGTCACCGGGCTCACCTTGGGAAACGTCGACCCGCCGTCGACGAACTCGCCGCCCACGAAGTTGCGCAACCGCGACGGCCCGGCCGGGGCGTGGCCGGTCATCAGCGTGGCGTCCCAGGTGCCGGTCATGCGCGCCTCCCTCGGCTCAGTGCCGCGCCGATCGCGCCGACCAGCAGCAGCGCGGCACCACAGGCGACGAACCCGAGCACCCGGTGCTGCCGGCGGACCCGGCGGCGCACCTCGGCGTACGGGGTGGTGGAGAAGGACACCAACTCGTACTGGGAAACGTACCGGCCGGGCAGGACCCGTTCCAGTGCGTGCTCCACCCGTCGCCAGTTCTGGAAGACCGGCGAGGCGACCTTGTCCCGCATCTCCACGAAGTTGGTAAGCGCCATCTGCGCGATGGCCTCGGCGTTCTCCTGCCGACGGCGCTGGAACAGCGGCAGCGCCGCCGACCAGTCGTCCGCGCACTCGTCGAGGCAGCGGTCCAGCTCGACCACGTCCTCGAAGGCGCAGTTGGCGCCCTGGCCGTAGAACGGCACGATGGCGTGGGCCGCGTCGCCGAGCAGGCCGACGGTGCCGTTGACCTGCCACGGGGTGCTGCGCACCGTGCCGAGCACGCCCACCGGGTTGTGCTGGTAGTCGTCGACCAGGTTCGGGGCCAGCGGGACGACGTCCGGATAGTGCTCGGCGAAGTGCCGCTCGATCGCCAGCGGATCGTCCAGCGCGGCGAAGCTGCCGGCGCCGTCGTTGGGCCAGAACAGCGTGCAGGTGAAGGACCGGTCCGGGTTCGGCAGCGCGATCATCATCGAGGTGCCCCGCGGCCAGATGTGCAGGGCGTGCTCATCCAGGGCGAAGTCCCCGCCCAGCGGCGGAATCGTCAGCTCCTTGTAGCCGTAGTCGAGGAAGTCCACGCTCTCGCGCAGCAGCCCGTACGCCAGCAGTTGCCCGCGTACCGCGGAGCCGGCGCCGTCGGCGCCCAGGACGACCGACGCCTTCGCGCCGACCGTGCCCTGCGGGGTGTCGAAGCTCAGGGTGCCGTCGGCCGGATCGAGCCCGACGAGCCGGTGTTCGAAGACGATCCGGACCCCGGGCAGCGCGGCCGCCGCGTCCAGCAGGGCGTTGTTCAGCGCGCCCCGGCTGATCGAGTTGATCGCCCGGTCACCGGCCGCGCTGTACGACTGGAACTGCGGCTCACCCTCGACCGGGTGGATCATCCGGCCGCGCATCGGCAGCGCGTCGGTCATCACCTGCTCGGCCAGGCCGATCCGGCGCAGCGCGTCCAGCCCGCGCTCGGAGAGCGCAAGGTTGATCGAGCGCCCCCGCTCGGCCGTGCCGGTACGCGGATCCGGCCGCCGCTCGTAGAGGGCCACCGGATAGCCGCGCCGGGCCAGGAAGCAGGCGGCCAGACAGCCGGCCAGGCCGGCACCGATGATCGCGATCTCGTCGCGTCGCGCGGTCATGAGGTCACCTGCCCCACAGTCGCCGCCAACGCGGCGGCGGCCCGCCAACAGTCGAGGTACGTCGAGTAGAGCGGCACCGGGGCGAAGCGGACGATGTCCGGCTCCCGGGCGTCGGCGATGACGCCGTGCTCGTGCCGCAGCCGCTTGGTCAGCTCGGCGGCGTTGCCGGCGCCGACGCGTACCGACAGTTGGCAACCCCGGCGGGCCGGGTCGCGCGGGGTGACCACCCGCAGCGGCCGGTCGGCGGTGACCTCGTCGAGCAGTGACTCCAGCCAGCCGGTGAGCCGGAGGCTGCGCTCCCGCAGCGCCGGCATGCCGACCGCGTCGAACAGCTCCAGCGAGGTCCGCACCGGGCCCATCGCGAAGATCGGCGGGTTGGAGATCTGCCAGGCCTCCACCGTGGACGGCGGCCGGGACACCGGTGTCATCTCGAACCGGGTGGCCGCCGCGGTGCTCCACCACCCCTCGAAGCGCGGCAGGTCCTCGTCGCCGAGGTGCCGCTCGTGCACGAAGACGCCGGCCAGCGCGCCCGGCCCCGAGTTCAGGTACTTGTAGGAGCACCAGGCCGCGAAGTCGACGTCCCAGTCGTGCAGGGCCAGCGGTACGTTGCCCACCGCGTGCGCCAGGTCCCAGCCGACGACAGCGCCGGCCGCCCGACCGGCCGCCGTGATCGCCGGGATGTCCAGCAGTTCGCCGGTGAGGTAGTTGACCCCACCGAGCAGCACCAGCGCCACCCGGTCACCCTCGGCGGCCAGGTAGTCGGTGACGTCCTCGGTGCGCAGCGCGTCCTCGCCGGGGCGCGGGCGCAGCCGGACCACCGTGTCGTCCGGCTCCAGGCCGTGGAAACGGGCCTGGCTGCGCACCGCGTAGCTGTCCGAGGGGAAGGCGCTGTCCTCGATGACGATGCGGGTGCGAACGCCGGCCGGCCGGTAGAAGCTGACCATCAGCAGGTGCAGGTTGACCGTGAGCGAGTTCATCACCACGGCCTCCGCGGGCCGGGCGCCGACGAGTCGCGCGGCCGGGCCGGTCAACAGCTCGTGGTACGGCAGCCAGGCGCGTTCCGCCTCCAGGTGTCCCTCGACGCCGAGCCGCCCCCACGCGTCCAGGTCGGCGAGGAGTTCGTCGCGTGTGGCCCGGGGTTGCAGGCCGAGCGAGTTGCCGGCGAGGTACGCCGACTCGGGGTGGCCGCCGCCGTCGGCGGGCGGCACGTGGAACAGGTGCCGGTGGCCGGGGTCGGCCTCGTCGCGGCGGTGCGCTTCCGCTTCGCCGGCGGCGAGGCCCAGCGGCTCGGCTTCAGGGGTCGTCATTGCTTGTTCTCGCTCTCCGGTCACATCGCGGTGCGGGCCGACCACAGCTCCGGGAAGACCACCCGGGCCATGCTGCGTTGCAACCACGCCAGTCCGGCGGAGCCGCCGCTGCCGACCTTGGCGCCCATCGTCCGCTGCACCGCCTTGACGTGGTTCCACCGCCAGTCGCCGAACTCCTCGGCGACACCGCTCAGCGCCTCACCGAGCAGCCGCAGGTGGTTGTCCGGACCGCCGTCGTCGTAGATCCGCACCCAGGCCGCCTCGACAGCCGGCTGCGGGTCGTGCTCGACCGACACGTCCCGGTTCAGCAGGTCGGCGGGAAGGTCGAAGCCGCGTCGGGCGAGCAGCGCGAGCACGTCGTCCCAGAGGCTCGGGGTGGCCAGTGCGGCGCTCAGTTCGGCGTACACCTCGGCCTGCCGCCGGAACGGGCGGATCAGCGTCGGGTCGCGCAGCCCGAGCAGGAACTCCAGCTGCCGGTACATCGCCGACTGGAAGCCGGAGGCCTCACCGAGCAGGTTGCGGAACCGGTTGAAGTCGGCCGGGCTCATCCAGCGCAGGCCCTGCCAGGCGGCGTTGAGCCCCTCCAGGTGCAGCTTGGCGCGGCCCAGCGGGGCCAGCGCCTCCCAGATCTGGTCGGCGCGGATGAGCCGCTGGGACTCCCGCAGCTCGTGGCAGGTCAGCCCGAAGTACAGCTCCATGATCTGGCTGACCATCAGGAAGGACATCTCGCCCGGGTCGTCGCTGAGCGGGTGCTGCATCCGGTGCAGGGCGCTGGCCTGCACGTACGCGTCGTACGGCACCATGTCGGCGAACTCCAGGGTCGGCTCACCGCCGGTGCGCTCCGCCTGCGCCGCGCGCTGGCCGGGGGTCACCGGTTGCACCGTGGCACGGCGGTTCGGCGCCCGCCGCTCCGTCTGATCCACCATCTCGTCTCCCTCCCCCGGACCAACCGACGTCATGATCTCGCGGTGGGATCGGCCTGCGGAATGCCGAATCAACGGCACTTACCGACGTGACCTGACGAACCAAAGGCAGCTAGGCGAATTCGGTTCACGAAAGTAAGGTTCGAGCGTGGACGACATGGACTGGGCGCTGCTGCGCGAGTTGCAGGCCGACGCCCGGCTCTCCTTCAGCGAGTTGTCCCGCCGGGTGCACCTGTCCCCACCGGCGGTTGCCGAGCGGGTCCGCCGGCTGGAGGAGGGCGGGATCATCACCGGCTACCACGCCCACGTGGACCTGACCCGGGCCGGCCGGACGGTGGTCGCCCTGATCCGGATGTCCTGTTACGGCGCGCGGTGCATCCTGCACGACCCGGAGGTGTCCGGCTGGCCGGAGATCCTGGAGGTCCACCGGATCACCGGCGACGCGTGCAGCATGCTGAAGGTGGCCGCCGGCTCGATCGGCGACTTCGAGGCGGTCATCGACCGGCTCGCCCCGTACGGCCAACCGTCGAGCACCATGGTCCTGTCGTCCCCGCTGGACTGGCAGCCGATCACCCCACTTCCTCCCGCCGACTCCGGCGCCCGACACCGCTGACCCTCCCCGCCCGCTGGTTTGCCTCCGGGCCAGCGGGAACTCAGCGCCCGTGCCCAGGGGAGGGTTCCGGCGGTCGTCGCCGGTTGGGGGGAAATCATGCAGGGACTTCGCACGATCAACCGCGCGCTCTCGTCCGTCCTGACACTGGTGGGGCTCATCGGAGCGTTCGTCCTGTTGTCGGTCGCGCCCGCGCGTGCCGGTGAGAACACCTTCGTCGAGGTGACTCCGAACAGCGTCCCGGCGGGCGGCCGGGTCACGATCCGCGCGAGCTGCGACAACAACAACGATCGACAGGCCAACGTGCACTCCGACGCGTTCGGGCACGTGATGCTCAGACCGGACAACGGCTTCCTCAAGGGAGAGGTCACCGTTCCGGGCAACAAGGAGCCCGGTGACTACCAGGTCGACCTGCGCTGCCAGAACAACCAGACGGCCCAGACGATGCTGACCGTGCTCAACATGGCGTCGCCCAGTAAGGGGCCGGCGACGGGCGGCGGCGGCACCGCTGGTGGCCGGGGCACCGGCTCGATCCTGGTCGTCGGCGGTGTGGCCCTGGTGGCCGCCGCGGTCGCGCTCGGCATGGCAGGCGGCCGGCGTCGGAGCGGAGCCGGCTCCTGAGCCGGACCTGCCATGACCCGCAGATCCGCGCGTGCGCGGTCGGACCACCGTGCCCGCCTCCGGGCCGCGGCGGCCCTGCGCGCCTCCGGACGGCTCGCGGCCCGGGCCTCGGGTCGGCTGCGCCGGGTCGCCGGGCAGGCTGGGTTCGCCAGCGTCGCCACCACTGATCCGGACGCGCAGCCGCTGCCGCCGCGCCGCCGGGTCGGGTCGACGGGTCGTGGGCTCGGCACCGGGCCGGGAATTCCGGTCCTGGCCGTGGCCGCGCTGATGGTGGTGATCGTGGCGATGCTGGGCGTCGAGCAGGTGACCGGCGTGAGTCTGCTGCCGGACCGGATCAGCGCCGGCCTGCGACCGCCGCCGAAGAAGTTCCCGGTGCTGCCGGCCAGCCGACCGACCGCTCTCACCATCGGCAAGATCGACCTGCGGGCGCCGCTGCACGACGTGGGCATCGCCCCGGACGGCACCATCGCTGTGCCCGATGTGGCCCGTGCCCAGGAGGCCGGCTGGTACGACAAGGGCCCCACCCCCGGCCAGTACGGACCGGCGGTGATCGTCGGACACGTGGACACCACCACCGGTCCGGCCGTCTTCCACCAGCTGCGGGACCTGCGCGCGGGCGACCAGATCGAGGTCACCCGCTCCGACGGCCGGGTCGCGGTCTTCGAGGTGGACTCGGTGCAGCGGTTCGACAAGGACCGGCTGCCGGTGGACGAGGTGTACGGCGACTTCAGCCGCCCCAGCCTGCGGCTGATCACCTGCGGCGGCCGGTGGGTGGGCGGTGAGCGGGGCTACTCGGACAACCTGGTGGTCTTCGCCTCACTGGTCAAGGCCCGTGACGGTGGCTGAGCACCACGGGCAGCCAGGTACAGTTTTCTGTACCTACCCGGAGGTGACCATGCGGACGGTGAACTTCACCCAGCTACGGCAGAACCTGGCCGCCGAACTCGACAGCGTCATCAACGACGCGGAGGAAGTGGTGGTGACCCGGTCAGGACACGAGCCGGTGGTGATCGTGCCGCTTGCGGAGTACGAGTCGATGAAGGAGACCGAATATCTCCTGCGGAGTCCGAGCAACGCCGCAGCGCTACGCCGATCGATCGCGGAACTGGAGGCGGGCGACGCGGCCGAGCGGGATCTGGTAGACCCGGCCACCGTACGGGACGTCGCATGAGGCTGGTCTTCACCGACACGGCGTGGAGCCAGTACCTCAGTCACACCGACCGCAAGCTGGTCAAGCGCATCAATGATCTCATCGCCGACGTGATGCGCAACGGATACGAGGGCATCGGCAAGCCGGAGCCGCTTCGCGGCGAGCTGTCCGGCTTCTGGTCCCGGCGGATCGATCGTGAACACCGACTGGTGTATCGGATCTCCAAGGACGACGTCGAAATCGTGGCCTGTCGGTACCACTACGTCGACCGCTAGCGGCCGGAGGGTCAGGCGGCTGCCTCGGGCTCGCGCAGGTCGAGCCAGTCGGCCCAGCGGGGGTCCGGAGCGCGGTGCCCGAGGACCCGCCAGGCGGTGCCCTTCGGCGCGGTCGGCAGGGCGTGCAGTCGCCAACCCAGCTCCGCCGGGGTCTTGTCGCCCTTGGTGTGGTTGCACCGGGCGCACGCGGCGACCACGTTCTCCCAGGCGTGCCGACCGCCCCGGCTGCGCGGGAAGACATGGTCGATGGTCTCGGCCGGCCCCCGGCAGTAGGCGCACCGCCAGCCGTCCCGGGCGAAGATCGCCCGGCGGGACAGCCCGACGTGGGTGCGGTAGGGCACCCGGACGAAGCGGGTCAGGCGGACCACCGACGGCACCGGCAGCGCGTCGCGCGCGCTGTGCAGGATGCCGTCGCCGTCGGCGACACAGACGGCCTTGGCGGAGAGGACGAGGATCGCGGCGCGACGCACCGACACGACACACAGGGGCTCGTAGGTGGCGTTGAGGACCAGCGCGCCGGAGCCCACCGTGGGTCGTATGTCAGGCATCGCGCTCACCCTCCCGGTTCAGCGGCTGCTGCGAAACGCCGCCGACCGGAGCCGGGCACGAGGGCCCGCACCGTCGACGCCCGTTCGATCACCGACGTCCGTTGCGCCAATAGTCCCTGATCGGACCCCGGATTGCACGTACTAATCCGGGGTCGGACATGAAGCTCTTTCCCGCACCTGTCACGATGGCCGGTTCGCCCCGGTCCGATCCGGCGCTCGGCCGCATCTCACCCGGCCGGTGGGTCGGCGGCGGTCGGTCCTGGGCGTTGCGGTACGAAGACAGGGTGAGTGCCGCCAGCGAGACGCCCCTTGCCCTGTCCGACGCCGTGTCGGTGAACTGCCAGGGCAGCACCTCCTGTGAATGGATCTACGGGATCACCAGGTCGGCCTGGTTCGCCGAGGGCAGCTACTGGATCCTGCTCAAACCGCTGCGGGTGCTGCTGATACTGGCGCTGGCGATGGTGGCCCGCTGGGCGCTGCACCGGACGATCAACCGGCTGGTCCGGACGACCACCGACGGCGCGGTGCCGACCATGCTGCGGCCGCTGCGCGAGCGGGTGCCCACGGCCGCCGTCGACCCGGCCGAGTTCGTGCCGGAGCGCCGGCGGCAACGGGCCGAGGCGATCGGCTCGGTGCTGCGCAGCCTGACCACCGCGTTCGTCTTCGGCATCGGGCTGCTGATGATCCTGCGCGAGTTCAGCTTCGACCTCGCCCCGCTGTTGGCCAGCGCCGGGATCGCCGGCGTCGCCCTGGGTTTCGGCGCGCAGAGCCTGGTGAAGGACCTGATCGCCGGGCTCTTCATGCTCATCGAGGACCAGTACGGCGTGGGCGACAACGTCGACCTGGGCGAGGCGACGGGTGTCGTGGAGTCGGTCGGGTTACGGGTCACCACTGTCCGCGACGGACGCGGCGTGCTCTGGTACATCCGCAACGGCGAGATCGTCCGGGTGGGCAACAAGAGCCAGGGCTGGGCGCTGGTGGTGGTGGACCTGCCGATCGGCTTCAGCGGTACGGAGGAGGCCAGCGCCGTGTTGCGGACGGCCGCCGCCTCTGTCGCGCTGGACCCGGAGCTGTCGCCGGAGATCGTGGAGGCGCCGGAGGTGTTGGGTGTCGAGCAGATGACTGTGGACGGCGCCGTGATCCGTACGGTGGTGAAGACGACTGCCGACGGCCAGTTCGCGGTGGGCCGGGAGCTGCGCCGCAGGCTGGCGGAGGCGCTGGAGAACTCGGGGATCACCGCGCAGATCGCCGCCGCCCGCATCTATCCCGGTGTGTCGAGCCGGCCGTTGCCGGAGGGTGAGACCGGCCAGGGTGGCGCCACCTGACGTCGGCGACACTGGCCGGCGATACAGGGGTCGCGAGCCGCCCGGCCCCTCAGGTATCGTCCGTTCGTTCAGTCGGGGATGCGACGAACGATCCGTTCGCACTAGCTAGTTGTCAGACGATCGGGCAGAATCCGGAGCACGCGTTCCCGCCGGAGCGTGGTCACATCCTCGCTGATCCTCAGATCTGACGAGTGTTCCCGGCCCGGCCGCCACGAGTTGCCGTTCCGGGGGCCGATGGAGGCGACGGTGCCCGACGAGCGACCTTCCGCGGAAGGCCCGGCCACTTTTCGCGAAGTGTTCGCCCAGCGCGAGTTCCGGGCTGTCTTCACCGCTGGAGCTCTGTCCTGGGTCGGTGACTACGTCGCCAAGGCAGCCGTCACCCTCCTCGTCTACCAGGAGACCAGGTCCGTCGCGCTCTCCGCCGCCGCCTTCGCGATCAGCTACCTGCCGTGGTTGCTGGGTGGCCCGCTGCTCACCGCCCTGGCCGAGCGGCACCCGTACCGCCGGGTGATGGTGACGTGCGACGTGATCCGGATGGCGCTGATGCTGCTCATCGCCATCCCGAACCTGCCGGTCCCGGCGGTGCTGGTGCTCCTCTTCGCCGCCACCCTGGCCAACCCGCCGAGCCAGGCCGCGAAGTCCGCGCTGATGCCGCAGATCCTCGCCGGCGACCGGCTGGTGGTCGGGTTGTCGCTGAACGCCAGCATCGGGCAGGCGGCCCAGGTCGTCGGCTACCTGCTGGGCGCGGCCGTCGCCTCGATCGACCCGACGGCCGCTCTGTTGTTCAACGCGGCCACCTTCGGCCTGTCGGCGCTGCTGGTCCGCGCCGGCGTACGAGGGCGGCCGGCGACGATGACCAGCGCGCACCGCTCGCACCTGCTCCGGGAGACCGGCCAGGGGTTCCAGATCGTGTTCGGCACACCGGTGCTGCGGGCCATCGCGTTGCTGGTGTTCAGCGCGATGCTGTTCTCGATCGTCCCGGAAGGGCTGGCTGCGGCGTGGGCCAACAAGGGCTCGCGTGGTGGCATGGACGCGGGCACCGCGCAAGCGGTGATCATGGTCGCCAACCCGCTGGGCTTCATCCTGGGTGGGCTGCTGATGAGCCGACTGTTCGGCCCGACCCGCCGGCTGGCCCTCATGCGGCCCCTCGCGGTGCTCGCCCCGCTGGTGCTGGTGCCGGCGCTGTTCAACCCACCACCGCTGGTGGTCGCGTTGCTGGCCGCCCTGTGCGGGTTCGCCGTCGCCGGGATGCTGCCGATGGCCAACGGGCTCTTCGTCCGGGCGCTGCCGGACGGATTCCGGGCTCGCGCGTTCGGCGTGATGGCCACCGGCGTCCAGATCATCCAGGGTTTCGCGGTGCTGGCCACGGGGCTGCTCGCCGAGCGGTTCTCCCTACCGGTGGTGGTCGGGGTCTGGAGTGCCGCAGGGGTGCTGCTGATGACGATCGCCGCCGTGCGCTGGCCGGACAAGCAGACGGTGGACGACGCCATCGCCGAGGCCGCCGCGGCCAGCGCCGAGCCGGCCCCCCGTCCGGGCGGCACCGCCCCCGGCGGCACACCGACGGGCGCCGACCTCCGGCCCGGCGACGGGCACCGCCGGCACGCGGTGACCTGATCGGCGGCGTGAGCCGACGCACGGTCTCCGGGTCGGGCCGGCGGCCGACCCGCCTGGCAGGATGGAACGGTGAACCCCGCAGGTGAATCCGGCCGTCCCGATGCGTCGATGACCCTCTTCGAAGCGGTCGGCGGTGAACCCACCTTCCGTCGGCTGGTGGACGAGTTCTATGTCGGCGTCGCGAGCGATCCGCTGCTGCGCCCCATGTACCCCGAGGAGGACCTGGGTCCGGCGGCCGACCGGTTGACCCTGTTCCTGATGCAGTACTGGGGTGGGCCGAACACGTATTCGGCGCAGCGTGGGCACCCGCGGCTGCGCATGCGGCACGCTCCGTTCCGGATCGGCGTGGCCGAGCGGGACGCCTGGCTGCGGCACATGCGCCAGGCGGTGGACCGGCTCGACCTGGAGCCGCCGCTCGCCGTCGCCCTCTGGGACTACCTGGAGCGGGCCGCGTACTTCATGGTCAACATGATGGAGGACCCGGCCGGGCGCGCCTGACGGCGCGCTCCGGCACGGACGCCACGGCCTGCCTCAGAGCAGTGCGCCCTCGTCGTGCAGCCAGTCCACGAAGCTGGTGGCCACGGCCGCCCCGCAGTCGAGCATCTCGACCAGCAGAGCGTCGTGGGTGCCGGCGCCCAGCGGCACCTGCAGCTCGGCGTAGATCGGCAGCTGCCCGCGCTCGGTGGGGTCGCCGATGTACGCCTTGCAGAAGCGGCGGGTGTGGTTCCACTCGTTGACCACCCGGTAGGCCCGGTCGGCCCAGTCCGGCGGAACGGTGGCGTGCGGGCGGGCCCGCATCACCAGGATCTCGTCCTCCGGGCCCTCGAGGGTCACCAGCACGGCGTGCCGCTCCCACATGGCCAGCAGGTTGCCGTCGCCGTCGGCCAGGTAGCGCACGTCGAGCAGGTCGAGTGCGTCACAGACACGGCGCAGGCTCACCGGCTCGATGGTCGCCGGCATCTCGGTCAGTACGGGTCGGTCGCTGCCGGGGCAGTCGTCCCCCGGCTGGCGAGGGCTCGGCGGGCCGACCCGGACCGCGCTCTCCACTGTGATCCCGCTTCGGGTTTCCGGATCGCCGCCGTCGGCGGGACCGGGGCGCCATGACCACCACGGCATCGCTCGTCGCACCTCACTCCCCAGCGGATCCAGACGCCTACGGTGCGTTGGATCCGAGGATGGACGGTACCCGGACAGCCGGGTTGAAGCATCCCCCCAACGGCCGCACCGGCCCAGAAGAATGAGCAGGGGTCATCCGAACGGATGAGTTGTGAGGGGTGTCACGGCAAGATCGGTGGCCTTCTGCAACCAGGCCGCTCCATATGGTGCCACCAGGCCCACCCAACGGCCGGCCACCCGCACCTGCACCTCGGAGCCCGCCGGGGCGTCGACCGCGCCGAGGAAACCCATCCGGACCAGCCCCTGCACCAGCCGCTGCGGCACCTCGACGGCGGGGCCCGGCGGATCGTCCGGCGTGACCCGTACGGCCACATGGTCGAGCAGCGCGTCGCGCAACGCGCGCTGACCCACCGCGCGGCCCGCCACCCCCTGCTCGCTCGCGGTGCGCAGGGTGCCCGCCGCCGCGTCGGCGATCCGTCGCAGCTCCACGCTGGGCAGTACCTCCACCGGCTCGCTGCGCGCCGGTGGCAGCGGCCAGCGCCACTGCGCGTCGCGGCGGGCCGGCAGCGCCGCGCCACCGCGTTCCAGCTCGGCCAGCAGGTCGGCGGCCCCCACGGTGACGTCTCCGGCTGCCGCACCGGTGACAGTGCGGGTCACCAGCACCTGCCACGGCAGCCGGGCGAACAGGGCCACCCGGCCGGGTGCGCCGGCCGGCCGCAGCCGGACCGGCGCCGCCGCGTCCAGCCGGACCAGCCGGGCCAGGAAGGCACCCGCGTCGGCCACGCCTGTCACGCCGTGCGCGGACGGCGACGCCGCCACCCGGTCCGGGCCGGCCGCGCCCGGCCGCGTCACGCCCCGCCGCCCTGCGGGGCGTACGTGAGCAGGAAATCCCGCTCCTCGGCGGTGATCCGCCGGGGCACCTGGCGGGTCAGGTCGAACGGCACCAGCACCGAGCGGGCACGGCTGGCCAGCACCTCGCCGTCGTACAGCTCGTACGCGACTGTGAACCGCGACGCCTTGATCTCCTCCACCCACAGCTCGATGCGGACGGTGGGCGCGGCCTCCGCGGTGGCCCGACCCAGCGCGTAGTCGACCGGGCGCAGGTAGTCGACCTCGTGCCGGCGGATCACCACTCCGTCGGCGAACGAGCCCACTCCCCACGCCCGGCCGCCGGCGAACATCAACGCCACCCGCGCCTCCTCGTAGAGCGTGAGGAAGCGCGAGTTGTTGACGTGGCCGTACGCGTCCAGGTCGGACCAGCGCAGCGTGCAGTGGTAGACGAACCGGTCGGACATCAGTCGCGGGTCAGCTTGCGGTAGGTCACCCGGTGCGGCCGGGCAGCCTCCGCGCCGAGGCGGTCGATCTTGTTCTTCTCGTACGCCTCGAAGTTGCCCTCGAACCAGAACCACTTGGCCGGGTCCTGGTCGTCGCCCTCCCAGGCCAGGATGTGCGTGGCGACCCGGTCCAGGAACATCCGGTCGTGGGAGATGACCACGGCGCAGCCGGGGAACTCCAGCAGGGCGTTCTCCAGGCTGGAGAGCGTCTCCACGTCCAGGTCGTTCGTCGGCTCGTCGAGCAGGATGACGTTGCCGCCGATCTTCAGGGTCAACGCCAGGTTGAGCCGGTTGCGCTCACCGCCGGAGAGCACCTTCGTCGGCTTCTGCTGGTCGGGACCCTTGAACCCGAACGCGGCGATGTACGCCCGCGACGGCATCTCGACCTTGCCCACCATCAGGTAGTCAAGACCGTCGGAGACGACCTCCCAGACGGTCTTGTCGCCGTCGAGGCCCTGCCGGTTCTGGTCGACGTACGACAGCGAGACGGTGGGGCCGACGCGGACCTCGCCGCCGGTCGGCTCCTCCAGCCCGACGATGGTCTTGAACAGCGTGGTCTTGCCGACGCCGTTCGGGCCGATGATGCCGACGATGCCGTTGCGCGGCAGCGAGAACGACAGGTTGTCGATCAGCAGCCGGTCGCCGAAGCCCTTGCTGAGGTCGTTCGCCTCGATCACCGTGCTGCCCAGGCGCGGGCCCGGCGGGATCTGGATCTCCTCGAAGTCCAGCTTGCGGGTCTTCTCCGCCTCGTTGGCCATCTCGTCGTACCGGTCCAGGCGGGCCTTGGACTTGGTCTGCCGGGCCTTGGCGTTGGAGCGGACCCACTCCAGCTCCTCGGTGAGGCGCTTCTTCATCTTGGCGTCGCGACGACCCTCGACGGCCAGCCGGGCCGCCTTCTTCTCCAGGTAGGTGGAGTAGTTGCCCTCGTACCCGATGGCCCGGCCGCGGTCCAGCTCCAGGATCCAGCCGGCCACCTTGTCCAGGAAGTACCGGTCGTGGGTGATCGCCATGACGGTGCCGGCGTACTTGGCCAGGTGCTGCTCCAGCCAGGAGACGCTCTCCGCGTCCAGGTGGTTGGTGGGCTCGTCGAGCAGCAGCAGGTCGGGCGCCTCCAGCAGCAGCTTGCAGAGCGCCACCCGGCGGCGCTCGCCGCCGGAGAGCTGGGTCACGTCGGCGTCCGGCGGCGGGCAGCGCAGCGCGTCCATGGCGAGTTCGAGCTTGGAGTCGATGTCCCACGCGTCGGCGTGGTCCAACTCCTCCTGGAGCTTGCCCATCTCCTCCATCAGCTCGTCGGAGTAGTCCGTCGCCATCTGCTCGGCGATC
The DNA here is from genome assembly GCF_040678875.1 of Micromonospora sp. NPDC049274. Taxonomy (NCBI): domain Bacteria; kingdom Bacillati; phylum Actinomycetota; class Actinomycetes; order Micromonosporales; family Micromonosporaceae; genus Micromonospora; species Micromonospora sp. NPDC049274. The sequence continues at coordinate 20,935 of NZ_JBFAQS010000002.1, forward strand.
TTGTTGAACCGCTCCAGCTTGGCCTTGGTCTCGGCGACCGCCTCCTCGACGTTGCCGAGGACGGTCTTGGCGTCGTTGAGTGGGGGCTCCTGGGCGAGCATGCCGACGGTGTAGCCGGGCATCAGCCGGGCCTCGCCGTTGCTCGGCTTGTCCAGCCCTGCCATGATCTTGAGGAGGCTGGACTTACCGGCGCCGTTCGGGCCGACCACACCGATCTTGGCGCCCGGCAGGAAGCTCAGCGTCACGTTGTCGAGCACGACCTTGTCGCCGTGCGCCTTGCGCGCCTTTTCCAGGACGTAGATGTACTGGGCCACGGTGCGGGCTACCTCCGTCGGATTGCTGTCGCCTGAGTCGGCGGCGCGGCGCGGGCTGGGACCTGCACCCGCCGCCGCCGGCCGGGAGCCGGCCGCGCGCACGCCATCGTCAATCCTGACAGGTACGGCGCGCTTCGCCCACATCACCCCGCCCCAGGAGTACGCGGAGAGCGATCGCCAACCCATGATCCACTCGACTTTGTGGAAATCGGGCCGTCCCCCGCGCCTGGATGCACCGGTTTCAAGAAACCGGTGTCGATCACCCCGGTGATCATCGACCTCTGACCGACGCGGTTGTCGACAAGATCACCCTCAGGATTTCGAGGAGTACGAGGCGGGTAGGAGACTCCGGCACGGGGCACAAGACGCCGCAGCTACGCTCAGTACGCTCATCGCGGTGGACCCGTCAGCACCCGGAGGTGGCCGATCGTGACCGTCCGTAGCTCCTTTGTCGTAGTGGCGAACCGTCTGCCGGTCGACGAGGTGAGCACACCCGAGGGACGGCAGTGGCGACGCAGCCCCGGCGGGCTGGTCACCGCGCTGCATCCCGTGCTCGCCGAACACCAGGGCACCTGGGTCGGCTGGGCCGGCGGCACCGGCGCCGCCCCCGAGCCGTTCGACCTGGAGGGCATCCGGCTGCATCCGGTCCCGCTCAGCGCCGAGGAGCTGGAGCGCTACTACGAGGGCCAGTCCAACGCGACGATCTGGCCGCTCTACCACGACGCGGTCGAGACACCGGCGTACAAGCGGCGCTGGCGGGAGGCGTACCGCCTGGTCAACGCGCGGTTCGCGGAGGCCGCGGCGGACGTGGCGGCCGAGGGCGCGACGGTCTGGGTGCAGGACTACCAGCTCCAGCTGGTCCCGGCGATGCTCCGCGAGCTGCGCCCGGACCTGCGGATCGGGTTCTTCCTGCACATCCCGTTCCCGCCGATCGAGCTGTTCATGCAGATGCCGTTCCGCACCGAGATCCTGCGGGGCCTGCTCGGCGCGGACCTGGTGGGCTTCCAGCAGCGGCTGGCCGCACAGAACTTCGTCCGGCTGGCCCGGCACCTGCTCGGGCTGCGCTACGAGGGGCAGATGATCCAGGTCGACGGTCGGCAGGTGAAGGCGGGCGCCTTCCCGATCTCCATCGACACGCAGGAGATGGAGCGGATGGCCGCCGACCCGGCGATCCAGGCGCGGGCCAAGCAGATTCGCGCCGAGCTGGGCGACCCGAAGACGATCATCCTGGGCGTGGACCGGCTGGATTACACCAAGGGCATCGAGTTGCGGCTCAAGGCGTTCCGCGAGTTGCTGGCTGACGGAAAGTTGACAGTTCCGGACGCCGTTATGGTGCAGGTGGCCACGCCGAGCCGCGAGCGCGTCGAGCACTACCAGGCACTTCGGGTCAAGGTGGAGCGCGAGGTTGGTCGGATTAATGGCGAATTCGGCCGAGTCGGCGTGCCTGCCGTGCATTACCTCCATCAGTCGTACAGTCGCAGTGAACTGGCCGCGATGTACGTTGCTGCGGACGTGATGATGGTGACCCCGCTGCGAGACGGCATGAACCTCGTGGCCAAGGAGTACGTCGCATCCCGTGCCGACCAGGGCGGTGCGCTCGTGCTCAGTGAATTCGCCGGCGCCGCAACGGAGCTGCGCCAGGCCTTTCTGTGTAACCCGCACGACCCGGACGCGGTCAAGGACGCCCTGCTCCGGGCCGTGCACGTGGAAAAAAGCGAGGCGCGCCGCCGGATGCGGACAATGCAACGTCACCTGCGTACCCACGACGTGGGGCACTGGGCCAAGTCTTTCCTCTCCGAGCTCGGAGTTCCCGAGGCGGAGGCCGCGTGAACACGTCCGTCAACGACGGAGCGGCGATCGCCACCGGGGTGCTGGACCCGGAGCTGCGCTCCGCCATCGGCCGGATCGCCCGGGTTCCCCAGCTCCTGATCGCCTGCGACTACGACGGCACACTCGCGCCGATCGTGGAGGACCCGAGCACCGCCGTACCGCTGCCCGAGGCGGTGGCCGCGATCCGCGCGCTCGCCGCGCTGCCGCAGACGAATGTGGCAGTGGTCTCCGGCCGGGCGCTGCGGGATCTGGCCACGCTCTCCCGGCTGCCCAGCGAGGTGCACCTCGTCGGCAGCCACGGCTCCGAGTTCGACATCGGCTTCGTCGAGCGCCTCTCGCCCGAGTTGGTCGCCGTCCGCACCCAGGTGCGTAACGCGCTGCGCGAGATTGCCGCCGAGCACCCCGGCATCCGGCTCGAACGCAAGCCGGCAAGCGTCGCCGTGCACACCCGGGGCGTCGACCCGCAGGTCGCCGCTGCGGCCATCGAGGCGGTCCGCAACGGTCCGGCCAGCTTCGACGGCGTCACTGTGACGCAGGGCAAGGAGGTCATCGAGCTGTCCGTGGTGGCCACCCACAAGGGCACCGCCGTCGACCAGCTCCGGACCCAGCTCTCGGCCAGCGCGGTGCTCTTCATCGGCGACGACGTCACCGACGAGAACGCCTTCGGCAACCTGCACGGCCCGGACCTCGGCATCAAGATCGGCCCTGGCGAGACCAAGGCCGGCTTCCGGGTGGCCGAGCCCATCGAGGCCGCCCGCGCGCTCGGGCTGCTGCTGGAGACCCGTCGACACTGGCTGTTCGGCGAGCGGGCGGTGCCCATCGAGCGGCACTCCATGCTGGCCAACGGTCGTACGGTCGCGCTGCTCACGCCGGAGGCGAAGGTCAGCTGGCTCTGCCACCCCAAGCCGGACTCGGCGGCGATCTTCGCCGACCTGGTCGGTGGCAGCCCGGCCGGTCACTTCAGCGTCGCCCCGGAGCGCGGGGGCATCCCGCTGGGCCAGCGCTACCGCTCCGGCACGATGACAGTCGAGACCCGCTGGTCCGGGCTCACCGTCACCGACTGGTTGGACAAGCCGGCCCGGGAGACCACTCCGGCCGACAGCCCGGCGGTCATCACCGGCGACTCCACCCTGGTCCGGGTGCTCACCGGCAGCGGCCGGGTGCGGCTGGAGTTCGCGCCGCGCCCCGAGTTCGGTCAGGTCGCCGTGCAGATGCAGCCGCTCGGCGACGGCCTGCTGGTGCTCGGCTCCAACGAGCCGGTCGCCCTCTACTCCCCGGGGGTGGAGTGGCAGGTCAACAACGACGGCGGGTACGAGACCGCCAAGGCTGTCGTCGACCTCTCCGCCGCCGGTGGGCAGGTCGTGCTGGAGCTGCGCTTCGGCACGCACAGCCTGGAGCACCACCGGGTGCCGATCCACGAGCGGCAGGCCGCGGCCGAGCAGCCGTGGAAGGACTGGGTGGCGTCGCTGCGCCTGCCGTCCACCTCCCGCGACCTGGTGGCCCGCAGCGCGCTCACCCTGCGCGGGCTCTGCCACGAGGCCACCGGCTCGATCCTGGCCGCCGCCACCACCTCGCTCCCCGAGGAGCTGGGCGGCGTCCGCAACTGGGACTACCGCTACTGCTGGCTGCGCGACGCCGCGCTGACCGCCCGCGCGCTCGTCGACCTCGGTTCCATCGAGGAGGCCGAGGCGTTCCTGCGCTGGGTCGACGGTTGCATCGAGCGCACCGGTGGCCACCCGGAGCGGCTGCATCCGCTCTACACCATCGACGGCTACGAGCTGGGCGCCGAGGCGGTCATCGACACGCTGCCCGGGTACGCCGGCTCCCGGCCGGTCCGGGTCGGCAACCTCGCCAACCACCAGCTCCAGTTGGACGTGTTCGGCCCGATCGCCGACCTGATCGCTGCCGTCGCCGACGCGCGCGGCTCGGTCCGTGACGACGAGTGGCGGGTCCTGGAGAACATGGTCGAGGCGGTCCGCCGCCGTTGGCACGAGCCCGACCACGGCATCTGGGAGGCCCGGCTGCCACCCCGGCACCACGTCTTCTCCAAGGTGATGTGCTGGATGACGGTCGACCGGGCGCTGCACGTGATGCGCCAGCACGGCGGCGAGGACCGGTCCGAGTGGAAGGACCTGCGCGACCGGATCGGCGCCAACGTTCTGGAGCACGGCTGGCACTCCGACGTCGAGGCGTACAGCGTCGCGTACGGGGACGAGGACATGGACGCCTCGTCGCTCTGGATCGGGCTCTCCGGCCTGCTCCCCGGCGACGACCCGCGCTTCCTGTCCACGGTCCTGAAGATCGAGGCGGACCTGCGCAGCGGCCCGGTCGTCTACCGCTACCACTGGGACGACGGCCTGCCCGGCCGTGAGGGCGGCTTCCACATCTGCACGGCGTGGCTCATCGAGGCGTACCTGCGCACCGGCCGCCGCACCGACGCCGAGGAGCTGTTCGCGCAGATGGTGCTCACCGCCGGCCCGACCGGGCTGCTCCCCGAGCAGTACGACCCGCTCGCCGAGCGCGGCCTGGGCAACCACCCGCAGGCGTACAGCCACCTGGGGCTGATCCGCTGTGCCCTGCTGCTGGACAACATGCTCAAGCAGTAGTTGGACCGCTCGTGATACGGGGCCGGAGGCGCTTGCGCTTCCGGCCCCGTCCGCATGTTCGGCCCTGTTGTCCGGCTACCACGCCCTCGCCGGTGGTGATCCTGGCTCGGCGTGGCGTTGATCGACTCGGTTCCCTTGAATCGGGGGTGTCCTGGTGGTTGAGATGCCCCGGTTTCCATGAACCCGAGTCGATCACGCCCTGGCCCACTAACCCGCACACCTGGTTGCTCACCCGTCGAGCGCGCCCACCACATTGCCCACCACGACCACGGCCGGCGGTTGCACCTCCGCCGTGCGCACGTCGGCGGCCACCGTGCCCAGCGTGGACCGCAGCGTCCGTTGGGCGCCTGTCGTGCCTTCCTGGACCACGGCGGCCGGCGTCTGCGGCGACTTTCCGTGCGCGATAAGCGTCTCGGCGATGGCGGCGAGGTTCTTCAGCCCCATCAGGATCACCAACGTGCCGCGCAGACCCGCGAGAGCGTCCCAGCGAACCAGCGAGGCTGGCGCGTCGGGCGCGAGGTGCCCGGAGACCACTGTGAACTCGTGCGCCACCCCGCGGTGGGTGACCGGGATCCCGGCCGCCGCCGGAGCGGCGATCGAGCTGGTAACCCCCGGCACGACGGTCACCGGAACGCCGGCCTCGGCGCACGCCAGCAGCTCCTCGCCGCCGCGACCGAAGACGTACGGGTCGCCGCCCTTGAGCCGCACCACCCGAGCACCGGCCAGCGCACGGTCGACCAGAATCTGGTTGATCTCCTCCTGGGCCCGGGACGGACCGTAGGGGATCTTCGAGGCGTCCACCAGCTCCACGTCGGGGCGAAGCTCATCCAGGAGCAGGCCGGGCACCAACCGGTCGGCCACCACCACGTCGGCCTCGGTGAGCAGCCGCCAGCCCCGCAGGGTAATCAGTTCCGGGTCTCCCGGCCCCGCCCCGACCAGCGCCACCCGCCCGGTCTGCCGCCCACCGGTCGTCCCGGTCGAAGCGTCGGACCCGCCCTGCGCCGGGGCGACACCGCCCGGGACGACACCGCCCGAAGCGACACCGCCCGAAGCGACACCGCCCGAGGCGACATCGCCCGGGGCAATCCCGCCCGCGCCGACCCCGTCCGGGGCGAGGCGGGCCGGAGCGAGGCGGGCCGCGAGCAGGTCACGGACGGCGTCGCGGACGGTCATCGCCCGCCGGGGGTCGCCGCCGCCGAACACGGCCACGGTGACCGGCCCGTGTCGGGTCACGGCCGGGGTCCAGGCCGTGGCGGCTGTCCGGTCGTCGGCCCGCACGCAGAAGATCCGCCGCTCGGCGGCCACGGCGCTCACCGCGGCCGCCGCCATCGGCTCGTCGATCGCCACCTGGACCAGCCACGCCCCGTCCAGGTCCTCCGGCGCGAACCGGCGCGGCACCCAGTGCAGCCGGCCCGCGTCCACCCGGGCCCGCAGCGCCGGGGTCAACTCCGGCGACACCAGCAGGACGTCCGCGCCGGCGTCCAGCAGCGCCGGCACCCGGCGGGTGGCGACCGCGCCGCCGCCCACCACCACCACGCGCCGCCCGTCGAGCCGCAGGCCGAGAGGGTACGGGCTGGCACTCACGCCGCACCACCGGGCCGGACCGCCCACTCGTTGGACACCGTCACTTCTCGGCCACCCCCGCGGCATCGAAGGTGGCCACGTCGTGCAGCACGCGGACGGCGCCGGTGACCACCGGCAACGCCAACAGGGCGCCGGTGCCCTCGCCGAGGCGCAGTCCCAGGTCGATGAGCGGATCGAGGCCGAGGTGACGCAGCGCGACCGTCGCGCCCGGCTCGGCCGAGCGGTGCCCCGCGACCATGGCCGCTACCGCGTCCGGTGCGAACGCGGCGGCGGCGAGCGCCGCGGACACCGCGATCACGCCGTCCAGCAGGACCGGCGTCCGGCGGGCCGCGGCGCCCAGGATCAGCCCGGCCAGCGCGGCGTGCTCCAGGCCACCAACGGCGGCGAGCACGCCCAGCGGGTCGGCGGGATCGGGTGCGTGCCGGGCCAGCGCGGCCCGCACCAGGGCCACCTTGCGGGCGTACGTCGGGTCGTCGATCCCGGTGCCCCGGCCGGTGGAGTCGAGCGGGTCGGCGCCTGTGAACGCGGCGATCAGCGCGGCGGCCGGGGTGGTGTTGCCGATGCCCATGTCCCCGGTGAGCAGGATGCCGGCACCGGCGTCGATCAGCTCGTCGGCGATCCGGATGCCGGTCCGCACCGCCGCCAGCGCCTCGTCCCGGGTGAGCGCGGCGGTCACCGTGAGGTCCCGGGTGCCCGGGCGCACCGAGGCGGAGACCAGTCGGGGCGCGGACGGGTCAGCCGAAGCGGGAACCTCGCCGACCGGCAGCGGGGTGGCCACCCCGACGTCGACCACGGTGACCGAGGCGCCGGCCTGCCGGGCGAACGCGTTGACGACCGCGCCGCCGGCCAGGAAGTTGCCGATCATCTGCGCGGTGACCTCCTGCGGCCACGGGCTGACGCCCTGGGCGTGCACACCGTGGTCGCCCGCGAAGATCGCCACGGCGGCCGGTTCGGGGATCGGCGGTGGGCAGGCTCCGGCGAGCCCGGCGAGGCGTACCGACAGGTCCTCCAGCAGGCCCAGCGAGCCCGCCGGCTTGGTCAGCCGACCGTGCAGCTCGCGGGCAGCAGCCATCGCCGCCTCGTCCAGTGGCCGGATGGCCGCGATCGTGGTCTCCAGCATCATGCCTCCATGATCTCGCGCAGCACCTCGACGAACGCGTCGGTGGTGTTTCGGTCGCGTACCGCCACCCGTAGCCAGTCCGGGCCGAGCCCGGGGAAGGTGTCGCCGCGGCGTGCCGCCCAACCCCGGTCGCGCAGGGCTTCCCGGATCCGGTTCCCGTCGGCCAGGTGCAGCAGGACGAACGAGCTGGCCGGGCGGCCCGCGACGCGTACACCGGGCAGGTCGGCCAGGCGCGCGACCAGGTGGTCGCGGTCGGCGGCGAGGTCGGCGGCGATCGCGCGTTCGGCCTGGACCGCGACTGGAGTGGCGCAGGCCGCGGCGGCGGCCAGCGCGGGCGTGGAGACGGCCCAGAGCGGCTGGACGGCGGCCAGGCGGGACAGCAGTTCCGGGGCGCCGAGCAGGTAGCCGATCCGCAGGCCGGCCAGACCCCACGTCTTGGTGAGGCTGCGCAGGACGAGCAGGCCGGGCAGATCCCGCCGCTGCGCCAGCGACTCCGGCTCGCCGGTGGGCCCGGCGGCGGTGTCGGCGAACGCCTCGTCGACCACCAACACCCGGCCGGGACGGGCGAGGGCGGCCACCGTCCGCGCGGGGTGCAGCACCGACGTGGGATTCGTCGGGTTGCCGATCATCACCAGGTCCGCGTCGACGGGCACCAGGGACGGGTCGAGCCGGAATCCGTCGGCCGGGTCCAGCAGCACCCGCTCGACCGGGTGGCCGGCGGCCCGTAGCGCCGCCTCCGGCTCGGTGAACTGCGGGTGCACCACCACGGGCCTGCGGATGCCGCGCAGGGCCTGAGCGATGAGCACGAAGCCCTCGGCGGCGCCGGCGGTGAGCAGTACCTCGTCCGGGTGACGCCGGTGCCGGGCGGCGACGGCGGCGCGGGCCGGCGCTGGGTCGGGGTAGCGGGCCAGGTCGGCGAGGGTGGCGGCGATCGGGGCGGCCAGCCAGGCCGGCGGCGGCGCCTGCCGGACATTGACGGCGAGGTCGATCAGCCCGGCGGTCGCCTCCGCGTCGCCGTGGTGTGCGAGGTCCGGCTCGACCCCGGCGATCGGAGCCGGTGCGGTCGGTTGATCGGGCATGTCCGCGATCCTGCCGGGAAGGCGGCCGGCGGGACAGTCGATGTCGGCGTAAGCCACGTCACCACCTCGCGGGTTTATGAGTTCTTCTCATGGATGAATCGGAAATGTCATAACTTGACCACGTGAGTAACCGACCCCTTGCTGCCGCTGGTCGACTCGTTCCTCTTCTCCGTGCCGGACTCATCGCCGCGATCGTGGTCGCCGCCGCCGCGTACCCGCTGGTCGCCCTCACCGGGCTCGGCGCGAAGGCCACCGCGCACGCCGTGGAGCAGAAGACCAGACTGCTGACCACCGCCCTGCCCGCCGAGACCTCCTACCTCTACGCCCCGGACGGCAAGACCGTGCTGACCATGTTCTACGAGGAGTACCGGCAGTACACGAAGCTGTCGGACATGTCGCCGAACATCCAGCAGGCGATCGTCGCCGCCGAGGACTCCCGCTTCTACCAACACCACGGCGTCGACCCCAAGGGCGTGGCCCGCGCCTTCGTGTCCAACGCCCGCTCCGGCGGCTCCCAGGGCGCGTCGACGCTGACCATGCAGTACGTCCGGATGGCCCTGCGGGACAGCGCGACCACGCCCAAGGAGGTCCAGGAGGCCACCCAGCAGACAAGCATTCGCAAGGTCAAGGAGATGCGGATGGCGCTGGACCTGGAGAAGGAGATGAGCAAGGAACAGATCATGGAGCGGTACCTGAACTCGGCGTACTTCGGTCACCGGGCGTACGGCATCTACGCGGCCAGCGAGATCTTCTTCTCCAAGACCCCGAAGGACCTCACCCCGGTCGAGGCGGCCACCCTCGCCGGGCTGGTCAAGTCCCCCTCCGAGTACGACCCGGCCGACTCCGACCAGAAGGAGGCCACCGGGCGGCGCAACTACGTGCTGGACCGGATGAGCCAGCTCGGCTACCTCTCCCCCGACTCGGCCGCCGCCGCGAAGACCGAGCCGATCCGGCTGAAACTCACCACCCCGCCGAGCGACTGCGCCTCGATCATCGAGAAGTACAACAGCTGGGGCTTCGCCTGCGACTACCTGAAGAACTGGTGGAGTTCGCAACCCGCGTTCGGTACGAACCGGCTGGAACGGATGGACAAGCTGCGCCGGGGCGGCTACCGCATCGTGCTCAGCATCGACCCGAAGATCCAGGCCGCGGCGGAGAAGAACGTCGGCGCCAAGGAGGGCACCGGCAGCCCGTTCGCCAACGGCATCGTGGTCTCCGAACCGGGCACCGGGCGGGTGAAGGCGATGGCGGTGAACAGGAACTACTCCCTGGATCTGGCCGACAACCCGCCCAGCTCCAACCCCGAGGCCGGGCCGAAGGTGAAGGCCAACTATCCGAACACGGTGGCGCCGCTGCTCGGCGGCGGTGACCTGCCGGGCTACCAGGCCGGGTCGACGTTCAAGATGTTCCCGATGCTGGCCGCGCTGGACTCGGGGATGACGCTGTCCACCTCGTTCAACGCCCCGTACCGCTACAAGTCGAACGTCTACGACGGCTGGGCGCCCTCCAACGCCAGCGGCGCGATGACCGGCCAGCAGACCATGTGGTCCGGCTTCGGCAAGTCCGTCAACACGTACTTCGTGTGGCTGGAGGAGAAGGTGGGCGCGGACCGCGCGGTCCGGCTGGCCGAGCAGCTCGGGCTGCGCTGGCGCACCGACGTCGACCGGGATCAGGCGTCCCCGGGCAAGGCCAAGAAGTGGGGCGCGTTCACCCTGGGCGTCTCCGACGCCACGCCGCTGGAGATGGCCAACGCCTACGCCGCCGTCGCGGCCGACGGCCGCTACTGCGAGGCGATCCCCGTGCAGGCGATCATGAACCGGGACGGCACGCCGGCCACGTACGCCACTCCGGGCGGTCTGCACCGGGAGGTGGCCAAGCCGCGCTGCCGCCAGGTGGTCAGCGCCGACGCCGCCCGCGCGGCCACCGACGCCGCCCGCTGCCCGACCGGCGACCGGCCGGCACGCGGAGGCTGCGGCGGCTGGTCGACCGCCGACAGCGTCCGGGGTACGGTCGGCCGCCCGGTCGCCGGTAAGACAGGCACCACCGACAGCACCCGGTCCGCCTGGTTCGTCGGCTACACGCCGGAGCTGGCCGCCGCGAGCTTCATCTCCGACCCGGACAATCCGTTCAACGCGGTCGGTGACGGGCAGTCCCAGATCCCGATCGCGGCGGTCGCCGAGACCCTGCGCGACGGCCTGAAGGGAACGCCTACCCGCCAGTTCACACCACCGTCGGACGCCATCGTGGGATGACGGCGCGGCTCAGCGCAGATCCGCCGCCACGAACGACCAGAGTTCGAGGTCGACCCGGCCACCGCCGACGAAACCGGCGTTGCGCAGCAGCCCCTCGTAGCTGAAGCCGGCCTTCTCGGCGACCCGGCGCGACGCCAGGTTTCCGGGAGCGACCCGCAGCTCGACCCGCTGGAAACCGTGCTCCAGGATCAGCGCGATGGCTGCCGCGTCCACCGCCTCGGCGGCCAGGCCGAACCCCCTCGCGTGGGGTGCCATCGCGTAGGAGACCTCGGTGAGCCGGGCGCCCCAGTCGGTGCGCCGCGTCCAGAGGGAGCCGACCATCTGGTCGTCCTCCCGACGGACCACCGCGTAGTGGTCGCCCTCGCCGCTGTCGCGCCGCTGCCGGGCCAGATCCGTGCACCAGGCGTGGCCGTCGATCGGGCCCGAGTCGTCGGCCAGCGGCAGCCACCGCCGGGTCAGCTTGTCGGCGAAGATCTCCCCGGCCACGAGCGCGTCCGCCGCCGTGAGCCGACGCACCTCCGTACGCGGGGTGGAGACGGTCAACGCCGGAAACCGGCGGACCGCCAACTCACCGATCACGCGGGCACCACGGGTGGCTGCGCGGGCACGGCCTCGGCCGCCGGCTCGCTGACCGCCGCCGCCACCACCCGGGCGGCCGTCGCCGCGTGCCCCGCCCAGTGCAGGGTGAGCTGCGAGGCGTGCACGTTGCGCCACACGAAACCCTCAGGCGTGCCGCCGTCCCAGCTCCACGCCGGCCGCTGACCGGCGCGCGGGGTGAGCACCGCCCGATGCTCCTTGTGCCCCACCACCACCGTGTCCCGCGCGGCGACCACGCTGTCGGTCTGGGCGGTCGCCTCCCGGTAGCCCACCACCAGGCCGTCGCGGCTCACACCCACCGCGTCCAGCACACCGCACATCGGCAACCCGTCCAGCTCCCGGGCCAGCCACAGCAGGCCGGCGCCCTCGGCGACCACCGGCCGGCCGGTGCGGGCCAACTCGGCCACCGCGATGCAGAGCCGCCGGTTGGCCGACAGCTGCTCGGCGTACGACTCGGGCAGTGCGCCCCCGACGACAAGCGCGCGGGTGCCGGCCGGCAGCGTCTCGTCGCGCAGCGGATCGACGGTGACCACCTCGGCGCCGGCGGCGGCCAGCAGCTCGGCCGTCTCCGGGTGGCTGAAGCTGCCACCGGGCCCACCGGCCAGCGCCACCAGCGGGCGCTGCGCCGGAACGACAAGCTCACCGAGCGCCTCCCGCGGCGACCAGGCCGCCGCCGGCAGTGGCGGAGCGGAACGGGCCAGCCCGAGCAGCCGCTCCAAGTCGACAGTCGCGGCGACGGCCTCGCCAAGCCGGCGCACCGCACGGAGCGCATCGGCCGAGGCGTCGACCACCGGCGCCACCCCGTGCCGGCGCGACGGCAGCACGGCCGGCAGGTCCTGGCGACGCAGCGCGCCGTAGACCGGAACGCCCACGTCGTCCAGCGCCTCGCGCAGCATCGCCTCGTGCCGCGACGACGCCACCCGGTTGAGGATCACCCCACCGAGCCACAACTGCTCGTCGTACGACCGGAAACCGTGCACGAGGGCCGCCACCGACTGCCCCATCGCGGCCACGTCGACCACCAGCACCACAGGGCTACGCAGCGCGGCGGCCGCGGCGGCGGTGGACTCCTGCTCCGGGCGGCCACCGACCGAGTCGTACAGGCCCATGCTGCCCTGCACCACGGCGAGCGCGGCCCCGGCGGCACCGTGTGCGACGAGCGGGGCGAGCCGGTCGACGCCTACCAGCCGGGGATCGATCACCCGACCGGGCCGACCGGCGGCGAGACCGAGGTACGCGGCGTCGACGTGGTCCGGGCCGAGCTTGAACCCGGCGACGTCGACACCCCGCTCGGCCAGGGCGGCGAGCAGCCCGATCGCCAGCGCGTTCTTTCCGTGCCCGGAGGACGGGGCGCTGAGCACCAGGCGCGGCACGACGGTCATCAGCGACTCCTCGCGGGCGGCGGCGGGTACGCGACGACCGGCTGGGGGGCCGAGCCGTCCGCGTGACGATACCCGCCCGCCCCGACGGGCGAGCATCGCCGACCCACGCCAACCGGCACCGCCTGGCCCGGTCGAGGTCAGTGGCCCCGGTCATACGGGTAGCCTCGGTGCCGTGTACCGGTTCCTGCTGAGCCCACGCTGGTTGGGCGCCCTCGCGCTGACCCTGGTCGCCTCCGCCGTCATGGTGTGGCTGGGGAACTGGCAGCTGGACCGCTACCGAGGTCGTACCGAGATCAACGAGCGGATCGACGCGGGCGAGCGGATGTCCCCGGCCCCGCTGGCCGACGCGTTCCGCGCGCCCACCGGCGGCCCCGGGACCGCCGGCCCGGCCCCCGCGAAGGACAGGGTCTGGACCCGGATCACCGCCACCGGCCGGTACGACACGTCGAACACCGTCCTGGTCCGTGGTCGGACTGTCGACAGCCGGGTCGGCTTCGAGGTGCTCACGCCGCTGGTGCTCGCCGACGGCAGCGCGCTGCTGGTGGACCGGGGCTGGATCCCGCCCGCGCCGGGCGGGGCGACCGCCCAGCCGTCGGTGCCCACCCCGCCGGGCGGCGACGTGACTGTCAACGGCCGGGTGCACGAGACCGAGAGCGGCGCCGGCACGGTGGACCGCCGCGACGGCCGGCTGGAGACGCGGCGGATCGCCGTGCCGCGTCTGGCCCGCGAGCTGCCCTACCCGGTCTACGGGGGCTACCTGCTGCTGGACGAGCAGACCCCGGTCGCCGACGCGGTATTCAAGGCCGTGCCGGTCGGGCACACCAACAACTGGCAGAACTTCGGCTACGTCGTGCAGTGGTGGCTGTTCGCCGCGATGGCGCTCTTCGGCTACGGCTGGGTGGCCCGCCGCGAGGCACGCCGGGCGGCCGGCCTCGACAACCCAACGGGCCCGCTGGACCGGGCGGCCGAGCCGACGGCGAGCGCGTCCGCCTGACTCTGCCGGCTCAGCCGCTTCTGCCGGCTCAGCCGCTCTGCCGACCGGCGTGGATGGCGCGGACCGCGTCGATGGTGTCCGCCTCGGCGGCGGACTTGTCGTCGCGGTAGCGCACCACGCGGGCGAACCGCAGCGCCATCCCGCCCGGATAGCGGGTGCTCGTCTGCACCCCGTCGAAGGCGATCTCGACCACCTGCTCGGGCCGGACCCGGACCACCCAGTCGCCGCGCTCCACGGCCAGGCCGAGGAAACGCTCGGTCTGCCACCGCAGCAGCTCGTCGGTGAGCCCCTTGAACGTCTTGCCGAGCATCACGAAGTCGCCGGTGCGCGGGTCGCGGGCGCCCAGATGCAGGTTGGACAGCCAGCCCTTGCGCCGGCCACTGCCCCACTCGACGGCGAGCACCACCAGGTCGAGAGTGTGCCGTGGTTTGACCTTGACCCAGGCGGCGCCCCGCCGGCCGGCGTCGTAGGGGGCGTCCGGCGCCTTGACCACCACGCCCTCCTGGCCGGCGTCGAGCGCGGCGGCGAACGCCGCACCGGCCTGCTCCGGGCCGTCGACCTCCATCCGCCCGACCAGCAGCGACGAGTCGACCGCGCCGGCCAGGGCGGCCCACCGCTCCCGGCCGGGCAGATCGATCAGATCCTGGCCGTCGAGGTGCAGCAGGTCGAAAAAGTATGGAGTGAGCACCGTCGCGCCGGTGCTGGCGGCGGCGGCGAGCACCGCCGGGGCGACAGGTGTCCGGCCGGTGGTGCTCGGTGTGGTGCGCCGGGCGGCCCGGCTGGACGTCTGCTGGAACGGCAGCGGACGGCCGGTCTCGTCCAGGCCGATCGCCTCGCCGTCGAGCACCAGCTCCCGGCCCGGCAGGGAGCGAACCGCCGCGACAACCTCGGGCACCCGGCTGGTGATCTCGTCGAGGCTGCGGGTGAACACGGCGATGTCGGCGCCGGAGCGGTGCACCTGGATGCGGATGCCGTCGAGCTTCACGTCGACCACCGCCGGCGTGCCGGTCGCGGCGAGCGCCTCGTCGACCGAGGGGGCGCTCTGCGCGAGCATCGGCGCCAGCGGCCGGCCGACCTGTAGACCGAAGCCGGCCAGCTCGGCGGCCCCTCCGGTCAGCGCGGCCACCGCCACGGCGCGCAGGTCGCCGGCGAGCAGCAGGGCCCGACGGACGGTCGCCACCGGCACCTCGGCGGCCCGGGCCACCGCGTCGGCGAGCAGCCCGGCCTGGGCGCCCTGCCGCAACTCACCACCGAACAGGCCGGTGAGCAGCCGTTGCTCGTCGGCGGTGGCCGCCGCGTAGAGGGCGCCGAGCAGAGCCCGGCGGCGGGCCTGCGACCCGGTGCCCTGCACGGCGGCGATCTGCTCGATGGCCGCGTCGACGGCGGCCACGGTCAGCGTCGGCTCGGCGGCCGGTGGTGGCAGCTCACGCAGACTCGCGTAGCCCACGCCGGTCTGCCGCTGGCGCAGCTCACCGGCGAGATAGCCGGCGCCGGGCTCCACCTCGGCCGGGTCGAGCCGGCGCAGCGCGTCGGCAAGCAGCTCCACCTTGGCCTTCCGGCCACTGGTGGCGCCCACGGCGGCGGAGGTGGCCGCCAGGTCGATGAACCGCACGAAGCCCATCCTGCCAGCCACCTCCGACACCGCCCGGGCATTGCCGTGCCCGGGCGGTGTCGGCGCGGTGCCGCAGCCCGCGAGGGGGCGGCGGGAATCAGGCGGAGACGGGCTCCTCGATGCGCAGCCCTCGGGCGCGGACCTCACCGGCGACCCGGGAGAGCACCGAGTCGAGGGCGACCAGGGCGGCGGACAGCTCACCGAGCTGGTCGTTGAGCGTGTCCTCGGACCACGCGGAGACGTCGACGTCCCCCAGTGCGCTGACGGCGGCCCCCAACCGGGCCATCACCTCGTTCGTACTCATGTTCGAAAGGCTATATCAACCCGTCCGACGACACGCCGAAAACCCCTGATCAGGGTCGAAAGATGTCTAGATCCCCGCCTCGGCCACCCTGCCCAGCAGCAGCGCCTCGGCGAGGCAGACCTTGGCGAACTCGCCGAGGTGCAGGCTCTCGTTCGGGCCGTGCGCGCGGGCGTGCGGGTCCTCCACACCTGTCACCAGGATCGCCGCGTCCGGGAACATCTCCTGGAACGTGGCGATGAACGGGATCGAACCACCGATGCCCACGTCCACCGGGTCGGTGCCGTCCCACGCCGTGCGGAACGCCGAACGGGCGGCGTCGAACATCGGCCCGGACGCGTCGATCACGCACGGGTTGCCGTCGTGCTCCAGGCTGACTGTCACCTGGGCGCCCCACGGCGCGTGCTTCTCCAGGTGCGCGCGCACCGCCGCGTACGCCCGCTTGGGGTCGTCGCCCGGGGCGAGACGGATACTGAGCTTCGCCTTCGCGGCCGGCACCAGGGCGTTCGGGGCCTCGCCGGTGGGCGGCGCGTCGATGCCGAGCACCGCCACCGCGGGCTTGGTCCAGAGCCGGTCGGTGATCCGGCCGGTGCCGATGAACTCGACGCCCTCGGCCAGCCCGGCCTCGGCGCGGATCCGGTCCTCCGGGTAGTCGACGGTGGCCCCCTCGCGAGCGACCAGCCCGTCCACCGCCACCGAACCGGCGTCGTCGTGCAGGGTCGCCAGCAGGCGGACCAGGGCGGTCAGCGCGTCCGGCACGGCACCGCCGAACATGCCGCTGTGCACCGCGTGGTCCAGCGTGCGCACCTCGACGAAACAGTTGACGACGCCGCGCAGCGAGGTGGTCAACGCCGGTACGCCGATGTCCCAGTTGCCGGAGTCGGCGATCACGATCACGTCCGAGGTGATCTCGTCGCGGTGCTCGATCAGCAGTCGCTCGAGCGAGTCGGAGCCGTACTCCTCCTCGCCCTCGATGAACAGCACCACACCGACCGGCAGCGCGTCCCCGTACGCCCGCAGCGCCGCCACATGCGCCATGATGCCTGCCTTGTCGTCGGCCGCGCCCCGGGCGTACAGGCGGCCGTCGCGCTCCACCGGCTCGAACGGGTCGGACTCCCACAGCGACCGGTCGCCGACCGGCTGCACGTCGTGGTGGGCGTAGAGCAGCACGGTGGGCGCGCCGGGCGGGGCGGCCCGACGGCCGATCACCGCGGGCTGGCCGCCGGAACGCACGATGTCGACGTCCAGGCCGCAGCCGCGCAGCAGCTCGGCCACCGCCTCGGCGGAACGCTCCACGTGTGAGTGGTCGAAGCCCTCGAAGGCGATGCCGGGGATGCGGACGAGACGTTCCAGGTCGGCGCGTACGCCGGGCATCTCCCGCTCGACGGCGGCCCGCACCTCGGACTCGGACATGATCGGTGAGGTCATGACCGGCATCGTATGCCGGCCTTACCCAGGCGTGCCGGCGGAGCCCGTAGGGTCACCGTCGCCCGCTGGGCCGGAGCCCGCCCGTGCGCCCGGCGCGGCCCGGCCGGCACGGTGCGCGCGGGCGGCGGCGTCGGTGGCGGCATCCATCCAGGAGCGGGCCCGCCCGGCCGTGCCGCCCACCCACTCCCCGACGTCGCTCGCGCCGTCGCCGAGGCGGCGCAGCAACCCGACCAGTGGGTCGGTGGAGCTGCTGAACTCCTCCCGGTACGACTCGGCGGCAGCCTTGATCTCCTCGGAGACGCTTGTCGAGGCGTCGTCGTCGCGGCGCGGATAGTCCCCGGCCAGCACCCGCCCGTACGCCCCGGAGTCGATCCACTGCCGCAGCTGCGCCGCCCGCGCCACAGGCGTCGGGTGTGTGCTCCACGCCGTCATCCGGATCTTGTGCAGGCTGTCGCGCAGGTCGCCGCCACCGGCGTACTCGGCGGCCTGCTCCAGGAAGGCTGTCGTGTCGACCTGCGAAAGGTCACCACCGCCCGCGAGCTTCATCAGCAGCCGCAGCGCGGCCGCCGGGTCCTGGCCGGCGAGCAGGCCGGCCCGGTCGGCGGACAGCTCCGCCTTGCGCCACCACTCCAGCATCGCCGCGATGATCGCCCGCAGCGCGAACGCCCCCACCGGCAACCAGCTCAGGTTGGCCGCCCAGCGGGTGAGGATCGTGAGCATCGTCTTGTAGACGGCGTGCCCGCTGCCCACGTGCCCCAACTCGTGGCCGAGCAGGCAGCGCAGCTCGTCCTCGTCCAGCTGCTGCACGCACGCGGAGTTCAGCACGATGAACGGCCGTTCCAGGCCGACGGCCTCGGCGCCCAACCACGGCGACTGCGTCACGTACAGCTCGGGCAGCTCCGCCACGTCGAGCGCCGCCGCGGCCTCGGTGTAGCGCTGCCACACCGCCGGATACTGCCGGTGATCGACGCGGATGCCGGACGCCAGCACGGACAGCCGGAAACCCCGCTCGTTCCACATGCCGAAGAACGCCCGTACCACGTCGTCGAAACCACGCAGCTCCCGCAGCGCGACCAGGGCGCCCCGGTCGGCCGGATGCTCCCAGGCCCGCGAGCTGATGCCGGTGAGGGTGATGCGGCGCCGAGCTGGCGCGTCCGCTGCCGTCATGATGGGCCCCCGTTCGCCGTGACTCCTCGCATCGTGCCGCAGCGGGCGACAGGCGTCCATGCCCGGTCAGCGGATCCGCACGTAGTACCGGGACGCGTCGAGCGGCAGTCTCGGCGCGCCGTCGACCACCAGGTCGGCCCGCCCTGCGGTGTCGTCAGCCGCGAAGTGTGCCCGCTCCCCCGCATGCCAGCGGCGCAGCTCGGGCAGGATCCCCGGCCCGTCCCGCTCGACCGCACGGGCCAGCCGCAGCGGCGCGGGCGCGGTGACGAAGACGGAGAGGGTCAGCTCCGGTCGGACGGCCGCACGGGCTGCGCTGACCCCCTCCACGATCAGCACCGGCGTCACCGGCACCGGCACCGGGCGGGGCAGGAAGCACCGCCGCACCCAGCTGTAGCGCCGGTAGGCCCCCGGCTCTTGTCGGCGCAGCGGGGCCAGCACCTCGGCGTCCAGCCGGGACCAGAACGTGAGCTGATCGTCCCAACCGTCGAGCAGGTCGTCGGTGTGCACCACCGGCGGCCGACCACCGGGCAGCGCCGCCAGGGCGTCCGCGAGGTAGGCGGCGAACCGGCTCTTGCCCGCGCCGCTCGGCCCGTCGACAGCGACCAGCCGGGTCCGCCCCAACCGCGCCGGGCCCGCGAGCACCCGACGTGCCATCTCGGTGTACGCCTCGACGACCACCACCCGCGGCACGAGCGCGGCGGATCGCCCCGTCGGCCCGCCGACGTCCACCCCCACGCCACCGCCCTGATCCTCGCCCGGACGCACGGCCCCGCCCCCGCCCTCGTGTCCGCCCTGATCCACGCCTGGGCCCACGCCCTCGTCCCCGCCCTCGTGTCCGCCCTGGTCCACGCCTGGGCCCACGCCCTCGTCCCCGCCCTGGTCCACGCCCTCGCCCGGCCCGGATACACGCCCTCGTCCCCGCCCTGGTCCATGCTCTCGGGCCCGCCGCGGTCCCGCTCTCGTTGCCGCTCTCGATTCTCGGCGCGCCCGTGCTGTCGGGGTTGCGCCGTTGCCGGGCCCTCGCGGGGGGGCCAGCCCTCTGGCCACGAGCCGGTGCACGACCGCAGTATGCCCCGGCCTACGCCTCCAGGGCGGGTGTCCACCATCGTGATCAACTCGGGTTCCCCGATTCCGGGGTGTCCGGTCGACCAGGACACCCCGACTTCAGGAAACCCGAGTTGATCACGGCATTTTCGGCGGGATGACACGTCCGGCTGACGCCCCGGGCCGGTCATTCTCACGTCCGGGGGATTTGGGGCGGTGACGGGTGACGGGCGGCCCGTTCGGCGCGCGGGCTGATACCCGAGTCGGCATGATCGGGTGGTGCTCCGAGACGTGATGAGCCCCGGCATTGACGCCCTCCTCGAACAGGCCCGCGCCGGGCTGCACCGATTGACTCCACAGCAGACCGTCGAGGCGGTCCGCGGTGGCGCTCTGCTGGTCGACACCCGTACCGACACACAGCGCCGCGAACAGGGCGACCTGCCCGGGGCGGTCGTCATCGACCGTACGGTGCTGGAATGGCGGCTCGATCCGGCCAGCGCCTGGCGCATCCCGGAGGCCACCGCCTACGACCGGGAGATCGTGGTGGTGTGCCGCCAGGGCTACAGCTCCAGCCTGGCCGCCGCCAGCCTCCAGACCCTGGGCCTGCGCCGCGCCACCGACATGATCGGCGGCGTCGACGCGTGGCTGGCGGCCGGCCTGCCCACCACGGACCGCCCGGCCGACATCCGCCCCTGAACCGCCCTGCTCCGGGTCGGCCGCGCCCCGCCGCTGGAGATCACACTGAAACCACAGGTCCGCGCGCGCTCTCCGCTGGAGATCGCGCTGAAACAGGGATGTAGTGGCATCCCGGTGTCGTCGATACCACAACTACATTGATCGAGCACGATCTTGCGGTTGGCGCACGGCCTCGGGCACATCGAGCGACAAGCATCCCCATCGCACGGCCGCACGCGCATCGCGGTCGCACGCGGCATCGCATGGCCGCACGCGCACCAAAGAACCGCACGCGCATCGCGGGCGCACGCGCAGAGCGGGCGCATGCGCACACCGGCCGCACGCGCACACCGGCCGCACGCGCACACCGGCCGCACGCGCACACCGGCCGCACGCGCACACCGGCCGCACACGCACAGCCGGCGCACACGCACAGCCGGCGCACACGCACAGCCGGCGCACACGCACAGCGGGCGCACGCGCACAGCCGGCGCACACGCACACCGGCCGCACCCGCACACCGGCCGCACCCGCACACCGGGCGCACACGCACAGCGGCCGCACACGCACCGCGCGGTCGTGCGGTCCGCGCAGCCCAGTGGCGTCCCACGGATCGTGTGCGATCTCGCGACCCCGGTCAGGCTCCGGTCGGCGGGGCACCGGGTGGGATGAAGGGGAGCCCGGGGGGTGCGCCGCTCTCGATGAGGCGCCAGAGGGCATCGGTGTCCAGGTGCTCCTCGACGAGGTCACCGAGCAGGTCGAGCGAGCCTTCCCGGGCGGCCGCGAAGCTGGTGGCCGGCGCGACCCGGAACCCGGTGCGCCCCGCCAGCCGGGCCGCCTCGGTGAGGAACCAGCGGCGGAACCCGTCGGACTCGAACGCCCCGTGCCAGTGCGTGCCGTGTACCGCGCCGAGTACCGCGCCCTCGCCGCTGCCGTCGACGCCGGTCAGCAGCGGGGTCAGGGCCGGGTCGGTCTGCGAGACGTACCCGTGATGGATCTCGTAGCCGCGGACCGCGACGTCGCCGGGGCCGGTGCCGACCGACTGCCGGACGGTCTTGCGGGGATCGAAGGTGATCTCGATGGGCAGCAGGCCGAGCCCGGGCACGCTGCCCTGCCGGCTCTCGACCGGGTCGTGGATGGCCCGGCCGAGCATCTGGTAGCCGCCGCAGAGGCCGAGCAGCGGCTTGCCGGCCGCCGCGTGGGCGAGGACCGCGTCGGCGAGGCCGGTCTCGCGCAGCCAGGCGAGGTCCGCGACTGTCGACTTCGAGCCGGGCAGGACGATCAGGTCGGCGGCGGCCAGTTCGGCCGGTTCGACGGTGAGGCGTACGCGCACGCCCGGTTCGGTTGCCAGGGCCTCCACGTCGGTGGCGTTGCTGATGCGGGGTAGCCGGACGACGGCCACGTCCAACCAGTCGGTACCGTGCGGGGCGGCGGGACGGCCGAGCACCCGGCCGTAGGCGAGCGAGTCCTCCGCGTCGAGCCAGAGGTCGAGCGACCAGGGCAGCACCCCGTACGTGGGACGGCCGGTCACGTGCCGCAGCATGTCCAGCCCCGGCTGGAGCAGACCGAGGTCACCGCGAAACTTGTTGATCACGAAGCCGGCGATGAGCGCCTGGTCCGCCGGGTCGAGCAGAGCCACCGTGCCGAACATCGAGGCGAAGACGCCACCCCGGTCGATGTCGCCGACCACTATGGCAGGCAGATTGGCGTGCCGCGCGAGCCCCATGTTCACGTAGTCCCCGGCCCGCAGGTTGATCTCCGCCGGGCTCCCGGCGCCCTCACAGATCACCACGTCGTACGCCGACCGCAACTCGGCCAGTGCCCCGTACGCGGTCTCGGCGAGCCGGGGCCGCAACTGCCGGAAGGTGCCGGCGGTGATCGTGTCGACAGCCGTACCGAGGAGAACCACCTGGCTGGCGAGGTCGCTGCCGGGCTTGAGGAGCACCGGGTTGAAGCGCAGGTCCGGGGCGAGCCCGCAGGCGGCGGCCTGCATGGCCTGGGCGCGGCCGATCTCGCCGCCGCGCCCATCCGGCCCGACCACGACTGCCGAGTTGTTCGACATGTTCTGCGCCTTGAACGGCGCCACCTTCACGCCCTGACGGTGCAGCCATCGGCAGATGCCGGCGGTGAGCACGCTCTTGCCGGCGTCGGAGGTGGTGCCGGCGACCAACAGCCCGCTCACCGCCCGCTCACCGGCCCCGCCGCGCCACGAACCGAGCGACGCCCCGACCCGGCCCGGCCGGAGAGCAGGCCGCTGGCAGACCCGGCCCGGCCGGACAGCGGGCCGCTCCCGGGCCGAGGGCCGACGGCCCGCAGGCTGCGGCGGGCGACGGCGCCGGCCAGGCGGCCCACGGTCACCGGATACGCGGCCGCCAGGCCGAGTGCGGCCAGGCCGACAGCGCCGGAGATGCGGGCCGCCCGCTTGAGGTGTCGCGCCTCGGGACGAGGGCCGTCGCCCAGGAACGGGCGGACCTCGGAGCGGCCGAAGTACATGTTGCGGCCACCGAGGCGGACGCCGAGCGCGCCTGCCATCGCCGCTTCGCACTGGCCGGCGTTGGGGCTCGGGTGGTCGTTGCGGTCCCGTCGCCACACCCGCCAGGCCCGCTCCCGGTCGCCGTTCGCCACCGGCGCGACGGCGATGGTGAGGAGCCCGGTCAGCCGGGACGGCACCAGGTTGAGCAGGTCGTCCAGTCGGGCGGCCGGGGTGCCGAACCGCGCGTAGCGCTCCGATCGGTGCCCGACCATGGCGTCGAGGGTGTTGGCGGCGCGGTACCCCAGCAGCCCGGGCAGGCCGGCGACCGCACCCCAGAGCAGCGGCGCGACCACAGCGTCGGAGGTGTTCTCCGCGACCGACTCGACTGTCGCCCGGGCCAACTCCGACTCGTCGAGCGTCGACGGGTCGCGCCCGCAGAGGTTGCCGAGCCGCCGTCGGGCGGCGGGCAGGTCACCGTCACGCAGCGTTCGACCCATGACGGCGGCCTCGCGTCGGAGCGTACGACCACCCAGCACGGTCCAGGTGCCGGCGGCGACGAGCACCGCGCGGGTCACCGGCCTCTGCCGGGTGGCCGCTGCGGCGACCGCACCGAGCAGCACGGGCCCACCGACGGCAAGTGCCGTGAACACCGCGCCGGCCGTCCGGTCCGGCCGGTGCAGGCGACGTTCCAGAGCGCCCGCCACCTGGCCGAACCCGGCGACCGGATGCCACCGTCGAGGGTCGCCGAACAGCCTGTCCAGCGCGTAACCGGCCACCAGGCCCACCGCGTTCGCCACCGGCGCTGTCCGTCGCACGCGTACCACCCCCCGGCCGGCCAGCCTAGACGAGCGGCAGGTGCGCCGGCCGTGACCCACCGTCCGCCATCGACTCCACCTCCGCCAGCTCCCGTCACGCGGGGTGACGACGTCTGTCGCGTCGCCACCCCGCCCCCGTCGTGCGCCGGCGCACACAGTCGTCGACACCAACCTCAGGCGACAAACAACCGCCCGACCGTCACCGGCCGACACCGACCCCAGGCAGCCAGGGCTCTCGCCCTACCCGTCGACAGCCCAGCCGCCGCCGACCGGACCGACCTGTCAGGCCGGCTGCGGAACCCGCCCTCGCCCCCGCCGGCCCCGACCGGGCGGCGGGACCTCCGGCCGACCCTCGTCGGGCACCGGCCCCAACTCGTCGTCGGGCTCGTCCTCCGGGTCGACGTCGTCCGCGCTCACCGTGAGGGCCAACTCGTCGTCGACTGCCGCACGCCCATCCCCGCCGCCGACGGAGAAGCCGTCGTCGAGGTCACCGCCATCGAGAGAGATGTCGTCGAGCGGGCCGTGACCCAGCGGGCTGGTACGCGGCAAGCCGTACTCGGGCAGCTCGAAATCGTCGTCGAGCGGGCGGTCGTCCAGCAGCACCGGCGCCTGCTCGTCGGGCACCGGGTCGGTCGGTTCGCCGTGTACGCGGCTCTCGGCGGCCCCGTCCTCGACGATGCTTGTGGTTGTGGTCGGCCGGTTGCGCAGGAAGCGGGCCCGCCCCCGGGACAGGTCGTGGCCGACGGCGACCGCCTCCAGCTCGTAGAGGGTGCGGTGGTTGCCGGCGTCGTCGGTCCAGTCGCGGGTGTAGAGCCGGCCGCAGACGACCACCGGGTCGCCGACCATCACCGAGGCGGCCACGCCTTCGGCGAGCTTGCGCCAGCAGTTGACGCGGACGCGCAGCGAGTTGCCGTCGACCCACCGCCCGCTGTCGCGGTCGAGCCGGCGGGCGGTGGAGGCGACCTTGAAGTTGGCCACCAGCGTGTTGCTCTGGGTCGTACGCCGCCACTCGGGCGTCGTGAGTATGTTGCCGACAATCGTGACGTACGTGTCGAACATCGTCCCTCCATGGGATCCGGGGTCTGCCAGCGCGAGTCGACTCGACATCGAGCATCGACACCGGGTGCGCTCACCGCGAGCGCCCATCTCCGACCTGTGGATGACGAGGCCACCTGTGGACAACGCCCTGATCACACCCCCGATGTGGTACGGCCGACCCACCTGTCCGGGCCGACGGTTCCGGGGCCGCCCGAAGTGGGTATGGATTTGATCAACGCACCACCGACAAGCTCCACGTGGACGAGAGGTCAGCGCCATGATGATCACTACTTTCGGCTCCGCAACCGCTTCCGAGGTGCGGCGATGAGCGCCGTGGCGAACCCGGCGACCGTGGGTGAGTGCCTGCGGGTGGGCGCGGGGTTCTCCCAGGGCGACCGCAACTGGATCGCCGAGCAGTTCGCCACCCTCGACGCCCGGCTGGCCGGTTTTCACGCCGACGCCACCGAGCTGGAGGTGTCGGTGAAGGATCGGGAGGCCCGGGGCCAGAAGGTCACCCTGGAGTGCTGGATCGCCGGCCGACAGAAGATCGTCACCACCTCCGCCGAGGAGGATCTGCACGCCGCCCTCAACGACGTCCGCGACGACCTGCGCCGGCGGCTCAACGACGCCAAGACGCGGCAGGAGCCCCGGCACAACAAGCACCTGCGGGACGTCCCCCAGCCGCAGGCCGAGATCGACGAGTCCGAGGACCCGGCTCGCGCCGACGCGGAAACGGCCTGACCCACGCTCCGCACCCGCGATCCCGCACTTTCGGCTCCCGCCAGAGAGTGTGGGATCGCGGGGCGCCGACCAGGGCTACCGACGGGTAGATCGGCGGCGTAGCGTCGCGTCCGTGGAACCGGACGTGTTGGGGCCGCCCTACGAGCGGCAGACGATCGACCTGGGCACCGACGACGAAGGCCCGGTAGTCGCGACGCTGGTCCGGCGGCGGGCCGAGCGCGCCACCGGGCGGGCGGTGCTCTACGTGCACGGCTTCGTGGACTACTTCTTCCAGACCCACCTGGCCGACTTCTTCGCCGAGCGCGGCTGGGACTTCTACGCCCTCGACCTGCGCAAGTACGGCCGCAGTCTGCTCGCGCACCAGACGCCGAACTTCTGCCGCGACATCAGCGACTACTTTCCCGAACTGGATGCCGCCGCCGAGATCATCCGGTCCGACGACGGGCACGACACCCTGCTGGCGATGGGCCACTCCACCGGCGGCCTGATCCTCTCGCTCTGGGCCGACGCCCGCCGCGACGCCGGCACCGTCGACGGTCTGGTCCTCAACAGCCCCTTCTTCGACTTCAACGCCCCCTGGGCGGTCCGTCGACCCCTCGCGGCCGCCGTCTCACGGCTGGGCCGCAGGGCGCCGCACCGCATCGTGCCGTTAGGTCTGGGCACGGTGTACGGCGAGAGCCTGCACGCCGACCACCGCGGCGAGTGGACCTACGACCTGGCGTGGAAGCCGCTGGCCGGGTTCCCGGTGCACGCCGGCTGGGTGAACGCGATCCGCGCCGGTCAACGCCGACTGCGCGCCGGCCTGGACATTCCGGTTCCGGTGCTGCTGGCCTGCTCGACGCGCTCCTTCCGGGGCACCAGGTGGCACGACAACGCGACACTGGCGGACGCGGTGCTGGACGTCGAGCACATGGTCCGCTACGCGCCCCGCCTCGGCCGGCACGTCACACTGGCCCGCTTCGACGGCGGGTTGCACGACCTCACGCTCTCCGGCCCCGCCGTACGCAAGAAGGTCTTCGACGAGGTCGGCCGGTGGGCCGAGGCGTTCCTGGCCGCCGGCCCGACCGCCCCGGCCGACCCCGCGACGACCGAGGCGAATCCGATCGACACCGCTTCCACGGCCCCCGTCCCGGCCGGCGACGGACCCCGGGTGCCGGGCAGCCGTCGGCCGACGGCCGGTCGCGCCGAGGCGACGCCCGTCGGTGACTGACACACGCCGAGCCCGCACCGAGCCGAGGCGGGCCGGCGGGACCGAGCGGAGGTCCCCGTTTCAGGCGTCGCCGGGTGTGGCCGGGAGGACGGCCCGGATCCGGTCGAAGGTCGCGACCGGGTGACAGTCGACGCCGGGCAGCACCAGGCCCAGGCAGTACAGCGCAACCTCACCGGTGGCGTCGGGCTGCACGACGAAGACGGGCGCTCCGACGTATCCCGCTGGCAGTTCGCTTGTGATCCGCACGTCGTCCCCGTCGCGGACCACGCGCTCGATCCCCACCTCCAGGGGGCGCGAGTCGTCTTCGCGTACCCCATGGGCCAGCACGAAAGCGGAACTGCCGTCGGCGGCGAGGGCCGCGATGGCCTCGGGCCCGGCGGCGATCGTGGCCGGGACCGGCTGCACGCGCCACCGCCAGCCGCCGTCGCCGGCGTACCGGTGCAGGCCGGCGGTCGGCAGCACCGCGACCCCGTCGCTCGGAAAACGTGACCAGCCGGGCACGATCTCGCTCTCCGCGACGGCGTCCGGCGCGACGCCGGCCGGCTCGGTGACGCTCGCCCGCAGGCCCAGCTCACCGCCCGCAGGGCCGACCAGGTCGGCCGCCGTCAGCAGCGCCTCCCCCACCGGGTCGTCGCCGTCCTGGAAGAAGAAGGCGGTGCCGTAGGCGTCGGCCGTGCGGTACGGCAGGATGGCGCGGCCGACGACCTGGCACAGCTCGTAGGCGACGCCGCTCTCGGCGTCGGGGTCCAGCAACACCAGCCGAGGGTACGGGCTGCCACGTGGTCGACCTGCGAGAACCCGGATGCCGGCCGCCCGGCCTTCGTGAGACCCTGCTCGACGACGCGGACGGGGGCACCCTTTACCCCGGCGTGCCCGGGGTCGGCGGTACCCTTCTGGCGCGACATCCACGCCGCGCGCCCGTAGCTCAGCGGATAGAGCAGGGGACTTCTAATCCCAAGGTCGTAGGTTCGAACCCTACCGGGCGCACCCCCATCACCGCAGTTCGGCGGCTTGGCACGCCCAACCCCGCCGACCACCACGAATTCGGACAGCTATTCATACCGCCACGTCACCTGAAGGGGTGCTTCGCGGCCTCGTCCACGGCGGCCCGCAGATGCCGCTGCGGATCACCTCATCGGGCACCACAAGGGCTACCAGACTGCCTGGCGGTCGAGCTATATGTTCTCCCGATCGCCCCACGGCGGGCGGCATGGCGCCGATCGGGAGGCTTCTGTGGGTGTTCTGTACGACTACTTCCGCGCTTCTGACGAGGAGGCTGCCGCAAAGCTGATGGCCGCTACGGACGGTGGCCCTGTGGTGCGAGAGGGAGATTTCCCTGTCGTGGATGCCGTGGACGGCAAGGGAATCGATCCGTCCGTAGTCCTCGGCAAGATCGTTTCGTTCGCTCTCGACGTGCCATGGGCCGCCGACCTGACCGGGCAACGACTTGTCTGGCCGGACGACGCTGGTGAGGACCCTGAGTACGAAGGGCCCTGGGTCGTCGTACTGAGCGAACGCGCCCGGGACGCGCTTGCCGATATCCCGGATGACCGCTTGTCGGGCCTGGCCGAACGGTGGTCACAGATCGAGGAACTGTCCCACTACAGCGACACACAGCCGGAGGTCATGCTGTCGCGTCTGCGGGAATTTGTTGGACTGGCCCGCAGAGCACGCACGAGCGGGGAGAACATTTACTGCTGGATCTGCCTATAGGAGTGGGGTCGACACCATCGGTTGCAGTCCAGGAGGCGCGCACAGTCGCCCGACCAGCCATCCCTGATCTTCTTCCGATCCAAGGTCGTAGGTTCGAACCCTATCGGGCGGCACCACCGTCGCCGCTGGTCAGCGCAGTTGGGCATCGAGTTCGTCGAGCGCATCGTGGACATACTCCTGCCCGAGACCGTCCGGCAGCGTGACACGGACGGCGTAGGCGAGTTCCACGAATGCCTGCCGTACCGTGTCCAGCTCTGCGGCGGTCAGCTCGATGCGGTGCCACGACGCCCGGGGCGCCTTGGTCGGTTCGTCGACGAGGCGGCGGGCGACGGTCTGGGCCAGCGCGTACGGGGTGCCGGTCCGCGCTTCCCACTCGTCATCGCCGAGTTCCTCCACCGCGCATGCGACGACCTGTCCCCAGCGGCGGAACTCCGCCGGATCGCCGCGCAGCTCGTACCCGGTGGGATGCAGCCGCACGGCCGTGCGGGCGATCGGTACGTCGTCCAGGCCGACGCTCATCTCGCCGAGTTCGAACTGAACGCCCTGCCGCTGCCAGCCCCTCGCGATCTTCAGCGCGCCCGCCGGGTCGGCCCCGGCCAGCAGCAGCGCATGGCTCACGGCCCGCTCGTCCCGTTCGATGGCGTGCATCAGCGCGGTGTGCCCGATGCCGTCGACCGCGTTCGGATCGGCGCCCGCGGTCAGCAGCACGTCGACGGCGGCGTGGTCACCACGCCGAGCGGCGAGGATGAGCGCTGGAGTGCCGTCGGAGCGCCGCGAGTTCGGATCGGCGCCGTGGCTGAGCAGGATGCGGATCGTGGCGGGCGCAACCGGTCCCAGCACCGCCTGCACGATCGGGACCTCGTCGCCGGGCGCAGCACCGGCACCGAGGTCCAGCAGGTAGCGCAGGACCTCCAACGCCGCAGGCTGGGGTCGGTGCCGGGTAGCGGCGATCGCGGCGGCGAGAAGGCTGCCACGGTCGGTGCCCTCGACATCGATGGCGCCACGATCGACGAGGAGCCGGACGACGTCGAGATGACCCTTGCGCACCGCCGACCGCAGCGGCGACTCGTACTGCGGCCTCCTCGCCCGCAGCGACGCCCCCGCGTCCAACAGCAAGCGAGCGATCTCCAGCTGCCCCGTACTCGCCGCCTCGGACAGCACGCTCGCCGTGTAAGGGCTCTCGGCGGAGTCGGGGGCTGCGCCGTCTGCAAGGGCTCTCGCCACGGCCGCCGGATCTGCCGTACGGACGGCCGCCACAAGCTCTGCATCACGATCCACGACAACGACCCTAGGCGGCGGGCTTCGGCGGAGGATGCCCCGAAATCGTACGCGACCCCTGTAGCCGGCCATTTGCCTTGCTTAATGCGGGCGCAGTCGATCCGCCGGCAGCCGGGGCACCGCTGGACACGCCGGCCTAGTCTCCTGTGCTGGGCCGGCTACCTGGTAGCGCGACGAACTGCGGGCTCGAGTAGTCAGCTTCGCTCGGCTACGAACGTGCCTCGCGCGTGCACAGTGACCACCAGGCCACGGTCGCGGAGCTCACGCATCGCCATCCGGACGGTTCCTCGGGCCACGCCATAGGTCTGCTGCAAGTGAAGTTCACTCGGCAAGGGCTGTCCAGGTCGGAGCTTGCCCTCCTCGATCTGCTTGGCGAGCAGGTCAGCCAACTGCCGGTACAGCGGCATGTTGTTGAGCGGGCTCGTCATGGGCGGCAGCGTAGGCACGCACATGATCTGTACGTGTTCACGGATGTCCAGGCTCTAGACGTCTAGCAACTAGACGCCCCAACTCGTTGGACGCTTGTGCGTACACCTGTGTCGACCACACGATCCGCGCGACGGCCAGCGTTGCCCGCGTTGGTTTGGAAGCCCACGTCATCGGCATGGCGCCGGATGTCGAGCGGTCCTGCGGTCACGTGTTCGTCTTTCCAACCGGCACTCTTGCCGACGCTCCGACCGCTGCCGCGCATCCACACTGGTGCGATCGGAACGACTGCGAGCGTCGAGGTCAGCATCACTCCCGCATGCTCGGCGTCGAGGCCAACCGGTCGGAGGGGGCCGCCCTACAAGCGGCCCTGGTGCAGGCCCTGCACCGGGCCGCCGAACCGATGGTGCGCCTGGAGGACAGCACGGCAACTCGGCTGCATCTGTCGATCCGACAGACACGGGTGCTGCGGTACCGCCTAGCGAATCTGCTCGAGATGACCGGGACAGGGCACTGACGCGGTCAGATGAGGTCCAGCCTTCCACGAAGTCCAAATCCCAAGGCCGCAGGTCCGAATCCTGCTGGGCGTACCGCTGTCTCCCCATCTCCCGCCGAGCGGCGTTCGCGGGCAGTGGCTGCGCTGACAGCGTCGCGCCGTGTCGATGTTCCGGACTCCTCAGGTGATCCTCTTCAGCGAGGACGTTCCCCGCGCCGCCGAGTTCTACTCCGGCCTCGGCTTCACCGAAACGTTCCGGGTGCCGACCGACGGCGAGCCGATCCACATCGATCTCGCCCACGACGGCTACAAGATCGGCATCGCCTCGGTGGCCTCCACCCGCGACGACCACGGACTCGACCCCGTGCCGCACGGTCAGCGGGCGGCGGTGATCCTCTGGACCGACGACACCGCTGACGCGTACACCGCGCTCACGGCGAACGGCGCCCCCGCCCTGGTCGCACCGCACCGGTGGCTCGACCGCCTGCTCATCGCCTGGACGGCCGACCCGGACGGCAACCCGATCCAGATCGTTCAGCATTTCTGACAACGCCGCCCGCGCCCATCACGTCGTGGCCGATCGGAAACAGGTGTTCGGGGCGTGTCCACGGGGCGCCCAACGCCCGGCGACCAGATCCGTTTCCGGTATCGAGAGCAAGGGCCGGTTGCTACGGACACCGCTTGCGCGACGGTCAGCCCGATCGCCGGTTGGCGTTGAGCCACTCCGCCTCGTTCCAGCTCACGGGGACCGCGCCAACGGGCTGGAACCGAATCTTCGGATCGTTGCTCTGCACGAGACACATCAGGCGCTGACCAAACAGGCTGGCAGTCCGGGAGTGGTCGGCCATGATGTCCAGCACCATCTGGGCGGACCTCGGGCAGTGCGTGGCGAACGTGTCATAGCTGGTGAAGACGAGGGCGAGGCCGGCTGCCTCAGGCGACCACCCGTACTGCTGGCTCACGACGTCACGCATGCAGTCGTTGAGGGCATCGAGGTTGCGCCCGTAGTAATCAGGAAACCCGAGTGCAGCCGCCGTCTCTCGGTGCATGGCTTCCTCGGTCGTCCAACCTGAGGCGTCCAGGTGGGTGACCTGGTAGCCGTGACCGCGTAGCCACTCGGTCGTCTGATCAAGGATCGATGTGCGCCAAAAGAGGGTCACTGACGTATTGATCATGAGGCGGAGGGCTCGGTCGTCGCTGAGATCGGTCTTCGCGTCGAAGGCGGCCACGACCAGGAGAGTACGTGATTGCTACCGCCGAGCCTGACTGCGAGCGCCGCCGCTGCCACCTCCCACGGGTCACGACCGTGGATTACGCCGGCGCTCGGTCGGGCCTCTAGTCACCGACGAACCGGAGGCACAGGGCTTCGCCGTCACGGCAGGTCTCGGCCAAACGGCGTATGGCGGCCAGGATCTTCTCCTCGCCCCCGCCCTCCGCCTGCTCGACAAGGACATCCAGCTCACTGAGGAACTGGGGCATCTCGACCGACGTGAGTTCTAGCAGGCCGTAGGGCTCGATCCGGGCCAGCATCGGCGTCCTCCCGCGGTGCTGGACCCGCTCCAAGACCGACACGAAATGCGACAGCTCGTCGCCGACCACTGACACCTGCGAGTCGCGCCGTCGTCGTGGGCTCGTGCCCTGCTGCTCGATCCGGATCAGCTCGACATCGACGCCCATTCGTCGAGTTTACGGCCGGCGGCGGGAGTGCCGTGACGGATGGCCGCACCCAGCCTCAATCCATCGACGGTCGTACAGTGGGGAACGTCCTGGCCCCAGTGATCGTGGCGGGTGTGTTCCCCTCTGCCCGCCCGGAAGGAGCACAGTGAACCGTCCCCTCAGGACCGCGTTCGGCGTCGCCCTGACCGCCGCCCTCCTGACCTCCGTCGCCGTCGCGCCCGCCCAGGCGCACGCCGGGAGCCGACCGCCGGCCGTCATCGACCTGCCGGACGGATTCCAGCCCGAGGGCATCGCCACCGCCGGCCGCTACGCGTACTTCGGTTCCCGCGCGACGGGCGAGATCTACCGCGCCGACCTGGTGACCGGCCGGGGCACGACGATCAGCGCGCCCACCGCCACCCCGTCGCTCGGCCTCAAGATCGACCCGCGCGGCCGGTTGTTCGTCGCCGGCGGCACGGCCGGCGACGCTCGCGTGCTCGACACCCGCACGGGCGAGGTGCTGGCGCGCTACCAGTTCGCCACCGCCCCGACGTTCGTCAACGACGTCGTCCTGACCCGCGACGCCGCGTACTTCACCGACTCCAACCGGCCGGTGCTCTACCGGCTGCCGCTCGGGCGCGGTGGCGCGCTGCCGCCCGCCGACGGCTTCACCACCATCCCGCTGACCGGCGCGTACCAGCAGGTCGGCACCGGCGTGAACATCAACGGCATCGTCACCACACCGGACGGCAGGGCGCTGATCGTCGTCCAGTCCAACACGGGCACGCTGTTCCGGGTCGACCCGGCGACCGGCGCGACCACAGTCGTGGCCGTGCCCGGCTACACCTTCACCAACGGCGACGGCCTCCTGCTGCTCGGCCGCACCCTCTACGTCGTACAGAACAGCCTCAACCAGATCGCGGTGGCAACGCTGAACCGCGCCGGCACCGCCGGAACGGTCACCGGCACGATCACCGACCCGGGATTCGACGTGCCCACCACAGTTGCCGAGGCGTTGGGCCGGCTCTACCTGCCCAACGGCCGCTTCACCACGCCACCGACCCCGACCACGCCGTACACGGCCGTCGCGGTCCGCGCCCACTGAGAAGCCCAACCGATGAGGTACGCCGGCGGGTCGCTGGGCGCCCGTGCGTTCACGTCCCGCCGGCCGGGATGACGCGGCAGACGGTGATCGTTGGCGGGCTCGGTATGAGGCCGGCAGGATTGCCGCGCTGGCTGACCTGCCGCATTCCGCGTGACGTTAGAGATCACGCCAAACGTGCGGCTCCTGGTAGGCATGCCACCCGCGGAAGAACCAGTCCGTCAGATCCCGCAACCGCTCCCGGCAATCCTGGTAGTACTGCGCAGGCTGCGGCCGAGGGAAGTTCGGGTGCGCGGTCCACTCCGCCACGAAGTGTGAGACCTCGTAGAACCCCTCAGCCATCCAGCGTGGCAGGTCGTCATGACCTTCGTACTGCTCACAGCCCACCCGCATCGCCTGCTCCAACCGGCTGAACGCTGCCTGGTCCCAGACGAGTTCACCGCGCAGTCGGAGCAGGAAGCCCTCCTCAGCGGACTCGAACTCTCGCCTCAGCACCTTCAACGCGTCATCCACGTCTGCATCGTGGCAGCCCGGTACGACGGCTCGGCACCGACAAACCTATTCAGACACGCGACACTAGTGACTCTCGCGCCAAATTGCATGTTCTCTGGGGTGATAAGCCTATGCGTTTGTTGGTGCTCGGAGGAACGTGGTTTGTCGGTCACGCGATCGTCAGGGCGGCTATCGGTGCCGGCTGGGAGGTGACCACGTTCAACCGAGGCATATCGAGCGCCTTCCCGGAGGCCGCTCGGCTCGTACGGGGTGATCGAACCCACCCAGAAGACCTGGCTGACCTTGCCGCCGCTGGCCCTTGGGAGGCCGTGGTCGACACGTCGGGCTACGTCCCGAGCAACACCCTCGCCGTCGCCCGCACACTCGCGCCCGTCGCCGCCCGTTATGTCTTCATGTCGACGCTCAGCGTGTACCGAGACTGGCCGGTCAAGCCGTTGAATGAGCGGTCCGAGGTGCTCGACTGCCCGCCGGACGCCGGCGCAGACTTCGGCACCGACACCGAGGACGGGCCAACCAGCTACGGCTACCAGAAGGCAGGTTGTGAGGCTGCGGCAGTCGCCGTTTTCGGGGCTGACCGGACCACGGTCCTGCGGCCCGGCGTCATAGTTGGCCCGCGTGAGTATGTGGGCCGCCTGCCCTGGTGGCTGCGCCGCGTGGCTGCCAGCGGGGAGGTGTTGGCGCCAGGCTCGGCAGACCGGGCCATTCAGCCGGTCGACGTCCGCGACCTGGCCGCGTTCACCCTGCAAGCCATCCGTGACCAGTCGTCTGGCGCATTCAATGTCTGCGCTCCCATTGGCAGCGCGACCTTCGGAGACTTGCTCACGCACTGCGGCCACTCGACGCACGCCGACGCGTCCTTCACCTGGGTGCCTGATGATTTTCTGCTCGCGCAGGGCGTCCGGCAGTGGTCCGAGCTGCCGCTCTGGCGCACCTTCGACGGTGTGTGGAAGGTCGACACCGCTGCCGCGCAGGCCGCTGGCCTCCGGACCCGGCCGCTCGAATTGACCGTTCGGGACACCTGGCGATGGTTGGTGGAAGGCGGAGACATCAGCAACCACGACCGCGCCGCCGAAATCGGAATCAGCCGAGAGAAGGAAGCACAGGTTCTGGCCGCCTGGCACCGCTCAGACAAGCGGTCGAGCTGAGGTCTCCGACCGCCACGCCGCGATGCGCTCACCAAGCTGCCGCGCCTCGGCATCACCGCTCCACGGTGCCTCGTTGAGCAGGCGTTCCATCCGATCCAGCCGACCGGTCAGCGAGACGTTGCGCCTCTGCGGCGGCAGAGCCAGCACAGCACGCAACGCCTCCGTAGCCGCGTCCTTGTCCCCCATGTGGAGGTGAGCGGCGGCCATGTCGATGTTCGTACCGTTGATCTGCGAATGTGGCCGCCGCGCTGCCGGCAGCGCTTGATAGACCCGCAGTGCATCGCCCGCGTACTGTGCGGCCTGCTCGTCGTTGCGGAGGTCGAGCCAGGCAGCGGCGGCGCAGGCTGCGGCGCGTGCAACTCCGAATGCAAACTCCCCACCGGTCGTCACAGCCAGCTCATCGGGCCTGCTCTGTGCCGCCTCGCTGTCTCGCTGGGCTGCGTCCAGCACCCCAGCAACCGATACGGGGTCATCGAGCAGAGCATGAGAACGAGCAGCGATGTAGCGGAGGCGCAGCTTCGGTTCGCCGTCAGGGGCCACCCGCATTGCACGGCCGAAGTAGCTGAGTGCCGCATCCGGTTCGGTGCGCCAGTTCGCCAACGTCATTTGCAGCCCGTACGTCCATGCCTTCAACGACGCGTGACCGGCAAGATCTGCGTACTGCGTAGCTGCCCTGGCCAGCGTCGCCGACTCGTTCCAGTGCCCGAGGTCGAAAGCGGTGGAGGCCATGAGTGCTGCGCCCTGGCCGATGACCACGAACAGGTCAGCCAGGTCTCCCGGCCGCCGCGTCCGGTCGGCGAGTGCTCGAGCATCGTCACGCAGCCGCCGAGCGCTTGAGAACGTGTCGAAGGCTGCCATTCCAACAGACCGCGCGAGGACCCTCATGTCCTGCTGCAAGGTTTCAATCGAGTCATACGGCACCCCGGCGCTCGACAGCAATGAGTCATGGGCGACTGCATCCGCGGCATCACTCACGGCATCACCAAGATCACTGCCACTACCAGCGCCTCCCTGCTTTCGGGCAACGCCGTCGATGTGTTGGAAGAACCGCGATCTGACCGCGTCCGAAAGCCTGTCGACGGCGGCGTCCAGCAACTCTTGGTTCGCGCTGCCGGGCACCGTTTCCGGTCGGCTGTGCCAATACGCCACAGTTCTGACCGCGATGCCCAGCCAGGCCGCGAACCCCTCGTTCGTCATCCCGGCGGCAGCTTGCAGCGCACAGGCGAAGCGTCCAGTCCACTGCTCCATCCTCGCCATCGCGCCTCCCGCGCCTGCGTTGCATCGGATTGCCGCTCGTTGCACCAGCTTTGCATGGGCGCATCGTCCGACTTCGACTTCACTGGATTCAGTAAGCCGATACAAGCACCAGAGGACATGCGGTGACCAGCACCAAAGACACGGCCTGGGGCGGCCATGCGGACCAGGCCGGGATCGAGCGTGTCTGTCGTACCCAATATGAAGGCGGCCCTCGACCAGCGCAGCCACGCCGATCGAGGGCCTTGATCGCCTAACGAGGAGGCGACCCGTGAGCACCGTACCCACCCTGCCCGCCTGCGGAGAACCCGCGACGATCCGCATCGAGCTGTACTCGGCAGACTCCCTGGACGCCTGTGCGTACACCTGCGTGGACCACACCATCCGCGCGACGGCGGCCGCTGCCCGCGCCGGGCTGGAAGCCCACCTGCTCGGCATGGCACCCGACGTCGAGCGGTCCTGCGGCCATGTGTTCGTCTTCCCGACCGGCGCCCTCGGCGACGCCCCGGCCGATCGTGTGCCGCCTATGGCCGCAGTGCCGACAGGAGCAGGTCCGTCACCTCCGCCGGATGCGTGACCATCGCCAGGTGATGAGCTTCCACGCTCCGGACCCGGTAGCCGCGTTCTTCCGCCTGCTCTGCCGTGGACTGGTACGCGGCGCTCAACCGGAGGTAGATGTGTCGGGCCGAGTTCCATGCCTCGCCGGGCGTGGGTAGCGCCTCGGAGACGACCTGCCACGGCAGTTCGGGTATGTCGTGGAGCACCCGTAGCCGCTGTTCGGGATCCGTCAGGACATCGGCCAGGGAGGCCCCGGGAAACCAGGTGTCCCACCGTGGCAGCCGGCCCGACATGACCATCTCCCGCAACCACGTGGCCCGTTCCGGCGTCAGCGATCCGATCCAGCTCGTGCCCGGATGCGGCAGGCGGGCATCCAGGAAGACGACGTCGAGCCGGTCACTGCCGACGGCGTCGGCGATGCCCGGCAGGTAGGCGCCCGCGCGGCTGTGGCCGACGACGACGGTTGGCGCACCGGAGGTGACGGTGGCAGCCGCCGCGCAGACAGCCGAATGGAAGGACGGCGACTCGATCAGGGGGCGAAGGTCCAGGACCACCACGCGCCACCCCGCCGCTTCGAGAGGCGTACGCAGTGCGTCCCACGTCGCCGAGGTGAGGAGCGGGCTGTGGACGAGGAGCATCGTTGGTTCGACGGCCACAATCGCATCCTGGTTGCCGTACCGCCATCTGTACAGCCGAACCCTGCTGGCGCACGGGCTGAGCGGGATGGTCAGGTGGCGCGTAGACCGTCGCAGACGACGGCGATGACGCGGTCGCGGGCGCCGGTGTCGGTCGGGTCGACCTCCCGCGCCAGGCAGCCGCTCATCAGGGCTTTCACGTCGGCGAAGGTGATTCCATCCCGTACCGCGCCCGCATCCTGGGCGGCCTTCAGCAGGGCGTGCAGCCGACCTGACACGTCGCTGCCGGCCTCGACGGCAGCCGACTCGATGTCGAATCCGGCACCGGCCAGCGACTCCGCCAACCCACGGTGGTCGGTGCCCTCGTGGATGAGCTCGGCAAAGAAGGCAAAGAACGCCGCCCCCGGCTCCTCCGTCGTCGCCAGAGCATCCGCCCGCGCGGTGAGCACTGCCATGCGATCGAGCAGGACGGCCGCGAACAGGGACTCCTTCGTCGGGAAGTGGCGGCCGACAGTGCCGGTGCCCACCCCGGCACGTCGCGCGATCTCGTGGACCGGTACGGAGAGCCCCTCGGTGGCGAATGCTTCCGCCGCCGCCCGCAGTACCAACGCCCGATTGCGCCGGGCATCGGCACGCGGCGCCCGCGCAGGCTTGCCCGTCATCGAGTTCCATCTCCTACCTGTCCAAACGGGATGACCATCCCGTATATTCACTCCATCCGGGACGATGGTCCCGATTATAGGGATCGGGAGGGCCACCATGCCCAGATGGACCGCCGACGACGTCGGCGACCAGCATGGCCGCACCGTCGTCATCACCGGCGCCAACAGCGGCATCGGGTACGAGACTGCCAGGGTGTTCGCAGCCCGAGGCGCCTCGGTCGTCCTGGCCTGCCGCGATCGTGACAGGGCCACGGCTGCGGCGGCAGCCCTGCCCGGCGGGGACGTCACCACGCTCGACCTCGACCTGGGCTCGCTCGCCTCGATCCGTCGCGCTGCGGACGAGCTCCGGTCGCGCCACGCTCGGCTGGACCTGCTCATCAACAACGCGGGCCTGATGATGCCGCCGCTCGGCCGCACCGAGGACGGGTTCGAACTCCAGATCGGGATCAACCACCTGGGCCACTTCGCCCTGACCGGGCTCCTTCTCGACCGGCTCCTCGCCAGCCCCGGCTCCCGCATCGTCACCGTCAGCAGCTCCGCGCACCGCCAAGGGCATATCGACTTCGACGACCTCCAGTTCCAGCGCCGCCGCTACCGGCCGCCGACCGCCTACGGTCAGTCGAAACTCGCCAACATCCTGTTCACGTACGAGCTCCAGCGCCGCCTTGCCGCGGCGAAGGCCCAGCCCATCGCGGTCGCGGTCGAACCCGGCATCGTCTCCACCGGCCTCCAACGCCACGTCACCGGCGGGATGGCCATCGGTGTCGCGGTCGTCGGCAAGCTGATCGGCCAACCCAGCGCCGCGGCCGGTGCGCTCGCCACCCTGCGCGCCGCCACCGACCCCACGGTCAACGGTGGCAACTACTACGCCCCCGACGGTCGACTGCTGAACGCATCCGGCCACCCGGTGCCGACCCGGTCAAGCCCCGCGTCACACGACGTGGACACCCAGCGCCGCCTGTGGGCGGAGTCCGAGCGGCTGACCGGGGTGACGTACCCATTCACCGGCGCGGCCGCCTGATGCTCCGCTGGCTGCTCAGGATCACGGCGATCTACCTCGGCGTTCTCGGCGCCGCCGCGCTGCTCGTCCCGCAGGCCGCAGCATCCGGCCTGGGCCAACCGTTGACGCCGTTCGACGTGTTCGCCACGCGCACCATCGGGGCGATCCTGCTCACGGTCGCGATCCTGAACTGGTCGGCGAGCGTCAGCACCAGAGCACCTGCCGCGGTGGTCCTCGCCAACGTCTTCCTGAACGCCGCGCTCGGCGTGGTCAACGCCATCGCCATCGTCGACGGCACGATCAGCGCCGGCAGTTGGAGCGGTGTGGCCATCCACGCAGCACTGATTCTGGCCTTCGCCCTCTGCCACTTCCTGCGCCGCCCGCCCCAGCTCGCGTGAAGGCTGTTCAGCACGTACTCGCCATGGCGTCACCGGCTGTTGCGCCCGCCGTCGATGATGGCCCGGTGACCAAACGACGGCGGCAGTCGCCGACACCCGCACCGACCGGCCTACGTCCGCGCGTGCAGATCCTGCTGATCGCGCTGGCCATGTTGCTGCCCGGGTTGGGCCTGGCCGTCGGCGCCGGGGCCTACCGCTGGCACGTGTCGTCGGAGGCGGACCGTCTGCGGGCCGACGGCGTACCGGTCACGGCGTACGTGTCCGACCGCGCCGGCGGCCACGGCCGGGGCAGCGGCATCGACCGGATCGAGATCTCCTACCTGTACGAGCAGAGGTCGTACAGCACCTGGATCCCCTGCGCGGGCGGGACCGGCTGCCACCGGACTCCCGGCCCGACCATGGACGTGTGGGTGGACCCGGCCGCTCCGCAGAAGTTCGTGGCGGCGAACGGGCACACCAACGGCTCGTTGTCGTTCCTGATGGCCTGGACCGTCATCCCTACCGGTCTCGCCTTCGCGGCCCTCGGCGCCTTCTTGCTGGTGTTGGTCATCCGCACCCGCGACGATCAGTGGCGGTAGCGCCACCGTCACTCCGACCCGGCCCGACCAGGTACGGCGATCGGCGGGTCGAACCCCACCGGAAGCGGATGCCGGGCAGCCGCACCGCTGCCATATGCTGCCCGCGTTCACACGGGGCCACGGGGAGAGTCACATGCGACGGCAGGGCAGGGCAGCGCTGACGGCTGCGATCCTCACGGTGACACTGACGGGCTGCGGCACGCCGGCCGGCACGGACGGTGACCTGCTGGACGGCTGGCCGGCAATGGCGGCGGCGCGGCAATTCGCCCCGCAGGCCGGCGAGTGCCACATGATTCCCACACCCAGTTCGTACCTGAGCAGTTACTCCCCGGTGGACTGCGCGAAGACCCACAGGTTGGAGACCTTCCACGTGGGCACGTTCACCGGCACCCTGGCGGCCCGAAGTGCCCCTCCCAGCGTGCAGTCGGCGACGATGCGGTCGACCTTTGCCGACTGCGACACCCGGGCCAAGCAGTTCGTGGGCGGTGACTGGCGCGATGCCCGCCTGTCGGTGCAGGTCGCGCCGCCGTCGCCGGCCGGCTGGGAGGGCGGTGCCCGCTGGTACCGGTGCGACATCTTCGAGTTGGACGAGATCAGCGGCCCGAACGGCGAGAGCGATGCGGCGATGGAGCGGGCCGGCTCGCTGCGTAACGCCCTGGCCAGCCGTTCCCCGCTCCACCTCGGGTGCATGAACCGGGACAGGTGGGGCTCGCTGCGGCCGGTCGCGTGCACTACCGGGCATCAGTTCGAGTACGCCGGCATCTGGACCGCACCGGACCGTTCCTGGGCGGACGCGACCAGAGACGAGGACCCCATCCACTCGGCCTGCCGGACGGTCATCGCTCGGTACGCCAAGGTGCCTGTGGACAGCAACCTGCCCTACCGCACCGGAACCTCGTACCGCTTCCCCAGTCGCCCACTGTGGGCACGCGGCGACCGCGGTGTGCGCTGCTACTTCTGGTCCGGCGGCGCCGCCGTCAAACGGTCGATCGCCGGCGGTGGCACGAAGGCGCTGCCGATCCGCTGAGGCCTGTCAGATCGGGCCCAACAGCGCCGCCAACGCGGCGTCACCCTGCCCGAGTTGCGTCCCACCGGGTGGTGCCACGACCAGGAACCGCCGGCAGGCGTCGAGTT
The DNA here is from genome assembly GCF_040678875.1 of Micromonospora sp. NPDC049274. Taxonomy (NCBI): domain Bacteria; kingdom Bacillati; phylum Actinomycetota; class Actinomycetes; order Micromonosporales; family Micromonosporaceae; genus Micromonospora; species Micromonospora sp. NPDC049274. The sequence continues at coordinate 61,745 of NZ_JBFAQS010000002.1, forward strand.
CGATGTACCACTCGGGCCCATCGCCGTCGAGGGACCGCAGCACCGCGAAGCGGGACGCCGGGGTGGCACAGTCGGCCGCGGGCCGGGTGGTGGCCAGCGCCCGGAGCGCCTTCGCCTGCCGCTCGGGTGGAAGCGGCCCGCCGTACACGAAGTCACCTGCCGGTTTGCCGCCGCCCCGCTCGGACGGGGGCACCGCGTAGACGCAGAGGCGCAGCGGCCCGGCCGTCGGGCTCGCGCCGGCCACGACGCGTCCGGGACGGCCGAGGTGGGTCTCCACCCACACCATGTCGGACCACCGCTGCGCACAGCCGACGGTCTCGGCCGCCGACGCTTCGGCAGGCCCCACGGTACGACTGTCGACAGTGGTCAGGCGCAGCCCGTCCAGCGCGGCACGCACCTCCGGGAGCGGCTTGCCGCAGACGTCCGTCGGCACGTACGGCCGCAGCCACCGGCCCCGGTCGTCGAGCAGCGCCAGCCAGGGTGGAATGAGCAGGTCGAGAGTGCAGGCGATCTCCCTCCGGCCCCGGGCTTGATCGGACAGGCGCAACGCGGCCACCAGCGCGCCGATGTCGTCGGCGCGACGCTCGGTGGTCACCTGCTCGCGGCCGCCACCGGCACGTGGCCGCACCTCGCGACCACAGATCACGACGGCGACCGGGACGAACGCGGGGTCGATCCGCCCGATCCGCGGCTCCACCCCGGCCGGCGTCGCCGCGTCCGGCGATGCCGCCGACGGTCCGGCAGACCCCGGCGGTACGGGGAGCACGACACCGGCCCGCGGTGCGCTCTCGGCGCAGGAGGTCCACCTCTCGGCGATCTCGGCCGGGCCGGGATCGTTGGGCGTGTTGGCCGAGCCCGCGCAGCCGCTCAGCGCCATGCCGCACAACCCCACGCCGAGCAGCGCCGCCGCCAGTGTCGTTGCGCCCGAGCGCATCCGGCTCACCACCTCTCCACCAGGAGATGGGACGCACCGCGCCACCCGGCGGTTTCGTGGAACTCCGACGCCACCTCGCAGACGGGCGCGTAGCCGAGCCGGCCGAGCGTGACGTCGCCGACCGTGAGCGACGCCGCCCGCCGGGGCTGGCGCAACCGTCGGCATGATGACCGGATGGCACATCTGGGACTGGTCGCGCTGCTGGTGCGCGAGTACGACGAGGCGATCGACTTCTACGTGGGCGGCCTCGGCTTCGAGTTGGTGGAGGACACGGCCCGTCCGGACGGCTCGCGCTGGGTGGTGGTGCGCCCACCGGGGGCGCGGGAGACGGCGTTGCTGTTGGCCCGAGCGAGCAGCGCGGAGCAGCGAGCACGGGTGGGTGACCAGACCGGCGGCCGGGTGGGCCTGTTCCTGTACACCGAGGATTTCGCCAGGGACCACGCCCGGATGGTCGACGCCGGGGTGCGGTTCCTGGAGGAGCCACGACACGAGGCGTACGGCTCGGTGGCGGTCTTCGTCGACCTGTACGGCAATCGGTGGGACCTGATCCAGCCGCGCGTCGCAGAGTGACGACAAGATGACATGACGCACACAGTGGGTGAACGCTCACTGTCCGCCATGCTATTCTCCGATGTCGATCTCTGCCGCGCGGACCCGGACCGGGTCGTTGTCGGAAGGACACCTCCCGATGCCGGCGACTGCCGCCCGGACCGTGCCACCGCCCGCTCTGGACAATCCGGCCGGCGGGGCGTTCAGCCTCATCTTCACCACGCTGCCGGCGCTGCTGCGGCTGACGTGCGGGCTGGTCGGCGGCGCGGTGGCGCTGTCGGTGCGTACCCCGCCGGTCGATGAGGCCCTGCTGCTGCCCGGCGTGGCCGCGCTGACCGGATGGTCGCTCTGGTACGCCGGCCGGGCGCTGCGCCACGGGATCACCCCGGCACTGGTCGTCGGTGACGTGGGGATCACCGCGGTGGCCTGCCTGCTCATCCCCCACCTGGTGGCGCCCGAGGTGCTGCCCGGCGAGGGCAGTTGGATCGCGGTCCTCGCCAGCACCACGGTGATCAACGCGCAGGCCACCGCACCGGCCCGCTGGTCGGTCCCGGCCGGACTGCTGATCACTGCCGCGTACGTGGCGGGCGCGCAGGCCGCCGGCAACCCCACCGAGTCCCGGGCGCACGCCGCCACGCTGGTGGTGCAGACGGCCTGCACGGCGATGATGACGGCCGTGATGCGCCGCCGGATCGGGCGGGCCGACCGGGCTTTCGTGGAGCATCAGCGGCTGACCCGGGAGGCGCTTGTCGCTCGGGCCGCCCGGGAGGCCGAGCGCCAGCAGAACCGGGACCTGCACGACACCGTGCTCGGCACGCTGACCATGGTGGGGCTCGGCGCGGTGGCCGGCCCGTCGGTCTCCTTCCGCGGCCGGTGCGCCGCCGACCTGCGTACTCTCGTCGCGTTGACCGACCTCGGTCCGACGCCCGGTGACGGCCCGGTGCCCCTCGACGGGCGGTTGCGGGCGGTGCCCGGCCGGCTGCCCGAGCTGCCGGTCGGCCTGGAGCTGGCCTCTTGCGCGGTGCCCGCCGGGGTGGCCGACGCGATCACCGAGAGCGCCTACGCGGCCCTGTCCAACGTGCTCCGCCACGCGCCGGGCGCAACAGTCACCCTGCGGCTGACCCGCGACGCGGTCGCTGTCGTGGTCGAGGTGGTCGACGACGGCCCCGGCTTCGACCCGGCCACCGTCCCCCCGCACCGGTACGGGCTGCGCGAGTCGATCCACGGGCGGATGGCGGCGGTCGGCGGGCGGGCCGAGGTGCACTCCACGCCCGGTGCGGGCACCCGGATCCGACTGGAGTGGCCCGGTGTCGGCTGACCTCGGCGCCTCGGCGGATCGCACCCGCATCCGCGAGACGACCATCCTGGGGCCGCGTCCCAGCCCGGTCGAGGGGCCCATGCCGCCCGAGCCCGCGCTGCTCGCCGCGCCGGCCGCGGTGGCCCACGCCTCCGACCGGGGCGCCCGGATCGTCGCCGTCGCCATCGCGTTGGCCTGGCACGTCGCGATCGGGCTGCCAGCGGTGCTGGCGACCCGGACGCAGTTCGCCGCGCCGGCGGTGGTGCTCGGCGGCTGGCTCCTGGTCGCCGTGACCGGGGCGGTGGCCGGCATCCGGTTGCTGCGAGGCAGGCCGCTGCCGCCCTGGCCGCTCGCCGGGTTGCTGCTCGCCGTCGACGCCGCCGTCTTCGCCGGGGTCGGCGCAGGGCAACTGTTCACCGCCGCGAACTGGGTGTGGGGCACGCTCGGCTGGTTCTTCGTGCTGGCGCTGTGGGGCCGGCGGGTGAGCGGTCTGGTCGCGCTGCTGACCACGCACGCCCTGATCGCGCTCGCCGCCGTCCTCGTGCACGGCCCCGGAACGGCCGACCTGGCCCGCTTCACCATGTACGTCTACGGCACCTTCTCGCTGCCGGTGGCGGTCTTCGTGGGCAGCGCGGTGATAGTCGGCCTGGCCCGGGACCGGGCCGCCGCGGCCGCCGCGATGCACACGCTCTCCGCCGAGCGAGCCGCGGCCGAGCGGGGCCGGCAGGAACGCCGCGACCGGCTCGGCCTGGTCGGCGCGGCGGCCGGAAGCGTCCTCGGCGAGTTGGCCGCCGGGGCGGCCGACCCGGCCGACCCGGAGGTGCAGCGCCGCTGCGTGCTGGCCGCAGGCCGGCTGCGGCGCCTGATCGCCGAGTCCGACGACGTGCCCGACCCGTTGCTGCACGAGCTGCGCGCGGCCGCCGACCTGGCCGAACGCAACGGGCTGCCGATCGACCTGATCTCCATCGGCAACCCACCGCCGCTGCCGGTGGAGATCCGCCGCCGGCTGGCCGATCCGCTCACCGGCCTGCTCGCCGACGCCCGGGGTTGGGCGCGCCTGACAGTGGTGTCCGGCCCCGGCGAGGTGGTGGTCAGTCTGGTCACGCCGGACCGGGAGGGACCGGACACGACAGGCCCTCCGCCCGGGGAGCACGAGGACGGGCCGGTGCAGCACCTCTACGAACGGGACGGGGACATCAGATGGGCGCAGACCCGGTGGTTGGGGTGACAGGAGACCGGCTGGTCGGGGTGGCGATCGTCGACGACCACCCGGTGGTCGTGGAGGGGGTGCGCGCCTGGCTCGCCAGCGAGCCGCGACTGACCGTGTTGGCCACCGGGGACGACCCGGACGAGGTGCTCCGGGCCGCGCCGGACGCCGACGTCGTCCTGCTCGACCTGCGGCTGCACGGCCGGATGGCGCTGGACAAGCTGGCCGAGTTGAGCGCCACCGGACGGCGGGTGGTGGTCTACTCGGAGCACACCGACCCGGAGACGATGCTTGCCGCGCTGGACGCCGGGGCGGTGGCGTTCCTCGCCAAGCACGAGGGCCGGGAGCACTGCGTGGCGACCGTACTGGCCGCGGCGAGCGACAGGCCGTACGTGCCGCCGGCGCTGGCCGGCGCGATGGTCGGCGACCCGAGGCCGGACCGGCCGATGCTGTCCGACAAGGAGCGTGAGGCGCTGCTGCTCTGGTTCCAGTCGATGTCCAAGGCGTCGGTGGCCCGTCGCATGCAGATCAGTGAGCACACGGTGAAGCAGTATGTGGACCGCGCGCGGATCAAGTACACCCGGGCGGGGCGGCCGGCAGCCACAAAGGCGGCGCTGCTCGCCCGTGCGATCGAGGACGGGCTCGTCCGCCCGGAGGAGATTGGCATCTACCGGTCACAGGCGACACACGACCGGCCGACCCCCTAACGGGCGTCATGACAGTGGCCGGTGGATCGGCGAGGCTCAACCCACAGCCAGCTGACCGGGAGGTCGTGACGATGCACGCCGACGCGTCCCCCTTCTTCATCGGTCCACACCGGTTCGACGCGACGGACGACGACGTGGGCCCGACCCTCGACCGGCGTTACGACATGCGCCCACTGCTCGGCGAGAAGGTGCTCGGCAGGCACCGGCTGCTCGTCGCGGGCTACCTGCTCGGGCCGACCGAGACACAACGCGGCTGGCAGCTTCCCGGGCCGGTCTCGGTGACCGTCACCGACCAGCGGATCTGCTGGGTGGGCACCGGCTCGCAGCTGTCGCTGGTCGCGGACGACACGCCGCGGTCCCGGCTCGCGGGGCGGCTCACCGGGCTGATGACCGGTCAGATCCGCTGGCAGTGGCCGTCCCGGCTGGAGCTTCCTCCCACCGATCCGGCACAGCTGATGATCGTCTGTGACGCGTTGCGCACCATCCAGCAGCCGGCGCTGGCCCTCGGTGGGTCACCGGGTGAGGTCAGCGCGCTGGCGCGTCAGGTCCGCCGGGCGGTGGCCATGTTCCGCCTCACCCGCCCCCAACTCGTCGACCTCTCCGCCCAGGAGCGCGACGTTCTGCTGCTGCGGGCCGGCCCCGCGCTGCTCGCCGGGGAAACCCGGATCACCCTGCCCGGCTCGCTGCCGGTCGAGTTCCGCTCCCGGGACGACTACTACCGCTCGGGGCCGGAACCGACCTCCTGGGACGGCTTCGCAGGCGGCGCAGCCTCCGGGCGCTGGTGACGCGCGCGTCCGGGCGCTGGTGACGCGCGCGTCCGGGCGCTGGTGACGCGCGCGTTCGAGCGCTGGTGAGGCGCGGCGTCCGGGGCGTCGCCGTCACACGCTGGGGGTGCGCTCCTCCCCGGCGGCGTCCAGCGCCGCGGCCTCCTCCGGCGTCGGGGCCGTGCCGCCCAGGTGCGCCGGGAGCCACCAGGTGTCCTCCGGGCCGGCCGGCGCATCCGGGTACTCGCGCTGGGCACGCTCGACCAGCGCGCTCAACCGGCTGGTCAGCTCGTCGGCCAGCACGTTCGGGTCCGGGAAGTCCGCCGGCTGGATCGGCTCACCGATCAGGATGGTGATGGGGGTGTGCCGACGGGTCAGGGTGCGGGGCCGGCCCTTCGTCCAGAGCCGCTGGGTGCCCCAGAGCGCGACCGGCAACACCGGCACCTTCGCCGAACGGGCCATCCGTACCGTGCCGCTCTTGAGCTCCTTGACCGTGAACGACCGGCTGATCGTGGCCTCGGGGAAGACGCCGACGACCTCACCCTGCTTGAGCGCGCCCACGGCGGCGCGGAACGAGGCCGCGCCGGCCTGCCGGTCCACCGGGATGTGCCGCATACCGCGCATCAGCGGGCCGGAGATCTTGTGCGTGAAGACCGAGTTCTTGGCCATGAACCGGACCAGCCGACCCGACGCGTTCGCACCCAGCCCGGCGAAGATGAAGTCGAGGTAGCTGACGTGGTTGCTGGCCAAGACCGCCCCGCCGGTGCGGGGTACGTGGTGGGCGCCCTCGATGGTGATCTTCAGGTCGAGGACCCGGAACAGCGTCTTGGCGGTGGCGATAACGGGCGGGTACACGAGCTCCGGCATCCGCAGAATCTACCCTGCCCGGCTGGTGGTCGGCTGGGTGGCGACCCGGCGGCGTACCGGCGGCGACGCGGGTGGCCTGCCGCCGCCGGTACGCCGACCGGGCTCAGTCGGCGAGGCTGTGCAGGTCGAGCCGGCCACGGGCGAAGGCGTCCACCCGGCCCCAGCGGCCCGGGATGTCCAGCACCTCGATCCGGCCCATCCCGACCGGCAGCCGCGGTTCGACCGCGAGGTGGCCGTCGTGTGGTTCGAGGCCGAGCATGGTGCGCAGCAACAGCAGCGGCGTACCTGTCGACCACGCCTGCGGGCTGCACGCCGTGGGGTACTCGACAGGGAACTTCGTCAGCTCCCGCGGGTATCCGCCGAACGCCTCCGGCAGCCGCCCGTCGAAGTAGGTGGCCGCGTCCAGGATGCCGTTGGCGATGGTGGCGGCCTCCTCGGCGAAGCCGTACCGGCGCAGACCCCAGGCGATGAAGGAGTTGTCGAACGGCCAGATCGTGCCGTTGTGGTAGCCGATCGGGTTGTACCGCGTCTCCCCCTCGGCGAGGGTCCGCACCCCCCAGCCGGAGAAGAGCCGAGGCCCCACCAGGTGCTGCGCGACCTGCTCCGCACGCTCGGGGAGGACGATCCCGCTCCACAGCAGGTGGCCGATGTTGGAGCTGAGGACGTCGCACTGGCGACCGTCCGGATCCAGGGCCAGCGCGTAGTACCCGCCGTCGGCCACCCACCAGTCGCGGTTGAACCGCTCCTTCAGCTCCGCCGCCTCCCGCTCCAACTGGTCGGCGAACTCCGGGTCACCCCAGAACTGGCGGGCCAACCGTGCCGCGCGGACCTTCGCGTCGTACGCGTACCCCTGCACCTCGCAGGTCGCCCGTGGGAAGGGCGGCAGGGTGCCGTCGGAGTAGGAGATCGAGTCCCAGGAGTCCTTCCAGCACTGGTTCTCCAGGCCGGTCTCGGTGTTGCGCCGCTGGTACCAGATGTAGCCGGTACCAACCAGATCGGCGTAGTTGTCGATCCACCTCAGCGCGGCCCGGGACTCCTGCTCCAACTCCTTGACCAACGCCACGTCCCCGGTCCACCGCTCGTACTCGTCGAGCAGCACGACGAACAGCGGGGTGGCATCCACCGACCCGTAGTACGGCGAGTGCGGTTGCTCCTCGAAGGCGGCTGTCTCGCCGTAGCGCATCTCGTGCAGGATCCGCCCCGGATCCTCGTCCCGGAAGTCGTCGAACCGGCTGCCCTGCAGGGACGCCAGGATGCGCAGCGTCGTCTTCGACAGCTGCGGCGTGAACGGCAGCGTCTGCAGGCAGGTGAGGATGCTGTCCCGGCCGAACATGGTCATGAACCAGGGCAGACCGGCGGCGGGCAGGGTCGCGCCGCCGAGCGAGAGCGGCGAGAAGCGCAGCGCCGCCAGGTCGATCAGGCTGCGCCGGTACGTGCTGGCCACCCGACCGTGCTCACTGTTGACCTTGGGAGCGTCCGCGATCCACTGCTCCAGATCGTGTTGCAGCGCCAGCCGCTCGCCGCCGTGCACCCGCAGACCCATCCGCAGGTCCCGGTCCCCGGGTCCGACCGCGCGCGTCTGCACGTCGATCGTCGCCTCCCACTGCTGGTTCGGCTCCAGACGAACGGTGTACGCGAACCCCCGGCTGTCGTACCGGGCCGACACCGACGAGGAGATGATCGTCTCGCGTCGGAAGTTGCCCCGGCGGTAGCCCAGGCGCAGCTTGTCGGATTCGACCTCGGTGTAGATCTCGCCCTTCTTGTTCAGGATCTCGTCCTTGACCTGGAACAGGTCGGCGAAGTCGGACGCCGCGTCCATCCGTACCTCGAGGTCGACCGCCTTCTCGTCGTGATTAAGGATGGTGAGCTGCTCCCGGAAGCTGCCACCGACCGCCCGCTCCCGGATGATCGACAACTTCGCGTCCACGTAGTGCGTGGCCATCCCTGGCACGAGGAAGAACCGAGACTCGAAGTACTGCAGATCGTCGTACGAGAGCGAGTTGAGGCGTTCACCGTTCACGCTCAGCACCCAGGTGGACAGGAAACGGGTGTCGATGGAGAAGAGCCCCGTCGGCTCGCTCGGCGTCGCCTCGATGTCACCGGTGTCCTCGCAGACGACGAACGTGTTGCCGTCCAGGATCCGGACCGTGTTGCTCTGGCCCATCAGTGCACCTCCCCCGCGAAGCGGCGACGCGGCCCGAGGGCATCCGGCGACCCGGGAAAGATCCGCTCCACCTGCACCACCAGTCGGGCGTCGCCCGTCACCGTCATGTCCCCGCGCAACAGGGCAGCCAGGCCGTGCTCACGGCCGGTGGCGATGTCGTCGAAGAGCGCCGGGCTGGCGCCGATCACCGTGTCGGCCTCCCGGTCCTCCTGAGTCACGTCGAGTCGCCCGTGATCGATCGCCACCAGCCAGTGTCGGGTCTGCGCCCCTTCGTGCAGGTCGAACCGCACTGTCCCGGAGGTCTTCGCCAACAGGGGCTCGTACCCCCGCCGGTCCAGGTCCTCAAAGAACCTCGTGGTCGCGTCCACCATCGGGTCCACTCCTCCCAGTTGGCCGGGCCCGGGATCCCACCCGGCGCGTTCGCGTCACGCGCACGGCCGGCGTCACACGTCCCCGCACGGGTCCCCGCCGACCCACACGGTCAACCTCGCCCGATTCGGGTGAGCCGGCGCGTCGCGTCGGTCGCCCCCCGTTAGCCGCCCGGCGATCGGTGGCAGTTCAGCAGGGCGGCGCTCGGCGCGTCGGGTTGCTCAGCTGCCACCGATCAAGGGAACGAGACGACAGCGCGCCGACCCTCCCCAGCGGGGAGGGCCGGCGCGTCCGCGGCGGACGATCAGTTGTTCGGGTCGTCGGCGCTGATGTCGGCAAGCACCGACTGCGGTTCGCGCTCGACCGCGAGGTCACCCATCGACACCAGACCGACCAGGCGCCCGTCGTCGATCACGGGCAGTCGGCGTACGGCGTAGGTACGCATCAGGTCCGCGGCGGACACCGCGTCGTCGTACTGACTCACGGTGATCACGTCGCGACTGGTTATCTCGTTCAACCGGGTCGAGCCCGGGTCCATGTTCTCCGCGACACCACGGACCGTGATGTCCCGGTCCGTGACGATACCGACGACACTGTCGCCATCGGTCACCACCACGTCGCCGATCGCGCTGTCGCGCATCTCCTGAGCGGCGGCGATAAGCGTGTCGTTGCCGTCCATCGTCACCAACCGGGTCGTCATGAACTCTCCGACCGTTGTCATGGTGCTCCCCTCTCGGTGTCGGCACGGCCCGTCTACCCGCCGCCCGGGAGGGGGTAACGCCGATGGCCGGACCGCTGTGCGGCGAGCCGGCTATCCGCGCCGGTGGCGCAGGCGGTGCAGCTCGTACAGACCACTGCTGGTCAGGCTGAAGAAAATCGGCAGCAACAGGAAGATCGTCAGCGCGAACAGTGGGTCGGTGAAGAATCCGATGAGAGCCGCCAGCCCGTACCCCAGGATCCCGACCGCGGCCCGTGCCCGTTCCGCGGGGAAGAACCCCCGCGACACCGCCGGATCGACCAGGTCGTGCCGGCGGGTCAGATAGTGGTACAGGACCAACCAACTCGCCGAGAGCAGCATGCCGGCCAGACCGTAGAGGACAACGCCGGTGCGCTCGTCGGCCCGGTCGCCCTGCCGCACGGCCTGCGAGACGATCGAGGTCGCGAACGGCAACAGCGCCGTCGTGAACAGCACCCCGAGGTTGCACCACTGCAGACCCTTCCCGCTGCCCGCCACCCGGTGGAAAGCAGCCCGGTGGTTCAGCCAGGTGATCGCCACGAGCAGGTACGACGTGACGTAGGCCAGGTAGGCCGGCCACTGCTCGACGAGCGCGTGCAACAGCTGACCCCGGGCGACACGGGGCGGCTGGAGGTCGAGCACCAGGAGCGTGATGATGATGGCGAACACCCCGTCGCTGAACGCGAGCAGGCGGGACGTCTCCGACCGCAGGGCCGGGCCGCCGGTGCCGTCGCGAATCCGCCCGACGTCGTCGCTGCCCTGCTCGGTGCTCATTCCGCCCCTCCCCCGAGGTGCCGATCCTCCCCGGCGCTCCGCCTGGGCGACGCCGGCACGGCAGCGCGGTATACCCGCCGACGGCCTCGCCACCCCGTTGCCGCGGGGCGGCGCGTGTCGGCGGCACCACCTAGCGTGGGTGGGGTGCTGACGGGCGAACGGGAGCTGCGGGACCTGGTCGCCGGTAACGCCTGGCTGACCCGGGCGCTGAGCGTGGTCCGCGATTCGGGGCTGCCGGACGCCTGGATCGGGGCGGGCGCTCTCCGCGACCTCGTCTGGGGCGAGCGGTACGGCGACGGGTTCGACCCGGCGACGGTCCGCGACGTGGACGTGGTCTTCTTCGACCCGATGAGGCTGTCCCGCGACGACGACCACCGGGCCACCGCCCGACTCGCCGCGGCCTGGGCAGCGCCGCCGTGGGAGGCACGCAACCAGGCGGCGGTGCACACCTGGTACGCGTCGAAGTTCGGCGGCGACCCGATCCCGGCGTACCGCAGCGTCGCCGAGGCGGTGGCCACCTGGCCGGAGTACGCCACCGCGGTGGCCGTGCGGCTGCGCCCGACCGGTGGGCTGGAGGTCTGCGCGCCGTACGGCCTGGGGGATCTGCTGGGCGGGGTGTGGCGGCACAACCCGGCCCGGGTGGACGTCGCATTGTCCCGGCAGCGACTGGCTCGCCATCGGCCCGCGCAACGCTGGCCCGGCGTGACAGTGATCGAGCCGGGCTGACCCGGAGGTCGCCGACCGGGCGACAGTCGACCTCGTCGGTCGCGGCGGCCCAGGCCGGCCCGCTCGGGCGCGAGGTGCAGTCCGGCGCGGCGGCCCAGGCCGGCCCGCTCGGGCGCGAGGCGCAGTCCGGCTCGTCAGGCGCGGGGCGGCATGCCGTAGATCCGCTCGACGTGCAGGCGCAGCACCAGCCGCCGGTCGGCGACCATGGCGGTGCGGTAGTCGGCCCAGTCCGGGTGCTCGCCGCGCAGCGACCGGTAGAGCCCCACCAACTCCTCGACCGTGGCGTCGTCGACGTCGGCGGCCGGGGCGGTCAGCTCGGCCCGCCCCTCGACCACCGCGTACGCCCAGCCGTCCTCGCTGCCGACGTGGAAGCTGGCCCGCGGGTCCCGACGCAGGTTGGCGGTCTTGGCCCGGCCGTCGGTGACGGACACCCGGATCAGGCCGGCCGCGCGGTCGAACGCGTAGACCACTGTGGACAACTGCGGTCGCCCGTCGCGCTTGAGGGTGGCCAGCACGCCCATCGAGCGGCCGGCGATCAGGTCGGTCAACGCCTGCTGGGTGGGGTCCTCCGGCACGGTTCCTCCAGGTGGCACGGTCGGCTGCGTCCATCCAAACATGACCGGCGGGCTCCCGCCCCCGATGGACCGCCACCACCACGGACTGCGGGCCCCCGCCACGATCGGCCGGGAGCCCGCAATGATCGCAACGGTCAGCGCCGCTGGATGGCCGTGGTCAGCGCCGCTCGGCGGCCACCAACTCGGCGAGCTGTACGGCGTTGAGCGCCGCGCCCTTGCGCAGGTTGTCGTTGGAGCAGAACAGCGCCAGCCCGTACTCGACGGTCTCGTCGGCGCGGATGCGGCCCACGTAGGTCGGGTCCTGCCCGGCGGCCTGCAGCGGTGTCGGTACGGCGGTCAGCGCGACCCCGGGCGCGTCGGCGAGCAGCTCGTGGGCTCGCTGCGGGGTGAGCGGGCGGGCGAAGCGGGCGTTGATCTGGAGCGAGTGGCCGGTGAACACCGGAACCCGGACGCAGGTGCCGGAGACCAACAGATCGGGGATCTCCAGGATCTTGCGGCTCTCGTTGCGGAGCTTCTGCTCCTCGTCGGTCTCGAACGAGCCGTCGTCGACGATCGAGCCGGCCAGCGGCAGCACGTTGAAGGCGATCGGCTCGGCGAACGAGCGCGGCGCGGGGAACTCCACGGCCGACCCGTCGAAGGCCAACCCGGCGGCGTGCTCGGCGACCTTGCGGACCTGCTCGTCCAGCTCGGCAACACCGGCCAGCCCGGCGCCGGAGACCGCCTGGTACGTCGAGACGACCAGGCCCACCAGACCAGCCTCGGCGTGCAGCGGACGCAGCACCGGCATCGCGGCCATCGTGGTGCAGTTGGGGTTGGCGATGATGCCCTTCGGGCGGTTCGCGGCGGCGTGCGGGTTGACCTCGGCGACCACCAGCGGCACCAGCGGGTCCATCCGGAACGCCGAAGAGTTGTCGATCACCACGGCGCCGGCCTCGGCAACCCGGGGCGCCAACTCCAGGGCGCTGCCCTTACCGGCCGAGAAGAGCACGATGTCCAGCCCGGAGTAGTCCGCGGTGGCCGCGTCCTCGACCGTCACCTCGCCGTCGCGCCACGGCAGCGTACGCCCGGCGGACCGCGCCGAGGCGAACAACCGCACCTGCTCCGCCGGGAACTTCCGCTCCGCCAGCACCTGCCGCATCACGCCACCGACCTGGCCGGTGGCCCCCACAATGCCGATCCTCATGCCCGCGAGGCTACCGACCCCGCCCCCACAACCGGCACCCCTTCCCAACCCCCGGGTCCCACCTCACATCGGACCCCCCACCCCGTTGATCATGAAGTTATCGTCGCGACACGCCGCGCCGGGTGACGATAACTTCATGATCAACGCGGTCAGGGGTGGTCCGGGGTGGGTTAGGGGTGGGTTAGGGGTGGGTTAGGGGTGGGTTAGCAGGGGGCCTAGGTTTGCCGATTCCAGGTCGTTGTGGATTGCTGCCGCGTCGCCCTCGATGACCAAGGTCAATGCGTCCGGGTGGAGGTGGGTGGCCGCCGCCTTCGAGACCTGGTCGACGTCGGCGTTGAGCAGTTCCTCGCGCAGTTGGGCGTGGTAGTCGTCCGGCAGGTCGTGCACCACGAGCGTGGTCAGCGCGGACGCGATCGCCCGGGGGCTCTGCAACTCGACCGAGAGCTGACCGGCCCGCCAGGAACGGGCCACCGCCAGCTCGTCCTCGGTCACGCCGCCCGTCTGCGTACGGCTGATCTCGCCCACCGCCTCGACCAGGGCCGGCGCGGTGACGGCGGTCTGGACGCCCGAGCTGACCGCGAACCGGCCGAACCGCCGGGACGAGGCGAACTCGCCCCGGATGCCGTAGGTGTAGCCGTGCACCTCGCGGATCAGGTGGTTGAGCCGGGACGTGAACGCCCCACCGAGCACCGTGCCGGCGAGGGTCATCGGCACGTGGTCGGGGTGCGCCCGGTGCGGCGACGGGTGGCCCAGCCGCAGCGTGGACTGCACCGAGCCGGGCCTGTCCACCAGGATGATCCGGCGCTCGACGCGCAGCGGCACCTCGATCGGGCCGCCCCGCTCGGCCGGACCGCCTCCGGTGCCGGCGAACGCCGCCCCGGCCAACGCGTCCAGGTCGATCCGGTCCAGGTCACCGGCGACGATCAGGGTGCCCGGCCGCAGGAACCACTCGGAGTGGAAGACCGTGATGTCCTCCACGTCCAGGGCGGCCACCGAGTCCGGGTCGCCGTACATCGGTCGTCCCCACCGGTTGTCGGCGCCGAACAGGTCGGCGCGCAGCGCGGCGTCGGCGCGCGGGCCGGGGTTGGCCCAGTCCATCCGCAGCGCGGTGGCCTCGTCGTCGCGGACGCGCCGGACGTCGACCGGATCCAGCCGGGGCGTCCGGACGGCCTCCGCGAGGAGCTGCACCGCGGCGGTCAGCCGGTCCACCGGGACCTGCACGCTGACCTGGAACGAGTCCCAGTCCAGCCCGGTCACCAGCTCGGTGCCGAGCGCCTCGATGGCCAGCGCGTACGCCGTGGCGTCCCGCTGCGCGGTGCCCTCCTCCAGCGCCTTGGCCAACACCCCGCCCAGCCCTTCCTTGCCGGTCAGCTCCCGACCGGCGCCGGCGTCGAGCAGCAGCAACGCGACGGCGAGGTTCTGCCCGGGCAGGTGCGCGGCGACCACCTGGCCACCGCCGGCCGCGCGGCGGACCACCGGCGGGAACCGGTACGGGCGAGCGGCACCCGGGCCGGGACGGTCGGCGATCAGCGTCATGCGGTCTCCTCGGGCAGGTAGGTCAGGGTCACCCGGTCGGCGGCGCCGAGCACCTCGGCGGCCGTCTCGGCGATCTGCTCGGCGGTCACCGCGAGCCAGGCGGGCAGCCGGTCGGCCGCGCGGGCGGGATCGCCGAACTGGGTGGCGTACCGCCCGAGCGTGTCCGCGCGGCCGTCCACCGTCGACATCTGCCGCCACCACGCCGTGCTCAGCAGCGCCTTCGCGCGGTCCAGCTCGGCGGCGGTGACCGGCACGGTGGCCAGCTCGTCGACGACCTCGGCCAGCCCCTCGGCCAACCGCTCGGCGCTCACGCCGGGGCGGGCGGTGGCGGTGGCGATCAGCGGCGCCGGGGCGTGCGCCAGGTCCACCCCGTACGCCCCGACCAGGTCGGGTTGGGCGATCCGCTCACCGTCGGCGAGCCGCTGGTAGAGCCGACTGCCCCGGCCGCTGCCGAGCACTGTGGCGAGCACGGTGAGCACGTCGTACCCCGGGCTGCCGAACGGGTGGCCGCGGTGCGCGACATAGACGCGCGGCGCCGGCACGTCGGCGGTCACCGTCTCCACGGCGGGCTGGCCGGTCGCCGCGACGGTGCGCCCGTCCGGGGCGGCGGGGATGTCGTCGCGGGCGGGGAGCGCGCCGAAGTACTTGTCGGCCAACGCGAACACGTCAGTGGCCCGGGCGTCGCCGACGACTGTGAGCACCGCGTTGTTCGGCACGTAGTACGTCTCGTGGAACGCCTGGAAGGTGGCCAGGTCGGCGGCGTTCAGGTCGGCCATCGAGCCGATGGTCGAGTGGTGGTACGGGTGCCCCGGCGGGTAGAGCAGCGGCAGCAGCCGCAACCAGGCGTCGCCGTACGGGACGTTCTCGTAGCGCTGCCGGCGCTCGTTCTTGACCACGTCGCGCTGGTTGTCGAGCGTCTCCTGGGTCAGCGCCGGGACCAGCCCGCCCATCCGGTCGGCCTCCAGCCAGAGCGCCAACTCCAGGTGCTCGGCCGGGACCGTCTCGAAGTAGTTCGTCCGGTCCGGGTTGGTGGTGGCGTTGAGCGAGCCACCGGAGCCCTGGATCAGTTTCATGTGCTCGGTCTTCGCCACGTTTACCGAACCCTCGAACATCAGGTGTTCGAAGAGGTGGGCGAAACCGGTCTGCCCGGCCGGCTCGTGCCGGGATCCGACGTCGTACCAGAGATTGACGGCCACCGCGGGGGCGGTGCGGTCCTCGCTCACCACCACACGCAGGCCGTTGTCCAGGCGGGACGTCTCGATGGGCCAGGGGTAACCACTGTCGGGCATGGCACGACGCTATCCGATCTCGCGGGCGGAAAGGTGACGTGCGGCCGGTCGGCGAGCCGACCTCGCCGGCGGGGCATCGAGTCCGCCCGTCGGGGTACCGCGCAGGGATGACCCCACCGACCCCCACCCCGCCCGCGCGCCGACCGGCCGCCAGCGCCGTCGAACGCGCCTCCGCCGCGCTCGGCCGGCTGCGCCGCGGCCGGCTGCTGCATCCGGCGGGTCGCTCGTTCACCGCCGAGGTGACGATGTGGGGTACGCCGGGACCGCCCACCGGGGTCGCCCTCCTGGACGCCCCCGGCCGGTACGCGGCAACCGTCCGGCTCTCCAGGGGGACGCCCACACCTGATGGCTGGCCGGACGTGCTGGGCCTGGCGGTGCGCGTGCACCTCGACGCGGCCGCCCGTTCGACCTGCTGGTCAGCTCCAGCGGCGCCGCGCCGGTGCTGCGGAACCTGCCGCTGCCCCGGCGCGGCTTCACCGGGACGTACAGCACGATCATGGGTTATCGCGCGGCCCGGCGCCGTCTGTGGTTGGCCGCGTTGGCGGACCCGGAAGCGGTCGACCTCGGCCGCGGTCTGGCCGCCGTCGCGGCCGCGGCCCGGACGGACGCGCCGCGCCTGGTGCTCGCGGTCGCGTCCGCCGTGGGGCCGTGGCACCCGGTCGGGCAGGTGACCATCGGCGCTCAGCTCACCGCCCGGGAGGACGCAGCGCTCGCGTTCGACCCGGTGCGCAACCTGCCACCCGACCTGCGGGCGGCCGGCCCGCTCGCCTGGCTGCGCGAGCAGACCTACGGGGGGTCACGCCGGGCCCGCGGCGCGACGACTCAGTCCGGGGGTTCGACGGCGACCACCGTCTGATCCGAGGTACGCCGCTCCAGCACCGTGTCCGGGGCGGCGTTCTGGTCCGCCTCGCGGATGTCCGACTCGGCGAGGATGGCCTCCGCCTGTGCCTGCGGGTCGTCGCTGCCCGCCGCCACCTCCTCGGGAAGGAGGTGGTGCGCGCGGGACTCCGCCCGCTCCTGATCGCTCTGCTCGTCACTCATGGCACAGCTGTTACCCCCGGCCCGCCCTCGGCACGCGATGTTCACGCCGCATCTTGGGACGACGGGGCGGGCATCCCCATCCGGTCGGGTACGCTGGCTCCCGTGACGCGGTCGTATCCATGGTTTAGGCAGCCGGCTCGCAGGCCGGTGACTTCACCATGAACTGACGTCACCACAAACCGAGCCGGCTGGGCAGGAGCTGTCGTTCCTGCCCTTTTGCGTACGAGCAGCCGGCTCGTCCCGGGCACCGGCCCCGGGCACGGTCGGCGGAAGGATGCCCACCGTGACGACCCCGGAGACCGATCGGGTCAGCGATCAGCGGATCGACCGTGTCGTGCCGCTGACCACACCCGCCCTCCTGCACCACGAGTTACCCCTGGACGCACCGCTCGCCGCAGCCGTGTTGACCGGCCGGCGCGCGGTGGGCCGCGTGCTGGACCGCGAGGACGACCGCCTGCTGGTGGTGGTCGGTCCGTGCTCGGTGCACGACCCGGCCGCCGCCCTCGAGTACGCCGAGCGTCTGCGCGCCGCCGCCGACCGGCTCGCCGACGATCTGCTGATCGTCATGCGGGTCTACTTCGAGAAGCCCCGGTCCACCGTGGGGTGGAAGGGCCTGATCAACGACCCCGGGCTGGACGGCAGCGGTGACGTCAACACCGGCCTGCGCCGGGCGCGGGCGCTGCTGCTCGACGTCCTGCGCCTCGGCCTGCCGGTGGGTTGCGAATTCCTCGACCCGATCACCCCGCAGTACATCGCGGACACGGTCGCGTGGGGCGCGATCGGCGCCCGCACCGTGGAGAGCCAGGTGCACAGGCAGCTCGCCTCCGGCCTGTCCATGCCCATCGGCATGAAGAACCGCCCCGACGGCAGCATCGGCACCGCCGTGGACGCGATTCGCGCCGCCGGCGTGCCGCACGTCTTCCCGGGCATCGACTTCTCCGGCACGCCGGCGATCATGCACACCCGCGGCAACACCGACGGGCACCTGGTGCTGCGCGGCGGTGGCGGTCGGCCCAACTACGACGCCGAGTCGGTGGCCGGCGCGCTCGACCTGCTCCGGGCGGCCGGGCTGCCGGAGCGCCTGGTGATCGACGCCAGCCACGCCAACAGCGGCAAGGACCACCGCAACCAGCCGCTGGTCGCCGCGGATGTGGCGGCGCAGATGGCCGCCGGCCAGCGCGGCATCACCGGCGTGATGCTGGAGTCGTTCCTGCTGCCCGGCCGGCAGGACCTCGACCCGACCCGCGAGCTGGTGTACGGGCGTTCGGTCACCGACGCCTGCCTCGGCTGGGACGACACCGCCGAGGTGCTCGACCACCTGGCCACCGCCGTACGGGCCCGCCGGGCCACCCTTCCCACCCCGGCGTGAGGGTGTGACGGCCGGCACTGCGGTGCGCGGAACACGGAACGGCGGCGCCTGGTTAACTGAGGTGTCGGTGTGCTCAGTGTCCCCGGGCCTCACCTAAATAGCCCTCGCGGAATACCGTTCGGCTGGAGCCGCGTCGCGCCACTCGCCGAGAGGCGACCTACACACCGACACCAGCGCCGCCCCCGGCCCACAAGGCTCGGGGGCGGCGCTGTCTGTACGGGGCCACCGGCGCGACGTTTGACCGATTCCGACCCGGGTAGCTGATCGGCGTGACCGACGACGCATCCGTGGCCGACGAGCCGGACACCGAAGCCCTCGACGACCTGCTCGACGACATCTTCCGAGGTCAGGAGCGGGTCACCCAGGCGGAGATCTATCGCCGGGCGGTGGCCGCCGAACTTCCCCCGGAGCTGCTCGCGCGCATCGACGCGCTGCCCGAGGGCGAGTACGCGGTGGACGAGGCCAGCGACCAGCTGGGCGGCACCGTCGCGTGAGCCGGACCAGCGGAACCAGCGAAGCCAGCGACCCCGAAGGGACATCCACCATGACGCACCACGAGGACCGTGACGAGAAGGTCCCGGCGCTGGGTCAGCCGCCGAAGGGCAGGGACACCACGCCCGAGCCGGACTTCGCCAATGAGCACGACCGCACGGCTGTGGACCGGGACATCATCACCGGCGAGGACGAGGACGAACGGGAGCCGGAGTCGCCGCACGGCTGGTCCGGTATGCAGCGTTGACGCGTACGACGGTGGGGGTCGGCGAATCCGCCGGCCCCCGCTTCGCTGCGCTCGTCGTGTCGTTCAGTCGTCGTGCCCGCCCTCAGCGGCCTGCTGCGCGGTGGCGTACGCCATCTGGAGAAAGTCGGACGCGGCCACCGCCGTCAGCGCGGTGGCCACCAGGCGCGTGAGGCGGGGGGCGAGAACCAGGCCCCCGGTCAGCCCCGTGGCCACCCACACCGCCAGGCAGAACGGGCAGCTCAGCAGCTCGCCGATGGCGTGCCGGGTGGGGCTGCCCGAGTCGCGGACCTGCTCCATCACCTCACCGCTGCCGATCGGCCTGTCGTAGCGGGTGAACGGCGCCCGCAGCGGGCTGGTGACCGCGTCCTTGGACAGCAGCCGGCTCAGCTTGTGCGTGGCGATGGAGAGCAACACGACGTCGGCGGGCGCGGGACGCTCGGGCACCGGGCGGCCGGTCACCTTGACCAGGCCGGCGAGCACCCCGGTCACCCCTGCGTAGGTGCCCATGGCCGCCAGGTAGCCGCCGAGCGGCCGGTGCTCGTGCGGCGCGTACGCCCGGCGCAGCCGTGCCGCCTTCTGTCGCAGGCCAGTGTCGGTCACCGTTCTCCTCACATGTCGTCGTGGCGCGTAGGTGGCCCGCGGTGGGGTCTCAGCCGGCCTGGAGGTTGTCGGCGACCTCGCGGGCGAGGTTGGTGAGCGCCTCGTCGGCCAACTGGTCCGGGTCGGCGCCGGAGCCGTCGGACAGGTCGAGCTGGATCCGGGCCCCACCGGAGTCGGCCGGATCCACGCGGATCTCGGCGGCCCAGTCGGCGTCGCCCCAGCGGGCCCGTAGCTCCTCGCCGCTGATCTCGGCGGGAGGGCTCCCGTCGCCGCGCAGCGGCGCCGGGAGCCAGGCCGAGGCCCGAGCCGGATCGGTGGCTGTGTTGAAGACCACCTCGGGTGGCGCGGACATGCCGCGCACCGCTCGCGCCGGCATCAGGCGTCCCGCAGGCGGCTCGGGTCGACCTCCCGGCCCGGGTGCCGGGCGAGGTACTCGGTCTCCAGTTCCGCCGTGCGTCGCAGGTGGTTGGCGAGCGCGGAGTCCGCCGCGTGCCGGAGGGTGTCCAGCCGGGTGCGGTGCAGGCTGTGCATCTCGCGGATCAGATCCTCGTCGGTCAGCTCCGTCGGGTCGACGCCCAGCGTGTCGCCGTCGAGGTCGGCGCCCCCGGGGTCGGCGAGGTGATCGCCGCCCCACTCGGGCACCCGCTGCTCCGGGCTCATCTCCGTGCTGCCGCTGGACGGAAAGCCGTCCTCGCGTACCGATCCGGTCATCATCGCCCCCCTGGTCTCGTTTGGGCTGGCGTCTAGACGGATGCCCACACCGGGTGACGCCAAACCCTCCCGCCGCGTGGCAGCTACGACACCGTGTCGGAGAGCGCCGCGTTCCCGGTACCCTCGACGCCATGAGGTGGCTCTGGACCCCGGCGTGGATCGCACGTCATGCGGCCATGGTCGTGCTGGTCGTGGGCTTCCTCGGGCTGGGCTGGTGGCAGATCAGCCGGGCCGCGGCCGGCAACAGCCTCAGCTGGGGGTACGCGGTCGAGTGGCCGATCTTCGCCGGCTTCGTGGTGTACGTCTGGTGGCGTGAGGTGCGGCTGGCCCGCCGCAACGCGGAGGCGGCCGCCGAGCCACCGGCGGACCCGGCCGACGCACCGGCCGACGAGCCGGCGTCGGCCGCGACCATCGGCGCCCGACCGGCGGTACGCCGACCGGTGCGGGTGGCCCGGGTGCCGGTCAACGCGGCGCCCGGTGACGACGCCGACCTGGCCGCCTACAACGACTACCTGTCATGGTTGAACGCCAATCCGGGCGCCAAGCCCGGTGACTATCCCGGCTGAAGCCGGGGCTCGGAAGGACGGACGACTGTGGGCGCAGCCCTTACCCGGTACCGCGTGATCGCCTGGATCGTGGGCGTGGTGCTGATCCTGCTGGTCGTTGTCGGCATGCCGCTGAAGTACGCGTTCGACAACCCGGTCGTGGTGGAGACGGTCGGTCCGGCACACGGCTTCCTCTACATGATCTACCTGGTGGCCGCGTTCGACCTGAGCCGCCGGGCCGACTGGCCGCTGAAGCGGATGCTCCTAGTGATGCTGGCCGGCACCGTGCCGTTCGTCTCGTTCTACGCCGAGCGTCGCGTCACCGCCTGGCTGGACCGGCCCGTGACCCGTACGCCGGAGCCGGTAGCCAGCTGACCGGCCCGGCGGTGGGTCAGCGGCTGGGCCGCCACGGGTCGGCCGAGGCGAGCGGGTCGACCCAGCCGCCGTACCGGTTGACCTCCCGGGCGCGCAGCAGCGCCCGGGTGACCTGACCGAACTGCCGCTCGTCCTCGGCGCTGAACAGGAGCACCTCCGCGCCCCGGTGCCAGCCCCACAGCTCGTACGGCGGTGGACGCCAGCGGTCGCCGACCAGGGCGAGCGCCGCCGGCAGCAGGAGCACCGCCCCGAGGATGAGGTACGCCTCGGCGGTCAGCCGTTGCAGGCCACCGCTGAAGCCGAGGAGCAGGCCGACCACGCCGATCATGGATGCGGTGACCACGACGGCCCGGACGGCGATCCGGTCGTGCGGGCCTCGGGTGGTACGCAGGTGGGTCAGGTCGACGATGCGATAACTGGTGCGGCCGACGGTGAACCGGTCGACGGTGACGATGATGCCGGGTCGCGCGTACAGCAGCGTGGACCTGGCTCCGGGCACCGTTCGTTGCGGTCGCGTCTGTGCGCCTTCACGATTCACGGTTCCTCCCGTGGGGGCGATCTGCCGGGGTGGGTCCGTGGGGGGCATCGCTGCCTCGGGACGGGATTCCCGGCTGCGGCTCCATTGTTCTGGGGGACCGCCACTCGACCTGGGCATTTACCGATACGTCCCCGGCCCCTATCCGGGCGACATGGCCACGAAACAGCATCCATTTCGGTTTTTATCGGATATTGGCGGTGACCATCCGGCGGCATGCGCCCGGAACGACGAAAGTCGGATATCGGGCAACGGATGCGAAAAGGCGCTTCTGTCCGCGTCAGCAGCCCCGCTGGAGTCACCCGGAGCAGCGGCACTTCTCGCCACTTCGTCAACATTCGCCCCTGCTTCAACTGCGCCACACAACCGTCCCGGGTTAGGTTGGGCGGGCCGGTCTGGCCCAGTGCCACCCACCCGGGTGGCCCCGGCCGGTGTCGCCGAGGGCGTCAGCAGCCCGTCGGCGGCCGTGGGAGAGGGGCCCTTCGCTCTTGTCATCCCTGAGAACCCTGCTGCGCACCGCGATGCTGGCCGGCATGTCGGCCGCGCTCATCGCCCCGACGGCCGTGGCACACGCCGAGCCGTTCCCCGCCGACCTGACCCGACGGATCGAGACGTCCTCCGCCGAGTTGGAACGGATCGTGGAGTCGTACAACAAGCTCGCCGAGGACATCAAGGTCAACAAGACCGCGGTGGCCCGATTACAGGCCCGCATCGGCCCCCTGGAACAGCAGGCCGAGCAGAGCCGGGCCGACGTCGCGGCACTCGCCAACACCGCGTACAAGAGCGGCGGCCTGCGTACCGCGGACGCGCTGCTGCGTCCCGGCGGCTCGGTCGCTCTGCTCGACCGGCTCGGCACCCTCGACCAGCTGACCCGCCAACGCCAGGAGCGCATCTCCGGCTTCACGGACAACCAGCGGCGGCTGCTCGACGAGAAGACACGCCTGGACGCCACGCTGGCCCGGCAGGCCGCCCAGGCCCGCGAGCTGGCGGCCGGCAAGAAGCGCATCGAGAGTGACCTGGCCAAGCTGTACGAGCTGCGCCGGCAGGCGTACGGCGCCGCCACCGAGAAACCCGCACCCAAGGCGGCTGGGGTCGAGGCCAAGAACGTGCCCGCAGTGGCCGGGGACGCCGGCACGGCGGTGCGCTACGCCTTCGGCGCGATCGGCAAGCCGTACGTCTGGGCCGGTGACGGGCCCAACGGCTACGACTGTTCCGGGCTGACGCTCGCGGCCTGGCGGGCGGCCGGCAGATCACTGCCGCACAGCGCACGGATGCAGTGGGGCGCGGTCGCCCACATCGGCCGGGGTGACCTGCGCCCGGGTGACCTGATCTTCTACAGCGGGCTCGGGCACGTCGCTCTCTACGTCGGCGGCGGCCAGGTCATCGACGCGCCGAGCGCCGGTCGCAACGTGCTCAAGCGTGGCATGAACATGATGTCCATCCACGGCTACGGCCGGGTCAGCTGACCCGACCCGATACGGCGAACGGCCGGCGTCCCCCTATCGGACGCCGGCCGTTCGCCGTCATTACTACCAGGTCAGGCTGCCTGCAGCCCCTCCGCCCGGGCCAGCTCCCGGAGCCGGCCGAGGGCCTGGATCTCCAGCTGCCGGATCCGCTCGCGGGACAGCGAGAAGCGGGACGCGACCTCGGTCAGCGAGTGCTCACGGCCGTCCTCCAGCCCGTAGCGGGCCCGCATGATGCCGGCGGACCTGTCGTCGAGGTGGTTGAGCAGCCCCTCGATGCGCTGCCGCTCCAGGCCGCTGAGGACGATGTCCTCCGGCGACGGCGCGTCGCTGTCGGCGACCAGGTCGCCGAGGTTGGTGTCGCCGTCGTCGCCCACCGGGGTGTCCAGCGAGACGGTGTCCTGCGACCAGCGGCGCAACTCGTTGACCCGCTCGACGGTGACGCCGAGCGACGCGGCGATCTGCTCCGGCTCCGGGTCGCTGCCCAGCTCACGGGTGAGCTGCCGGATCACGTTGCGCATCCGGTTGACGTCCTCCACCAGGTGCACCGGCAGACGGACGGTGCGCTCCTGCTGGGCGATCGCCCGGCTGATGGCCTGGCGGATCCACCAGGTGGCGTAGGTGGAGAACTTGTAGCCACGCTCGTAGTCGAACTTCTCCACGGCCCGGACGAGGCCGGTGTTGCCCTCCTGAATCAGGTCCAGCATGGGCATGCCCGAGCGCACGTAACGACGCGCGATCGACACGACCAGTCGCAGGTTGGCGCGGATGAAGAGGTCCTTCGCGCGCTCACCCTCGACGATCAGCCGCTCCAGGTCGGCCCGGTCGACACCGTCGGGAACGGCGTCCTCGCCGAGCAGGTGCTCGGCGTAGAGGCCGGCCTCGATAGCCTTGGAGAGGTCAACCTCCTTGGCGGCGTCCAGCAGTGGCGTCCGGGAGATCTCGTGCAGGTAGACGCCGACCAGGTCGCGCTCCTCGGCAACCTCGTCGGTCCGCATGCCGATGTTCTTGTCCACGTTGCCCACGGTCCCCTCGCTCGCGCCGGTTGCCCGGTTCCTTGCCATTCCCCACGTCCGGTCAGCCCCTGGTAACTTCTGCTGTGCCCACCGTCGCTGACACCTACACAACAGATGAGACGTGTCGGGGATTCCATGTCGTGAGTCGAAAGTGTCACGAATGCCTGAGTAGTAGCTGAGAGCACGGTCCATGTTTGCTGTCAGCACCCGCCGGGTGGCGCGCCGCTGGGCACCTCGAACGGGTTGGCGGGTCGACGAATCGCCGATCGCCCGCACCATGGCAACACCGCCCGCCGCGCTCACGCAGCGACCCGGGTCACCACCGCGCTGCGATCCTGGTCACTGTCAGATACGCAGCGGTGGACCGGTCGGTTCATCCACGGGGGTGTGATTACCCCCCGCCCCGGTGAACAATCCGGAGCCCCGTTCGCTTCCCGAGCGGGGCCAGCTAGGAGGCGAGCAGGGCCAGAGCCCCGCGAACCTGGTCGGCGGAGCGCGCCAGGGCTGCTCGGGCGGCGGCCACCTCGGCTCCGGAGACCAGCGAGACCAACGCCGTCTTCAGGTCGCCGTCGGCCTCGCCGAGGGCCCGCCGGGAGACCTCCTCAGAGCAGCCGGTCGCCTCGATGAGGATCGAGATCATTCGTCCCCGGAGCTTCGCGTTGGTGGCCACCATATCGATCATGAGGTTCGAGTAGACCCGGCCCAGGCGCACCATGACTGCTGTCGAGAACGTGTTCAGCACCAGTTTCTGCGCGGTGCCCGCCTTCATCCGGGTCGACCCGGTGACCACCTCGGGTCCGGTGTCCACCCCGATGAACACGTCGACCGACCGGGCGGCCTCCGCCTCCGGATTGGCGCACAGCAGCACCGTCGAGGCGCCCGCGGCGCGGGACGCGGCGAGCGCCCCGAGGACGTACGGGGTGCGTCCACTGGCCGCCAGACCGACCACCAGATCACCGGCGCGCACACATCCGCCGGCCTCGGCCGCCCCGTTCCGGTCGTCGTCCTCGGCGTCCTCCACGGCCCGCCACATGGCGTCCGGGCCGCCGGCCAGGTGGGCGCAGAACCAGTGCCGCGGCGAGTTGAAGGTGGGGGCCAACTCGGCCGCGTCGAGCACGCCCAGCCGGCCGGAGGTGCCGGCCCCGAAGTAGTGCACCCGGTGGCCACCGCGCAGCGCCGCGACTGCCAGGTCGACGGTGGTGGCGATCTCGTCGAGCACCGCGGCGACCGCCGCGGGCACCCGCCGATCCGCCTCATTGATCACGGTGAGCACGTCCCGCGTCGACATCAGATCGAGGTCGACGCTGAGGGGGTTACGTCGTTCGGTGGGCGCGCCCACCCGGACCGTCGGGCGGGCGAGCGGTGCTGACATGTCCTCGTCCGGCTCCACGGAGCCGGGCGTCATGCCCGCCTCCGGCTGGCACCCACCCGGTGCGACTGGACCGCCTCGGCGGTCGCCTCGAGGGCCTTGCGGGCCCGGGACCGGTTGCGGGCGGCCACCCCGACGAAGAGGCAGTCGACGACGGTGAGCTGAGCGAGCCGGCTGGCCGTCGCTCCGGAGCGGTAGGTCGTCTCGCGGGCAGCGGTCGTCAGCACGAAGTCGGCGACCTCCGTGACCGGCGAGCGCGGGAAGTTGGTGAGCGCCACGGTGGCTGCGCCCCGCGTCCGCGCCTGCTCCAGCACCTCGATGACGTCGGAGGTGGTGCCGGTGTGTGAGATGCCGATCGCGACGTCACCGCGGCCGAGCAGGGCGGCCGAGGTCAACGCGGTGTGCACGTCGGGGAAGTAGAAGGCGATCCGGCCGATGCGGTGCAGCTTCTGCTGGAAGTCGGAGGCGACGAACCCGCTGGCGCCGGCGCCGTAGATGTCGATCCGGCCGGCGCCCGCGATCGCCTCGACCACCTGCTCGCAGATGGCCGGGTCGAGCTGCTCGGCGGTCTCCTCGACGGCTCGGGCGTCGTTGAAGGCGATGGTGGCGATGATCTGGGCGAGGTCGGCGCCGGGCGGAATGTCACCACCGACGACGCGGGCGTCCGGCGGCTCGATGCGCCGGGCGGCCTCGGCGGCCAGCCGGATGCGCAGCTGTGGATAGCCGTCCATGCCTACCGATCGGCAGAACCGGATGACTGTCGCCTCCGACGTCTCCGCTGCGGTGGCAAGGTCGGTGATGGTCCGCCGGGCGGCGGCGGCCGGGTCGGACACGACAAGCCGGGCGACCCGCTGCTCGGCGGGCGACAGCGATGGCAACAGCCCGCTGATGTGGACGATCAGCCCACCAGGCTCGTGACTCGCAGAAATCTTCGGACTCTTCGCCACGGGTGAAACTTACTTTCACGAGGCGTGAGCGTCAACCATGACCATATGTGGTGGGAATAGTGTCGACGACCCGTATCACGCGTTTCGCACAGCCTGCCACTCCCTGAGGATCGCCGCCTCATCCGCCGGGTCCAGTCCACCCTGCCGTACGGTGTCGGGCCGCGCTGTCATCCAGGACGCGGTCGCCCGAACGGTGTCCGACAGCGGACGGACCGTCAGACCCGCGTCCAGCGCCGGCCGGGCATCGCGATCCATCAGGCCAGCCCACTCCGGCAGGCGCACCCACAGCGGCAGCGCCCGCTCCCCCGACCACTCCCGTACGTCGTGGGCTGCCAGGAAGTCCTGATCGACCCAGGTGATCTGCGGGTCGGCGATGCCCAGGCCGGCCGCCACACCGGTCAGCAGATCGGCGCGGGACAGCGCCGGGCCGATGCCGTCGTACGTGCCGGCGAGGCGGGTGCCGGCGGCGTGCAGCAACCAGCGGGCCAGGTCGGCGACGTCCACGAACTGCACCCGGTCGCCCGGCCGGCCGGGCGCGAGAACCTCCCCGCCGTTCGCCAGCCGCCGCACCCAGTACGGAAAGCGGTCGCTCGGGTCCTCCGCGCCGACGATCAGCCCCGCGCGGCAGATGAACGACAGGTCCGCACCCATCCGCTCGCGGACCAGCGACTCGATGCTGACCTTGCACTCGCCGTACCAGCGGTGGTCCGGGCCGACCGGAGCGTCGACGTCCGGCGGAGCGGGCGGCAGCAGCGGCGCGTCCGACGCTGTCTGACCCGGGGTGGTGTTGTCCGCGTACACCGAGATCGTGGACACGAACGACCAGTGACGAACGTGGTCGGCCAGCGTGGCGAGCGCGTACCGGGCATGGCTGACCTGACGGGTAACGTCGATCACCGCGTCGAAGCCGTCGTCGGCGAGTGGCGCCAGCGCCGCGGGCTCGTCGCGGTCGACAGGCACGAACCGCGCACCGGTCGGCACGACACCGGACACGCCCCGGGCCGCGCAGGTCACCTCGTGGCCCTGCGCGACGGCCAGTCGGGCCAGCGCCCGCCCGAGAAACCGGGTGCCACCGAGAATCAGGATCCGCATCCGCCGATCCTGCGCCGCCGAACGCCGATCACGCCAAGAACTCTGCTGTGGGCAGAGCGCCGGCCGGCCGATCGGTAGTCGCGCCGGGCGCTAGCGTGTGGCCCATGGCGGAGCGCAGCGTGGTGGTGACCGGAGGCACGGGTGGTCTCGGCGGGGCGGTCGTCGCCTCGTTCGTCGACGCGGGTTGGCGGGTGGTCGTACCGCAGCGGACAGCCCGGCCCGGGTCGGAGCCGGCGGCGGACGGGCTGGTCCGGGTCGTCGCGGACCTGACCGACCCGGCCGGCGCGGCAGCCGTCGTCGAGGCCGCCCTCGGCGACCCGGCGGCGCCGCTGCGGGCGGTGGTCAACCTCGTCGGCGGGTACGCGAGCGGCGGCCTGGTGCACGAGACGCCGGTCGACGAGTTCGAGCGGATGCTCACCGTCAACCTGCGACCCACCTACCTGGTCACCCAGGCCGCGCTGCCGCACCTCGTGGCGGCCGGCGGTGGCGCGGTGGTGTGCGTCTCGGCTCGCGCTGCGGTGAGCCCGTTCGCCGGCGCGGCCGGCTACGTCACGGCCAAGGCGGCGGTGCTCGCCTTCGCCAACGCGGTCGCGGTCGAATACCGCTCCCGCAACGTGCGCTGCAACACCGTGCTGCCCAGCGTCATCGACACCCCGGCGAACCGCGCCGCTCAGCCCGACGCCGACCACTCCCGCTGGGTGACGCCGGCCGAGATCGCGCCGGTGATCCGCTTCCTCGCCTCGACGGACTCCGCGCCGACCACCGGGGCCAGCGTTCCGGTCTACGGACGCGCCTGAACGAGCAGCGACACGACGCCGCCGCGCTCGACCCGCTCCTGCGTCGGCGCGGCGGGCGGCGCCGGCTGCGGTACGTCGGTGGGCGCCGGCCCGTCCGACGACCGGGTGGGGTCGGGGCGGACGTCCTCCGGCAGCCAGGTCGCCAGGTGCGCCTGGATCTGCTCGGTCACCTCCTCGGCCGAGCGGCCCGCGTCGACGAGGACGAAGCTCGGATACTCGGGCAGGGTCCGGTAGGCGGTGTCCGCCGCGGTGAGCCAGCCCATCGACTCGTGGTCGGTGCCGCGCTCCTCGATGCGCTGGTACGCCACGGCCGGGTCGACGGCGAGCAGGAAGGTCACCTGCGGCGTCGGGAAGAGGCGGTAGCCGGCCCGGGCCAGCCGCTCCCAGCGGTTCCCGCCGTGCGCGCGGATGCTGGCGTACTGGCAGGCCGAGTAGCGGTCCATGACCGCCGTGCGGCCGGTGAGCAGGCAACTGAGCAGGGCCACGGCGATGGCGAGCCAGCGCAGCACGGACTCCACCGCCAGGACGCCGTCCCGCCCGACGAGCCGTTGCGCGTCCGGGAGGCCGAGCCGGTGCGCGAGCCGGCCGAGCCAGCGCCGCCCGCTGGCGTTGCGGCGGTACGCGGCGGGACGCCCGGCGGCGGTGAGCGCGTCGGCCAGCCGGTGCGCCTGCGTGGTCTTGCCCGAGCCGTCGATGCCGATCAGGGCGACGGTGCGCAACCGGACCCCGCCGCGTCGCATCCCCGATGATCTGGCCACCCTCGACAGGTTATCCGACCCATGCTTGCGCCCCGCGACGTTAGTACCCTTTTGTCCCCGTTGGCACCTGACCGCGACGTCAGCAGGTGTGGGCGACCGGAATGCCGGGTACGGGAGTTCGAATCCAACCGCCTGTCCACCAACACGACCGACGGGAGATCCAGATGGCTGAGCGCGGGGACGAGAGTCTGGTGCACACCCTGAAGAAGGTCGCCGCCGTGCTCAAGCAGTCCGAGATCCCGTTCGCCCTGGGCGGCAGCTTCGCCGTCTACGCCCACGGCGGCCACTCGAGCGACCACGACGTCGACTTCCTGATCCGCGAGGCCGACGTCGAGCGGTCCCTGGAAGCGCTCGTGGCCGCGGGTTTCCGCGCCGAGCGACCGCCGGAGGACTGGCTGGTCAAGGTCTTCGACGACGGGCGGATGGTGGATTTGATCCACCGGCCGATCGAGACGCCGGTGACCGAGGAGACGTTCGCCGACACCGTCGTGCGGCCGGTGGACGCCATCCACATGCCGGTCCTGTCCGCCACCCAGCTCATGGTGCACAAGCTGCTGAGCTTCTCCCAGCACTACTGCGACTTCGCCCGCGGCCTGCCGCTGGCCAGATCGCTGCGGGAGCAGATCGACTGGGAACGGGTACGCAAGGAGACGCAGCACTCGCCGTACGCCGAGGCGTTCCTGGTGCTGTTGGACCGGCTGGAGGTGGTGCCGGAACCCGGCGCCCCGGCAGGAGAGGAGACACCGTGACGAACGATCAGGCCGGTGGCGTGGCGCCACCCGACGAGTACGTCGAAGCGGAGATTCAACGGCTGCTCACCGAGGATCCGGCCGTCGCCGAACAGGGGATCACGGTCGTCCGGCGGGAAGGTGCCATCGTGCTGTACGGCGAGGTGGAGAGCCCACACCGGCGGGAGGAGATCCTGCGCCGGGTGTCGGAGCGCTTCCCGGACGTGCCGATCACCAGCGACATCGGTGTGATCCGCGCCCAGGCGCCCACGGAGATCGAGCAACTGCCCTGAGGGAGGTTTCATGGTGATCCGGATCGCCGCCGTGGGCGACGTGCATCTGGACGAGGACGTGGTCGGCCGGTTCCGCCCGGCGCTGGAGGAGCTGCCGGAGTGCGCCGACGTGCTGCTGCTGGCCGGCGACCTCACCCGGCACGGCACCGAGGCCGAGGCGCGCTGCGTGGCGCAGGAGTTCGGCGGGTTGGCCGTGCCGGTGGTGACCGTGCTGGGCAACCACGACCACCAGTGTGACCAGGTGCCGCAGGTGGTAAAGGTGCTCGAGGACGCGGGGATCACCGTGCTGGAGGGCAACGGCGTGGTGCTGGACTGCGCGGGCGGCCGGCTCGGTATCGCCGGCGTCAAGGGCTTCGGCGGGGGGTTCGCCGGCCGGTGCGCGAGCGACTTCGGCGAGCCGGAGATGAAGGCGTTCGTCCGGACCACCAACGAGAGCGCGGATCGCCTCGGAGCGGCCCTGCGCTCGCTGGACTGCGACATGCTTGTCGCGCTGACCCACTACTCGCCGGTTCCGGACACGCTTGTCGGCGAGCCGCTGGAGATCTACCCGTTCCTGGGGTCGTACCAGCTCGGGCAGGCGATCGACTCGGCGCCCACCGCGCTGGCCGTGCACGGACACGCGCACGCCGGCACCGAGCGCGGCACCACCCCGGGAGGGGTACGCGTCCGCAACGTGGCGCACCCGGTGATCAAGCAGGCGTACAGCGTCTTCCACGTCGGGGATCAACTCGACACCGACCAGGTTTCCCCGATCGGAGGGTCGGGTAGACAGAGGTCATGGAGCTGATTCTCTGGATTCTCGCAGTCGTACTCGTGGTCGCCGGCATCCTCGCGCTGTTCCGCCGGCAGATCCTGTGGGGCATCGTCCTCATCGTCGTCGGGCTGTTGGTCGGCCCGGGTGGTGTCAGCATCTTCAATTGACGTTCGTACCTCTTAAACAAACACTCCTTCACCAGACCGGGACCCGTCGGGGTCGCCGTGGCCGGAGCTTCGTCCTCCCGACAGAAGCACCGGCGGCGGCGGCCCCGGCGCTTTTTTGTGGGGTTTGACCAGGCCACCGATCGGCAATATCTCGACCATGGAGATATCTCGCGAGGCACGGCCCACCTCCGGCCGACGGTCGCGCTGGGCGCTCGCCGGCTTCGCGGCGGCGGTCTTCGTCGCGGCGGCGATCGGCGGGCTGGGCGTGCAGGGCACCACCGACGAGTACGCGAGCCTGCGCCAGCCGGGCTGGGCGCCGCCGTCCTGGCTCTTCGGGCCGGTCTGGACGGTGCTCTACGCGCTGATCGCCGTCGCCGGCTGGCTGGTGTGGCGTCGGGTCGGCTTCTCCCCCGCCCTCTGGGCGTGGACGGCCCAACTCGTCCTCAACGCCATCTGGACGCCACTGTTCTTCGGCGCGGGGCAGTACGGGCTGGCGTTCGCCGAGATCGTGGTGATGTGGCTGGCGATCGGCCTCACCGTCGTGCTCTTCACCCGGGTGTCCCGCGTCGCCACGGCGCTGCTGCTGCCGTACTGGGCGTGGGTCACGTTCGCCGCCGCGCTCAACCTGTCGATCTGGCAACTGAACACCTGACCGACGCCGGACCTCCGGCGGGAGGCAGCCCCGCCGGAGGCCCGCTGGCGCGTCAGCAGCGGGGCACGTTCGGGATGTAGCCGTCGTAGCCGGTGTAGACGTACGCGTCGGCGATGTAGCGGCCGCTGCCGATGCGGTCCCAGATCGAGCTGGTGCCGTACGTGCCGGTGACAGTGGTGCCGCTGGTCTGGCAGGCGATGGTCACCCGGGTGCCGTCGGCGACGGTGCCCACCGAGGCGTATCCCGTGCCGGGGCCGGAGCGGACGGTCAGCGGCGTGCCGCTGGTGTCGACAGTGGCGTTGCCGGAGCCCGAGCTGCAGTTGTTGTCGCTGGTGTAGGTCTTGGTGCCCCAGTACAGGCCGAGGGTGCCGTTGAACCTGACCTGGACGTCGTTGCCGTTGAGGCGCTGCTCGTAGTGCAGGTGGGGACCGGTGGACCCGCCGGTGCTGCCCACCCAGCCGAGCACCTTGCCGTAGCCGACGGTCTGCCCCACCGAGACGTTGAAGCCGTTGAGGTGGGCGTAGTAGGTCGAGTACCCGCCACCGTGGTTGATCCGGACGTACTTGCCGTAACTGGTGCCACCGAGGTCGGTGACCCGGTCGACCGTGCCGGGGGCGCTGGCCACCACCGGGTCGCCGAGGTCGTCGGTGCGGTTGAAGTCGACCGCGTTCGCCGGGCTGTGGTCCGACCGGGTCTGCCCGGACCAGGACTGACCGCACGGGAACGGCACCTTGAAGGTCGGCGCGGCCAGCGCCGGGCTCGCCGGCGCGAGGACTCCACCGACGAGCAGGCCCGTCACCAGCAGACTGATCCACCGCTTACGCATCCAGATCCTCCTATGTTGAAAACCTTCGATGAGGTAGCCCTAGACTGACAGATATCGCCAATCTTCGAAAGAGTCCCGATCTTCGCCCGGCAGCCCGCCCAGCCGGCGGACACGAGGTTTCGGGATTGTTACTCGCTCGTGTCTGACAGGGGGTGGACCAGACCCGATGCAAGCGCTTACATGTGTGCACGCCCAATCGGACCGGCGAGGGTCGTCAGCGCAGACCACGCCGGCTAGGAAGGAGGACGGCATGGCGGTCTTTACCAGACCACGCCAGGCCTTCGTGATCGCCGGTGTGCTCGGGCTGGCGCTCAGCGCCACCGCTTGCGGTACCGGTGACGACAAGAAGAGCGACAAGGCGGGCTCCGCGGAGTGCGCCCCATACGAGAAGTACCAGGGCAACGACGGCAAGAAGGTCTCCATCTACGCGTCCATCCGTGACGCCGAGGCCGACCTGCTCGAGCGGTCGTGGTCCCAGTTCACCGAGTGCACCGGCATCAAGATCGCGTACGAGGGCAGCGGCGAGTTCGAGGCCCAGCTCCCCGTCCGGGTCGACGGCGGCAACGCTCCCGACATCGCCTTCGTGCCCCAGCCGGGCCTCGTGAAGCGATTCGCGGACGCCGGCAAGCTGAAGCAGCTCGGCGCCGACACCAAGACCATGGCCGAGCAGAACATGCCTGCCGACTGGCTGAAGTACGGCACCGTCAACGGGACGCTCTACGGCGTGCCGCTCGGCGCGAACGTCAAGTCCTTCGTCTGGTACTCCCCGAAGACGTTCAAGGAGAAGGGCTGGGAGGTCCCGACCACCTGGGATCAGCTCATCGCCCTGAGCGACAAGATCGCCGCCAGTGGCATGAAGCCGTGGTGCGCGGGCGTCGAGTCCGGTGACGCCACCGGCTGGCCGGCCACCGACTGGATCGAGGACGTGCTGCTGCGGACGGCGGGCGCCGAGGTCTACGACCAGTGGACCACCCACCAGATCGCGTTCAACGACCCGCGGGTCGTCGACGCGGTGGAGCGCGCCGGCACGATCCTCAAGAACGAGAAGTACATGAACGGCGGCTTCGGCGGCGTCAAGAGCATCACCACCACCGCCTTCCAGGAGGCGGGCCTGCCGGTGACCACCGGCAAGTGCGCGATGCACCGTCAGGCGTCGTTCTACGCCAACCAGTTCCCCGAGGGCACCAAGGTGGCTGAGGACGGCGACGCGTTCGCCTTCTACTTCCCGGCCATCGACGCCGCCAAGGGCAAGCCGGTGCTGGGCGCGGGCGAGTTCGTCGTCGCCTACGCCGACCGTCCCGAGGTCCAGGCGGTGCAGACCTACCTGGCCTCCGCCGAGTACGTCAACAGCCGCGCGAAGCTCGGCAACTGGGTCACGGCGAACAACAAGCTGGACATCGCCAACGTCGCCAGCCCGATCGACAAGCTCTCCGTCCAGATCCTCCAGGACAAGACCGGCGTCTTCCGGTTCGACGGTTCCGACCTGATGCCGGCGGCCGTCGGCGCGGGGACGTTCTGGAAGGGCATGATCGAGTGGCTGAACGGCAAGCAGACCGCCCCGGTGCTCCAGGGCATCGAGAGCAGCTGGCCTAAGTGATCTCGACGGTGGCCCGGCCCGCGACAGCGGGCCGGGCCACCGTTCGAACCGGACCCGGAAGGGAGGGTTGATGGAGTTCGACTTCGCCGAGGAGCAGCCGAAGCTCCTCATGCTGATGTACGGGCTGATCGCCTTCGTGGTGGTGGTGGGCGGTCTGCTCCTGCTGCTCGACGTCGTGCCGGCCTGGTTTGCCCGGCGACGGGAGGCGCAGCTCGTCGCTGCCTCGGCGAGTGGAGCTCCTCTCCCCCGCCGGTACAAGCCGCGGGAGGGGATCTTCGCGATCTTCTTCCTGCTGCCCACGCTGTTGCTGCTCGCCATCGGCCTGGTCGTGCCGGCCCTCCGCACCATGCTGCTCTCCCTGATGAACGGGAGCAGCACCGACTGGGTGGGGTTGCGCAACTACGGCTGGATGTTCTCCGACAACTCGATGCTCCGGGTCCTGATCAACACCCTGGTCTGGGTGGTGCTGGTCCCGCTGGTCGCGACCGCGTTCGGCCTGATCTACGCCGTCCTGGTGGACAAGGCCCGGTTCGAGGCCGTGGCCAAGTCGCTCATCTTCCTGCCGATGGCGATCTCCTTCGTGGGCGCCAGCATCATCTGGAAGTTCGTCTACGCCTACCGCGGCGACGGGGACCAGATCGGTCTGCTCAACCAGATCGTGGTCAGCCTCGGCGGCGAACCGAAGCAGTGGCTGCTCGAATCACCCCTGAACACGCTGCTGCTGATCGTCATCATGGTCTGGATCCAGGCCGGCTTCGCCATGGTGGTGCTCTCCGCCGCGATCAAGGCGATCCCCGGCGACATCGTGGAGGCCGCCCGGCTCGACGGGGTCAGCCCCTGGCAGATGTTCTGGCAGATCACCATGCCGAGCATTCGGCCGGCGCTGATCGTGGTGGCCGTGACGCTCACGATCGCCACGCTCAAGGTCTTCGACATCGTCCGGACCGCGACCAACGGCAACTACGACACCAACGTGATCGCCAGCGAGATGTACAACCAGGCGTTCCGGTACGGCCAGAACGGGCAGGGCTCCGCGCTCGCGGTCTTCCTCTTCATCCTGGTCATCCCGGTCGTGATCTACCAGATCCGCAACCTCCGTCGACAGCGGGAGGGCTGACATGACGACCGCAACGCCCACCGTCGCCGCCGGTACGCAGAAGACCGACGGCACGCCGTCCACCACCGCTGGGCGGGTCCGTCGGCGACTCAACAGCCGTACGGCCACGCTCGTCTCGATCGTCATCGCGGTGGTCTGGACCATCCCGACGTTCGGCCTACTCGTCTCCTCCCTCCGGCCGGAGGACGAGATCAAGACCACCGGCTGGTGGACCGCCTTCACCAACCCACAGTTCACGCTGGAGAACTACCAGCAGGTCCTGTTCGGGCGGTCGTCCTCGTCCGGGCAGCTCGCCAGCTACTTCATCAACTCGCTGGCGATCACCATCCCGTCGGTGCTCTTTCCGCTCGCCTTCGCGTCCCTGGCCGCGTACGCGCTCGCGTGGATCAACTTCCGCGGGCGGGACTGGCTCTACATCGCGATCTTCGCGTTGCAGATCGTCCCGCTGCAGATGGCCCTGGTGCCGCTGCTGAGGTTCTTCTCCACAGGCGTCTCCCTCGGCGGCGTCACGCTGATGCCGGCGTGGGACCTGGTCGACGAGCAGAAGTTCGCCCAGGTGTGGTTCGCGCACACCTGCTTCGCGCTTCCGTTCGCCGTCTTCCTGCTGCACAACTTCATCTCGCAGCTTCCCGGCGACCTGATGGAGGCGGCCCGGGTCGACGGGGCCACCCACCCGAAGATCTTCCGCACCATCGTGTTGCCGCTGATCACCCCGGCGCTTGCCGCGTTCGGCATCTTCCAGTTCCTCTGGGTCTGGAACGACCTGCTGGTCGCGCTGATCTTCGCCGGTGGCGGCAACGAGACGGCCCCGCTCACGGTTCGCCTGGCCGAGATGGCCGGCACCCGGGGCAGCGAATGGCAACGGCTGACCGCAGGCGCGTTCGTCTCGATCGTTGTACCGCTCGTCGTATTCCTGTCCCTGCAGCGCTTCTTCGTGCGAGGTCTGCTCGCCGGCAGCGTCAAGGGCTGACCCGCTTGCCCGCCGTCGCCTGCCCCTGAAGGCGGCGGCGGGCGACGGGTACCGAGCGGGGGAACCGTGACGAAGATTGATGATGTCGCCCGGCTGGCCGGGGTCTCCACGGCAACCGTCTCGCGGGCCCTGCGCGGGCTGCCGACGGTCTCGGCCGCCACCCGACGCAGAGTGCTCGCGGCCGCCGAGCAGCTCGACTACGCGGTCTCGCCGAGCGCGTCCCGGCTCGCCGGCGGCCGCACCGGCACGGTCGCTGTGGTCGTACCCCGGATCACCCGGTGGTTCTTCAGCACCGTCGTCGAGGCGGTCGAGGATTACCTGCACCACTCCGGCTACGACCTGCTGCTCTACAACCTGGGCGGTCGGGAGCAGATCCGCCAGCGGGTGCTGCGCACCGCCAACCTGCACAAGCGGGTGGACGCCATGATGCTTGTCGCCACGCCGCTGCGCCCCGCGGACCTGACCGCACTGGC
This sequence comes from Micromonospora sp. NPDC049274, assembly GCF_040678875.1. Taxonomy (NCBI): domain Bacteria; kingdom Bacillati; phylum Actinomycetota; class Actinomycetes; order Micromonosporales; family Micromonosporaceae; genus Micromonospora; species Micromonospora sp. NPDC049274. The sequence goes on from NZ_JBFAQS010000002.1 coordinate 98,356, forward strand.
CTCCCTGGACCTGCCCGGCGTGACCATCAGCTCGGGGAGCAGGGTCCCCAACTGGCCGTGCGTACGCATCGACGACGTGGCCGCCGCGCGGACGGCCACCCGCCACCTGCTCGACCTCGGGCACCGGCGAATCGCGCACATCTCCGGAGACCCCGACGACGAGCTGGCCTTCACCACCCACCTCGACCGGCGCCGGGGCTACCAGGCTGCGCTGCGAGCCGCCGGTCTGCGACCCGATCCGAGCCTGGACGTCGAGTCGTCGTTCACCATCGACGGCGGCAACCGGGCCACCGCCGAGTTGCTGGCCCGCGGTGTTCCACCGACCGCGATCGTCGCCGCCTGCGACGAGATGGCGATGGGCGCGATGACCGCCCTGCGCGACGCCGGGCTGCGCGTACCGCAGGACGTCAGCGTCGTCGGCATCGACGACCACGACCTCGCAGGCGTGCTCGGACTCAGCACCATCGCCCAGCCCGCCGCGGAACAGGGCCGGCTGGCAGCCCGAATGCTGCTCGACCCGCTCGGCGCCCGCAGCCTGAGCCCGATCGTCGGTCAACGAACCGCCGACGGCGACACATCGGTGATCCTGCCCACTCGACTGGTGGTGCGAGAGTCCACCGCGCCGCCCCGGGCAGACTGAACCCCAACCATCCGCCGCCGGCCGGCGGCTGGCGGCGACGCGGCCGGCAGCAGCACCGCCGGCAGTCCACCCACCGCGCGACACGGGAGACGACCCTGAACACCGATCCGACCCAGCAGACCTCCTCCGGTCACCCGATCACCGGCTGGTGGACCGAGGCCGCCATCTACCAGATCTACCCGCGCTCGTTCGCCGACTCCGACGGCGACGGCATCGGTGACCTGCCGGGCATCACCGCCCGCCTCGACCACCTGGCCGAGCTGGGCGTGGACGCGGTGTGGCTCTCCCCGTTCTATCCGTCGCCGCAGGCCGACGCGGGCTACGACGTGGCCGACTACCGCGACGTGGACCCGCTGTTCGGCACCCTCGCCGACGCGGACAAGCTGATCGCCGAGGCCCGCTCCCGGGGCCTGCGGGTGATCGTCGACCTGGTGCCCAACCACACCTCGTCGGCGCACCGCTGGTTCCAGGCCGCGCTGGCCGCCGCGCCGGGCAGCGCCCAGCGGTCCCGGTACATCTTCCGCGACGGCCTCGGCCCGGCCGGCGACCAGCCGCCGAACGACTGGCAGAGCGTCTTCGGCGGCCCGGCCTGGACGCGGACGGTCGACCCGGACGGCCGGCCCGGCCAGTGGTACCTGCACCTGTTCGACACCGGCCAGCCCGACCTCAACTGGGACAACCCGGAGGTGCACGAGGAGTTCCTCGGCGTCCTGCGGTTCTGGCTGGACCGCGGGGTGGACGGCTTCCGCGTCGACGTGGCCCACGGCCTCGTCAAGCAGGCCGACCTGGCCGACTGGCAGGAGCCCCAGGAGATCCTCTCCGGCAACGAGATCGACAAGCCGCGCCCGCCGATGTGGGACCAGGAGGGCGTGCACGAGATCTACCGGCAGTGGCGGCGGGTCCTGGACAGCTACCCCGGTGAGCGGGTGCTGGTCGCCGAGGCGTGGGTGGAGCCGGCCGAGCGGTTGGCCCGCTATGTCCGCCCGGACGAGATGCACCAGGCGTTCAACTTCGAGTACCTGCTCGCCGCGTGGACCGCGCCGGCCCAGTACGCGGTGATCACCCGCTCCCTGGAGGCGACCGACTCGGTGGGCGCGCCGACGACCTGGGTGCTGTCCAACCACGACGTGGTGCGGCACGCCTCCCGGCTCGGCCTGGCGGTCGGTGGCGGCCGACCCAACGGCATCGGCATCGGCGACCCGCAGCCGGACGCCGCGCTCGGCCTGCGCCGGGCCCGCGCGGCCACCCTGCTGATGCTCGCCCTGCCCGGCTCCGCGTACCTCTACCAGGGCGAGGAGCTGGGCCTGCCCGAGCACACCACGATGCCCGACGAGGCCCGGCAGGACCCGACCTGGGCGCGCAGCGGGCACACCCAGCGGGGCCGCGACGGCTGCCGGGTGCCGATCCCGTGGGAGGCCGACGCCCCGTCGTACGGCTTCGGGCCCACCGACGCCAGCTGGCTGCCGCAACCGCCGTCCTGGGCGGAGTACGCGCTGGACCGGCAGCGCGACGTGCCCGGTTCGACGTACGAGCTGTACCGCACGGCGCTGCGGCTGCGCCGCGCCCACGGCCTGGGCCGGGGCACGCTGGAGTGGCTGTCCTCGGGCGACGAGACGCTTATCTTCCGCAACGGCGAGCTGACCGTGCTTACCAACTTCGGCGACGCGCCGGTGCCGGTTCCGGCCGGCGCCGAGGTCCTCGCGTCCAGCGCCCCGCTGGACGACCAGGCCGCGATCCCGACCGACGTGACGGTCTGGCTGCGCTGACTCTGACCCGAGTCCGTGAGGGGCCAACAGCAGGGATGTTGGCCCCTCACGCTCGCCCTAGGCAGCACTTTCCCCGATGGTGCCCGGATCAGGGCGCAGTGCGGCGTCAGAGGCGGTCGGCGCGGGTGTGCAGCAGGTCGTGCACGTTGTCGATGTCCGCCGGCGAGGTCCGCGAGGCGAGCCAGTACATGACGCCGGTGGGGATGAAGAAGAGCTGGAACGCGGCCAGCCCGACGGCGAAGTTCAGCGGTGGCGGGAACGCCGCGCGCAGCCCCTGGAAGGCGACGCCGACCACCCCGTTGCCGGCGGCCCGGCCGACGCCGTTGACCAGGTTGCCGAGGCTGTAGACGGTGCCCCGGTGCTCCGGCGGGTTCACGTCGGCGATCAGCGCGAACCAGTTCGGCGAGTTGGCCGAGGTGAGCGCCAGCGCCACCACCGCGGTGAGCAGGCTGAGCCCGACCGACGGCTCGGTGACCACGCTGGACAGCACCGCGCCGACGACCGCGCCCGCACTGCCGCCGTCGGGCACGTCGATGGTCACCGGAACGAAGAACAGCACCAGGTAGAACGGCAGCGCGGCCAGGATGCCGACCGCCGCGACAAGTGCCCGACCCCGAGGGGTACGCCGCTGCACCGCGTCGCCGACCAGCCCGCCCACGATGGAGAGCACGCCGCCGAGCTGGAACAGCGTGGCGAAGACGCTGCCCACCACCACCGCTGTCGACTCCGAGTAGCCCTGCGCCTCGGCCCGTTCGGCGAAGAGCCTCGGCAGCCAGACCAGTGAGCCGAAGGCAGCCTGCGCGGTCAGGCCCTGCAGGATCAACCACCTGTTGGTCCGCCGGGCCAGGATGCGCGGCAGATCGGCGCGGCTGATCCGGTAGTCGTACTCGGCGCCGGTGTCCAACGCGCCGGCCAGCTCGGGTTCGCTCTGGCCGCGCCGGATGTCGTAGGTGAACAGGTACGCGACTGTGGCGACCACGCCCACGCCGGTCAGCACCCAGAACGGTCGCCGCCAGTCGGTCGCCCCGAGCAGCCCACCCACAAGCGTCCCGGCCAGCGTGCCGACGCCCTGGGAGAGCCCCCAGAAGCTCATCACCAGCCCGCGCCGGGTCGGTGAGATCAGGTCGGTGACGACCGAGAAGCCCACCGAGCCGACCGCGCCGAGACCGACCGCCGCGACGAGCTGGGCGGTCAGGAACATGAGGTAGCCGTCGGCGAGCGCGCTGCCTCCGGTGCCCGCCGCCCAGAGCAGAGTGCCCACCATCAGCAGCGGTTTGCGGTTGGTGCGGTCGCCGACGTACGCCCAGCCGACCGCGGCCACCGCGCTGACCAGGAAGCTGACAGCGGTGACGAGGCCGAGCAGCCCGCCCGACACGTCGAACGCGTCGGAGATCGGCCCGTACAGCGGTGGGACCAGCCCGATCGCCACGTTGTCCAGCGAGGCGAGCAGCACGAACACCACGACGCTGTACAGCCGGTGCGCCCGGCCGCCGCCCCGGCGCTGGCCGAGCTCGCCACTGGTCACGCTCATGACGGGCAGCCAACCAGACTCCGGCATGCCTGTCGCCACGCGGGTGGGTGCCGGTCGGCTCCCACCCGCGTCGACTGCGAGGTGTCAGCGGCGGTCGAGGACCAGTCCGCGGGCCGCCGCGTACTGCTCACGGACGGCGGGGACGGGCTCTGCGGCGTACTCCTCGGTGCCCTTGACCTCCCACTGCGGCGGCGTCGGACCACCCAGGGCGACCCAGGCGGCCTGGCGGGCGGCGCCGTCGGCGACGTACTCCCCGGCGGGCGGGACGACCACCGGGCAGCCGAAGACCTGCGGTGCGATCCGGCGGACCGCTGCCGACCGTGCCCCGCCGCCGACCAGGATGACCCGGCGGACGGTGGCACCCTGCGCGGTCAGCGCGTCCAGGCCGTCGGCGAGGGCGCAGAGCATGCCCTCCACGGCGGCCCGGGCCAGGTGCGCGGGGGTCGACGTGCGCAGGGCCAGCCCGTGCACCGCGCCGGTGGCCAGCGGACGGTTGGGCGTCCGCTCACCCTCCAGGTAGGGCACCATGACCAGCCCGTCCGCGCCGGCCGGCGCGGAGAGCGCCAGGTCGGCCAGCTCGTCCAGGCCGACACCGAGCATCGTGGCGGCGGCATCCAGCACCCGGGCGGCGTTGAGCGTGCAGACCAGCGGCAGGAAGCGGCCCGACGCGTCGGCGAAGCCGGCCACGGCGCCGCTCTCGTCGGCGGCCGGCACGTCCGCCACGCTGAACACCGTGCCGGAGGTGCCGATCGAGACGACCACATCACCGGGGCCGGCGCCGACGCCGAACGCGGCGGCGGCGTTGTCACCGGTGCCCGCGCCGAGAAGCGCGCCGCCCCCACCCAGCTCGTCGGCGAGCGTGCCGGCCGACTCGGCCGGGCCCAGCACCTCGGGCACGACGAGCTGCCGGCCGAAGGCCCGTTCCAGCAGATCGGGACGGTAGGAGCCGGTGGCCGGGGACCAGTAGCCGGTGCCGCTGGCGTCACCCCGGTCGGTCCGCAGCGCCGCCAGCCCCGGCGCACCGGCCAGCCGCCAGGTCAGCCAGTCGTGCGGCAGGCAGACGGCCGCCACCCGGGCGGCCTGCTCCGGCTCGTGCCGGGCCAGCCAGCGCAGCTTGGTGATGGTGAAGCTCGCCACCGGCACGCTGCCGGTGGCCTCGGCCCAGAACCGTCGTCCGGCCGCGCCGCCGCCGGCCTCCTCGATCAGGTCGGCGGCGGCGTCGGCGGAGCGGGTGTCGTTCCACAGCAGGGCCGGGCGGACCACCCGGCCCGCCTCGTCGAGGCAGACCATGCCGTGCTGCTGGCCGGCGACCGAGATCGCCGCGACGTCGGCCAGCCCGCCGGCCTCGTCGGCGGCGCTGCGCAGCGCCTCCCACCAGGCTTCCGGGTCGACCTCGGTGCCGTCCGGGTGCGGTGCCCGGCCCTGCCGGAGCAGGGCGCCGGTCTCCGCGTCCCGGATGACCACCTTGCAGGACTGGGTGGACGAGTCAACGCCTGCGACCAACGGCATGGCGGGGGCCTCAGCGAGCGCCGAGCAGGTGCTCGACGGCGAGCTGGTTGAGCCGGACGAAGGCGAAGCCCCGCTCGGCCACCGCGTCCACGTCGACGTCCTCGAACGCGGACCTGTCGGCAAGGAACTCCTCGTAGCCCTCGCCCTCGTTGAGCGTCGGCGTGTTCAGGTCGCCGACCTTGCTGGCGGCGAGCGCCTCGACCACCTCGGGGTCGGCACGGAACGCCGCCGCCCGCTCCTTGAGCAGCAGGTACGTGCTCATGTTGGCCGCCGCGGAAGCCCAGACGCCGTCCATGTCCTCGGTGCGGGAGGGCTTGTAGTCGAAGTGCCGGGGACCGTCGTAGGCGGGGCCGCCGTTCGGGCCGCCGTTCTCCAGGAGGTCCACCAGGGCGAACGCGTTCATCAGGTCACCGTGGCCGAAGACCAGGTCCTGGTCGTACTTGATGCCGCGCTGGCCGTTGAGGTCCAGGTGGAACAGCTTGCCCTGCCAGAGCGCCTGGGCGATGCCGTGGGCGTAGTTGAGCCCGGCCATCTGCTCGTGGCCGACCTCCGGGTTGAGACCGACCAGCTCCGGGTGGGCCAGCTGGGAGATGAAACCGAGCGCGTGCCCGATGGTCGGGAGCAGGATGTCGCCGCGCGGCTCGTTGGGCTTGGGCTCCAGGGCGAACCGCAGGCCGTAGCCCTTGTCGATGGAGTACTGGGTGAGCAGGTCCACCGCCTCGCGGTAGCGGTCCAGGGCGGCGCGCACGTCCTTGGCGAGGTCGTACTCCGAGCCCTCGCGGCCACCCCACATCACGAAGGTGCTGGCGCCCAGCTCGGCGGCCAGGTCGACCTGACGCAGCACCTTGCGCAGCGCGAAGCGACGGACGTCGCGGTCGTTGCTGGTGAAGCCGCCGTCCTTGAAGATCGGGTGGGTGAAGAGGTTGGTGGTGACCATCGGCACCACCAGGCCGGTCTCGTCGAGCGCCTTGCGGAACCGGGCGATGTGCTGGTCGCGGGTGGCGGCGTCGGCCCCGAACGGGATCAGGTCGTCGTCGTGGAAGGTGATGCCGTACGCGCCCAGCTCGGCGAGCCGGTGCACCGCCTCGACGGCGTCGAGCTCGGGACGGGTCGCGTCGCCGAACGGGTCGCGGGCCTGCCAGCCCACGGTCCAGAGCCCGAAGGAGAACTTGTCGGCGGGGGTGGGACGGGGTGCCATGAGCTACCTCCGGGTGGTGGTGTCAGCTATTTGTTCAGCGATTGAATTATTTGCCCGCCCTATGGCACTGTCAAGGGGTGAGCCCCACCCACGCCCCGGCCGGCGCAGCCCGTCAGGGCAGCCTCCGCGAGCTCAACCTCGCCCTGGTTCTCGGCCGGATCGCCGCCGCCGACCGTCCCCCGTCCCGGGCCGACCTGGCCACCGCCACCGGCCTCACGCGGGCCACCGTCTCGGCGGTCGTCGAGGACCTGCTCGCCGGTCAACTGGTAAGCGAGGCAGACCCGGCGCCCCGGGCGGGCGCCGGCCGACCGGCCCGCGGGCTGGTGCTGGCCGACCAGGGCCCGGCCGGGCTCGGTCTGGAGGTCAACGTGGACTACCTGACGGTGTGTGTCGTCGACCTCGCCGGGCAGGTCCGGCACCGCACCGTGCACCGGGCCGACCTGCGCCCGGTCGCCCCCGCCGACGCACTGGCCCGCCTCGTCGACCTGGCCGGGCAGGCCCGAGCCGACGCGGCCCGACAGGGCCTCACCCTGGCCGGGGCGGCGCTCGCCGTACCCGGCCTGGTGGACGACGCCGGGCTGGTCCGGCTCGCGCCGAACCTCGGCTGGCGCGACGTTCCGGTCCCCGAACTGCTCAGCGGGCACCAGGCCCTGACCGACCAGGTGCCGGGCGTACCGGCCCTGGTGGTGGACAACGAGGCCAACTTCGCGGCGCTCGGCGAGCTGCACTCCCGGCCGCCCGGCCCGGCCAGCTTCCTGCACATCTCCGGCGAGGTCGGCATCGGCGCGGGGATCGTCCTGGACGGTGCCCTGTTCCGCGGCGTGCGCGGCTGGAGCGGCGAGATCGGACACTTCCCGGTCCACCCGCAGGGGCGGCCCTGCCGCTGCGGCGGTCATGGCTGCCTGGAGCAGTACGCCGGCCAGGAGGCGATAGTTGCCGCCGCCGGACTGCTGCGGGCGGAGCTTCCCGCGGACACCGCGACGGCGCGGCTGGCCGAGTTGGCCGAGGCCGGCGACCCGGACGCGCTGCGGGCACTGCACGACGCCGGCACGGCCCTCGGGGTGGCGGTCGCCAGCGTGGTCAACCTGCTGGACCTGGACACCGTGGTGCTCGGCGGCGGGTACGCCCCGCTGGCGCCCTGGCTGTGCCCGCCGGTGCTCGCCGAGATCGCGGCCCGGGTGCTCACCGCCGCGTGGTCACCGGTCACGGTCCGGCCCTCGACCCTCGGTCCGGAGGCGGCCGCCGTCGGCGCTGCCGAATCGGTGGTCCGGCGGATCGTCGCCCGGCCCGCCGGCTGGCTGGGCCGCTCCGGCTGACGCGCTCTGGGCCTGCCCCGGTGCGGCTCGGTACGCTTGCCGTCGGGCAACGACCCGCAGGCGAGGAGTGCAGGAGCAGCATGCGTACAGGTCGTCAGACGCGGGCCGGCGTCGGGCGGTGACCACCACCCGACGGGGCGGCCCCGCCGGTCCGGTCGACGGCGACGGGCAGGCCTCGCGCCGACCGACCCGCCAGAGCGCCGGTGGTGCGCTGCCGGCCGACTCGCCGCTGGCACGCGAATTGCTCGACGGGCTCGCCGAGGCGGTGCTGACGACCGACGAGACCGGCCGGGTCACCCTCGTCAACGCCCGGGCGGCAGACCTGCTCCCGGAGATCGTCGCGGGCGTCGAGCTGTCCCGGTGCCCGGTGGCCGCACTGGCCAGGGCCGTCTCCGACGGCAGCGAGAGCTTCGACGCCGAACACCACGGCCGGCGCCTGCGGGGCGGTCGACGGCAGCTCGCCGGCAGCCGGTACGCCTGGTACGTCCGCGACGTCACCGAGGAGCACGCCCGCACCGACGCCCTGCTGGCCGAGCGCTCCCGCACCGCGTTCCTCGCCCAGGCCGGCAGCCGGCTCGGGCTGTCCCTGCATCGGGACCAGACACTGCGCACCACTGCCACCCTCGCCGTGCCGTACCTGGCCGACGCCGCCGTGGCGCTGCTCCGGCCGCCCGCGCCGGCCGAGCCGCACCCGCGCTGGACGCGGTACGCCGACGGCGAGCCGGCCCCGGTCACCGGGCTTGCCGGCCCGGAACTGACCACCGCGGTCCCCGGCCTCGACGAGGCGCTCGACGGCGTGCCCACCGAGCCGAGCCCCTGGCCGGACGCCGAGGTCGCGGACCTGGCCGCCGTGCTTCCACAGGGGTTCGGTCGGCCGGGCACGGTGCTGGTCAGCCCGATGCCCGGTCCCGGGGGGTCGGCCGGCGCGCTGGTGTTGGTCCGCCGTGCCGGCCGCGCCGGCTTCGACCCACGCGACGTCGAGCTGGCCCGCGAGTTCGCCGCGCGGGCCGGCGCGGCGCTGGCCGCCGCCGAGCTGTACGGCGAGCAGGCCCACCTGGCCCGGGTGTTGCAGACCAGCCTGCTCCCGCCGGAGCTGCCGTCGGTGCCCGGCGTGGGCATGGCCGGCGGTTACCGGGCCGCCGGGGACACGCTGCGCATCGGGGGCGACTTCTACGAGGTCTTTCCGCACTCGCGGGGCGCGCTGTTCGCGGTGGGCGACGTGTCCGGCAGGGGCGTCGGGGCGGCCGTGCTGACCGGCCGGGTCCGCCAGTCGTTGCAGACCCTACGACTGGTCGAGCAGCGACCGTTGGAGCTGATCCACCTGCTCAACCGCACGCTGTTCGACGCGCCCGACGCGGCACGGCGCAGCCAGCTCACCACTCTGCTGCTCGGGTCGCTGGAGCGCGGGCCGGCCGGGGTGGACATCCGGATCGCCGGGGGCGGTCACCCGGCGCCGCTGCTGGTCACCGCCGCCGGTTCGGTAGTCCCGGTTCCGGTCGGCGGGATGCCTGTCGGCGCACTTGCCGACGCCCGGTTCGCCGAGGCCCGGGTGCACCTCGACCCGGGCGACCTGCTCCTCGCGTACACCGACGGGGTGACCGAGGCGACCGGCGGCCCGGTCCACGTCGAGAAGTTCGGCGAGCACCGGCTGCGCGCTGCGCTCGCCGCGGCGGCCGGGCTTCCTCCGGCCGCCCTGGTCGACAGGCTGCTCCGGGTGGTGGACGAGTGGCTGGGCGGGCAGGCTCACGACGATGTCGCCATGCTGGCGGTGTGCGCGTCGACGCCGACCTGAGTCGGGCGAGCCTGTCGACGGGGGCGCGAGTCAGGCGGTTCGGGCCACCGGCGGCTCGCCGGTGGGCCAGTCGCGCGACGTGCCCACCGTCCGCTCGGGGCCGGTCGGCCCGCTCTGCCACACCGGTCGGGTCGACCGCTCCGGGTGCTCCGACGAGTCCCGCGCCGACCCGGCGGGCCGGTCCGGATCCCGCGGGTCCCCGTCGTCCGGCAGGTCTCCCCGGCCAGGGGGCCGGTCCCCGTCGTCCGGCAGGTCTCCCCGGCCAGCGGGCCGGTCCCCGTCGTCCGGCGCCGAGCCGCTCAGCGTCCGCTGCCGGCGTGCGGCCTCGTCGAACTCCCGCATACCGTCCACCAACGCGGCACGGCCCGCCGGGGTCATCGCCGCCAGCACGGCGGCGATCCGCCCCTGACGGTCGGCGCGCAGCTCGGCGAGGAGCCGACGGGCCTCCGGGGTGAGGTGCAGGGAGATCTCGCGCCTGTCGAAGCGCCCCGGCTCGCGTTCCAGCATGCCGGCCGCGACCAACCGGTCGCAGAGCCGACTGGCGGAACTGAGCAACATGTCCAGGCGGGTGGCGAGCCGGCGTAGGTTGATCCCGTCGTGTTGCTCGACCACCATCACAGCCCGTAGTTGGGCTCCGGAGACCCGGCTGGCGGTCTCCTCGCGGGCGGAATCCCAGACGCCCAGCAGGGCTTCCGCCGCCGCGTCCAACGCGGCGGCCATACTCGTCGCAGGGTCCGGCGGACCATGTTTCTCGGCCATGGTTGCCCGAGACTACTCCGAAGCCACTGGTAGTCGAGCTTTGATCAAGGAGGCCTGATGAGCGAACCGGTCAATCGGGCACGACGTGGCCTGAACGAGACACCCGCCGACCGCCTCGTGGGCGGCATCGGGAAGATTCTCGCCGAGGCGTACGGGATCACCGAGACCGAGCTGTACCAGGTCGACTACCGCCTCTCGGAGCTGCTGCCACTCACCCAGGGTGACTCCCTCCGGGGGGCCGGGCACCCGGCCTGGCGCGCCTTCGACCACCAGTCACCCCTGTTGGTCGACGGCACCGCCTGGTTGCCGGTGAGCATGCGCGGCGAACGCCGGGGCGTCCTGCGCCTGGCGCCGGTGGCCGACGACCCGGCCGTGCTCGGCGAGCTGGCCGACATCGCCACCGCGCTCGCGCACGAGCTGGCCGCCGTGTCCCCCGGCACCGACGTCTACAGCGTCGCGCGACGCAGCCAGCGGCTCACGCTGGCCGCCGAGATGCAGTGGGACCTGCTCCCCGGCCGCAGCCGGATCCGGCCCTCGTTCAGCCTTGCCGGCCAGCTGGAACCGGCGTACGCCGTCCGGGGAGACAGCTTCGACTGGTCCGACGACGGAGAGAAGCTCTGGCTGTCCACGGTCAACGGGACCGGCGAGGGTGTCGCGGCGTCCCTGCTCACGTCGCTGGCCACCCACGCGCTGCGCAACGCCCGCCGGGCCGGCCTCGATCTGGGCGATCAGGCCGCCCTCGCCGACCAGGCCATCTACGACGAGTACCGGGGCAAGCGGCACCTCTCTGTGCTGTTGATGGAGCTGGACCTGCGCTCCGGGAGGATGACAGTGGTGGACGCCGGCTCGCCACGGCTCGTCCTGCTGCGCCACGGGGAGGTCACCGAGCAACCGCTGGAGGCGCAGTTCCCGCTCGGCATGTTCGAGGCGACCGACTACCACGAGCAGACGTTCACGCTGGAACGCGGCGACCGGCTCTTCGTGGTCAGCGACGGCGTGGTGGAGGCCACCGGGCGGAACGTGCGCTACGGCGAGACGGCACTGGACCGGTTCCTGCGGCGGACGGGCCCGATGGAGCCGCTGGACGCCGTCCGGTCGCTGATCGGTGACCTGCGCGCCTTCGTGGCCGGCGACCTCGTCGACGACGCCGTGGTGGTCTGCCTGGACTGGACCGGCCCGCAGGCGTGAACGGCGGCGGTCAGTACGCGCCGCGGCTGTTCAGCACGGCGCCGGCGGTCTTCCAGAGGATGGTGAGATCGGCGGCGAGCGACCAGTTCTCCACGTAGTAGAGATCGAGTCGGATGCCGTCCTCCCAGCTCAGGTCGGACCGGCCACTGACCTGCCACAACCCGGTCATGCCGGGCTTCACCAGCAGCCGTCGAGCCACGTCACCGTCGTAGCGGGCCACTTCCGAGGGCAGCGGCGGGCGCGGCCCGACCAGGCTCATCTGGCCGAGCAGCACGTTTACCAACTGCGGCAGCTCGTCCAGCGACCACTTGCGTAGCAGCCGACCGACCCGGGTCACCCGGGGGTCGTCGCGCATCTTGAACATCAGGCCGTCGGTCTCGTTGCGGGCCGCCAGCTCGGCGAGCAGCGCGTCGGCGTTGACCACCATCGTTCGGAACTTGAAGACGCCGAACTCCTGACCGCCCCGACCCACCCGGACCTGCCGGAACAGCACCGGCCCCCGGCTGTCCAGTTTGATGGCCAACGCGATGACCGCGATCAGCGGCAGCAGCAGCGCCAACGCCAACGACGACGCCGACCGGTCGACGAACCCCTTGACCAGCTTGCGCGCACCCCGGAACTCGGGCGCCTCGACGTGGATCAGGGGCAGCCCGGCGACCGGACGGGTGTGGATCCGCGGGCCGGCCACATCGGTAAGCGCGGGAGCCACGACGAGGTCGACGCCGGTCCCCTCCAGCTGCCAACCGAGCCGACGCAGTCGGGTCGCCGTCAGCTCACCGGAGGCGGTCACCGCGACGGTGTCCGCGCCGATCGCGGTGGCCGCCTCCGGGATGCCCCGGAACGATCCCACCACCGGCACGTCACCGAGCCGCTGCGCCACCGGCGCGAGCAGCGCGTCGGGGATGCACGCGCCGACCACCTGATAGCCGGCGTACGGCTCCCGGCGCAGGGTGTGCACCAACTCCAGGACGTGGGCCGTGTCGCCGACCACGAGCACCTTGCGGGACCAGCCGGCGCCCTTGGAGCGGGCCCGGTGCAGGCGTTTGCGCACGACGAACCGGGTCACCTCCAGCCCGACGGTGCCCACCGCGAACGAGATGCCGAGGAAACCACGGGAGACGCCGACGTCGGCGATGTAGCCGGCGATGGCGATCGCGCCGGCCAGCCGCAGGCTCGCCGAGCTGACCCGTCGGTACTCGTCCGCCCCGTAGCCGACGACCCGGTCGTCGTAGCAGCCGAGCGCCTTGAGGGAGATCAGCCAGGCGAGGACCAACCCCGGGGCCACCAGCACGTACGGGATTTCGGAGCCGACCGGCTCATCGCCACCGAACCGGCCGACGTACCCGATGAACAGCGCGATGATGAGGATGGTGGTGTCCAGCACGACCAGGACCCGGACGTAGGAACGCTCGTCGGCGCGCGCCACCAGGCCGCTGGGCGGACCTTCCGGCGTGGCCGAGGTGCTGGCGGGGGTCAACAGTGTCGCCGCGGTCACCGGCCCTCCCACTCTGCTCAGGACGGCCCCGGCCGACGAGTCGGGCCGGAGGCGGACGGACGATGCCGGAACACGTCGCCATCCTGCCTTGATAACTATGACTGCCGATTGCTTCCGACGTATTGCCGTCACTTTTCTTCAACCCGGAGGCCATAAAAGGAACCCGCCGTAACGCTGACGCGGTACGGCGGGTTCCTCCTGCTCGGCGGCCGATCAGCGCGGCGCCGGGGGGCGGCGCGCGATGGCGGTGAGGAAGATGCTGCCGATCTCGCTCGGGTCCTTGGTGACGAAGACGTCGCCGCCGGTCACCTTTGTGATCGACTCCAACTCGGTCTTGCTGACGCCCTCGCCGATACCGATCATGATGACCTGCACGGGCCGCTCCGGGTCGGCGATCTGCTTGAGCTTGGCGAGCAGCTGCTGCTGGTTGAGGCCGTTGTCGTCCTCGTTCTTGCCGTCGGTGAACAGCACGATCGAGTTGACCCGGCCAGGCTGCCAGTCCTCCTGCACCGCCTGGTACGCGGCCAGCAGGGTGTCGTACAGGCCGGTGTCACCGCTGGACGGCTTGACGGTGGCGAGAGCCCCCTCCAACTGCGCCCGCTGGCCGGAGAGCGGCCCGATCGGGACCAGCTCCCGGTAGTCCCGGTTGCCGACCAGCTTGGTGGAGAAGGTCCACAGGCCGATGGACCAGGAGTCGTCGAAGAGACCGAGGCCGCGGCGGGCCGCGTCCACGGTGACCTCCTCACGGGTGCGGTTGTTGGCGCTGGGCACCCCGTTCTTCATCGAGCCGGAGACGTCGATGACGGCGAGCATCCGACCGGACTGGGTGGCGATCGACCAGCTCGAGACGACACGCTGTATGGCGGCAGGGTCCAGACCGCCCGCCGCGGTGCCGCCGGCCGCCGGGGCGGTCGACGCGCCGCCGGCCGGACTCGGGGCACCCTGCGGCGCGTTGAAGCCGGCGCCCCAGTTGCCATCCGGACCGCGCAGCGACTGTGCCGCCAGGCGGTCGCGGAACTTGGGGGCGGTGAGCAGCTCGAACAGCACCTTCGCCGCGGCCGCCTTGGTCGGCTCGATGCCGGGCAGCACCGCGTACGGGTAGTCCAGCGGCATCGGGGCCGGCTCCAGGTAGAGCGCGGCGAGCGGCACCGGGGGCTTCTTGCTGTTGTAGGCGATCACGTCTTCTTCGGAGAGCGCCGCCGCACCGAGCGCGCTCGCGATGGACGTCGGGTCGGTGGCGGTCGGGAAGCGGGCCATCAGGTCGTTGCGGAGCGAGGAGCGACCCGTGGCCAGCGCCCGCAGCGCGCCGACGGTGTTGCGCTGGGCGTTCCCGCCCGCGCCGCTGGCCGCCGTGGTCAGCGAGAGCAGGCCGGACAGTCCGGCCGCGTCCCGGGTCGGCTCGACGATGCCGGTACGCAGCGGCTTGCTGCTGTTCACCTGCTTGAGCAGGTCGGTCCAGGTCAACTTGGCGTTGGGCCAGCCCAGCCGCGTGGCCACCGGCTCGGGCATCGCCACGACGACGGGGCTGCGGGCGATGGAGGCGCCGTTGGTCGGCGCGAACGCCGTCGCGTCCTTCTTCAGCCGCAGCAGCCAGGTCGAAGAGTCCGGCACCCAGACGTCTGGCGTGACGGCCGTGCCGCTGGCCTGCCCGACGCCGGCCAGCACGGCGCCGTGCTTCGCGGCCACCACGGCGGCCACGTCGACCGGGTCGGACGCCGAGACGTCAACCCGGATGCAGGTGGGGCCGACCGCGGCGCCGTCCTTGACCCATTGGGAAGCGGCGGCGTCCACCGCGGGCGCCAGCTCGGAGGCGACCGCCACGGCGAGTCGAATCTCCCCTGAACAACTGGGCTGGATCAGCTCCTTATAGCCGAACCAGACGCCGGTGGTGACGACGAGAACCGTCGCCGTCGCGGCGGCGGCTGCGAGGTGGAGTTTCGAACGCATGCGATGGCGGCCTGCTGACACGCTGACCATCTTGCGTATTAGGTGCCGTCTCTGCCACATCCGTTCGGACTAAAGTTACGCAGGAGCAACAGTTGATCACCGATTGGCGACAGAGGGTGACGAGCTGGCCCCACGGCGTTGCCAAATCGGTTTTCGCCTCACGTCCGGGCCCCGCCGCCTGAACGACGACTCAGGGCAGCACGCAGGTGGGGCTCGCCACCGGCACGGGCTCGCCGACCGGGGCCGGCACGCCTGTGCTCGCGTCCCGACGGAAGACCCGCACCATGTCCGCCCGCTCGTCGGCGACGTACAGGTGCTCCCCGATGAGCGCGAAGTGTCGCGGCCACTCACCACCTGTGTCCACTTCGGCCACCAGCTCGGGCAGCTCGCCGGTCAGGTGGAAGACGGCGATGGTGCCGACCCCGCGGTTGGCGACGTAGAGGAAACGGCCGTCCGGGTCGACCGCTACCTCCGACGGCTGGACGTGGCCCGCCCGCTCACTCGCCTCGACCCGCCCACGCTGGTGCAGCGCCCCGTCGTCGGTCAGCTCGTACGCGGTGACCGTGCCGTCCAGCTCGCCGACCAGATAGCAGCGCCGACCGTCGGGATGGCGGGCCAGGTGCCGGGGGCCGGCGCCGGGCGTCGTCCTCATCCGTGGACCGCGCGGCACCAGCCGCCCGCTCGCGCCGTCGAGGTCGTACCGGTAGACCGAGTCGGTGCCGAGATCCACCGCCAGCAGCGGCCCCCGGCCCCGGCCGGGAGAGACCATGTGGGCGTGCGCCCGGTCCTGGCGCTCCGGGTCGGGGCCGTGCCCCTCGTGCACCACCAGATCGGTGCGCTCGCCGGGCACGCCCTGCGCGTCGAGCGGGAAGACCGCCACGCTACCGCCGCCGTAGTTGGCCGCCACCAGGTGCTCACCGTCGGGCAGCACGGCCAGGTGACAGGGCTCGGCGCCGCCTGTCGACCGGCTGCCGAGGGCTTCCAACGCGCCGTCCGGCCCGACCTGCCAGGCGCTGATCTCCCCGTCGGTCAACTCGTTGACCGCGTAGAGCACCGGACGCGTGGGGTGCCGCACGAGGAACGAGGGCGACGGCGTGACCGCCACCGTGCCGAGGGGAGTCAGGGATCCGGTCGCCGGGTCCCGGCGGGCGGCGACGATGCCGCTGCCCCGCCCGCCGCTCTGCGCCGTGTAACCCCCGATGTGGACGATCTCGCCCTGACCAGTCACGCTGCACCCCTCCGCCGGCATCCTCCGTAGATCCAACCAGAGCTGCCCACGAAGCCGACGCGCTAACCGGCTTTCCGCGGGCCGGATCGGCAGGCGGATCCCCGTCGGCACGGACGACACCCGCCCGCCGCCCGCGTGGCGGAGCCGGGTCAGGCGGCCGGCACCGGCTCACCGCGCTGGCGGGCAACATGCTCGACCAGGGAGATCAACACCAGCTTGCCGGACTGCCGGTCCCGGGCGTCGCAGAGCACCATCGGCACGTCCGGATCCAGGTCGAGCGCCCGGCGTACGGTTTCCAGGTCGAACCGACGGGCGTCCTCGAAGCAGTTCACACCCACCACGAACGGGATGCCACGCTGCTCGAAGTAGTCGATCGAGGGGAAGCAGTCGGCAAGCCTCCGCGTGTCGGCGAGCACCACCGCGCCGAGGGCGCCGAAGGCCAACTCGTCCCAGAGGAACCAGAACCGGTCCTGGCCCGGGGTGCCGAACAGGTACACCTGGAGGTCGTCGTTGATGGTGATCCGGCCGAAGTCCATCGCCACCGTGGTGGTCGACTTGCCCTCCACCCCGGAGGTGTCGTCGGTGCCGAGCCCGGCGTCGGTCAGCACCTCCTCGGTCTGCAACGGTCGAACCTCGCTCAACGCGCTCACAAGCGTCGTCTTGCCCGCGCCGAAGCCTCCAGCGATGAGGATCTTCAGTGCCAGCGGGACGGTGACCGAGGTGCCCGCCTGGTCATAGCGCACGGAGTCCACTGACCACCGCCTTGAGGATGTCGTCGTCGGGAAGATCGCTGCCGGCCGGCGGCTCGTGCACCGCGACCAGCCCCTGAGCGAGGAGGTCACCGAGCAGCACCCGGATCACCCCGACCGCGAGGTCCAGCTCGGCCGACAGCTCGGCCACCGACACCGGCCGACCGGCCAACGTGACCAGCCGCCGATGCTCCGGCGGTAGCTGCGGGTGGGCCGCCAGGTCGAGGTCCGCGCCGGCCAGCACGAACGCGACCAGGTCGAACCCGTCGACGGCCGAGCGCACCCGGCCGCCGGTGAGCGTGTACGGGCGGACCACCGGGCCCGCGTCGCCGTCCAGCCACTCGTGCTGGGGGCCGGGCGGCTCAGTCCGCATCACCGGCATCCGTCGCCGGTCGGGCGGCGGCGGTGAGGTTCTCCCCCACCCGAATGACAAGCATCGCCATCTCGTACGCGACGAGGCCGATGTCGGCGTCGGCATCGCTCACCACGGCCAGGCAGGCACCCTGCCCGGCGGCGGTGACGAAGAGGTACGCCGCCTCCATCTCCACCACGGTCTGCCGGACCGGGCCACCGTCCACGTGTCGGCTCGCACCCCGGGCCAGGCTGGAAAAGCCGGCGGCCAGCGCGCAGAGGTGCTCGGCGTCGGAGCGCTCCAGCTCGGCCGAGGCGCCGAGCAGCAGCCCGTCGGCGGAGAGCACCACGGCCTCCCGGGCGGCCGGTACGCGTTGCACCAGCTCGTCGAGCAACCAGTCCAGGCTGTCGCTCTGCTTCGTCGTTTGCCGCACTAGGCGTCCCTCTCAGTCGCGGTCGGAGGTTCGGAGGCCGTCGGAGGCGCCGGAGCCGGGCCAGCCGCGGCCGGGGTCGCATCCGGCCGGCTCGCCGGGACGGCCGTGCCGGGCGCGTCGCCCCGAACGGCCGAGCCCGGGGCGACGACTGTGGCCCTGCCGCGGGCGGTGCCGGCCTGGAGGGCCGCCATGACCCGGCGGACCTCCTCCGGCGATCGGGGCGTCGGCGCGTCGGCGACGGTGGACCGGGGCAGGACCGTCGGGGTACGCCGTCGCACGCGGCGGGGCAGCCCCTCCAGGTCGTCCGTCGTTCCGTTAGACGGCGACTCGCCGTCGACTCCCGACGCGTCGGCACCCGAGCGGTCGGGCTGCGGGCCGGTGGGCAGGGCGAGAGTGGGCAGGTCGTCGGCGGCGATCGCGGCCGCGCTGGTGCGGCCGGCGCGGGGCCGGGGCGCCGCGCCTCGGCGCACGGGTCGGGCCAGACGCCTGTCGCTGGGCGCGGCGGCCAGCGTGGCGGGGTCGGGGCCGGCCGGCGGCTCGGTGGTGACCAGGTCCGTGGGGACCAGCACCACTGCGGTGACGCCGCCCGCCTCGGAGGGCCGCAGCCGTACGCGGACAGCGTGCCGGGCGGCCAGCCGGGCCACCACGAAAAGGCCGAGTCGGGCGCTCTGCGCCGGGTCGAACTCGGGTGAGCTGGCCAGCCGGGTGTTGGCGCTCTCCACCGCGGCGGCGGACATCCCCAGCCCCTGGTCGGTGACCTCCAGGACGTACCCGTTGGCTACCTGCTCCCCGGTGATGGTCACCCGGGTGTCCGGTGGGGAGAAGGCGGTGGCGTTCTCGACCAGCTCGGCGAGCAGGTGGATGATGTCGCCGACCGCCCGGCCCAGCACGCCGACCGGCTGCACGCTGGCGATGTCCACCCGGTCGTACGCCTCGACCTCGCTGATCGCGCCGCGGACCAGGTCGACCATCGCGACCGGGTTGCGCCACCCGCGACCCGGCGCGGACCCGGCGAGGATGACCAGGTCCTCGGCGTGCCGGCGGAGCCGGGTCGCCAGGTGATCCACCTGGAACAGTTCGGCCAGCTCGTCCGGGTCCTCGGCGCGACGCTCCATCCGGTCCAGCAGGTGCAGCTGCCTGTGCACCAGGCCCTGGCTGCGTCGGGCGATGTTGAGGAACACCTCGTTGAGCCCTCGACGCAGGGTGACCTCGTCCACGGCGGCCTGGACGGCGGTGCGCTGCACCTCGGTGAAGGCCCGCCCGACCTCGCCGATCTCGTCGTTGCCGTACTCCAGTGGTGGGGCCTCCCGGGCGACGTCGACCTGCTCGCCGCGACGCAGTCGGGTCACCACGTCCGGCAGTCGGTGCTCGGCCAGCTCCAGGGCCGCGGTACGGACCCCGCTGAGCCGCCGGACCAGGGTGCGGCCGACCCGCAGCGCCACCAGCACGGAGACCACCACGGCGGCGAGCCCGAGCACCCCGGCGGCGGCCAGCCGGACCAGGATCCAGACGGCCATCGGCACCGAACGGTCGGTGAGCCCGTCGGCCTCGGCCAGCTCGAAGTCGCGCAACTGCTGCTGTACGGCGTCGTGGCTGGCCTGCCACGACGCCGCGTCCACAGGTGGCCGACCGGACCTGTTCGCCCCGATCAACGCGTCCTGCATGGCGCGCAGACTGGTGAACGCCGGCCCCTCGGTCAGTCGCTGGTACGCGGCGCGCCCGGCCTCGGGCAGGTCGGCCACCGCGCTCTCGGTGAGCCACCGCTGGTTGCCGATGGCCTGCACGAGAAGGGCGTGCTCCCCCTCGGCGAACTTTCCGGCGGTCAGCACGCCGGCCAGCATGGCGTCGGTCTGGCCGAGCAGCTCCCGGGAACGGCCCAGTGAGGTGAGGGCCAGCGCCTGCCGGTTGATGGCCGGATCGCTCAGGTTCGCCATCGCGGAGAACGCCTGGAAGGCCGCCGAGACCATGCCGCTGTAGAGGCCGAGGGCGCCGGCGCGGTCCATCAGACCGTCGTCGATGAAGTCCCGACCGGTCGGCAGCGCCGCCAGGGCGGCGACCAGCCGGTCGATCCGGTCCTCCAACAGGTCGTCGGCGGCGTCGCGCAACGCCTCTCCGTCGACCCGGCGACGCAGCTCGGCGACTGCGCGATCGGTACGCTGGCGCTGCTCGGTCAGGGCGGGCAGTTCGGTGGTGCCGGCGAGCTGCACCACCGACAGTCGACGCTCCCGTTGCAGCTCGGTGACGACGGCCTCGCCGGGGCGGCCCAGGTCGTACAGCAGGGTGCGCGCGGAGAGCAGGTTGAGGGCGGGGCCGAACGTCAGCGTCGTCGCGAAGATCCACAGCGCGAGGAGCGCGGTCACCGGAGCGACGACCAACGCGGTCAGCTTCGAGCGGATCGGCCAGTCGCGGGTTCTCAATCAGACCTCGCCCGTACAGGGGTGGCAGGAGGGGCGCCGGCACCGCCGGGCAACGCGCTCGCCGGTCGCGCACCCGGTCGTCAGGCCGGGCACCGGCGTGGGCGCCTTGGGCAGGATACGTAATCGCGCCCGGTTGCACTACCGCCCGTCGCGCCGACATCGACGCTGCGACATGCGCGTGCGCCGGCACGACGGAGCCCATCGTGCGTCACCCCCCCAGGGGTGCCATCTGGAATGAGTCAGGTTTTCGCCGGAATGTGGCGACAGCGGATCGGGATCGGCGAGGAAAGTGCCCCGGATCGGGATTGGCGATCAGTGCGGGGAGGGAATACCAGGTGACGAAGGAGGAGCCATGTCGCCCACGCAGATAATCGTCATCGTGCTCGTCGTGCTGGTGATCGTCGCGGCGCTCGCCGTGGCCGTCCGGACGATCGGCCGTCGCCGCGCGCTGCGCAGCCGGTTCGGGCCGGAGTACGACCGGGTGGTGCAGGAGCAGGACAGCCGGTCCGCCGCGGAGCGCGAGCTGCGCGACCGGGAACGCCGGCACGCCGAGCTCACGCTCACCCCGCTCAGCCCGGAGTCCCGGGCCCGTTACGCCGCCGCCTGGGAAGAGCTCCAGATCCGCTTCATCGACTCGCCGAGCGAGACCGTGGGCGACGCGGACGAACTGGTCACTCGGCTCATCGAGGAGCAGGGCTACCCCACCGGGGACTTCTCCGACCAGATCGCCCACCTCTCCGTCGAGCATGCCCGCACGCTGACGAACTACCGGGACGCGCACGAGATCCACCTGCGCAACTCCCGGGGGGAGGCGAGCACCGAGGAGCTGCGCCAGGCGGTCGTGCACTACCGGGCCCTCTTCGCCGACCTGCTCGGTGAGGAGCCGGTCGGTCAGCGCACGCCCGAACAGGGTTCCCACCCGGACACTCCGCACGACGCCACGAGCCGCTGAGGAGGCCACCGATGCGCCACGAAGAGCAGCAGGTGAGCAACGACCATCCGGAGGCCGTCCGGTCCGCGCCGGTGCCGGTGCCGCCGACCGGTGACCGGGCCGCCAGCTCGGACGTACCCGAGGAAGCCCTGGACGACCGGGGCACGTTCGACGACCCGACCACCGACCACGAGCGCGCCAACGGCACCGACCCGGGCGCTCTGCACGACCGCTCCGACGACGACCGCTCCGACGACGACCGGATTGCCGCCGACGACCGCGCCGACAGCGGGTGGGCCGACGACCAGCGGGACGAGGACACCGAGCGCCCGAACCGGCCCGACGACGAGGGTGGCTTCCACGAGCCGGGGCCGCTCCCGACCGCGTTCGGCGCCACCACGGTGGCCGACGCGGTGGCGGCGTCGGCGCTGGCGAGCCCGTACCCACAGGACCAGCCGGACCCGCGGGCCGAGCGGACCGCCCAGCCGGGCGACGGCGCCGAGGACGGCGAGCGGGAGGGTCTGCGCGCCGACCCCACCGCCGAGCTGCACCGCCGCGACGGCGGCCCGGAGACCGACCGGGACGCCGCCCCGGCGACCGACGAGGCCGCCGACCTGGACGTCGACGACCGGCGAGCGGACACCGGCACGGGTTCACGGACCGTCGTCGCCGCGGACAGCACGGACGGCGCGGCCGAGCGGCGCGGCGACCTGACCGACTGGGCCGGCGATCCGGACGCGGCGACCGCGGGCGCGGCCGGCTACGGCAGCGCGTCGCCGGAGATGGTCGACCCGGACGCCGACGCCGAACCGGTCACCACCGAGGCCGCCGGCGCCTCCCTGGAGTCCGCCGGGACGTCGCGGCCCGCCGGTTCGACAGTCGCCGCCGAACCGGCAACGCTCCTCGACGGGGACACCGCGCAGGGTTTCCGGGACCGCTGGCGGGACGTGCAGCTGCGTTTCGTCGACGATCCGCATGCTGCGGCCGGCGAGGCGCAGGCCCTGGTCGAGGAGGCCATCCAGGCTCTCGCCTCGGCACTGGCCGCGCAGAAGAACACCCTGGGCGGGTGGCAGGACGCCGGTTCGGCAGACACCGAGCAGTTGCGGATGGCCGTCCGTAACTACCGGGACTTCCTGGACCGCGTACTGGGTCGCTGAGGCGACACGATCGGAAGGGCGCTCCGGCTACCGGCCGGGGCGCCCTTCGGCGTCCTGACGGGTGACGCACACCGCCGGCCGAGCCGCGCGAGGGGGCGCGAACGCGCCGCTTCGGACGCGCAGGCGTGAAACCTCGCGTAGTGGGTAATACGGCGCGCGCATCAAACCGGTGCCAACGTCGGGACGAGGGGTGACGGGATGGACGGCGGCGGTCTGCGGCTCAATATGAACGGGCTGGACTACCTGATTCTTGCGCTGTATTTCGTCACCGTCCTCGGGGTCGGCTTCGCCGCCCGGCGGGCGATCCGGACCAGCGTCGACTTCTTCCTCTCCGGCCGCTCCCTGCCCGCCTGGGTGACGGGCCTCGCGTTCGTCTCGGCGAACCTGGGGGCGCTGGAGATCATCGGCATGGCGGCGAACGGCGCCCAGTACGGCGTCATGACGGTCCACTACTACTGGATCGGCGCGGTGCCGGCGATGGTCTTCCTGGGCATCGTGATGATGCCCTTCTACTACGGTTCCAAGGTCCGCAGCGTGCCCGAGTACCTTCGGCTGCGCTTCAACCGACCGACCCACCTGCTGAACGCGCTCAGCTTCGCCGTCGCACAGGTGCTGATCGCCGGCGTCAACCTCTACGCGCTGGCCCTGGTCATGCAGGCGCTGCTCGGCTGGCCGCTCTGGACCGCGATCGTGGTGGGCGCGGCGATCGTCCTGGCGTACATCACCATCGGTGGTCTGTCCGGGGCGATCTACAACGAGGTGCTCCAGTTCTTCGTCATCCTGGCCGGCCTCATTCCGGTCACCGTGATCGGCCTGGTCAAGGTCGGCGGGGTGGGCGGGCTGATGGACGCGGTCCGCGACTCGAAGCTCGGCGAGGCGGGTCTGCACGCCTGGCAGGACACCGGCAGCACCGACAACCCACTCGGCGCGCAGTGGCTCGGCATCGTGTTCGGCCTCGGCTTCGTGCTCTCGTTCGGCTACTGGACGACGAACTTCGCCGAGGTGCAGCGCGCACTGTCGGCGAAGAACATGAGCGCCGCCCGGCGTACGCCGATCATCGCCGCGTACCCGAAGTTGTTCATCCCCCTGGTCACGATCATCCCGGGCCTGGTGGCCCTGGTGACGGTGAAGGGGCTCGGCGCGGACAAGGGCGACCTGCAGTACAACAACGCGATCCCGCTGCTGATGCGGGATCTGCTGCCCAACGGCGTGCTCGGGGTGGCGGTCACCGGCCTGCTGGCCTCGTTCATGGCCGGCATGGCGGCCAACGTGAGTGGTTTCAACACCGTCTTCACGTACGACATCTGGCAGGCGTACGTCCGCCGCGGCAGGTCCGACGAGTACTACCTGCGGATCGGTCGGTGGGCGACTGTCGCCGCCGTGGTGATCGGCATCGGGACGGCGTTCATCGCGTCCGGCTTCAGCAACATCATGAACTACATCCAGGCGCTCTTCTCGCTGTTCAACGCGCCGCTGTTCGCCACGTTCATCATCGGCATGTTCTGGAAGCGGATGAGCGCGCTGGCCGGCTTCTGGTCGCTGCTGCTGGGCACGCTGGCCTCGCTGGCCACCTACCTGCTCTACAAGGGCGGCGTGATCGGCTTCAACTCCGACCTGGAGGAGAGCTTCTGGGGCGCCGGCATCGCGTTCGTCACCGTGGCGGTGGTCGCCGCGATCCTCACCCCGCTCACCGCCGCGAAGCGCGACGAGGAACTGCGCGGCCTGGTCTACGGGCTGGGCGGCGTCGACCTGAAGGGTGACGTGCTCGCCGGCGACGCGGTCTGGTACCGCTCCCCCGTACTGCTCGGCGTGATCGCGGTCGCGCTCGCCGCCCTCTTCTACATCCCGGTCTTCTAGGAAAGGAGTCGGCAGATGAGCAACGACGGCAAGCCGGCGCAGGACCCGCTGATCGACGAGACGCAGGCCGAGGAGCGCCGCTCCGCCGCCGCCCGACTGTTCGACATCCGTCGGGTGATCGGTGGCCTCTTCGTGGCGTACGGGATCATCGTGTCGCTTATCGGCGTCTTCGACAGCCGGGCCGAGATCGACAAGGCCGAGGGCGTCCGCATCAACCTGTGGGCAGGTCTGGTGATGCTCGCCTTCGGCCTGCTCATGCTGCTCTGGCAGTGGGTGCGCCCGGCCGAGGCGCCGAACCCGAACGAGCAGCAGCCCGACGCCTGACACCAGGCCCGCGGCGCCGTCCCCGCGGGCGGCGCCGGCGCGCGCATGGGCGCGAACGCACGGGGTAGGCCAGGGGGATCAGGCAACGTGTCGGACACAGGAGGCAGCACCATGACCGATCGCGACCGCCGACCGCCGCTGGAGGAGAGTCCGCAAACGGCAGCTGCGGTGGACGACGACAGCACCGTCCCGCAGTTGCGGACCGGGGGCGGGCCCGACCGTGACACGCCGACCTTCACCGAGCCCCGCGACCGGCCGGAGGACCTCGCTCCGGACACCGACGACCTGATCGGGGACCCGTACGGCGCCGGTACCGGCGCCACCGGAACGGGCACCGGCGCTGGCGGCGACAACATCCGTACCGGGGCGGAGCAGCCCTGGGAGCCGGAGGACCTGGTGATGGCCCGCGGCCAGGACCTCACCCCGGAGAACCTGGACAAGGCCCGCCGCGACCTGGCCGAGCAGGGCCGCGCGGCGATCGAGCGCATCGTGCCCTGACCCGGGTACGGAACGGGGGTGGGGTCCCCGGTCCGACCGTGACGGTCGGACCGGGGACCCCGGGGGAACCTGCCGCCGGCAGTGCCTCACCTACTGCCGGCGGCGGGTTGGTGCGTGAGCTACCCGCTCAGAGAGCCGGGTAGGCGTTGCGCATGAGCTCCTGGAACTGCGCGGAGAACCACGCTCCGGAGATCGGCGCGTCCGGCAGGGCGCCCGACGGGTTGTTGCCGTTGCGGGCGTTGCCGCCGTACGTCGGGTCACACATCCGGTCGAAGCCCTTGCCCTCGTTGTTCGGGATCTCCTTGCTGGAGCCGTCCGACTCACCCGGGGGCTTCACCCAGACGTACGCGTCGATGCCCGTCGCCGGGTTCGCCCGCGGCCGCTCGCCGAGACCGGCACCGGCCTGGTTGCACCAGTTGCCGGCGTGGGCCCGGCGGTCGATCCGACCACCGTTGACGTACGTGTCGACGCTGGTGGTCGCACCCGGGCCGGTCGGCCGGGCGGAGCCACCCCAACCGTTGCGGGACGTGTCGATCAGCATGCCGATGTTGGAGTTGAAGCCCACCGAGATCAGCTTGGTACGGAACGCCTGGGCGAAGGACAGCTCGTCGACGTAGAAGTTCCAGTCGACCCACTTGGACTGCCGCACCGTCTGGCCGTTCACGTTGTCGGTGATCTTGAAGTACGGCTCCGTGAGCGCCGAGTAGTTCGCGGTGTTGGTGATGAACCCGTGAACGTTGTTGACCGTGCTGCCGGAGGCGACCGCGGCGGTCTTCAGGATGTCGGCGGTCGGGCCGAAGTTGGAATCCCAGCCGAGCCAGCCGTGGTGGCCCGCGTCGATGTAGTTGTAGACGTTACCGATCGCGCCCAGCTTGGCGAGGGCGTAGCCGACACCGTTGACGTACGCGCCGTTGGCCTTGACCGTGTCGCACATGACCGTGCCGCCGGGCTGACCCGAGGTGTTGGTCACGATGTTCGGCAGCGAGTCGATCTCGATGACGTTGATGATCCGGATGTTCCGGTACTTCGAGTCGGACTGGATCGCCGCGATCGGGTCGATGTACTCGGCCTTGTACCGGGGAAGCTCGTCCGGGCCCAGCTCACCGTTCGAGGAGAGCGCGGAGCAGTCGCGGCCCGGCAGGTTGTAGATCACGAACTGGATGTAGCCGGCGCCCTGGCGCAGTGCCTCGTCCAGGTGCTCCCGCACACCGAACGCGCCGTTCGAGCTGCTGTTCGGAGTGCCGTTGATGGCGGCGATCCGGTCCAGCCAGACGGCGGTGGGGTTGTTGGAGACGCGGCTTCCACCCGGCTCGGCGTCCGCCTTGGCCTTCCACTCCGGGTTCACGTAGCCCTTCACACCGGCGTACGGGTTGTCGACCTTGGTGCCCGGAGGGGGCGTGGTCGGCGGGGCCGTGGTCGGCGGAGCCGTCGTGGGCGGAGCGGTGGTCGGCGGGGCCGTGGTCGGCGGGGCCGTGGTGGGCGGAGCCGTGGTGGGGTTACCGCCGCCACCGTTGCAGACCACGCCGTTGAGGGTGAACGAGGTCGGCTTCGGGTTGCTGCCGCTCCAGGCGCCGTTGAAGCCCAGGGTGGTCGACGCGCCGGTCGCGAGGCTGCCGTTGTAGGACAGGCTGCGGGCGGTGACCTGGCTGCCGGACTGGCTGAACTCGGCCGACCAGCCCTGCTGCACCCGCTGGCTGGAGTTGGGGAACGTCCAGCCCAGCGTCCAGCCGTTGATCGGGTCGCCGAGGTTCTTGATGCTGATGTTGGCGGTGAAGCCACCCTGCCAGTCGTTGGTCGTGTACGCGATGTCGCACTGCGTCGCGGCCTGCGCCGCGGTGACCGGGATCGTCACCAGCCCGCCGGCGACCAGGACGCCCGCCCCGGCGAGCGCCAGGGTCCGGCGTGGGCCGGACAGCCTTCTCCACACATTCATGCCACTGATCTCCTTGGGCGAGACCGGGCTCACGTACGGCCCGGCGAGACGGCCCGGTAGGTGTCCTGCACGGACGGCCTCCGGCGCCACGGGATTCATTGGGGGGTGCCCGACCCGGACGGGCGGTGGTGGTGGTGGTGATTGGCCGGCGCGAGGCCGACCGATGACGGCCGGTTGTCGTCCGGCGAACCGGATGCCCTCGACGCCCTGCCTGCGCGGTGTGGCTCCCCGAACCGCGTGCGCCGATTCTTGCATGGGAGCGCTTCCATGGCAATGGCTCGATGCGCGGCCCACCCTCAACTCGGACGATACCCCCGGCCGGCGCGAGCGGCACCCGCCGCGCGTTACCGGATGAGCCCTGCGGGTCGAGCACTGTCGGTCGGCAACACCGCCTGTCGCCCGCAACGGTGCGCAGTGCCTGAGACGGCACCGCGAGCGGGAGAAAGCCGCGTAACACCCCATCGCCGCTTACCACCAGCAAAGGTCAAAACGCGAATCTTTCACTTCATAAGTCATGAAACCGTCTAACGTCGGTCTTAGCTCGGTTGTCGCCGGGCTCAGGACAACAGGGATGGAGTGACGCAGGTCATGGCTAAGAAGATGCTCGGGAAGGTCGTTGCGGGCGCCGCACTCGGTGGCGCGTCGCTCCTGGTGTTCGCGCCGGGGATCGCGTTCGCTGACGGGCACCACGACGAGGACGGCAAGGTCTACGCCAAGCCGCACGTCGTGAAGGCCGGCGACGAGGTCAAGCTCCTCGAGATCTGCCCGGATCGGCAGGAGCACGCGTACGTGTGGTCCAAGGTCACCGGCAAGGTCAAGCTCAAGCCGGCACGGGACGACCGGGGCGAGGACCGCGGCGAGTGGAGCGAGGAGGAGGACTCCTACGACCACGACGACAAGGGCAAGGACGAGCACGGCAAGGACGACAAGGGCGACGAGCAGGGCAAGGACGAGCACGGCAAGGACGACAAGGGCAACGAGCAGGGCAAGGACGAGCACGGCAAGGACGACAAGGGCAACGAGCAGGGCAAGGACGAGCACGGCAAGGACGACGACAAGTCCAAGGACGAGCAGGGCAAGGACGACAAGTCCAAGGACGAGCAGGGCAAGGGCCACGAGGATGCCCAGCCCGGCGGCCAGGGCGGCGGCGCTGCCGCCGACGCCTACGGCGACGAAGACAGCAAGGACTGGAAGGGCGAGGAGCACGCCCAGGACGCGGACGACAGCGACGAGGGCAAGAAGGACTGGGAGTCCAAGGACGAGCACGGCTCCAAGGACGAGCGCGGCTCCGACGAGGGCGACGAGTACGGCTCCGACAAGGGCTGGGAGTCCAAGGACGAAGACAGCAAGAGCTGGGAATCCAAGGACGAGCACGGCTCCAAGGACGAGCAGT
>NZ_JBFAQS010000002.1:126864-592990 GCF_040678875.1 Micromonospora sp. NPDC049274
CACGGCTCCGACGAGGGCAACGAGTACGGCTCCGACAAGGGCTGGGAATCCAAGGACGAGCACGGCTCCAAGGACGAGCACGGCTCCGACGAGGGCAACGAGTACGGCTCCGACAAGGGCTGGGAATCCAAGGACGAGCACGGCTCCAAGGACGAGCACGGCTCCGACGAGGGCGACGAGTACGGCTCGGACAAGGGCTGGGAGTCCAAGGACGAAGACAGCAAGAGCTGGGAGTCCAAGGACGAAGACAGCAAGGACTGGGAGTCCAAGGACGAGCACGGCTCGGATGACGAGCGCGAGTTCGTGTACTACGGCGACGCCAAGGTCGACAAGGACGCCAAGCCGGGTCGTTACGAGCTCAAGGGCTCGTGCGGCGAGGGCGAACTGGTCGTACTGCCCCACGGCGGGGTCGACGGTGGTGACGGTGGCGCCAGCACCGGGACCGACCGTGGTCTGGCCACCGGTGGCGCGGGCCTGCTCGGCGCTGCCGCGCTGGGTGGGATCGTTCTGATGCGTCGTCGGCGGACCGATGGTTCGCTCGTCTGACGTGACGACGACACGGGCCGGCGGCCGTCACGGGAGACCGTGGCGTGCCGCCGGCGCGGCCGTCGTCGTCACCCTGGCCATGATCGGCGCCGGCATGATCGGCGCCTCGTTGCAGGACCGGCCAGCTCCCCGCCCCCCGCAGCCGCTCGCCCAGGCCGGCCCCGAGGTCTCCGGGCCGACGGTCACCGGGAGCACCGCCACGGCGCCGGACGACGGGGAGCGCGGCGACGTTGCAGCCAGCCTGGACCGGGCCGCTCCGACCACCATCGAAATCCCCCGCATAGGCGTCCACGCGCCGGTCATGTCGCTCGGCACCAACCCGGACGGCACCGTCCAGGTCCCCCCGTTGGAGCAGGCCGACCGGGCCGGCTGGTACGAGCCGGGGGCGAGTCCAGGCGAGACCGGTAACGCGGTCATCGTGGGGCACGTGGACTCGGCGAAGCTGGGCCCGGCAGTCTTCTTCGACCTCGGCTCGCTCGTGCCCGGAGACACGATCACCGTGCAGCGGGCGGACGGCCAGCCGGCGACGTTCCGGGTCGACTCGGTGAAGTCGTACCCGAAGACGTCCTTCCCCACCGAGCTGGTGTACGGGCCGAACGACCGGCCCGGCCTGCGGGTCGTCACCTGCGGTGGCCAGTTCGACGAGGCGGCCAGGAGCTACGACGACAACGTGGTCGTCTTCGCCACCCTGGTGGCGTGAACCCGGGGCGTACACGGAAGCGGTCCGGCCGGTCGGGGTTTCCCGATCGGCCGGACCGCTTTCGGCGTATCGGATCAGGCGGCGGCGGAGGTCCGCACCAGGGTGCGGATCTGACGCAGCAGCACGGACAGGGCGGCGAGATCCGCCCGCGACTCGTCGAACTCCCCCATCGCCCGGCGGGCGCGGTGGATCGACGTGGCGTTCGACTGCTCCCACTGCTGCACCCGCTCGTGCGGCGGTTGGTCCTCCGGCGTGGAGTCGAGCACCTCGGCGGTGAGCGCGGCGAGCGCGGCGTACAGGTCGTAGCGCAGCGCCATCCGCGCGAGTGTCTGCCAGCGGTCCTCCCGCGGCAGCAGGGAGATCTTCGACAGCAGCGAGTCCACCCGGAACAGGTCGGAGAGCACGAAGTAGACCGAGGCCACCTCGCCGACGTCCCGTCCGCTGCGGGTCGCGGTCTCCACGACGTCCAGCAGGCCGAAGCTGTACATCAGTCGGGTCGCCCGCTCCGCCAGCTCGCGGGGCAGCCCACGGTCGATCATCGAGTCGATGTGCGCCGTGATGGCCTGCCGCTCACCGCCGTAGAACAGGTCCTCCAGCCCCGGCAGCAGCCGGGCCACCCCGTCGCGCAGCCGCGCGATCTCGGTCGGCACGTCGATCGGCGAGCGCCGGTTGGTGACCAGCCAGCGCACCGCGCGGTCGAGCAGTCGACGGGTGTCGAGGTAGACGCTGGTCTGGAGCTCCGGGGAGACCTTGTTGTCCAACGCCTCCACCGCGTCCCACACCTCGCGCAGCCCGAACACCTCGCGGACCACCACGTACGCCCGGATCACGTCGGCCGCGCTGGCCGCCGTCTCCTCGACCACCCGGAAGATGAACGAGATACCGCCCCGGTTGACCGCCTCGTTCACCAGCACCGTGGTGACGATCTCCCGGCGTAGCCGCTGCCTGCCCATCCGGTCGGCGAACCGCTCGCGCATCGGCGTCGGGAAGTAGTTGACCAGGACCTCGGTCGTCCACTCCTCGTCGGCCAATCCCTCGGTGAGGATCTCCCGCTCCAGGACGATCTTGACGTACGCGAGCAGCACCGCGAACTCCGGCGCGGTCAGCCCGGACTCGCTGCGCACCGCCAGTTCCTCGTCCGGCGGCAGCGCCTCCAGCGACCGGTCCAACGCGCCGGAACGCTCCAACTCGTTGATCATCCGACGGTGCACGGGAAGCAGCGAGGCGGCCTGGGCCTGGGCGTTGTTGATGGCCCGGGCCTGGTCGTAGTTGTCCCGCAGCACCAGCTCGGCGACCTCCTCGGTCATCCCGGCCAGCAACTCGTCCCGCTCGGCAGTGGTCAGCTCACCGTCAGCGACAGCGGTGTTCAGGAGGATCTTGATGTTCACCTCGTGGTCGGAGGTGTCCACCCCGGCCGCGTTGTCGATGAAGTCGGTGTAGATGCGGCCACCTGTCAACGCGTACTCGATGCGGCCGAGCTGGGTCCAGCCCAGGTTGCCGCCCTCGCCCGCCACCCGGCAGCGCAGGCTGCGACCGTCCACCCGGATCGCGTCGTTGGACTTGTCGCCCACCTCGGCGTTGGTCTGGGTGGACGCCTTGACGTACGTGCCGATGCCGCCGTTCCAGAACAGGTCCACCGGGGCGGTGACGATCGCCTTCATCAACTCCTGCGGCGAGAGCTGCGTGACGTCGTCGTCCAGGCCGATCGCCGCCCGGACCTGCGGCGTGAGCGGGATGGACTTCGCGGTACGCGGGAAGATGCCGCCCCCGGCCGAGATCAGCTCCGGGTTGTAGTCCTCCCACGAGGACCGGGGCAGGTCGAACAGCCGGCGACGCTCGGCGTACGAGGTGGCCGCGTCCGGCTCCGGGTCGAGGAAGATGTGCCGGTGGTCGAAGGCGGCCACCAGCCGGATGTGCTCGGAGAGCAGCATCCCGTTACCGAACACGTCGCCGGACATGTCGCCGACGCCGACGACGGTGAAGTCCTGGGCCTGGGTGTCCAGACCCAACTCCCGGAAGTGCCGCTTGACCGACTCCCACGCACCTCGGGCGGTGATGCCCATCTTCTTGTGGTCGTAGCCGGCCGAACCGCCGGAGGCGAACGCGTCGCCCAGCCAGAAGTTGTGCGCCACGGAGATCTCGTTGGCGATGTCGGAGAACGTCGCCGTTCCCTTGTCCGCGGCCACCACCAGGTACGGGTCGTCGCCGTCGTGCCGGACCACGTCCTCGGGCGGCACGATGTGCCCGCTGACGATGTTGTCCGTGACGTCCAGCATGGCACCGACGAACTCCTGGTAGCAGGCGACCGCCTCGTCCCGGTCGCCCGGCTTCTGCTTCAGCACGAAGCCGCCCTTGGCGCCCACCGGCACGATCACGGTGTTCTTCACCATCTGCGCCTTGACCAGGCCGAGCACCTCGGTGCGGAAGTCCTCCCGACGGTCGGACCAGCGCAACCCACCCCGGGCCACCGGCCCGAACCGCAGGTGTACGCCCTCGAACCGGGGCGAGTAGACGAAGATCTCGAATTTCGGCCGGGGCGCCGGCAGGTCCGGGATGGCCTGCGGGTCGAGCTTGAACGCCACGTACGCCTTCGGACGCCCGCCGACCGGCTTCTGGTAGAAGCTGGTCCGCAGGGTCGCCTCGATCAGCGTCAGGTACGAGCGCAGGATCCGGTCCTGGTCGAGGCTCGCCACGTCGTCAAGCGCGCCCCGGATCGTCTCCACCAGCTCGCCGCTGCGCTGCTGCCGCTGCTCGGCGGTCAACTCGCCCGGCGCGAACCGGGTCTCGAACAGCTCCACCAGCAGGCTGGCGAGCTTCGGGTACGCGATGAAGGTCTGCTCCATGTAGTCCTGCGAGAAGACCGTCCCGGCCTGCCGCAGGTACTTCGCGTACGCCCGCAGCACCACCACCTGCCGCCAGGTCAGCCCGGCGCGCAGCACCAGCTCGTTGAACCGGTCCACCTCGGCCTCGCCGCGCCACGCCGCCGCGAACGCGTTCTCCACGTGCGGGCGTACCTCGGACAGCTCGTGGTGCCCCTCGGGCAGCATGAGGCCGAAGTCGTACAGGTAGACCCGACCGTCGATCCGGTCCACCTCGTACGGGTGCTCGTCGACCACGCGGACGCCGAGCGAGTGCAGCACCGGCAGCACGGCGGAGAGCATCATCGGCTCGCCGTACCGGTAGACCTTGAACCGCACGTTCATGCTGTCGGCCAGGTCCGCGCCGGGCACGCGGGTGCCCGGCCTCGGCGCGAGCTGCTTGCGGAACAGGTGCATCTCCAGCTGGCCGGGCTCCTCCAGCAGCTCGAGCTTGGCCAGGTCCTTCATCGCCTCGTACGGCGTGTGCCCGTCCTTGTAACCCTCCGGGAACGCGTCGGCGTACCTGGCGAACAGGTGCTTGGCCTGCTCGTCGCCGAGCTTGCGCTCCAGCACCAGGCGGTAGTCGTCGTCCCAGAGCCGGGTCGCGTCGGCCAGCTCCTCGGCCAGCAGGTCGGCGTCGATGTCGCCGGGCGGCCGGGTCGGGTCGGTGCGGACGATGAAGTGGATCCGGGCCAGCATCGACTCGGTGACCCGGGTGGTGTAATCGACCCCGACGCCGTTCAGCTCACGCAGCAGGATGTCCTGCATGCGCAGCCGGTTCTGGGTGGTGAACCGGTCCCGGGGTAGGTAGATCAGGCAGGAGATGAACCGCCCGTACGCGTCGCGGCGCAGGAACACCCGCAACTGCCGGCGGCCCGCCATCCGCAGCACACCGATCACCGCGTGGTACAGGTCGTCGGTCTTGATCTGGAACAGCTCGTCGCGCGGGTAGGTCTCCAGGATCTGCAGCAGATCCTTGCCGGAGTGGCTGCGCCGGCTCAGGCCGGAGCGGTCGAGCACCTCCGCGACCTTCCGACGTACCACAGGCAGCTCGCGGACACTGGTCCGGTACGCCGCGGTGGAGAACAGGCCCAGGAAGCGCCGCTCCCCGATGACCTCGCCGACCTCGTTGAAGATCTTGAACCCGATGTAGTCCAGGTACGCCGAGCGGTGCACGGTGGCCCGCGAGTTTGCCTTGGTGATGATGAGCAGACGCTTCTCCAGCACCTTCTCGTGTGCCTCGTGCGTCATCGACGACAGCGATCGGGCCTCCGGGGAGTCCGAGCGCAGGATGCCCAGGCCGGTGCCGAGCACCGCCTCCAGCGCCTTGCCGTCCACCGGGTCGGACGGGTTCCCGTCCGGGGCGTCCACCAGCCGGTACTCGCGGTAGCCGAGGAACGTGAAGTGGTCGTGCGCCAGCCAGCGCAGCAGCTCCACCGAGTCGGTGATGTCCTTCTCCGGCACCGGCGGACGGTTTTCCGAGGTGCGGGCCGACGCCAGCTCGTCGGCGAGCGCGAGCGCCCGCTGACGCATCTTCGGCCAGTCCTCCACGGCCTCCCGCACGTCGGTGAGCACTCGTTGCAGCTCACCGCGCAGGCGGTCGCGCTCGGCGGCGTCCCGGACCGGGTCGATCTCGATCCGCATCCAGCTCTCGATGATGTCCCCGGCGATCGCGTCGTCCGGTTCCACGTCCGCCGAAACCTCGGTGAGGCGGCCCAGCGGCTCGCGCCGGACCACCACCAGCGGGTGCACCAGCAGGTGCACGTCCAGGTGGTACGAGTTGAGCAGCGCGGTCACCGAGTCGACCAGGAACGGCATGTCGTCGGTGACGATCTCGACGACGGTGTGGTGCTGGTCGGCGTACGGCTCGTGGATGCGCAGCTTCAACTCGCCGGGCACCCGCTGCTGGGCGAGGTCCCGGTGCGCCCGGGCCGCGTCGAGCATCTCCTCCGCCGTGAAGCCGACCAGCTCCTCGTCCGGGGCGAACCGCCAGAAGCGACCGACCAGGGTCGCCGCATCGTGGTCGTCCCCGGCGAGTGCGACAGCCTGGGCAACCAGGCGCTCCGCGTTGGGGACCGGTTCGTCGAGCTCGGCGTCCTCCACGTCGTCGGCCAACGCCTCGGTCGGCAGGCCCAGATCGTAGATGGTGTCGATGCTCGACCCGGTCAGCCCTGTGACGCCCGTGTCGAGCCGGCCGTAGCCGTCCCCGTCGGTCGCCGAATCGAAGCTGTCCTCGTCCCGGCCGGTGTCATCCTGCCGGAGGTCGGGTTCCGGTTTGATCGCCGGACGCCGGTCCATCGGTGCCACTCCCCTCGACCCACCGCGTTGTGGGTCACTCTGCCGCCCAGCGTAAGCCTGTCGTTCCCCGCCTTGGTCGGCGGACCACTGGCCGGACGTCCGGATCGGGACTTTGTCCTTTCACCCGTTGTGGGTCCGAGGTTGGCCGCTTGCGGGATACCCCGCCCCGCGATGTTCATCACACCGGCCCGGACCGTCTTTCCGCACGTCGAGCCCTCCACGGGACGTTCGGGACAGCCTCCGCGTACTACCGTGCAGAGCAGCCCGAGACCGGAAGGACCGCTTCATGACCTTGTCCTACCCCCGGCCCCACCGGCCGAACCGCGCCCGGCGGGTCGCGGCGATCACCGCGGCCCTGCTCACCGCCGGCGTCCTGGCGGCGTGCTCCGGCGACGACGGGCCGGAGCGCGGCGTCGACGCCTTCCTCAGCGGCTGGCGCAGTGGCGACCTGCAGGCGGTCGCGATGGTCGACACGACAGGCGCCAAGCTGCCGGCCACCGAGGTGACCAAGGAGATCAAGGAGCTGTCCGGCGAGTTGGCGGCCACCCCGCCCACGCTGACCCGACAGGGCGAGCCGAAGATCACCAAGAACATCGCGACCACCACTATCAGGGTGGACTGGACGCTGCCAGGCCGGACCCACTGGACGTACGACCGGGAGCTGCGGCTCGTCCAGGGCGACGACGACCAGTGGCAGGTGATGTGGGAGCCGCGGGTGATCCACGAGCAGCTCGCCAAGGGTGACCGACTGGGGCTGCGCCGCGACACCGGCGCCCGGGCCGGCGTGCTGGACGCGGCCGGCCAGCCGATCGTGTCGCCCCGCCCGGTCGTGCGGGTGGGTGTGCAACCGAACCAGGTCACCGACATCAAGAAGCTGGTCAAGGATCTCGACGCTGCCTTCAAGGCCATCCGGCCGGCCCTCGTTCCCGCCGTCGACCTGTCGGACCTGCCCAAGCGGGTGGCCGCGGCCGACCCGGGCGCTCTCGTCGAGGTGGTGACCCTGCGCGACCCGGCGTACCGCCAGATCAAGCCCCGGATCTACGACCTGCCCGGCACCAAGTTCGTGTCCGACAAGCTCGACCTGGCCCCGACCCGGGAGTTCGCCCGCGCGCTGCTCGGCTCGGTCGACCAGGCGCAGGCCGACGACCTCGCCGCCCACCCGGACCGGTACGTCACCGGCGACCTGGTCGGGCACGGCGGATTGCAGGGCCGCTACGACGAGCAGCTACGCGGCGCCCCCGGCCTGACGGTCGTGGTGGAGCGGCCCGACGAGGACGGCAAGCTGGCATCCACCGGCACCGAGCTGTTCCGCCAGGAGCCGAAGCCCGGTCAGGCCCTCAAGACCACGCTGGACGTTGCCACCCAGAACGCGGCCGACGGCGCCCTGCGCGCCGAGTCGCACCGAGCCGCGCTGGTCGCGGTCCGCGTCAGCGACGGCGCGGTCCTCGCCGCCGCCAACGGTCCCGGCTCGACCGGCGAGAACCTGGCCTTCACCGCGCAGGTGCCGCCGGGCTCCACGTTCAAGATGGTCAGCGCGCTGGGTCTGCTGGACCGGGGCGCGGTCACGCTGGACGGGCCGGTGGAGTGCAAGAAGACCTTCACCGTCGATGGCCGGTCCTTCAAGAACTCGGACAACTTCGAGTTGGGCTCGGTGCCGTTCCGCACCGACTTCGCCAAGTCCTGCAACACGGCTTTCGCGTCGCTGGCCCCGAAGCTCGGCGGCGACGGGCTGGCCGCAGCCGGCCGCTCGCTGGGCCTGGAGGGGCAGTGGGATCTCGGCACGGACGCCTTCACCGGCAAGGTGTCGACCGGCGGCAGCCCCGCCGAGCAGGCAGCCGCCTCGTTCGGCCAGGGCACCACGCTGGTCAGCCCCCTGGCCATGGCCGGTGCCACCGCGGCCGTCGCCCGGGGCCGCTTCGAGCAGCCGAAGCTGCTGGTCGACCCGGCGCCGGCCAAGCCGGCCCCGCCCGGCGAGCAGCTCAAGCCGGAGTCCGTCACGGCGCTGCGCACGATGATGCGCGAGGTGGTCACCGCCGGCACCGGCAGCGCGCTCAAGGACGTTCCGGGCGGCGAGGTGTACGGCAAGACCGGCACCGCCGAGTACGACGACAACCCGGCCCACACGCACGCCTGGTTCGTCGGCTGGCAGGGTGACGTCGCGTTCGCCGTGTTCGTGGAGAACGGCGGGGCCAGCACTTCCTCGGCCGTCCCGATCGCCGAGCGCTTCCTCCGCGCCCTCCGCTAGTCGCGGGCGGCGAGCGCCCGCCGTGCCCCGTGCGCCGTGCGCGTGCGCCGTGCCGCGTGCGCCGTGCCGCGTGATCGACTCGGTTTCGCTGAAACCGCGGTGTCCGAGCCATCCGGACACCGCAGTTTCGCTGAAACCGAGTCGATCACGACGAGGTCGGCCCGAGGCTGACGACGAGGTCGGCCGGAGACTGACGAAGAGGTCGGCCGGAGACTGACGACGAGGTGGGCCGAGGCTGGTCAGGCCGTGTCGGCTTCGTGCCTGTCCGGCGGTTCCTGAACCGGCGGAGACGCTCGTCGGAGCAGACCCGGACCGGCCGACGCGGGTGGGCCGACCGGTTCGCGCTCGACCGTGGCCGCGATCTGGGCCGCGACGCCCGATGGCTCGGACGGGGCCAGAACGCGCATGCCGGGCGGCTCCGCCTCGGCCGCGACGCCGTCCGGCACCGCGCTCAGCGACGAACGGCCGCCCGAGGGACCGACGCCGGCAGAACCGCCGCCACCGGCAGAACCGCCGCCCGAGGGACCGGTACCGGCAGACCCGCCGCCAGGCGACTGGGCGTCGGCGGGTTCGACATCGGGAAGATCATCGTCGTCGCCGCGCTCGTCACCCCGACCGCTGCCGGCAGGCCCACCAGGCGCGGCACGATCAAGCCCACCAGGCGCGACATGATCAAGCCCATCGCGCGCGGCACGATCAAGCCCACCAGGCGCGGCACGATCAAGCCCACCAAGCGCGGCACGATCAAGCCCGTCGAGCGCGCTGAGCCGGTCGGAACGCTCGGTGGTGGTCGCGGCCCGACCGTTGCCGCGCCGAGGCGAGGGCGTCGGCCGGGGCGACAGCAGTCGGGGCGGCACCGCCTCCGGGGCGGTGACCGGGGCCAGACCGGCGACCACCGTGTTGACGATCTCGGCGGCGTACGAGCCGTCCGGGTCGTAGTCGGGGTCGAAGACGGTCAGCTCGACACCCAGGCAGTGTGGGGTGTCGACCAGGCCGGCGAGCAGGATCTCCAGCTCGGCGAAGGCGATGCCACCCGGGTCGGGGGCGTCCACGGCCGGCATCACCGCAGGGTCGAGCACGTCGACGTCGATGTGCACCCAGTAGCCCGCGCAGTCGGCGAGCTGCTCGTGCGCCCACTGGGCCGTCCGGGCGGCGCCCTCGGCGCGCAGCGCCGGCACCGGTCGGGTGGTGATGCCCGCGGCCTGCAGGTCGAGGCGGTACTCGTCCTGCGCGCGGATGCCGAGCACCACCACGTCGATGTCGCGGAAGTAGGGCCGGCGGCCCTCCAGCGCGGCCAGGTCGGCCTGCCCGCGCCCGGTGACGAGGGCCAGGTCCTCCCCCGCGGCCGCGCCGACGTAGGAGGCGTTGCCGGGGTGCCGGAAGTCGGAGTGCCCGTCGACGAAGACCAGCCCGATCCGCCCGCCGACCGCCTCGCCGAGGCGGTGCATGGCCAGCGCGGAGCCCAGCAGCACGGAGCAGTCGCCGCCCAGCACCACAGGGAACTCGCCCCGGTCGATGATCGAGCCGATCCGCTCGGCGAGGGCGAGGGAGTAGTCGGCGATCTCCCGGGCATGGCAGACGCCGTCGCCGGGCCGCCAGTCGCCGGGGTCGTACCGCGGTGGGGTGACGCAGCCGGCGTCGCGGGCCCGCAGCCGGGCCAGCAGGTCGTGGTCGCGCAACGCGCCGGGCGCCTTGGCGCAGCCGGGCACCGAGGTGGACGTCGGCGGCCGTAGGCCGAGATTTGTCGGCGCGTCGAGGACGGCGATCCGGCGCATCATGAGCTCCCGTCCTCGGTGGTCGGGCGGGCCGGCGGTTCGCCGGCCCGCGCTGGCGTGCTACGAACTCATTGAACTCAGAACAGGGCGCTGGCCAGGGCCCGCCGGGCCGAGGCGACCGCCGGGTCGTCCGGGCCGGCGATGGAGAACAGCGACACCAGGTGCTGGCGGACCTCCTCGCGGTCCTCGCCGGCGGTGCGCCGGACCAGGCCGACGAGCCGGGCGTACGCCTGCTCGGCCAGGCCGCTGAGCACCTCGATGTCGGCGGCCAGCAGTTGGGCCGCGACGTCGTCGGGGGCGCTCTCGGCGGCGGCCAGCGCGGTGGCCGGGTCGGCGCCCGCCACCCGGCGGGCCACGCCGACCTGGGCCAGGCCCGCCGTGGCCGCGGCGTCCGCCGGTGCGTCGGCGAGGATCTTGCGGTACGCCTGCTCGGCGGCGTCCAGGTCACCGCTCATGAGCGCGTCGTCGGCCTCGTCGAGGCGCGGGTCCTCCGGTTCGGCGACGGCCACGCCACCGGCCTTGAGCACGGCCTGGATCCACTGGCGAAGCTGTGCCTCGGGCACCACACCGGAGAAGGCGTCGATCGGCTGGCCGCCGACGACGGCGTAGACCATGGGGATGCCCTGGACCCGGAACATCTGGGCGATCCGCGGGTTTTCCTGCACGTCGACCCGGGCGAGCACCCAGGTGCCACCGCTCTCGGCGGCCAGCCGCTCCAGCACCGGGGCGAACTCGTCGCTCTCCGGGAAGCCGGCCGCGCCGAAGAAGACGATGACGGGCATGGCCATCGACCGTTCGAGCACATCGGCCTGGATGGTCGCCTCGGTGACGTCGACGATGGCGGCGTTGCCGCCGGCGCTCGGCGCGCCGGGTACGCCGGCCGACGGGCCGCCCTGCGGGGGTGTGCCGGGGCGGGAACTGGCTGGTGCGGGGCCGCGCAGCGTGCTGAGGTCGACCGCGCCGCGGGTGAAGATCGACGAGGTGATCCGTGGGTCGCTCATGGTTACCTAGTCTCGCACGCGAGCACGGATTACCGGCTCACCCACAACTCCGACGTTGCAACTCTCACGCCCCACCCCACCCCCCGCGATCGTGCACTTTCTGTCGCCGAAACGCGGCATCGACCCCGTTCGGCAGGACAGAAAGCGCACGATCGACGAGGTTAGAAGCGGGCGGGCTCGCGGTAGGTGCCCCACTCGGCGCGCAGGGCGTCGCAGATCTCGCCCAGGGTCGCCTCGGCGCGGACGGCATCGAGCATGGCGGGGATCATGTTCTCGTCGGTGCGGCTGGCCTCGACCATCCGCGCGACAGCCGCCCGGACCGCCGGCTCGTCCCGCGCGCTCTTGCGCTCGGCGAGCACCCGGCGCTGCTCCAGTTCCACCTCGTGCGAGATGCGCAGGATCTCCAGCTCCTTGGCGACCGTGCCGGTGTGGCAGTTGACGCCGACGATCTTCTTGTCGCCCTTCTCCAGGGCCTGCTGGTAGACGAAGGCCGACTCGGCGATGTGCCCGGTGAACCAGCCGTCCTCGATACCGCGCAGGATGCCCGAGGTCATCGGGCCGATCTGGTGCGGCCCATCCCCGCCGAGCTGCCGGATGCGGGCGAAGATCTCCTCCGCCTCGGCCTCGATCTTGTCGGTCAGCGCCTCGACGTACCAGGAGCCGCCGAGCGGGTCGGCCACGTTGACCACGCCGGTCTCCTCCATCAGCACCTGCTGCGTGCGCAGGGCGATCTCGGCCGACTCGTCGGTGGGCAGCGCCAGGGTCTCGTCCAGCGCGTTGGTGTGCAGCGAGTTGGTGCCGCCCAGCACCGCCGCGAGAGCCTCCACGGCGGTGCGTACGACGTTGTTGACAGGCTGCTGCGCGGTCAGCGACACCCCGGCGGTCTGCGTGTGGAACCGCAGCCAGAGGGCCTTCTCGCTGGTCGCGCCGTAGACGTCGCGCAGCCAGCGGGCCCAGATCCGGCGTGCGGCGCGGAATTTGGCGATCTCCTCGAAGAAGTCGAGGTGGGAGTCGAAGAAGAAGCTCAACCCCGGCGCGAAGACGTTCACGTCCAGGCCGCGCGACAGGCCCAGCTCCACGTAGCCGAACCCGTCGGCCAGGGTGTACGCCAGCTCCTGCGCGGCCGTCGAGCCGGCCTCGCGGATGTGGTAGCCGGAGACCGACAGCGGCTTGTAGCGCGGGATCTCGGCCGCGCAGTACTCCATCAGGTCGCCGATCAGGCGCAGGTGCGGCTCCGGGTCGAAGAGCCACTCCTTCTGCGCGATGTACTCCTTGAAGATGTCGGTCTGCAGGGTGCCGTCCAGCTTGGACAGGTCGGCGCCCTGCCGCTCGGCGGCGACCAGGTACATGCAGAACACCGGCACGGCCGGGCCGGAGATGGTCATCGAGGTGGTGACGTCGGCCAGGTCGATGCCGTCGAAGAGCGCCTGCATGTCGGTGGCGGTGTCGATGGCGACGCCGCAGTGGCCGACCTCGCCGAGCGCCTGCGGGTCGTCGGAGTCGCGGCCCATCAGGGTCGGCATGTCGAAAGCGACCGAGAGGCCACCGCCGCCGGCGCCGAGGATCATCTTGTAGCGCTCGTTCGTCTGCTGGGCATTGCCGAAGCCGGCGAACTGCCGGATCGTCCAGGTCCGCCCGCGGTAGCCGGTCGGATGAAGACCCCTGGTGTACGGGTACTCGCCCGGCCAGCCGATCCGCTCGAAGCCCGGGTACGCGCTGCCCTCCGGCGGCCCGTAGACCGGCTCCACAGGCGTCCCGGAGAGCGTGGTGAAGTCGGCGTCCCGCTTGCGCGCGGAGTCGTACCGGGCCTGCCAGCGTGCCCGTCCGGCGTCGATCTCGTCGGCGTCCATGCGCAGGGCTCCTCCTCGGTTCCTCGACTGCACGTCGAGTGTAGAGCCCTCGCCTGAACGATCGCTAAGTAAGACCGTACCGGCGGGTAACCAGGTCAGACGGCGGGAGCGCCCATCGCCACGTCGTCGACCCGGATGTTGACCTCGTCGACCCGCAGCCCGTACGCCTCGACGGCCTCCGTGACCCGGGCCCGCACCTCGGCGGTGATCTCCGGCACCGCACGACCGGCCTCGATCACCAACACCAGGTTGACCACCGCGGCGTCGCCTGTCACGTGTGCCGAGCAGCCGCGCCGGGCGTCGCCCACCTGGTCCAGCCCGACCCGGTCGAGGACGGAGTTGAAGAACCGGGCCACGTCCCCGCCCAGCTCGGCCACCCCGGGCACCGCGCGGGCCGCCGCGACGGCGATCTTCTCGATCACCTCGTCGGAGACGTGCGTCGTGCCGCCGGCCGGAACCGACGCCGCGCTCAGCTCCTGGGTCGCCTCGTGATCCATGCCCACTCCCCTGCTCCTCACGCCGGCCCCACCGCCGTGGGGCGGTGCGAGCCTACAAGGGTCGGGTAGCGCGAGGCTGTCCCCGGTGGACGGTCAGCGGGCCAGCTGGGCGAGCAG
This sequence comes from Micromonospora sp. NPDC049274, assembly GCF_040678875.1. NCBI lineage: Bacteria > Bacillati > Actinomycetota > Actinomycetes > Micromonosporales > Micromonosporaceae > Micromonospora > Micromonospora sp. NPDC049274. Next base: position 140,752 of record NZ_JBFAQS010000002.1, read on the forward strand.
GGTGTCCGCCGCCGCGTACGGGTCGAGGCCACCCTCGGCCACCTTGGCGGCGAGCGTGCTCAGCTCCGTACCGTCGCGCAGTGAGCCGATCCGGGCGCGGAGGGCGCCGAGCGCGATGGCCTCGATCTCGGCGGCGGCCCGCGCCTCCTGGCGGCGGCGCAGCTCGCCGTGCTCGACCAGCCAGCCCCGGTGCTTGTCGATGGCGGCGGCGATGTCGTCGATGCCCTCGCCCCGGGACGCGATCGCGCGGACCACCTGCGGCCGCCACTGCCCCGGGCCGCGCTCCCCGAGGGCGATCATGCCCTGGATGTCACGGACGGTGGCGTCGACCCCGTCCCGGTCGGCCTTGTTGACCACGAACACGTCGGCGATCTCCAGGATGCCCGCCTTGACCGCCTGGATCGCGTCACCCATCCCGGGGGCGAGCAGCACGAGCGTGGTGTCGGCAAGCGAGGCGACCTCCACCTCGGCCTGCCCGACGCCGACGGTCTCGACCAGCACCACGTCGCAGCCGGCGCCCTCCAGCACGCGGACCGCCTGCGGCGTCGCCGCCGCCAGCCCGCCGAGGTGTCCCCGGCTGGACATCGACCGGATGTAGACGCCCGGATCGGTGGCGTGGTCCTGCATACGCACCCGGTCACCGAGGATCGCCCCACCGGTGAACGGGCTGGACGGGTCGACCGCCAGCACGCCGACCCGGTGCCCACGCGCCCGCAGCGCGCGGACCAGCTCGTTCGTGGTGGTGGACTTGCCCACCCCGGGTGAGCCGGTGAGCCCGACGACCTGGGCCTGCCCGGCGTACGGGGCCAGCGCGGCCGCGATGTCCGGTAGGAGGGTGTCGCCGTTCTCCACCAGGGTGATCAGGCGGGCCACCGCCCGTGGATCACCGGTGCGGGCCCGCTCGACAAGCATCGCCACGTCCCGGCTCCGGCGCACCGACGTGGTGCCTTCTTGGCTCACTTGTCGGACTCAGCCTTGCCCGGCACGTGGATGATCAGCGCGTCGCCCTGGCCGCCGCCGCCACAGAGAGCGGCCGCGCCGGTGCCGCCGCCGCGCCGCTTCAGCTCCAGGGCGAGGGTGAGGACGAGACGCGCACCGGACATGCCGATCGGGTGCCCCAGCGCGATCGCGCCACCGTTGACATTGACCCTGTCGGAGCTGATGCCGAGGTCGCGGGTGGACTGGATCCCGACCTGCGCGAACGCCTCGTTGATCTCGATGAGGTCCAGGTCCTCGATGCTCAGGCCGCCCTTCTTCAGGGCGTGGTTGATCGCGTTGGACGGCTGCGAGTGCAGCGAATTGTCCGGGCCCGCCACGTTGCCGTGCGCGCCGATCTCGGCCAGCCAGGTCAATCCCAGCTCCTTGGCCTTCGCCATGCTCATGACGACCACCGCGGCCGCGCCGTCGGAGATCGGCGAGGAGCTGCCGGCGGTGATCGTTCCGTCCTTGGCGAAGGCGGGACGCAGCCGGGCCAGCGATTCGACAGTGGTGTCCGGGCGAATGCCCTCGTCGTCGCTGATCACCAGCGGGTCACCCTTGCGCTGCGGGATCAGCACGGGGGTGATCTCCTCGGCGAAGTGGCCGTTCTTCTGCGCGGCCGCGGCCCGCTGGTGGCTGGCCGCGGCGAAGGCGTCCTGCTCCTCGCGCGAGATGCCGTGCTTCGTGCCGAGCCGCTCGGTCGACTCACCCATCGAGCAGCAGTCCCAGGCGTCACTGAGCCCGTCGTGGGCCATGTGGTCCTTGACCACCACGTCGCCGTACTTGTAGCCGGTGCGCTGCCCCATCAGCAGGTGCGGGGCGTTGGTCATCGACTCCATGCCGCCGGCCACCACGATGTCGAACTCGCCGGCCCGGATGAGCTGGTCGGCCAGGGCGATCGCGTCCAGACCGGAGAGGCAGACCTTGTTGATGGTGAGCGCCGGCACCGACATCGGCACGCCGGCCTCGACCGCCGCCTGCCGTGCCGGGATCTGCCCGGCGCCCGCCTGGAGCACCTGCCCCATGATCACGTATTGGACCTGGTCCGGGCTGACACCGGCCCGCTCCAGGGCCGCCTTGATGGCGATACCGCCGAGCTTGGTGGCGGGAAGGTCCTTGAGGTTACCCAGCAGCCGGCCCATCGGGGTCCGCGCGCCGCTGACGATCACCGAAGCCATGCCTGCCTCCGAGGGGGTGCCGAGCTGTACGCCTTAACGATTGTTCGGCCAGACTAGCGCCATGGCTGAGAACTCCCCCGCCGAGCCCGGTGCGGACTACGTCACAGACATCGGGCTTCGCAAGATTGACCACGTGGGCATCGCCGTGGCCGACCTGGACGCCGCGATCGACTTCTACCAGCGGACGTTCGGGATGCGCTGCGTACACACCGAGACCAACGCCGAGCAGGGCATACGGGAGGCGATGCTTACCGTCGGGCCGACCGCCGAGGGCGGCTGCGTGCAGCTGCTCGCCCCGCTCACCCCGGAGTCGACGATCGCGAAGTTCCTCGACCGCAACGGGCCGGGCGTGCAGCAGGTCGCGTACACGGTGGCGGACATCGACGTGGCCTGCGCGGCGTTGCGCGAGCGGGGGATGCGGCTGCTCTACGACGCTCCACGCCGTGGCACCGCCGACAGCCGGATCAACTTCGTGCACCCCAAGGACGCCGGCGGGGTCCTGATCGAACTGGTCCAACCGGCCCCCGCCGCACACTGAGTCCCCACCCCGCCCCACCTCGCTGGCGCCCGGCGCCGGCGCCGCCGCCGCCGCCGGCAAGATCCGCGCAACTTCGGGGATGTTGCTGCCTCCGCCGCACCTGAGGCAGCAACATCCCCGAAGTTGCCGCCTCCCGCGCCCGACCGCGCCTCGCGCCCGGCCGCCTCGCGCGCCCGACCGCGCCTCCCGCCTCCCGCGCGCACTTCTGTGCGTGGTTGGCGGGGTGGTCGGACACCTTCACGCATCGGCCGATGCAGTTTTTCACAGAGCACTTCCGGCCCTAGCTACCGTTCAGTAACGTCCCGGCCCACAGGGGCGCGACCGGGCCGGATGTGTCGAATGACGACATGGTGGTCGTGTCCGCCGGCGCCGACGATGGCAGCACCCGGGCCCGTGCGGGTGCGGGTGCGGGGACGAACCGGAGGTCACCGTGCAGGACATCCTCGAAGCGATCATGGCAGCGGAGGAATCGAACGACCCGGACCGTGAGCTGGCGGGCGTCGCCGGACTGCCCGTGCCGGAGAGTTACCGAGGCGTGGTCGTCCGCGCCGAGGAGTCCCGGATGTTCGACGGCATGGCCACCCGGGACAAGGACCCCCGCAAGGCGCTGCACGTGCAGGAGGTGCCGACGCCGGAGCTGGCGCCGGGCGAGGCGCTGATCGCCGTGATGGCCAGCGCGATCAACTACAACACGGTGTGGACAAGCATCTTCGAGCCGGTGTCCACCTTCCGCTTCCTCGAACGCTACGGTCGGGTCTCCGAGCTGACCCGCCGACACGACCTGCCGTACCACGTCGTCGGCTCGGACGCCGCGGGCGTGGTGCTGCGGACCGGCCCGGGGGTGACCCGGTGGGCTGCCGGCGACGAGGTCGTCGCGCACTGCCTCTCGGTCGAGCTGGAGGACGCCGCCGGGCACGACGACACCATGCTCGACCCGCAGCAGCGGATCTGGGGCTTCGAGACCAACTTCGGCGGGCTGGCCGAGCTGGCCGTGGTCAAGGCCAACCAGCTGATGCCCAAGCCGCGGCACCTGAGCTGGGAGGAGGCGGCCAGCCCCGGCCTGGTCAACTCCACCGCGTACCGCCAGCTCGTCTCGCACCACGGCGCCAACATGAAGCAGGGTGACGTGGTGTTGATCTGGGGCGCGTCCGGCGGCCTCGGCGGGTACGCCACCCAGATGGCCCTCAACGGAGGCGCGATCCCGGTCTGCGTGGTCTCCTCGCCGGAGAAGGCCGAGCTGTGCCGCCGGATGGGCGCGGAGCTGGTCATCGACCGGGCGGCCGAGGACTTCCGGTTCTGGACCGACGAGCAGACCCAGGACCAGGACGAGTGGCGGCGCTTCGGCGAGCGGATCCGCGAGCTGACCGGGGGCGAGGACCCGGACATCGTCTTCGAGCACCCGGGCCGGGAGACGTTCGGCGCGAGCGTCTACGTGGCCCGCCGTGGCGGCACCATCGTCACCTGCGCGTCCACCAGCGGGTTCCAGCACCAGTACGACAACCGCTACCTGTGGATGCACCTGAAGCGGATCGTGGGCAGCCACTTCGCGAACTACCACGAGGCGTGGCAGGCCAACCGTCTGGTCGCGCTCGGCAAGGTGCACCCGACGGTGTCGCGCACCTACCCGTTGGAGCAGACCGGTCAGGCCGCGTACGAGGTGCACCGCAACGCCCACCAGGGCAAGGTCGGGGTCCGTTGCCTCGCGCCCACCGACGGGTTGGGCGTCCGCGACGGGGAGCTGCGGGCGCGGCACGAGGAAGCGATCAACAGGTTCCGGGGGCACTGAGCGGGCCACCGGCCGGACGGATGAGCGCCCGGTGGCCAATGCGGTGATCGGCCATTGTTCTTCCCACCCCATTTGCGGAAACCCATCCGGATCGAACAAAGGGCCACGGGGCGTACCCGTGGCCCTTTTTCGCGTCACGCTGCGTGGCGTCCGTCCCGCCCGGGACCTGCCAAGATCGCCGATTGGTCCGGCCTCGGCGGCCAGGGCAGTTGACCATGTAATGAGGGCACGAAAGCTCCGTACCGCTCTTGCGAAGCACCCTGGGGCGTCTGCCAGTATGTCCCAATGCCCCAGCAGCAGTCCTCCCCTCTCGCGTTCTTCGATAACGCGAACTCGCAGCCAGATTTCACCGTTGGCCTGCGCGGATACAACACTCACCAGGTCGATGACTTCATCGGCCGGATGACCGCCGCGCTGACCCAGTCCGAGCAGGCCCGTGCCGAGGCTGAGCAGCGGATGAACGACGCCCAGCGTCGCCTCCGCCAGGCCGAACAGCGCATGAGTGCGCTGGAGCAGAAGCTCACCGACACGAACAAGCAGCTCGAAGAGAACAGCCGGCCCACCCTCTCGGGGCTCGGCACCCGCGTCGAGCAGATCCTCCGGCTCGCCGAGGAGCAGGCCAACGACCACCGCAACGAGGCCAAGCGCGAGTCGGAGGGCATCCTCTCCGCCGCCCGCCTCGAGGCTCGCGAGATCACGGACAAGGCTCGCGCCGAGGCCGCCGCGATGAAGGCCAGCGCCGAGCGCGAGGCCGGCAACCTGCGCACCGCCGCCGAGCGTGAGGCCGCCGAGGTCCGCGTGCAGGCCCGCCGCGAGGCCGACACGCTGCGCGCCGACGCCGACCGCGAGACCAAGCAGCTGCGTACGGTCACCGCGCACGAGGTGGCCGAGCTGAAGTCGACAGTCGAGCGGGAGGTGGCCACCCTTCGAGCCACCGCCGAGCGGGAGATCACCCAGCAGCGGGCCAAGGCCGCCCGCGAGGCCGAGGAGAAGCGCGCCGAGGCCACCAAGCTGCTCACCGACGCGCGGGACAAGCGCGACAAGGACCTCCAGGCACTGGAGCTGCAGCTGGCCGAGCGGCGCGAGAAGGCCGAGCGCGAGGAGTCCGAGCGGCACGCCGCCCAGGTCGCGCAGACCCAGAAGATGGTCAGCGAGGCCGAGCAGCGCGCCCGCGCCGCCCAGGAGCGCGCGAAGGAGATCGAGCAGCGCGCCGAGGCTCGTCGGGTCGAGTCGGAGCGCAACGCCGCCGAGACGGTCGACAAGGCCAAGGCGCACTCCGAGAAGACGCTCAACGAGGCCAAGGCCGAGTCGCAGCGACTGCTCACCGAGGCCCGCACCGAGGCCGAGCTGACCACGCAGGCCGCCCGCCGCGAGGTCGACGACCTCACTCGGCAGAAGGACGCGGTCACCTCGCAGCTCGGTCAGATGCTCTCCGGGCTCGCCGGCATCGTGCCCGGCGTGCCGGCGGCGGCTGCCCCGGCGGCCAAGCCGGAGGCGAAGAAGACCGACGGTGGTCAGGAGCGGGTGACCGCGGAGACCGCCGGCTGAGGCGAGGCGTCAGGTTGGGGCATCGACGGCGCGAGGTGACACTGGGTAACCGGTGTGACCTCGCGCCGTGTGCGTTTCCCAACCCTTGGTGTGGTGCCCTCGCCACGGAGTGAAGTAGGTCCCACAAGGGCCGTCCGTATCGCCCCAGCAGGGGGCGATGCGTGTGAGGATGGGGGCATGTCGCACGGCGAGGAACTGTTCGCTCTCGGCGGGGACGTGACCACGGAGCCCAGCTTCGAGTCCGCTCTGCGGGGGTACGAGAAGAAACAGGTTGACCGGTACGTCGCGCGTGCGGAGCACGAGATCGCGACCCTCGCCGCCGAACGGGAACAGGCCTATACACAGATCCACAAGCTCGCCGGCCAGGTCGAGGTTCTGCAACGGGACCTGACCCAGGTCCGCAAGCAGATGAACGTGGTGGACCGGGCCTCCTTCCGGCACCTGGGCCCCCGCGTCGAGTCGATCCTCACCCTCGCCGAGGAGCAGGCCGAGCAGATCCTGTCCGCGGCCAACGAGGAGATCGACGCCCGTCGCGCCACCGCCGAGCACATCATCGAAGAGGCCCGCGAGCAGGCCGCGCGGGCATTGAAGGACTTCGAGATCGCTCTCGCCGCCCGACGCCAGGAGGAGGAGCGGCACAGCGCCTCCCGTCGCGCGGAGGCGGACGAGACCCTGCGGTCGGCCAAGGACGAGTCGGCGAAGTTGCGCAAGGCCGCACAGGACGAGCTGGCCAAGGCACAGCAGGAGGCCACCCACCTGCGGGACACCGCCAAGGAGATCCACACCCGCGCGCAGCAGGAGGCCACCAAGCTGCGCGAGGCGGCCCGCGAGGCGCTGACCACCGCCCGGCAGGAGGCCGGTGAGCTGCGCGAGGCGGCCAAGGAGGTGCACGCCAAGGCACAGCAGGAGGCCAAGCGGCTCACCGACACGGCGACCGAGGCGGGCCGGGCGACTCACGCCAAGGCACAGCAGGAGGCCAAGCAGATCATCGACGACGCGTCGATGGCCGGCCGGGCCACGCGCGCCAAGGCTCAGCAGGAGGCCGAGCGGCTGACCACGCAGGCGTCCGAGTCGGCCAAGCGCAGCCGCGCCGAGACCGAGGCGTACGTGCAGCGGATGCGCAGCGAGACCGAGGCGTACGTGCAGCAGTCCCGGGCGCAGACCCAGCAGGAGCTGGGCGCCTGGCGGGCCGGCGTGGAGCAGGAGGTCAACTCTCGGCGCGAGGCGGCCGATCGCGAGCTGGCCCAGCTGCGGTCCACCGCCGAGCAGGAGTTCGCCAAGCGCCGCGACGAGCTGGACAAGCAGCACGAGTCCCGCCAGCAGGAGCTGGAGTCGGGCTGGACCGCGCGCAGCACCGAGCTGGAGTCGAGCTTCACCGCCCGGCGCGATGAGCTGGAGACCGATTACTCGACCCGCAAGGACGCGCTGGAGACCGAGTACACCGCTCGCAAGAACGAGATCGAGCAGGGTGCCGAGGCGATCCGCCTGGCGGCCGAGCGGGATGCGTCGGGCCTGCGCGAGCGCGCCGAGACGGAGGCGGCCGAGCTGTTGCGCCGCGCCGAGACGGAGGCGGGCGACAAGCGTCGCAAGGCCGACGAGCACGTCGCGGCCTCGCGCCGCCAGTTCGAGGAGTACGCGGCCACCACCCAGCAGCACCTGGCGACCACGCAGCAGCACCTGGCGGCCACCCAGCAGGAGTCGGCGGCCGGCCGACAGCAGCTCGCCCAGGTGATGTTGGAGATCGCCCAGGCTCAGCAGCAGCTCGCCGACCTGCGGCAGGAGACCTGGAAGGCGCGGCAGGAGTCCGACGAGCTCGAACGGCAGATGGCCGAGGTGCGGCTGCGCGGCACCACCGGCCCGATCGACGGCCCGACGGCACCGGCCACGGACGGCCGCCGCGACGCGCCGTCCGGGACCGCGTCCGTGTCCGCGCCGACGGGCGGCGAGGCCGCGACCGGGTCGGGCATCGGTGACGACGGGACTACCGCACCCGCCGACGCCGGCGCGGCGAGCGGTCGCAAGGGCGAGCCCGACGACGCCGGCGTGCTTGCCGATGCCGGCAGCGTGAACGGTCGCACGGGTGAGCCCGACGACGCCCGGCAGCCGGCGAACGCCTCGGCGGGCAGCGAGTCCGGGCAGTCCACGACCCGCCCGGTGGCCGAGCCGATGACCACTGTCGACGGCGGCACAGCCAGCGCCGGGGTGGACGGCGAGCCCACCGTGGCGGCCGTTCCGGGCGAGGGTGGCCGGGGCGCCAAGCCGACGAAGATCACCAGCACCGGTGAGAACGGCAAGCGGCCCAGCAAGCCGACCACCGACGAGCGCAGCGCCAAGCCCAGCAAGGTCACGGTCGAAAAGGACTGACGGGTACGCCACCAGGCCACTGTGGCCTCAAGATCGACACGACATCAGCGAAATCGGGGTGTCCGGCTACCCCGGACACCCCGATTTCCTGCAAGCCGAGTGGATCAGTCCTGGATGGTGACGTGGCTACGCTGCTCTCACGATGGGAGACGGTTCGCTCTCTCATCGGCACTCGATCGACCTCGTGAAGGAAGCAGTGGGTTCATGCACCTGAGCGGCGCAGTTTGGCGCACCTCCACTCGCAGCGGTAACAGTGAGTGCGTCGAGATGGCGGACAATCTGCCCGGGGTGGTGGGAGTGCGCGACAGCAGGGATCCGTCCGGTCCGGTGCTGGTGTTCGCGCCGCCCGCCTGGCGGGCGTTCGTGGCCGTCGCCCGTCGTCGGACCGCCTGAGCCGGGAGGCCCCTGGTGCCACAGCACGACCCGTCGGCCGACGACCCGGGCACGACCCCGAGTCCCCCACCAGCGCAGACGCCACCGTCGGAGGAGACTCCGCCGCCGGTGCCGGTTCCTGCCCCGGGAGTCGACCCGGAGGAGCCGCCTGCGGTGCCGTCGGGGAAGTTCGGCACGCCGGGACGTCCGCTGCGACGCAGCAGCTTCCTGATCGGCTTCACGGGCGCGCTGGGCGTGCTGCTGGCGTACACCCTGTATCTGGGGATTCGCAATGCCGGCGGCATCCTGGTGCTGGTGGTGATCGCGCTCTTCCTCGCGGTGGGCCTCAACCCGGCGGTGGTGCGCCTGCGCACCTGGGGTGTGCCCCACGGCCTGGCGGTGACGCTGGTGGCGTTGACGGTGGTGCTGCTGCTCTGCGGTGGCATCGTGGCGCTGGTCCCGCCGATCGTGACGCAGTCCGGGCAGTTCATCGACCAGATTCCGAGCCTGCTCGACGAGTTGCGCCGCAATCCGACGGTCAACGACCTGGTGGAGCGGTACGACGTGGTGGAGCGGGTGCAGGGCGCGGCCAACGCGGACACCATCGGCCGGGCGCTCGGCGGGGTGCTCGGCGGCGCGCAACTGATCTTCGGCACGGTGTTCCGGACGTTGACCGTGCTGGTGCTGACCATCTACTTCCTGGCCTACTTCAACAAGCTGCGCACCCTGGGCTACTCGTTGGTGCCCCGGTCGCGGCGGGAGCGGGTGCAGCTGATCGGCGACGAGATCCTGGCGAAGGTCGGCGCCTACATGGTCGGCGCGCTGAGCATCGCCGTGCTGGCCGGCGCGACCACCTTCGTGTTCGCGCTGATCGTCGGGCTGCCGTACCCGTTCGCGCTGGCCGTGGTCGTCGCGGTGACCGACCTGATCCCGCAGATCGGCGCGACCCTCGGCGCGGTGATCGTGAGCCTGGTCGGCTTCGCCGCCGGCCTGCCCACAGGCATCGCCTGCGCGGTCTTCTTCCTGATCTACCAGCAGGTCGAGAACTACCTGATCTACCCGAAGGTGATGCGGCGCTCGGTGGAGGTCAACGAGGTCGCCGCCCTGCTGGCCGCGCTGCTCGGGGTGGCGCTGCTGGGCGTGGTGGGCGCGCTGATCGCCATCCCCACGGTGGCCGCGCTGCAACTGATCCTGCGCGAGGTGGTGCTCCCTCGCCAGGAGCGCCGTTGAGCGTCAGTCGACGGCCGGCCCCGGGACGGGGGTGTCCGCGAAGGCGGCCACCGTCCGGTCGGCGTACGCGCTGACGTCCCCGGCCTCCATCGGCCCGTCCCAGGTCGTCGGCAGCGGCACCTCGACCGCCGGGTTGACCCGCTTGACGATCTCGTCGAGCACCGTCTCCGCGTCGCCGACCCAGAGGTGCTTCGCGCCGGGCACCCCGACCACCTCGGCCTGCGGCACCGCCGCGAACCGCTCCCGCGCCTCTTCCGGGCGCAGGTAGTCGTCGAACTCCGGCACCAGCGCCGTCAGCGGCCGACCCGAGGCGGCCCAGGTGGCCAGGTCCTCCGGGGCGGAGAAGCGCAGCGGCGGGGAGAGCAGGATCGCCCCCGCGACAGCCGGGTCGCACCCGTACTTCAGGGTCAGGTCCGTGCCGAACGACCAGCCGACGAGCCAGATGTCGGGCAGTTCGGCGAACTCCGCGTACTCGATGGCGGCGGCCACGTCGTAGCGCTCGCCCACCGCGCCGTCGAAGGCCCCCTCGCTGGTGCCGCGCACGCTGCTCGTGCCCCGGGTGTTGAACCGGAGCACGGCCAGATCGGCAAGCGCGGGCAGCCGCCACGCCGCCTTGCGGAACACGTGGCTGTCCATCATTCCGCCGTGGGTGGGCAGCGGGTGCAGGCAGACGAGGGTGGCCACCGGCGGCCGTTCGGCCGGCAGGGCCAGCTCGCCGACCAGCCGCAGGCCGTCGGCGGTGTGCAGCTCGATGTCCTCCCGGCGGCCGGGCAGGATCGACGACGCGCGGATCGCTGTGCTCACCGCCCAAGTCTGTCGCGAACTCGCCGTCGCCGCCCGCCCAGGCACGAACAGGGTGATCCAGGTCGCTCAGTAGCGCGGCGTGCCCCGGCCGCGCTGCACCGCCGGGCCGCGCCGCTCCCGGGCACGCCAGCAGCCGCTGTGCCAGTGGCGGCGGTCGGTCAGGTCACCCAGGCCGTCGGCCGGCCAGGCCACCAGGTGCGCCACTCCGGGTCGGATCTCCTGGTCACAACCGGGGCAGCGGTACGTCTTGACCGACGCCCCCGCTCCGATGCCGCGGACCTGCCAGGCGCCGTCGGTCCACTGCTGCACCGAGGCGACGCCCTGCCGGACCCGGTCGGCGTCCAGGTTGGCGTTCTCGTCCCGACGAGGGCGGTTGCGACGGGGGCTCACAGTCACCAAGCGTACGGGGCGTCGGGGGGACCAGCCCCGTGCGGCCCGGCCGACGGCTGCGCTCACTTCCAGCTCTGCGGCCGTGTCGGGTCGTCGACGACCCGCGCCCCCGCCAGCACGGTCGTCGCGTCGGCCTCGGTGAAGCCACTCGACGCGCCGGGCTCGGCACCGATCGGCTGCTTGCCGTCCCAGCCCCAGGCGAAGACGGCACGCACCTCCGTCCTGGGGGTGCCGAGCAGATCAAGGGTCGTCCCGTCCGGCGAGAGGTACGCGGGCCGGCCAGCGATGGTCCGGTTTCCCGCGGTACGGGTGCCGGCCCCGCTCGCGTACTGGTAGTTGACGAACATGACCTGGGTCGCCGCCCGCCCGATGGTGAAGTCGGAGGTGACGAGTCTCGGGTACGAGCTGACGTCGACCGAGCAGTTGTTGATCGGTGCGCCTTCGGGCAGGGCGTCGAGCCGCAGCGGCACGGCGCACGAGCGGGCCTCGTTCCAGCGCAGCGCCTCGACCGCCTGCTCCAGCCCGGCGCCGTCCCCGTTGAGGATGACGGCACGGGCATACAGGCTCGGCGCGGGATGCCACGACGTGACCATCCCACTCGTTCCGCCGTTCAGCGGGTGGATCGTGCCGTCGAAGGACTGGACCCCTGGGCCGGTCACGTCAACCTCGACGTTGTCGAATTCGACGCTGCTGGAGAGATCCCCCGCCGTCCTGGTCACCTCGACGTATACCTGCTGGCCGTCCCGCACGCTGAGCCGTACCGACTCGAGGTGGCCCCTGACGACCGACCAGCCCAGATAACGGGCCTGGGACGGGTCGAGGCCGAAGTGCAGCACGTTCGGGTCGCTGCCGACCAGCGCCGGGTCGGCGGCGGCCCCGGGCACCCCGGCGACGCGGGGCGGCACCGGCGTGACCCCGGTCGAAGTGGCGGCGCTCCAGGGGAGGCGGTCGGTCACACCGTCGAGGCCGGTACCGGTCACGCCCACGATGCCGAGCACGCCGACCAGGGACAACGCGGTCCCTGCGGCGACCCGGCGGTGGAGTTGGCGGCGACGGCCGCGAGCGCGCGACGCCCGCAGCAGCCGGTGGGTGTCCACGTCGCCCTCGGCATGCTCCCGCAGAGTCTGGGCGATCTGTTCGTCGAGGTCGATCACGGCCGGCTCCCGTTCGTGGTCGGGGCACCGCAGCGCTCCCGGAGGTTCGCGAAGGCCCGCATCGCATGGGTGCGGACGGTGACCGGCGAGCAGTCGAGGATCTGGGCGATCGTCGCGTCGTCGAGGTCCTCGTAGTAGCGCAGCACCAGCACCGCCCGCTGGCGCTCCGGCAGGCCGAGGATCAGCCGCCACATCTCGTCCCGGTCGGCCACCTCGCCGCCGAGGTCGCCGCGCTGTGGTCGGTCGACGACGGTGTCGACGGCCAGCTCGCGGCTTGACCTGCGGCGCCACCAGGAGTTGTTGGCGTTGACAAGCATCCGGCGCACGTACACGTCAGGCCGGTCGGCCCGGGAGATCCGGCGCCAGTGCACGTACGCCCGGGACAGCGTGTCCTGGGTGAGGTCCTCGGCCCGGTGCTCGTCGCCGGTCAACAGTCGCGCCAGCCGGACCAGGGCCGGGCCTCGGCTGGCGACGTACTCCTCGAAGGTCACACCATGCAGACGCGGCCGGGACCCCCCGGCGTTGACCCGGTCAGCGGTGCGAGTGGTCGCGGAAGCCGCGGCGGGTCTTGCGGCCCAGGTAGCCGGCGGTGACCAGGTGCTCCAGCAGCGGCGCGGGCGCGAAGCCCGGCTCGCGCAGCTCCAGGTACAGCTCGCGCTGGATGGCCACCGCGATGTCCAGCCCCACGACGTCGAGCAGCTCGAACGGGCCCATCGGGTAGCCGCAGCCCAGCTTCATGGCGTGGTCGATGTCGTCGGCGGTGGAGTAGCTGGCCTCCAACATCTTCACCGCGTCGTTCAGGTACGGGAAGAGCAGCGCGTTGACGATGAACCCGGACCGGTCGCCGCACACCACACCGGTCTTGCCCAGTGCGGCGCAGACCGCCCGCGCGGTGGCGGTGGCCTCCGGGGAGGTGCGGATGGTCCGGACGACCTCGACAAGCGGCATGACCGGCGCCGGGTTGAAGAAGTGCAGGCCCACCACGTCGGCCGGCCGCTGGGTGGCCATCGCCACGTCGATCACCGGCAGGGACGAGGTGGTGGTGGCCAGCACCACGCCCGGCTTGCAGATCTCGTCGAGGCTGGCGAAGAGCGCCTTCTTCACGCTCAGCTCCTCGACGACCGCCTCGACCACCAGGTCGACGTCGGCGAGGTGGTCGAGCGTGGCCGACCAGCTGATCCGGCCGAGCGCGGCGTCGCGGTCGGCCTCGGCGAGCTTGCCGCGCACCACGCCCTTGTTGAGCGAGGTCTTCACCGCCTCGCAGACCGCCGCGGACTTCTCCGCGCCCCGGGTCACCGACACGACCTCGTACCCGGCCTTCGCGAACACCTCGATGATCCCGGTGGCCATCGTCCCGGAACCCACGATGCCGACCTTCGTGATGGCGCGCGCGCCGTCGGCGAGCGCCGCCTCCGCCGCGGGCGGCGTCGCCTCATCCGGTACGACGACAGGGGAGCCCGGCCGCTGGTAGGTGTAGAAACCCCGGCCGGACTTCCGACCGAGCAGCCCCGCCGTCACCATCTGCTTGAGCAGCGGCACGGGGGCGTGCCGGCGGTCCCGCCCGCCGCGCCGGTACATCGTGTCCAGGATCTCGTACGCGGTGTCCAGGCCGATCAGGTCCATCAGCGCCAGCGGACCCATCGGCAGGCCGCAGCCGAGTTTCATGGCCGCGTCGATGTCCTCCCGGGTCGCGTAGTGCGATTCGACCATGGCGACCGCGTGGTTGAGGTAGCCGAAGAGCAGCGCGTTGGCGATGAAGCCGGCCCGGTCGCTGATGGTGACGTCGACCTTGCCCAGCCGGGCGCACAGCGCCTCGACGTCGGCGACCACCTCGGGCGCGGTGACGACGGTGCGGACCACCTCGACCAGTTTCATCACCGGCGCGGGGTTGAAGAAGTGGATGCCGATCACCTGGTTGGGCCGGGTGGTGGCGACCGAGATCTCGGTGACGCTCAACGACGAGGTGTTGGTGGCGAGGATGGTGTCCGGTCGGCAGACCCGGTCCAGCTCGGCGAAGATCCGCTGCTTGAGGTCCAGGTGCTCGGGCACCGCCTCGATCACCAGGTCCACGGAGTGCAGGGCGTCCAGCCCCACCGCGAAGCGCACCCGCTCGTGCAGCGCGTCCCGGTCCGCCTCGGCGAGCTTGCCCTTGGCGACCGCGCGATCGGTGGAGCCGGTGAGGATGGCCCGGCCACGCTCCAGCGCCGACTCGGAGATCTCGACCGCGAGCACGTCGATGCCGTTGCGGGCGAAGACCTCGACGATGCCGGCACCCATGGTGCCCAGCCCCACCACACCCACGGTGCTGAACTCGCGCGCCACGATCGGCCTCCCCAAACGCTCCGCCACGGCCACTGAACGACCGCTAAGGTTATGCGCGCGAGTCTGCCACGTGACGCTCGGCTGTCGAGACGCCGTGGCATATTTCACCGCCCACGGCACAGGCCCTAGACGGCCGGCACGCCGGTCAGCGCCAGCAGCTCCGCGACGAACTCCGCCGGACGTTCCAGGTGCGGGCTGTGCCCGCAGCCGGGCAGCACCACCTCGCGGTACGCGCCGCCGGCCGCCGCGTACCGCTCCAGCACCGCACGGGTCTGGCCGACCATCGGCTGCGGCGGGCAGAACTCCTCACCCGGCCAGCCGGGCACGACACCCAGCGAACCCAGGTACGCCAGGTCGAACAGCGACGTGTCCGAGACGATCACGTCGGCGTCCCCGCGTACCCAGGTGACAGGCGGCTTCTGGACGACGGCGACGAGCTCGTCGGCGAGCCGGAACCACGTCGGGGCGAGCGCGTTGAGGACGCCCCGCTCCCCCGGCGCGGTGCCCGGCCAGTTCAGCGACGGCACCGCGGTTCCGGGGTAGTTGTCGTCGCCGGTCGCCGTGGAGAGCAGGCTGTCCAGCAGCAGTTCCTCGTCCGTACCCAGCGCGGCCGGATCGGCCACGTAGGTGGCCCGCAGCACGGCGCGCGGGCTGGCCGGCGCGTCGGCGTCACGGTCACCGGCGGCGAGCCGCGCGACGAAGTCCGGGTTTGCGGTGCCCGCGCCGGTGCCGGCGAAGTCGGGGGTGGTCGGCGTGCCGGTCAGGCCGCGCGTGCCACCGAAGCCGTACGGCGACACCGGCGCGGCCAGCAGCAGCGCGCCCACCAGGTGCGGATGGTCGACGAGCAACTGCATCGCCACTCCCCCGCCGAGGGAGTGCCCGACCACCACGGGCAGGCCACTGCCGCCGCTTACGGTGCCGGTGCTGCCGGCGACGCTGGCGTGGGCGCTGGCGCTGGGGAAGAGCGTCGGGTCGTCCAGTAGGGCGGCGATGTCATCGGCGAAGTCCCGCAGGCCCCGCGTGGCGTTGACCGGGGCGGTCGCGGAGTCGCCGTACCCCCGCAGGTCGGGGGCCACGACCCGCAGCGTCGGCGGCAGCCGCCGGAGCAGTGGTTCCCAGAACAGCGAGGACGAGCAGTTGCCATGGATCAGGAGCACCGGAGTGCCGTCCGGCGGGCCGGCCACCCGTACCGCCTGGGTGGTGCCGTTCGCCGTGACGACCCGCTGCTCGCTCTCCATCCGCGGCATGCTGCCACGCCGTTCTCCGCCGGGCCAGGTGCCGGTCAGCCACTCGGCGACGCCGCCCGGTGTGGTCGACCGCCACGCGGCCCGGCGTCGACGACGGCGACGGCCCCGACGGTCAGCGGCGTGCGCTCGGCGGCGTGGCCAGCGGCAGCGGCAGCGTCGGCCGGACGTCGCGCCGGGACGGGCCGAAGCTGAGCCCGACCGGATCCGTGTGCGCGACCCCCGGGTCGAACAGGCGCAGCTCGGTGCGGCCGAGCCGGATCACGTCGCCGTCGGAGAGGCGCTCCACCTCGGTGATCCGGCGGTCGTTGAGCCAGGTGCCGTTGGTGGAGCCCAGGTCACGCAGTGACGCGCCCTCCGGGGCCAGCCACACCTCGGCGTGCCGGCGGCTCAGGTGCGGATCGTTGATGACCACGTGCCCGCTCGGTGCTCGACCGATCACCTGAGGGTCCGCCCGTAAGCGAAAGCTCGCCCCGCGCATCGGCCCAGCGGCAACCGTCAACAACGGCAGCAGTTCCGGATGTTCCTCCATGGACAGTCAGCCCTCCACCCCACACCGTTACTCCGCGCGTCAGCCTGCCATCAGACGGTAATCGTCAATACCGACCGGCCGGTCACCTCCTCGCCACCTCCCGGCCACCCGTCGTTCGACGGTTCGGGCGGTCGGCCTCCGGCACCCAGGGTCTGACCTGCACTGATCAACGAGTGGGAGGGCCGACGCGACTCCCGCCCCGGGTAGCCGGAATCGCGGCCTACCGATGAGTAATCTTCGGGTCTAGACTTCCGCCATGACGGCTGTGCATGCCCCCGGCACCCCTCTCGTCGAGGCGGACGAGCTGGTCTCCACCAGTCCGGCCACCGGCATCGAAGCCGGCCGCCTTCCGGTCGCCACCGAGGCGGCCGTGCGGCAGGCCGTCGACCAGGCGCGCGTCGCCAGCGAATGGTGGGCCGGCCTGGGCTTCACCGGCCGCCGGCAACGGCTGCTGCGCTGGCGGGCGCTGCTCGCCCAACGGATCGAGCAGCTCGCCGAACTGATGCACGTCGAGGGCGGCAAGCCGGTCAACGACGCCATCGTCGAGATCGTCACCGCGATCGAGCACGTCGACTGGGCGGCCCGCAACGCCGGCCGGGTGCTCGGCCCGCGCCGGGTCCGGTCGCGACTCATCCTCGCCGAGTTCTCCGGGCACCTGGAATACCAGCCGTACGGCGTGGTCGGTGTGATCGGCCCGTGGAACTATCCGGTCTTCACCCCGCTCGGCTCCGCCGCGTACGCCCTGGCCGCCGGCAACGCCGTCGTGCTCAAGCCCAGCGAGTACACGCCCGTCGTCGGCCAGTGGCTGGTCGACACTTTCGCCGAGGTGGTGCCCGAGCAGCAGGTGTTCGCCGCCGTGCACGGCCTCGGTGACGTGGGCGCGGCACTGTGCCGCTCCGGGGTCGACAAGGTGGCCTTCACCGGCTCCACGGCGACCGCGCGGAAGGTGATGGCCGCCTGCGCCGAGACGCTGACCCCCGTGCTGATCGAGGGCGGCGGCAAGGACGCCATGATCGTCGACAGCGACGCCAACCTGGACGCCGCCGCCGAGGCGTGCGTCTGGGGCGCCATGACCAACGCCGGCCAGACCTGCATCGGTATCGAGCGGGTCTACGCCGTCGACCCCGTCTTCGACGCCTTCGTCGACAAGGTCGTCGCGCGGGCCAGCCGGTTGACCGTGGGCCCGGAGGGTGCCGACATCGGCCCGATCACGATGCCCGCCCAGGTCGAGGTGATCCGCCGGCACATCGAGAGCGCGGTCAGTTCCGGCGGTCGCGCCGTGCTCGGCGGCCCCGATGCGGTGCGACCCCCGTACGTGCATCCAACCGTGCTGGTGGACGTCCCGGAGGAGTCGGCCGCCGTCCGCGAGGAGACCTTCGGCCCGACGCTTACCATCAGCCGGGTCCGCGACGCCGACGAGGCCGTCGCCCGCGCCAACGCCCTGTCGTACGGCCTGGGGGGTTCGGTCTTCGGCCGGCAGCGGGCGCTCGCCATCGCGCGGCGCCTGCGTTCGGGGATGGCCTCGATCAATTCCACCCTCACCTTCGCCGGGATGTCCACCCTGCCGTTCGGTGGTGTCGGTGACTCCGGCTTCGGGCGGATCCACGGCGAGGACGGCCTGCGCGAATTCGGCAGTGCCAAGGCCATCACCCGGCGCCGGGCGCGATCGCTGCTGCCGTCGATGACCTTCGAACGCACTCCGACCGACATGGCGCGCCTCGTCAAGGCCATCAAGGTGATGTACGGCAGATGAGTGTCGGATAGCCGATCTGGAGGCCGATAGGCGTATCCACATGTTTATACGCCGCACTTCCGGCGGTACATTGCGTTAAATGGGCCACAATCGATTGCGCCACCGCCTTGTTGACAGTGACCAGTCGTGGAGCGCCCGGCAGCGGCGTCGTCGTTCGGACTGGCTGGCGCGCACCTTCCCCGACATAGGCGACATGCACGTCGTCGACCTCGGCGGCCGGCTCGGCACCTGGCACCGCGCCACCGTCCGACCGGCCCGGGTGACGGTGGTCAACCTGGAACAGCCGCCCGCCAGCGTGCCGGAATGGGCCCACGTCGAACAGGCCGATGCCTGCGACCTGCCACCCCACGTCGCCAACGGCACCTACGACCTGGTCTTCTCCAACTCCGTGCTGGAGCACGTCGGCGGGCACGAACGTCGGCTACGGTTCGCCGCCGCCGCCCGGTCGCTCGCCGATCGCCACTGGGTGCAGACGCCCTACCGCTACTTCCCCATCGAGCCACACTGGATCGCACCCGGAATGCAGTTCCTGCCGGTCCGGCTGCGCACCGCGCTCGCCCGCCGCTGGCCCCTCGGGCACAAACCGACCCGCAGCCACGAAGCCGCCATCCACCAGGTGCTGTGGACGGAACTGCTGGACCGCTCGCAGATGCGCCACTACTTCCCCGACTCGCGGATGCTCGTCGAGCGGGTGGTCGGCCTGCCGAAATCGCTTATCGCGGTCCGAACCGGGGCGTGACCGGCAAGTCCGGGGTCCGGGTCCGGTCAGAAGAGGGTCAGCTCGTCCTTCTCGATGCCGCGCAGCCGGTCGTAGTTCACGACCACGCACCGGATGCCCCGATCGGCGGCGAGCACCCGGGCCTGCGGCTTGATCTCCTGAGCCGCGAAGACCCCGGTGACCGGGCTGAGCAGCGGATCACGGTTCATCAGTTCGAGATAGCGGGTCAACTGCTCCACCCCGTCGATCTCACCACGCCGCTTGATCTCGACGGCGACGGCGCCGGAGTTGGCGTCCCGGCACAGCAGGTCCACCGGCCCGATCGCCGTCATGTATTCGCGGCGCACCAACGTGTACCCCTCGCCGAGCACACCCGGGTTGGCCGCCAGCAACTCCTGCAGGTGCGCCTCCACCCCGTCCTTGCGCAGGCCGGGATCCACACCCAGCTCGTACGAGGTGTCCTGGAAGACCTCCTCCAGGGTGATCCGCAGCTCCTCGCCGGCCTTGTTGACCACCCGCCACACGCCGGGGGCCTCCTCCAGCCGACACGGCGCGCTCATCCAGTTCAGCGGCTTGTACGCACGATCGTCGGCATGGATGGACACCGACCCGTCCGCCTTCACCATCAACAACCGGGTGGCCGGCGGCAGATGAGCCGAGAGCCGTCCGACATAGTCCACCGAGCACTTCGCAATGACCAACCGCACCCGACGAGGGTAGCCGAGCACTCGCCGACCACCACCGAGCGGCACTGGCGCGTCGGTGCGATGCTGAGACGGTGTTCGAAGTCCTCACCGGCACCGGCCTCGCCGCCTCAGCGGGGCTGAACGCCTACATACCCCTGCTCATCCTCGGCCTCCTCGCCCGCTACAGCGACCTCATCGACCTACCCAGCGGCTGGACGTGGCTCGGCAACGGCTGGGTCATCGTCATCCTGGCCGTCCTACTCGCCGTCGAAATGGTGGCGGACAAGGTGCCAGTGGTCGACCACATCAACGACGTGGTGCAGACCGTCGTTCGACCCACCGCCGGTGGCCTCGCCTTCGGCGCCGGGTCATCCTCGGAGACCGTGACCGTGAGCGACCCGGGGAGCTTCTTCACCTCCCACCAGTGGGTGCCAGTGGCCACCGGCGTCCTGCTCGCCTTCGGCGTACACCTGCTCAAGTCCGCCGCGCGGCCAGTCGTGAACGCGACCACCGCCGGGTTCGGCGCCCCGGTCGCCAGCACCGCCGAGGACGCGACAAGCGTGATCGTCTCCCTGATCGCGATCATCCTGCCGGTTCTGGTGCTCGCCGTCCTGGTGGGCCTGGTCGTCTTCGTCTACTGGTTCCTTCGGCGACGATCCGTTCGCCGTAGGGAACGCGAGGCCGCCCGCGCCGCAGGCTTCCGCGTCTGACCCGCTCGGCCTTCCGGGACGGGCTGGCCGATGCGCTGGCTGGGCACCGGTGACGGTCGTACCGGGCGGTCGGGCGGTGATCGACACGAGTTCGCCGATATCGGGTGATCCGGGACGCCAGGACACCCCGACATCGGTGCACTCGTGTTGATCACGCTTAACCTGACGACTCCATCGGGACAGCGCGGACGGCCCGATCAGCGCTGCCGCCGGGACTGATCGGCGGGCGGACATATCAGGTCTCCGGAGACCGGCAAATGCCTAGGATCGGGGCAAGAGCCTAGAGGAGGTTGGCATGACCACAGCGATGGAGATGCCCCGGGTCCAGGAGTGTGTGGTCGCGGCGTGTGCGTACAACCAGGGCGGTGACTGCCACGCCTTCGCGATCACCATCGGCAGCATGGACCACGCGCACTGCCACACCTTCGTCGAGTCACCGGTTCGTGGCGGCGTGGACGGCCTCACCGCCCAGGTGGGCGCCTGCCAGCGTTCCGACTGCCGGCACAACGAGCAGCTGGAGTGCCACGCGTCTTCGATCAAGGTCGGCCCGGACAACGACATGGCCGACTGCATGACGTACGCCGGTCGCTGACCGACCACGGCGAGCACCGGCCGGCGGATCGGTCAGGGCAGGTCGTTGGCGTGCCGGATGACCGTCACCAGGTCGTCGATGATGCCGGTGAGGGCGAAGTCCTTCGGGGTGAAGACCCGGGCCACCCCGGCGACCCGCAGAGTGTCGGCGTCGCAGGCGGGGATGATGCCGCCCACCACCACCGGCAGGTCCGGCCGGCCGGCGGCGCGCAGCCCGTCGAGCACAGCGGGTACCGCGGCCAGGTGTGAGCCGGACAGCACGGAGAGCCCGACCAGATCGACGTCCTCCTCGACGGCGGCGGCCACGATCTGCCCGGCGGTCAACCGGATGCCCTGGTAGACGACCTCGAAGCCGGCGTTGCGGGCGCGTACCGCGATCTGTTCCGCGCCGTTGGAGTGTCCGTCCAGGCCGGGCTTGCCGACCAGCAGCCGGAGCCGGCCGCGACCCAGCTCGCGGGCGGTGGCGGTGGCCCGCTCGCGGACGGCGGCGAGGCCGGGGTCGCCGCCGCTGCCGGTGGCGCCGGCCAGGCCGGTGGGCGCCCGGTACTCGCCGAAGACCTGGCGCAGCGCGCCGGCCCACTCACCTGTGGTCACCCCGGCGCGTACACATTCCAGGGTGGCGGGCATCAGGTTCGTCGTGGTCGCGGCGTCCGCGCGGAGCCGGGCCAGTGCCGCGTCGACCGCCGCGTCGTCCCGGCCGGCACGCCACTGGCGTACGGAGGCGACGGCCGCCGCCTCGACCGCGGGGTCGACCTGTTCGACGACCTCCGCTCCGGCGGCGGTCAGCGGGGAGGGTTCGGTCTCGGCGTACCTGTTGACGCCGACCACCACGTCGGCACCGGACTCCATCCGGCGGCGGCGTTCGGCCAGCGAGGCGACCAGGGCGCTCTTGAGGTAGCCGGTCTCCACGGCGGCGACCACCCCGCCCAGCTCCAGCACCGTGGCCAGCTCGACGCGCGCTCCGGTGACAATCTCGTCGACGAGCGCGGTCATCACGTGCGAGCCGGCGAAGAGGTCGGGGTATTCGAGCAGGTCCGACTCGTACCCCAGAACCTGCTGCATCCGCAGCGACCATTGCTGGTCCCAGGGGCGGGGCAGGCCGAGCGCCTCGTTCCAGGCGGGCAGTTGCACGGCGCGGGCCCGGGCGTCGCGGGACATCGTCACGCCGAGCATCTCCAGCACGATGCGCTGGATGTTGTTCTCCGGCTGCGCCTCGGTGAGGCCGAGCGAGTTGACCTGCACGCCGTAGCGGAACCGGCGCTGCCGGGCATCGGTCACCCCGTACCGGTCCCGGGTGATCTCGTCCCAGAGCCCGACGAACGCGCGCATCTTGGCGATCTCCTCGACGAAACGCACGCCGGCGTTGACGAAGAACGAGACGCGCTGCACCACGTCGCCCATCCGCTCGGCGGGCACCTGACCGGAGTCACGGACCGCGTCGAGCACGGCGACGGCGGTGGCCAGCGCGAAACCCACCTCCTGCACGGGCGTGGCGCCGGCCTCCTGGAGGTGGTACGAGCAGATGTTGACCGGGTTCCACCGCGGCATGGTCTTCAGCGTGTGGGCGATGACGTCCGCGGTGAGCCGTAGCGAGGCGGCCGGCGGGAAGATGTACGTGCCCCGCGACAGGTACTCCTTGATGATGTCGTTCTGCGTGGTCCCGCAGAGCATGTCGACGGTCCAGCCCTGCTCCCTGGCGACCGTGTCGTACAGGGCCAGCAGCCACATCGCCGGAGCGTTGATGGTCATCGAGGTGTTCATCTCGGCGAGCGGGATGCCGTCGAAGAGCGCCCGCATGTCGCCCAGGTGTGCCACCGGCACGCCGACCCGGCCGACCTCACCGGCGGCGAGTTCGTGGTCCGGGTCGTACCCCGTCTGGGTGGGCAGGTCGAAGGCGACCGACAGGCCGGTCTGGCCCTTGGCGAGGTTGCGGCGGAAGAGGGCGTTGGTCGCCGCGGCCGACGAGTGGCCGGCGTACGTGCGCATCACCCACGGGCGGTCCCGCTCGGGCAACCGGCTCGGCGTCTCATCCATGGCCGGAGTCTAAGTTACCGTTCAGTAGATCGGGTTGTGGAAAACCACACAGGTCCATGTCGCGGACGTCCAGGCGCGAACTGCCGACAGTGGCGCGCGTCGCCACACCCCGGGGCACCGGAGCGGCCGGTCCAGGGCGCACACTTGACGGCATGGATGACGAGCTGGCGATCTCCGTCCGGGGGTTACGCAAGGCGTACGGCGAGAACGTGGCGGTGGCGGGCGTGGACCTCGACGTCCACCGCGGCGAGGTGTTCGCGTTGCTCGGCCCGAACGGCGCCGGCAAGACCACCACCGTGGAGATCCTGGAGGGCTACCGGCGTCGCGACGCCGGCGAGGTCTCCGTGCTCGGCACGGACCCGGCCCATCCCGACGCGGGCTGGCGGTCCCGGGTGGGCATCGTGCTGCAGGGCACCGGCGAGTTCGACGAACTGACAGTTGCCGAGGTGGTCCGGCACTTCTCCGGCTTCTACCCCGACGCCGACGACCCGGCGAAGGTGATCGAGCGGGTCGGGCTTGCCGGCAAGGCGAAGGCCCGTACGCACACCCTCTCCGGCGGGCAGAAG
Source organism: Micromonospora sp. NPDC049274 (assembly GCF_040678875.1). NCBI lineage: Bacteria > Bacillati > Actinomycetota > Actinomycetes > Micromonosporales > Micromonosporaceae > Micromonospora > Micromonospora sp. NPDC049274. Next base: position 164,250 of record NZ_JBFAQS010000002.1, read on the forward strand.
CGCCGCCTGGACGTGGCGCTGGGCATCATCGGTCGCCCCGAGTTGCTCTTCCTCGACGAGCCGACGACAGGCTTCGACCCGGAGGCCCGCCGCGAGTTCTGGGAGCTGATCCGCGACCTCGCCGCGGCCGGCACCACGATCGTGCTGACCACCCACTACCTGGACGAGGCCGAGGCCCTCGCCGACCGGGTCGGCGTGATCGCGGGCGGCCGTCTGGTCGAGGTCGCTGCCCCGAACCTGCTGGGCAATCGGCAGGAGGCCCTCGCGACGGTCTCCTGGCGTACCCCGGAAGGCACGCTGGAGCTTGCGCAAACCGCGACGCCGACGGCCCTCGTGGCCGACCTGGCCGCGCGCCACGACGGCGAGGTCCCCGGGCTCACCGTGACCCGGCCGACCCTGGAGGACGTCTACCTCACCATGATCGGACACGCGCGATGACGACCACGACGAAGCCGGCGACGCCTGTCACCGCTAGCCCCGGCCGGCGGCCGGGCGCCGGCAGCCTCGCCCTGCGCCAGGGCCGCCTGGAGATCACCCAGTTCCTGCGCAGCCGGGAGTCCGTGGTCTTCACGATGGGCTTCCCCATCATCATGATCGTGATCTTCGCGTCGATCTTCCACGGCACGATCGGCGGCGGTGTCAAGTTCACCCAATACTTCATCACCGGCATGATCGCGACCGGCCTGATGACTGTGAGCTTCCAGAACCTGGGCATCTGGATCCCGGTCGAGCGGGACCGGGGCGTGCTCAAGCGCTACCGGGGCACGCCCATGCCGAAGTGGGTCTGGTTCGCCGGCAAGGTGCTCATGGTGGTGGCGATCGGCATCGCCGAGACGGCGCTGCTGCTGGCCGTCGCGGTGGCGCTGTTCGACCTCGACCTACCCGGCACCGCCGGGAGGTGGCTCACCTTCGGCTGGGTGTCCATGCTGGGGGTGACCGCGTGCACCCTGTGCGGCATCGCCATCTCGTCGCTTGCCCGCAGCGCCCGCAGCGGCTCGGCGGTGGTCACGCCGGTGGCCCTGGTGCTCCAGTTCATCTCCGGGGTGTTCTTCGTCTTTACCGACCTGCCCACCTGGATGCAGCAGGTGGCGGCGCTGTTCCCACTCAAGTGGATGTGCCAGGGGCTGCGCGCGGTCTTCCTGCCGGAGAGCTTCGGCGCCCAGGAGCCGGGCGGGTCGTTCGAGCTGGGCCGGGTGGCGCTTGTGCTCGCCCTGTGGTGCGTGATCGGCCTGGCGCTCTGCCTGACCACGTTCCGCTGGACCACCAAGCGCGACGGCTGAGGGTCGACCGGGGCGGGCAGCCGCCCCGGTCGACGTCACTCTCAGTAGGTGTAGAAGCCCTTGCCAGTCTTACGGCCCAGGTCACCGGCGGTGACCATGCGCTGGAGCAGCTCCGGCGGGAAGAACTTCTCGTCCGCCGTGTCGGTGTAGATGTTCTTCGAGGCGTGCAGCAGGACGTCCACGCCGGTCAGGTCGGTGGTGGCCAGCGGGCCCATGGCGTGCCCGAAGCCCAGGCGGCAGGCGGTGTCCAGGTCCTCGGCCGACACCACGCCCGCCTCGACCAGCTTGACCGCCTCCACCACCAGGGCGGAGATCAGCCGGGTGGTGACGAAGCCGGCGATGTCCCGGTTGACCACCACTACCGTCTTGCCGATCTCCTCGGCGAAGGCCCGCACGGTGGCGAGCGTGGCGTCGCTGGTCTTGTAGCCGCGCACCAGCTCGCAGAGCTGCATCATCGGCACCGGCGAGAAGAAGTGGGTGCCGACGACGGCCTCGGGCCGCTCGGTGACCGCGGCGATCTGCGTGACCGGGATTGCCGACGTGTTGGTGGCGAGCACCGCGTCGGACTTGCAGATCTTGTCCAGGGCGCGGAACACCTCGTGCTTGATCTCCAGCCGCTCGAAGACCGCCTCGACCACGATGTCCGCGTCCGCCGCCGCCTCCAGGTCGGTGGTCGGGGTGATCCGGGCGAGCGTCGCCTCGACGTCGGACGCCTCGATCTTGCCCTTCTCGGCGAACTTCTCCAGCGACTTCCGGATGCCGCCGAGCCCTCGGGTGGTGGCCGCGTCGTCCAGGTCGCGCAGTGTCACCTGCCAGCCCGCCTGCGCCGCCACCTGGGCGATGCCGGAGCCCATCAGCCCGGCCCCGACGACCGCGAGTCGACCCGCCATCTGCTTCTCCCTCGCTGCGATTGAGTGCCTGCCTGCACCCTAGTCGGCGAGCCTGAACGACGGCTAAGGGCTCCTGACGCCTCGACGCCTCACCCGCAGGGGCGTGCCATCGCCGAACAGCCCGACACGCACCGGAGGGTGACCGACGGTGCAGACGTGCGGGCACTGAGCGGCGGCCAGAAAACGGGCCGCGTCAGGCCGACTCCGGCCGTGACATGATGCCGCGCTGGGATGACGGATTCACGACTCCGCGCCGCGAACAAAATCCCGTCCGGGCGCATCGAACCCTACGACAACAACCCAGTGGAATGAGCCAGGAGCCAACGATGCGTGCAATGCCTGTGGTCGGAACTATCACCTGCCTCCTGCTCGTGGGGGCGTGCTCGTCACCCGCGCACCGGAGCGGCGACGCGGCACCGGCCGGTTCGCCGGAGCAGACGACCAGCGCGCCCACCACCGGAACGCCGGCGTCGCCCACGTCGTCTTCGCCCACGTCGTCTTCGCCGTCCGCGCGGCCGTCCGGCGGCGCCACCAGCACCGCCCTCGTCCTGGGCCCGAACGGGCTCGGCTCGCTGAAGCTCGGAATGTCCCGTCAGCAGGCCACGGCGACAGGGATGCTCCGCCCGATCGCCGACTACCGGGACGAGTGCGCGCCGGCACAACTACGGTCCGCCCCGACCGACAAGGGAAATGTCAACCTCTCCCGAACTCTGGGGATCGCCACCATCGACGCGTACGGCAGCATCGAGACGCCCGAGGGAGCACGAATCGGCATGTCGAGCGCCGGGATGCTTCGGATCTACCCGGGGTGGAAGGTGGCCGACGGAGACGCGGCAAACGGGCGCGGCTCCGTAAAGACCCCCGGCAACGACAAGGCCGTCTACCGCATCGCGACGAGAAACGGCACCGTCACCGAGCTGACTCTTCAGTACGCGAACCAGAACTGCTACGAGTAAGCGGACGCGACCCGGCCGGCCTGCGGCACCAGCGAGTTGGACATCCGCAGGCCGGCCAGGAGCTCGTCGGTCAGGTCGGCATCGCCGACCTGCTTGATCTGCAGGTAGACGCCGTAGCTGCGCTGCGGCACGGAGAGCACCACCTCGCTGAACGAGACCGAGGCGCCACACGATGTCCACCGTCGTACCCGCGCCGGGTTGCCGCCCACGTTCACGGTCCGGTCGGGCTGCTGAACGCAGGAGATGTGACTGGGCAGCGCGGGTGCCGTGCCACCGGCAAGCAGGGCTTTGCTCACACCGACGAACACACCGGGTATCCCGCTCGCCGGGTCCGGCCAGGCAGTCAGGTCCGGGGCGACCACGAGACCCGGCGCGTGGCCCGCGGGAAGTCGCAGCGCCACCGGATCCCAGCCGGCGTCCTTCAGCTCGCCGGCCCAGCTCGGTGGCACCGCGATGGAAAGGGCACCGGAGACATCGTCCACGCGTACCCAGCCCGACCGTGCCGGCCACGTGGAACTGGATGCCGCCGTCGCCAGTAGCGCAATCAGTGCCACCCCGACGCCGACAACCCGCGCCAACTGCCGCACGAACCGGCCACGGCCCGTGTCCCGATCGATCGACGCGATGACCCGATGCAGCTCCTCGGCCATGGCCGCCGCGGACGGCCAGCGTTGCCGGGGATCGTGATGCAGCGCCCGTCGCACCAGATCATCCACGGTGGACGGAATGCCGGTCCGTACCTGAGACGGCCTGGGCAACGACCGCCCACCCCTGCCCGCACGGCTGGCCCGGTCGGGAGGGTTCCCGGTCAACATGTGGTACAGGGTCGCGCCGATCGCGTACACGTCGGCGCGGATGTCCAGGCCGCCACCGGGCGTGGCCTGCTCCGGCGGCATGTAGCCGGGTGTGCCGGCGGCGATGGTGAACCCGGACGCGTTCGCGAGCGCCTTGGCCAGGCCGAGGTCGGCGACGAGCACCCGATCCCGGTCCGGAGCCGGCTGGAACAACACATTGGACGGTTTGAGGTCGCGGTGCAGCACACCGGCCTCGTGCAGCACCGTGACCGCGCTGGCGATGTCCGCCGCGACGAGCAGTGCCTCCCGTACCGGCAGCGGCCCCGAGACGAGCCGATCGGCGAGAGTGCCACCGGCCGCGTACGGCATCACCAGGTACGGCCGGCCGTCAGACAGCTCACCGACGTCGAGCACACGTACGAGCGAACTGGAATCCGTCCGCCGCATTATCCGCGCTTCCTGCTCGAAGCGCTCCCGCAGATCGGCATGGTAGGACCAGTTGTCCGCCAGCACCTTGATCGCCACCGAGGCGTCCAGAGCATCGTCGGCGCCGAGCCACACCGTAGCGAACGCTCCGGAACCGATACGCCGCAGAACGCGGTATCGGCCGATCTTGTCGGGCACTGACACGCCCGTAGTATGACCGACGCAACGCTGAGGAACGGGGCCTGAGCATGTCAAAAGATCTTGAAATCGAGGAACTCGCCAGCCGTGCCGCCACGGGCGACGCCGCGGCTCTTGATGCCCTGCTGATCAGGATCGGCCCGCAGGTCATGCGGCAGTGTCTACGCCTCCTCCCGTGCCGGCAGGACGCCGAAGAGGCGTGCCAGGATGCCCTTCTGCAGGTCGCCCGCAACATAGGCGGTTTCGCGGGACGGTCCAAGTTCTCCACCTGGCTGTACGTCGTCACGGCCAACTGCGCCCGCCAGACGTACCGAAGCCTCAAGCGCCGGGCCGACGAGCAGTCCACGCCACTGCTTCCGCTCGATGCTGCCGACCCGCGAACGACGAGCGTCATCGCGGGCTCCCGGCTCGACCTGCTGGATGCGCTGGAACGACTGGAGGCTCACCGACCCGAACTCGTTGCCCCTCTGGTATTGCGTGACCTGTGCCAGTTGACCTACGACGAGATCGCCGAGCATCTCGTCATTCCGGTCGGCACGTTGAAATCGCGCATCCACGACGCGCGACGGCACGTGCGGGCCTCGCTGAAGGCCGCCTGACACCGCGATCACTGTCGCCGCTCCCGGGGTGGCAGGCGGGCTGCGGCGTCAGATCTCCAGAGCGGGCTCCTCCGGGGTCGTGCCCCGCTCGACCGCCACCCCGAGCGCACGCAGGTCGGCCACGAAGTCCGGGTAGCCCCGGTCGACGTGATGGACGTGGGAGACCTCGCTGGCCCCGTCCGCGCACAACCCCGCGATGATGAGCCCCGCGCCCGCGCGGATGTCGGTGGCTCGCACCGGCGCGCCGGACAGCCGCTCCCGCCCCCGGACCACGGCGTGGTGGCCGTCGGTCTTGATGTCCGCGCCGAGCCGCATCATCTCGTTGGCGAACATGAAGCGGCCGTCGAAGATGTTCTCCGTGATCAGGGATGCGCCGTCGCTGACCGCGGCCAGCCCGATCGCCATGGGCAGCAGGTCGGTGGCGAAACCGGGGTACGGCAGCGTCACCACGTCCACCGCCCGGGGCCGGTCGTCCATGCGTACCCGGAAGCCGTCTCCTCGCGTCTCGACCAGGCCGCCGGCCGCGACGACCTTGTCCAGGGCGACCTCCAGGTAGGCCGGGTCCAGCCCGGTCACCGTCACGTCGCCGCGCGTCATGGCGGCACCGAACGCCCAGGTGCCGGCGACGATCCGGTCCCCCACCGTGGCGTGCCGCACGGGGTGCAGGCCGGCGACACCGGTGATCCGCAGGGTGGACGTACCGGCACCGGAGATCCGCGCGCCCATCTGGTTGAGCATCGTGCAGATGTCGACGATCTCCGGCTCCCGGGCCGCGTTGTCGATCATCGTGGTGCCCTGGGCGAGCACCGCCGCCATCACCAGGTTCTCGGTCGCACCCACGCTGGGGAAGTCCAGCACGATGTCGGCGCCGCGCAGCCCGTGTGGGGCCTCGGCGATGACGAAGCCGTGCTCACCGGAGATCTCCGCGCCCATCCGCGTCAGCCCGGAGATGTGCATGTCCAGCCCGCGCGATCCGATCGCGTCGCCGCCGGGGTGGGCCACCCGGACGTACCCCCGGCGGGCCAGCAGCGGGCCCAGCACGCAGATCGACGCGCGCAGCCGGCGGACCAGGTCGTAGTCCGCGTCCGCGCCCGGTTGCTCGGGTACGTCGATGGTCACTGAACGGGACCTGGCGACTCCGCCCCGTGCCACCATCGGGTCCACGGGGTCGTCGGCGTCGAACCGGACGTCACAGCCCAGCCGGCGCAGCACCTCCCCCATGATCGCGATGTCGGTGATCCGCGGGACGTTGGTGATCACGCTGCGGCCCGGTGCGAGCAGCGCGGCGGCCATCAGCTTCAGCGCGGAGTTCTTGGCGCCGACCACGTGCACGGTTCCGGTCAGCCGTGCCCCACCGCAGATCCGGATGACGTCGACATCGGGGATCGCCGGATCACCGGCGTCGCCGGGGCCCACGACCGCCGGCCAGCCGGCAGTGGCGTCCGGCCGCGCGGGGATCGTCAGGTCCGGTATCCGTAGGCTGTGCGTCATGGCCGTCCACCTCACGCGCATCTACACCAAGGCCGGCGACGCCGGCATGACCAGGCTGAGCAACAACGAGCAGGTTCCGAAGACCGATCCACGGATCGCCGCGTACGCGGATGTCGACGAGTGCAACGCGGCGATCGGCGTCGCGCTCGCCCTGGGCCAACTCGACGAGGAACTGCGGGGCGTGCTGGCGTCGGTGCAGAACGACCTGTTCGACGTCGGGGCCGACCTGTCCACCCCGGTCGAGCCGGAGCCGAAGTACCCGCCGCTGCGGGTGACCGAGGCGTACGTCGAGCGCCTGGAGGGCTGGTGCGACGAGTACAACGCACGCCTGAGCAAGCTCGACTCCTTCATCCTCCCCGGCGGCACCGCGGGCGCGGCGCTGCTGCACGTGGCGCGGACCACCGCCCGGCGTGCGGAACGGGCGGCATGGGCGCTGGTCAGCCACGATCCGGACCGGACCAGCCCGCTCCCGGCAAAGTATCTCAACCGGCTCTCCGATCTGCTCTTCATCCTGTCAAGAACGGCAAATCCGGCAGGCGATGTGCTATGGGTGCCGGGCGGCAATCGCTGAAGATGAGCGCCGTGCGGTCGTGGGGTTCCCCATCTGGTCACAACCACGCGTAACCAGCGCGTGATCGACTCGACCAGCCGGCCGATCAGCGCCAAGATCAACTCGGGTTCATGAAAATCGGGGCCTCCCAGCCACAGGGACACCCCGAATTCAAGAAAACCGAGTCGATCAAGCCGAAAAGGCGCGACTCAACCACACCGGTAACGGCAGGTGATGACATCAGCGCCGGAGCGACGCACAGCGACAACGACGGGTTTCCGGGGGAGCCCGCCCGGCGCAGGGATCAAGCCTGACCGCCCGGAGCCGGGCGGGCTCCCCCGGAAACCCCCAAGAGCGACCACGGACGGCCCGGCCGGGCTCCCCCGGAAACCCACAAGAGCGACCACAGAAAAGCCGCTCAGGCAGCCGGCCAGTCCTGGGAGGCCATACGCGGCGAGACCGCCCCCGGAGGGGCGGCCTCGAGCCAGGAGAGGAACCCGGTGACGGTCGATCGCGCCATGGCGATCTCCACCGGTGCGTGGTGACTCGTACAGCGGAGGATCACCCAGTCGGCTGGCATGGAGAGCCGTTCCTGCCCTTCGGGCAACCGCCGGCGCTCGACCGCGAGATCCTTGCGGAGGAGAACCCGCTTGGGGCGGAGCGCGAAGCTGAACATCCGATACCAGCGCAGCTCGTCACCCGCGAACCGGCCGAAGCCGGGTGACCAGCCGCGCCCGTCGAGGACTGTGGTGACCCGGACGCTGAGCCGGATGATGCCACCGCTGCGGGTTACGACGGCCCGCCGGACGAAGAGCACGAGAAGCGCGACGAGGATGACGGCGACGCCGATCCCGAACCCTTCGACGATCTCCATCCTCGGTGTGAACTCAGCGGCTCTGCGCGGAGACCGGGGTTGCGCTCTCGGCCAGCACGGTGACGCCCTCGGCGCTCACCGAGAGGAAGCCACCGGCCACCTCGTACGCGACCTGCTCGCCGCCGGCCAGCTTGATGCGGACCTCGCCCGGCTCGGCGAGCTGGCCGAGCAGCGGCGCGTGCCCCGGCAGGACACCGAGCTCGCCCTCGGTGGTCCGGGCGACGACCATCTCGGCCTCACCGGACCAGACCTTCTCCTCGACGGCGACGAGCTCGACGTGAAGCTGCTGTGCCACGCTGTCTCCTTGCTGCGGCGACGGATTGCCGAAAGTCTAGTCGTGACGCCGAGCAGACCCCAAGGCGGGTGGGGAGAGCTACGCCACGGCTACTTGGTCTTGTTCTGGAATTCCGGGTGCTCCAGCAGGAACGGGTCCAGTTGTTCATTGTGCAGGGCGGTGAAGAAGTCCGGGACGCCTGCCTGGAACTGCTCACCCTTGTAGGTCTTGCCGTCGAAGACCCCACCACCGGGGAGTTTGATCATCTGGATGGTGTTCGGGCGGATGTTCTTCAGGGCGAGCCCGAAGTCGACAACGCTGTTGCCCCGACCGTTGAAGATCAGCGACTGGCCGGCGGCACGGAGCACCTTGTCCAGCTTGATCGGGTTGGCAACCACGTCGGCGCTGAACGCCTGCCCGACCATCGCCTTGACGAACTGCTGCTGGTGGCGCTGCCGACCGTAGTCCGAGTCCGGAACGCCGTTCTTCGGGTACCGCTGCCGGACGTAGTCCAGCGCCTGCCACCCCTTCAGGTGGTGCGTGCCCTTCGTGTAGACCGCCTGCGGCCCGACGTAACCCTCTCCGTACGTCTTGCCAGGCCGCGCAGTGCCGTCCGGCTGCTTGTGCTCGGACCGCACCTCCCTCTCGACGTACATGTCGACGCCGCCCATCGCGTCGACGATCTTCTGGAAGCCGGTGAAGTTGATGATCGCGCCACCGTCGAACCGCTTGATGCCTGTCACGTTCTGCACCGTGGTGGCCAACAGCTCGAAGCCCCACGCCGCATCGGGGTTCTTGCCGGGCACCTTACTGCCGAACGACATCGCCGCGTTGATCTTGGTCTTCTCGCCGGAGAAGTTGGCCTTCTTGAACGCCGGGATCTGCACGTAGAGGTCCCGCGGCACCGAGAACAGGTAGGCCCGGTCCATCGAGGCCGGCACGTGCAGCACCATGATCGAGTCGGCCAGCGGCGCCGCCGTCGGCGTACGCGGGTCGATGCCGACAAGCAGGAGGTTGAGCGGGCCCTTGATCTCGCTCTTCTTCTCCTTGGCGCCCGCCGCCTGGTCACCGAAGAGGTCGGCCTTGCCGACGGCGCCCTCGTAGCGGGCCATCAGCACCTCGGTGCCGACGAGCACCCCGCCGCTGAGCACGGTCAGCACCATGCCGAAGACGGTGCACACCTTGGCCCAGCGCGGCACACCCCGCCAGATGGACGACTTGCGGCCACGCTTACCGGCCTTACCCACGTGCATCTCCGTTCGTTACGCCCACAGACATGAGACGGGCGCACGTCGTCGAAAGGTTGCAGAAGTCAGCGCTCGTTCTGGTGAACGCGCGGACCCGACCGTATCTCGCGTGCCGCCGGACCGACGACCACTGGTAACGGACGGCGACGATGGTAAGACGCGAAAATGAACAAAAGACTGCCCCGACATTGCCAGGGCAGTCTTTTGCGGTACGAATCCGGGCTGTCAGCCCTTCATCAGCTCCTCAGCCTTGCGCTCCAGGTCCTCGAGACCGCCGCACATGAAGAACGCCTGCTCGGGGAAGTGATCGTACTCACCCTCGCTGATCTTGCGGAACGCCTCGATGGTCTCCTTGATCGGGACCGTCGAGCCCGGCACGCCGGTGAACTGCTCCGCCGCGTAGGTGTTCTGCGAGAGGAAACGCTCGATCCGCCGCGCGCGCTGCACGGTGATCTTGTCTTCCTCGGAGAGCTCCTCGATACCGAGGATGGCGATGATGTCCTGCAGGTCGCGGTAGCGCTGCAGGATCCGCTTCACCTCGGTGGCGACCTGGAAGTGGTCCTGGCCGACGAACTCCGGGGCGAGGATCCGGGACGAGGACGCCAGCGGGTCCACGGCCGGGTAGATGCCCTTGTCGGAGATCGACCGCTCCAGGTTGGTGGTCGCGTCCAGGTGGGCGAACGTGGTGGCCGGAGCGGGGTCGGTGTAGTCGTCCGCCGGCACGTAGATCGCCTGCATGGAGGTGATGGCCTGGCCCCGGACGGAGGTGATCCGCTCCTGGAGCTCGCCCATCTCGTCCGCCAGGGTCGGCTGGTAACCCACGGCGCTCGGCATGCGGCCGAGCAGCGTGGAGACCTCGGAACCGGCCTGGGTGAAGCGGAAGATGTTGTCGATGAAGAGCAGCACCTCCTGCTTCTTGACGTCCCGGAAGTACTCCGCCATGGTCAGCGCGGAGAGCGCCACCCGCAGCCGGGTGCCCGGCGGCTCGTCCATCTGGCCGTAGACCAGCGCGGTCTTGTCGATGACGCCGGACTCGGTCATCTCGGCGATGAGGTCGTTGCCCTCGCGGGTGCGCTCACCCACGCCGGCGAACACCGAGGTACCACCGAAGTTGCGGGCGACCCGAGTGATCATCTCCTGGATGAGCACCGTCTTGCCGACGCCCGCACCGCCGAACAGACCGATCTTGCCGCCCTTGACGTACGGGGCGAGCAGGTCGATCACCTTGATGCCGGTCTCCAGCATCTCGGTCTTCGGCTCCAGGTCCGCGAAGGCCGGGGCCTTGCGGTGGATACCCCAGTGGTCGTCCGGGGTCAGGGTCTCGCCCTCTTTGAGGTTGAGCACCTCGCCGATCGCGTTGAACACGTGGCCCTTGACGGCGTCGCCCACCGGAACGGTGATCGGCTCGCCGCGGTCGGTCACCTCAGCGCCGCGGACCAGGCCGTCGGTCGGCTGCATCGAGATGGCGCGGACCAGGTTGTCACCCAGGTGCTGGGCGACCTCCAGGGTCAGCGTCTTCTCACCGCCGGACAGGTTCACCGTCACGTTGAGCGCGTTGAACAGGGCCGGCATGGCGTCGCGCGGGAACTCGGCGTCGACGACCGGGCCGATGACCCGGACCACGCGACCCGTGGCCGTCTTGGTCTCTACTGGTGCAGTCATCACACTTCACTTCCCGACGCGGCCAGCGCGTTGGCGCCGCCGACGATCTCGCTGATCTCCTGGGTGATCCCGGCCTGGCGAGCCGAGTTCATCTCGCGCGTGTACTTCTCGATCATGTCCTCGGCGTTGTCGGTGGCGCTCTTCATCGCCCGCCGACGCGACGCCGACTCACTCGCCGCCGACTCGATCAACGCCGCGTAGATCCGCGTGTTGATGTACCTCGGCAGGAGCGCGTCGAGCAGCGCCTCCGCCTCCGGCTCGAACTCGTACGCCGGCAGCAGCCCCTCGGAGCGCGGCCGGTCCTCGACCTGCATCGGACCGATCACCTTGGTGACCGGGCTCTGCGTCATCAGCGAGTGGAACTCGGTGTAGACGATGTGCAACTCGTCGACGCCGAGCACCCCGTCCGCACCGGCCCCGCCGTCGGCGTCGTCCGCACCGGCCGTGAACGCCTTGATCAGCGTCTCACCCACGGCACGGGCGTCCTCGAACGACGGCTGCTCGCTGAAGCCGGTCCAGTTCGCCTCGATCGGCCGGTCGCGGAACCGGTAGAACCCGACGCCCTTACGCCCGATGACGTAGAGCACCGGCTCCTTGCCGTCCGCCTTCAGCCGGGCGATCAGCGACTCCGCCATCCTGATCGCGTTGGAGCTGTAACCGCCGGCCAGGCCACGGTCGCTGGTGACCAACAGGACGCCCGCCCGCCGCACCCGCTCGCGCGGGGTGAGCAGCGGGTGGTCGATCCGCGCGTTGGACGCCAGCGCCGTGAGCACACCGGTGATGGCCTGGGCGTACGGCAGGGACGCCTGCACCCGGGCCTGGGCCTTGGCGATCCGGCTCGTCGCCACGAGCTCCATCGCCTTGGTGATCTTCTTCATCGACTTCGCCGAGCGGATCCGTTGACGAAGAACGCGTACCTGGGCCGCCATCGGATCAGCTCTCGGCCGGGCGGTCGGTAGTGCTGTCGCGGAAGCGGGTCACCGTCTCGCGGTTCTCGTCGCCCTCCAGCGGCTGCGCCGGCGCGTCGTTGACCTTGCGCTCGTCGGCCTTGCCCAGGAAGACCTGCTTGAACTCGGTGATCGCCGCCTCCAGGGAGCCGACGATGTCGTCGCCCCACTGGTTGTCGGCGATACCGGCCAGCACACCCTCGTGCTTGTGCCGCAGGTACTGGAGGAACTCCGCCTCGAAGCGCCGCACGTCACCCACCGGGATGTCGTCCAGCTTGCCCTCGACGCCGGCCCAGACCGAGACGACCTCCTGCTCGACCGGGAACGGCGAGTAGTTCGGCTGCTTGAGCAGCTCGACCAGCCGGACGCCACGGTTGAGCTGGTTCTGCGAGGCGCGGTCCAGGTCGGAGGCGAAGGCGGCGAACGCCTCCAGCTCGCGGTACTGGGCCAGGTTGAGCCGCAGCGAACCGGCGACCTTGCGCATCGGCTTCACCTGCGCGGCGCCACCGACCCGGGACACCGAGGTGCCGACGTTGATGGCCGGCCGGACGCCCTGGTTGAACAGGTCCGTCTCCAGGAAGATCTGGCCGTCGGTGATCGAGATGACGTTGGTCGGGATGAAGGCCGAGATGTCGTTGGCCTTCGTCTCGATGATCGGCAGACCGGTCATCGAGCCGCCACCCAGCTCGTCGGAGAGCTTCGCGCAGCGCTCCAGCAGGCGGGAGTGCAGGTAGAAGACGTCACCCGGGTACGCCTCACGGCCCGGCGGGCGACGCAGCAGCAGCGACACGGCCCGGTACGCCTCGGCCTGCTTGCTCAGGTCGTCGAAGACGATCAGGACGTGCTTGCCGCCGTACATCCAGTGCTGCCCGATGGACGAGCCGGTGTACGGGGCCAGGTACTTGAAGCCGGCCGGGTCGGACGCCGGCGAGGCGACGATGGTCGTGTACTCCATCGCGCCCGCCTCCTCCAACTGCCCCTTGATCGAGGCGATGGTGGAGGCCTTCTGGCCGATGGCGACGTAGATGCAGCGAACCTGCTTCTTCGGGTCGCCGGTGCGCCAGTTGTCCCGCTGGTTGAGGATGGCGTCCAGGGCGACAGTGGTCTTGCCGGTCTTACGGTCGCCGATGATCAGCTGACGCTGACCCCGACCGATCGGGGTCATCGCGTCGATGGCCTTGATGCCGGTCTGCAGCGGCTCGAACACCGACTGGCGGGACATCACGTTCGGAGCCTGCAGCTCCAGCTCGCGGAAGCCCTCGTTGGCGATGTCACCGAGCCCGTCGATGGGCTGGCCGAGCGCGTCGACCACGCGGCCGAGGAAGGCGTCGCCGACCGGAACGGAGAGAACCCGCTCGGTGCGCTTGACGCGCTGCCCCTCCTCCAACTTGGCGGAGTCACCGAGAACGACGACACCGATCTCCCGGACGTCGAGGTTCAACGCCACGCCGAGCGTGCCGTCCTCGAACTCCAGGAGCTCGTTGGTCATGGTCGAGGGCAGGCCCTCGACGTGGGCGATACCGTCACCGGTGTCGGCGACGGTGCCGACCTCCTCGCGGGAGACGTCGGACGAGTAGGAGGAGACGTAGCGCTCCAGGGCGCCGCGGATCTCCTCCGTCGAGATGGTCAGCTCGGCCATCCTCTGCTTCCTTAAAATTCAGGGGCCCGGGATACCTAGTACCGACCGGTCCGAATGGCGTCTGTCAATCCGGGCGCTGCGGCGGCGGAGCCGCCCCAACGTCGAGGCGGCGAAGCCACCGCATTGCTGAGGTAGCGCAGCCACCGCGTTGCTGGGCGGCGAAGCCGCTCAGCGCTTCGCGAGCGCGTTGCGGGTCTCGTTGAGGCGGCGAAGGATGGTGCCGTCGTACAGGTCGGAGCCGACCCGCACGCTCACGCCACCCAGGACGAGGGGGTCGACCGTCTGCTTGATGGAGACCTCTCGACCGTATATCGCGCTGAGGCTCGCTCCCAGCCGGCGCTCGTCCGAGTCACTCAACGGAGCCGCGACGGTCACGTACGCCACCTGCCGGTCGCGTCGCTCCGCGGCGAGCTCCACCAGCCGGGTGAGTGCCCCGCTGAAGGAGCGACCGCCGAACCCGCCCAACGCCACCTCGACGAGGCGGACGGTGACCGGGCGGGCCTTGTCGGCGAGCAGTTCGCGGGCCAGGGTGGCCCGCTGCTCGACCGGGGCGACCGGGTCGGCAAGCGTGTTGCTCAGCGCCGACTGACCCGACACGACCTGACCGAAGCGGAACAGCTCGTCCTCGACCTCGCCCAGCTCGCCGGCGGAGTCGGCGCTGGCGAGCAGCGCCTCCACGCCGAGGCGCTCGGCGCCGTCGAGCAGCTCCGACGGTGCCGACCAACGGCCGGACACCAGCGTCACGAGCAGGTCGAGCGCGTCGGCGCCGATCCGCCCACCCAGCATGTCGCCGAGCAGGGCACCCCGGTCCGCGCCGGAGCGAGCCGGCTCGGACAGGGCCCGGCGCAGCCGCGGCTCGCGCCGCAGCAGCCCCGCCACGGAGAGGATGGCGTCGGCGGTGGACGTCACCGCCGACGGCTCCGCGCCGCGGACGTACGCGTCGAGGCGCTCGGCCGCGACCTTGTACGACTCCCGGCTGGCGGCCTGCATCAGCGGGCCCCCGTGCTCTCGAGACCGCTCAGGAACCGGTCGACGGTGCCCTTGCGCCGCGCCTCGTCGGCAAGCGACTCACCGACGATCTTGCTGGCCAGGTCCACCGCGATCGTGCCGACCTCGGCGCGCAGCTCGCGCACGATGGTGGCCCGCTCGGCGGCGAGCTGGTCCTTGCCCGCCTGGATGACCCGGTCGGACTCTTCCCGCGCCTTGGCGAGGATGTCCTGCCGGATGCCCTCGGCGTCGGCCCGCGCGTCGTCCCGGATCTTGGCGGCGTCGGTGCGAGCCTCGGCGAGCTGGGCACGGTACTGCTCGAGCAGCTGGTTCGCCTCGGCCTGGGCGGCCTCGGCGCGCTTGATGCCGCCCTCGATCGCGTCGACCCGAGCCTGGAACGTCTGCTCCATGCGCGGGAAGACGAACTTCATCAGCACGAAGCAGAGCACGGCGAAGGCGATCGTGCCGACCACGATCTCCTGCCCGATCGGAATGATCGGGTTGTGGTCTGACTCACCACCCTCGGCGGCGAGGAGGAACAACATGGGTGACCTCCCGGTCGAAAGGGCTGGATCAGGCTGCGGAGCCGGCCCAGATGAAGCCGAAGGCGATGCCGAACAGCGCGAGCGCCTCGATGACGGCGAAGCCGATCCAGACGTACGGCAGGGTCATCCGCGAGGACTCGGGCTGGCGGGCGGTCGACTGGATGTAGGCGGCGAAGACCAGGCCAACGCCGATGCCCGGGCCGATGGCGGCGAGACCGTAGCCGATGGCAGCGGTGCTACCGGTGACCTCGGCGAGAACGCTAGCGTCCATTGGTGTGGTTCCTCCTGGTTATCACGCGTGACTCTCACGCGGGACGACAACGGTTGGTGCGTGGATCAGTGCTCTTCGGCGATCGCGCCCTGGATGTAGCTGGCGCTCAGCACCGTGAAGACGTAGGCCTGCAGGACGATTACCAGCGCCTCGAGAAGGGTCAGCGCCACGGTCATCACCCAGGACACCACCGAGACCGGTGCCAGCCAGGCGTTGGCGCTCAGCATCGCGAAGCCGCCGAGCGTGAAGACCAGCAGGAGCATGTGGCCGGCGAACATGTTCGCGAAGAGACGTACGGCAAGCGAGAACGGCCGGATGATGAAGGTCGAGAACGCCTCGATCGGGACCAGCAGCGGCAGGATGTACCACGGTGCTGGCGGGATCAGGGCGTGCTTGAAGTATTTGCCGAAGCCGTGGTGCCGGATGCCGATGTAGTTGAACAGCACGTAGCTGATCACCGCGAGGATCGCCGGGAAGGCGATGTGCGAGTTCGGCGAGATCTGGAACAACGGGATGATCGCGAACGCGTTCGTCACCAGCACGAAGCAGAACAGCGTCGTGAAGTACGGAGCGAACCGCACGCCCTGGTGCCCGATCATGTCGACCGAGATGTTGTTGCGCACGAAGCCGTAGATCGACTCGGCGAACCACTGCTTCTTGGTCGGCACCAACTTCGGGTTCCGGTAGGTCGCCAGGAAGAAGATGATCAGGACGCCGACCGCGATCCAGATCATGAACGTGAACTTGGTGAACCAATACGAGTTCTCTACACCCCAGGGCAGGATGCTGGGCAGGTAGAAGTCCTCCACACTGGGTGGGAATTCCGCCTGGCCCGCTGCCAGGACGTTCGCCTGTCCGAACACCGCGTCCCTTCCTAAGTAGGCGTGCCGAGTCGGCGGATGACCAGGATGACTCCCCCAGCCATGCCGAGCACGAAGCCGATGCCGGTGGCGACGCCACCGGTGTCGAGCCACTGGTCGACCAGCCAGCCGATGAAACCCCACACGAGCATGCCTCCGACGAGGTAGCTGAGCGCGGTCCAACCCTGACCGGCGCCGGACGGATAGTCGTCCGGTTCACCGGCGGGACGGGGGGTTTGGTCATCAGCCATGACGGGGCGAACGATATCAGCCGGGAAGACGAGGCTGTGCCTCACCCCCCGCACAACCATCGTTGTGTGGGCATCTCGGGGCTCGCGTCGTCTGTGGGCACGCTACTCCCCTTCCGCCCGTCGGTGAATGACCGGAGGCCGACACGTTCCCGCGCGTCCGATGGGTGGGACGACCGGCCGATCGGCAGGTCAGCCCCGCGGTCGACGAGCGTGCACCGTGGTCAGCCACCAGAGGTGCACCGCTGTCCACACTGCCACCCCGGCGACGATGCCGAGGCAGAGAGGGATCAACCCGGTCCAGCCGGTCGAGGCCACCGCCACCAGCACGACACCCAACAGGGTGAACTTCAGCACGTACAGGCCCAGCCCGAGCGGCAGCAGCAACTGGGGGTTGATCTGGTCGGCCCGGGCCAGCACCACAGTGGTGAGGGTGTAGCTGAACACCGTGACGCCCACGCCGGCCGCCGCGCCGAGCGCGGCGGTCACGCCGCCGGTCACCGCGCCCACCACCGCGGCGACCACGGCCAGCCCCACCGACGCGCCCAGCAACACCGGCAGGTGCCGCAACCGCCACCGCCGGTCGGTGTCGGGCGCGACCACCCCGGGCTCAGCCACGGGGGTACGCCGGGAACGCTGCGGCCAGCTCGGCCACCTCGGCGCCGATCCGGGTCAGCTCGTCGACGCCGCCCGCCGCACCCGGGTCCGTCCGCACCGCGCGGGCGATCAGGGCGGCCACCTGCCGCAGCTCACCCTCGCGCATGCCCTGGGTGGTGACGCTCGGCGTGCCCACCCGGAGCCCCGAGGCCACCAGCGGCGGCTGCGGGTCGTACGGGATGGCGTTCTTGTTCAGGGTGATCGCGGCGGCGTCGCAGCGGGCCTCGGCCTCCGCGCCGGTCACGCCCAGCTCCCGCAGGTCGATCAGGGCGAGGTGGGTGTCGGTGCCGCCGGACACCGGGCGCATCCCCTCGTCGGCCAGCCCGGCGGCGAGCGCCTGCGCGTTGCGGACCACCTGGCCGGCGTACGTCTGGAACTCGGGTTGGGCCGCCTCGCGCAGCGCGACCGCCTTCGCCGCGACCGCGTGCATGAGCGGGCCGCCCTGCGTGAACGGGAAGACCGCCTTGTCGATCCGCTGGGCCAGCGACTCGCGGCAGAGGATCATGCCGCCGCGCGGCCCGCGCAGCACCTTGTGCGTGGTGGCGCAGACGACGTCGGCGTACGGCACCGGGGACGGGATCGCCCGCCCGGCGACCAGGCCGATGAAGTGCGCGGCGTCCACCATGAGGTACGCGCCGACCTCGTCGGCGATCTCCCGGAAGCGCGCGAAGTCGATCAGGCGCGGGTACGCGGTGGCACCGCAGATGATCAGCTTGGGCCGGTGCGTCCGGGCCAGGTCGCGAACCTCGTCGTAGTCGATCAGCTCGGTGTCCGGCCGGACCGGGTAACCGACCGGGCGGAACCACTTGCCGGAGAAGTTGACCCGGCTGCCGTGGGTCAGGTGCCCGCCGTGCGGCAGGTCCATCGCCAGCACCGTGTCGCCCGGCTGCACCAGCGCGGCGTACGCGGCCAGGTTGGCGCTCGCCCCCGAGTGCGGCTGGAGGTTGGCGTGTTCGGCCCCGAACAGCTCCTTGGCGCGGGCGATGCCGATCTCCTCGGCCCGGTCCACCTCGGCGCAGCCGCCGTAGTAGCGCCGACCCGGATAGCCCTCGGCGTACTTGTTGGTGAGCGTCGAGCCGAGCGCGGCCAGCACCGCCGGTGAGGTCAGGTTCTCGCTCGCGATGAGCTGCAGGCCGCCGCGCAACCGGTCCAGCTCGCCGAGGACCACCCCGGCGATCTCCGGGTCGGTGGCCCTGAGCTGCGCGAAATCCGGCCCCCAGAAGGTGCTCGTCTCGGTCTCCACAGCGAACGAGTCTAGGGGGCCGCAGACTGGGAGCTGTGAGATGCCTCGTCACCGGCGCTACCGGATACATCGGCGGGCGGCTGACGCCGCTGCTGCTCGCCGACGGCCACACCGTACGCTGCCTCGCCCGCAAGGCGGTACGGCTGCGCGACGTGCCCTGGGCCTCGGCGGCCGAGATCGTCGAGGGCGACCTGAGCCGCCCGGAGACCCTGCTCGCCGCGTTCGCCGACGTGGACGTCGCGTACTTCCTGGTGCACTCGCTGGGCCGGTCCGACTTCGAGGCGGCAGACCGGACGGCGGCGACCAACTTCGCGGAGGCGGCCCGCGCGGCAGGCGTACGCCGGATCGTCTACCTGGGCGGCCCGGAGCCGGCCTCCGACGCCGAGGTCCCCTCGCCGCACCTGCGCTCACGCGCCGAGGTCGGTCGGATCCTGCTGGCCAGCGGGGTGCCCACCGCGGTGCTCCGCGCCGCGGTGATCATCGGCTCCGGCTCGGCGTCGTTCGAGATGCTGCGCTACCTGACCGAGCGGCTGCCCGCCATGATCACCCCACGGTGGGTCCGCAACCGGATCCAGCCGATCGCGGTCCGCGACGTGCTGCGCTACCTGGCCGGCTGCACCGCGCTGCCGCCCGAGGTCAATCGCGGCTTCGACATCGGTGGGCCCGACGTCCTCACCTTCCGGGAGATGATGCAGCGGTACGCCCGGGTGGCCGGCCTGCGCCGACGGATCATCGTGCCGGTCCGACCGCTCACCCCGTCGCTGTCCTCGCACTGGGTCGGCCTCATCACCCCGGTGCCGAACGCCATCGCCCGCCCACTCGTGGAGAGCCTGATCCACGAGGCCGTGGCGCACGAACACGACATCGCCAGGTACGTGCCCGACCCACCGGACGGCCTCACCGGCTTCGACGACGCGGTGGCGCTGGCGCTGGCCAAGGTGCGCGACGCCCAGGTGGAGACCCGCTGGTCGAACGCGAGCGGCCCGGACGCGCCGGCCGAGCCGCTGCCCACCGACCCGGACTGGTCCGGCGGTACCGCGTACACCGACGTCCGGGAGCGCACGGTCGACGCGTCACCGGCGGCGCTGTGGCGGGTCATCGAGGGCGTCGGCGGCGAGCACGGCTGGTACTCGTTCCCCCTCGCCTGGTCGGTGCGCGGCTGGCTGGACCGGCTGGTCGGCGGGGTGGGACTGCGGCGGGGCCGGCGTGACCCGCATCGCCTCCAGGTCGGCGAGGCGCTGGACTTCTGGCGGGTGGAGGAGATCGTCCCGGGCGAGCTGCTGCGGCTGCGCGCGGAGATGCGACTGCCCGGCCGTGCCTGGCTGGAGATGCGGGCGCTGCCCGTCGACGGCGGTCGCAGCCGCTACCAGCAGCGCGCAGTCTTCCTGCCCCGCGGGCTGGCCGGCCACGCCTACTGGGGGTCGGTGGCCCCGTTCCACGCGGTGGTCTTCGGCGGCATGGCCCGCAACATCGCCCGCAACGCCGAACAAACCCCCTGACCACGCCGCCTCGGGCGGGTCAGTTGCCGGTGCGGGCGCCGGTCGTCTGGAAGGCGGCGCGTTCGCTCGGCGGGACGAAGTCGCGGACCGGCTGGTCGCGCAGGGCGACGCGGAGCACCTCCCCCACCGCGGTCACCATCTGCGCCTGCACCGCCTGACCGACCGCGTCGCGCGGGTCGTCCGGGTTGGCCGCCATCGAGGCGACGGCCAACTGCGGGGTGAAGGCCACCACCGTCTCCGTCTCGTACCGCTCGGAGCTACCGGTCTTGCCGGCCACCGGGCGACCGAGGCGGGACCGCAGGTCGGGCGCGGTGGCGCCGTCGCACCGCCCGTACATCGACTGGTCGCCCACCGGGCAGCGGGCCGCGTCCGCCGCCGCCCGCGCCACGTCGGTGTCGAGCACCTGCCGGCAGTCCGGCTTGGCGGCGTCCACCGGCCGGCCCGCCGAGTCACTGATCGAGACCACCGGCAGCGGCGCGCACCAGGTCCCCTCGGCCGCCACCGTGGCGTACGCGGTGGCCAGGTCCAGCGGGGTCGTCGCGGCCACGCCCAGGGTGAACGGGCCCCAGTTCTTCGCACCGTAGCGGGCCAGGCGCTCGTCGGAGTCGGCGCGCAGCACGACGCCGAGCCGCTCGGCCATCTCCACCACCCGATCGGCGCCGACCCGCTCGGTCAGCCAGGCGAAGTAGGTGTTCACCGACCGGCCGAACGCGGTCCACATGGTGCGGGGGCCGTCCATCGACGACGGGCTGGCGTTCGACGGGCACCAACGGCCGTCGCAGCTTCCCGTCCCCGTCGCCGGGAACCGGGTGAGTAGTTGGCTCGGCGCCGTGAACTCGGTCGACAGCGGCAGGCCGGACTCCAGCGCGGCCAGCATGGCGAACAGCTTGAACGTCGAGCCGGCCTGGTAGCCGTCGATGGCACCGCCGCCGGCGACGAGCTGGTTGACCGTGTTCGGACGGTTCTTCTGCCCGACCGGGTTGTCGGCGACGCTGTAGGTGCGGTTCACCGACATCGCCAGCACCCGTCCGGTGCCGGGCTGCACCACTGTGGTCGGCACCGCCCGCGCCTCGGTCGGGCGGTAGATCTTCAGCACCTGCTCCGTGGTGGCCCGCTGCACCGCCGGGTCCAGCGACGAGACGATGGAGAAGCCGCCCCGGCGCAACGTACGCTGCCGCTCGTCGGCACTCGACCCGAACGCCGACTGGCTGCTCCACCAGCGGGTGAACCAGTCGCAGAAGAAGCCCCAGTCGTTGTGCCCGTCGGGCACCCCCGTGCAGTCGTTGGGCGTCTGGCTGGGCCGCAGCTGCAACGGCTCGGCCTGCGCCGCCGTCGCCGCGTCGGCCGGCACCTGACCGGTCTCCACCAGCCGCTCGAGCACGTACGTCCGCCGCCCCAGCGCGCTGTCGGCGTCCCCGTTGATCGGGTCGTCGCTGTCCGGCGAGCGGACCAACCCGGCCAGCAGCGCGGCCTGGGCCAGTGTCAACTCGGCCGGCGAGCGGGAGAAGTAGCGCTTGCTGGCCGCCGCGATCCCGTACGCCCCGGCGCCGAAGTAGGCGATGTTGAGATAGCGGGTGAGGATGTCCTCCTTGCTCAGCTCCCGCTCCAGCGCCAGCGCGTACCGCATCTCCTGGAGCTTGCGGGCGGTGGTGACCTCGGTGGCCGCCTGGCGCTCCCGCTCGGTCAGCCGGGGGTCGCTGCTGAGCACGTTGCGGACGTACTGCATGGTCAGGGTGGAGGCACCCTGCCGGGTCTTGCCGTCCCGCTTGTTCACAGTGAAGGCGCGCACGACGCCGCGCAGGTCCACACCGCTGTGCTGGTAGAACCGGACGTCCTCGGCCGCCACGATGGCCTGGCGCATCACCGGGGCTACCTCGCGCAGCGGGACGTCCACCCGGTCCTCCTGGTAGAAGGACGTGATCAGGGTGGCGCCGTCGTTGGCGTAGAGGTTGGAGCGCTGGGCGGTGGGCGGCGTACGCAGCGTGCTGGGCAGCTCCGAGTAGGGCGTGGACAGGGCGCTGAAGCCGATCCCGAAGACCAGGGCCGCGGGTAGGGCGGCCCCGGCCAGCACCAGCCCGGCCAGCACACCGGCGATCACCACGGTCAGCAGTTTGTCGAGTCGGGCCCGGATCATCAGCTCTCCCCGCAGGAGCCGGTCACGCTAGGACCCGTTCAGAATGACCCGGAACGCCCCTTTCGCCCCTGGTTTTCCCCAAACCCGGAGGAAACTCGCACGACGCTCAGGGCAGCAGCGCGCCGGCCAGCGGGTGGACCGTCTCCTCGATCTCGTCGGCGACCCGCGTGAAGCACTGGTCGCCACGACCCCAGGGATCGTCGAGATCGTCGGTCGGCAGCGCCGACGCGCCCAGCCGGTTGTCGTGCGCCGCCGCCACCAGGGCCACGCCCCGGGCGTACACCGCCTCCGGGGTCGGCTCGGCCGCCGGCAACGCGGCGGCGTCCACCGCGGCCAGCAGCCGGCCGAACTCACCCAGCACGAAGGTGCGGGCCGCCGCGTCCGGGCGCAGCGCCACCACGTACTCCTGCTGGTCGGCAGTGGCCGTCAGGACCAGGTCGGCGGCGTCGATGTGGTCCGAGCGCAGCTTGCGCGCCGCGAACCCCTCGACGGCGCCGCCACGGTCGATGACCTGGCGCGCAGCCGGGGGGTTCATCTCCTCGCCCGCGTGCCAGCCGCCGGTGCCGGCGCTGTGGCTGTGCAGCAGCTCCTCGGCGGCGACCGGGTCCTGCGCACGCCGGGTCAACCGCTCCCGCATCGCCAGGGCGAGCAGCCGCTCGGCCATCGGCGAACGACAGATGTTGCCCATGCAGACGTGCAGGACGGTGAACGGGGGCACTCAGACCCCCTGGACGTCGACGAGATCCGGGACGACGTCCCGCAGCTTCTCCAGCGGGATCGCACCGGCCCGCAGCAACTGCGGCACCTCGCCGGTCAGGTCCACGATCGTGCTCGGCACCGGGTCCGGGCAGGGCCCGGCCTCCAGGTACGCGCGCACCGAGTAGCTGAGCTGGTCACGCGCCTCCTCGGCGGTGACCGCGGCCGGCTGGCCCGTCTTGTTGGCCGAGGAGACAGCCATCGGGCCGGTCTCCCGCAGGACCTCAAGGGCCACCGGGTGCAGCGGCATCCGCACCGCCACGGTGCCCGTCTTGTCGCCCAGGTCCCACTGGAGGCTCGGCGAGTGCTCGACCACGATCGTCAGCGCACCCGGCCAGAACGCCTCCACCAGGTCCCGTGCTGCCGTGGGCAGCGAGAAGACCAACCCGTCCAGGGTGTGGCGCGAACCGATCAGCACCGGCGGCGGCATCTGCCGACCCCGGCCCTTCGCGTCCAGCAGCGCCTTGACCGCGTAGGGCGTGAACGCGTCCGCGCCGATCCCGTAGACCGTGTCCGTCGGGAGGACGACAAGCTCGCCGTTCTTGACCGCCTCGATGGCCGCAGCGATGCCGCGGTCCCGATCGGCGGGCGATCGGCAGTCGTAGAGCATCACGAGGAGTCAGTCTGCCACGCCGGCCCGGACGCGGTGTGCTGGCCGTCCGCCCGTCGGGACGCGGTCGCGTAGCGGGGGCGGCCGGTGAGGTCCGGATGCTCCGTGACGGCCTCGAACCGGCCGTCGGAGGCGAACAACGCCGGCACCGCCACGCCGTGTGTGTCGTCGTGCTCGACCCCGATGACGCCGCCGGGGCGCAGCAGCGCCGCCGCCCGGCCGATCACCGGCCGGATCACCGCCAGACCGTCCACGCCGCCGAAGACCGCCTCCGCCGGATCGTGCGCCGCCACCTCCGGCGGCACCACCACCTCCACCGGCACGTACGGCGGGTTGCAGAGCAGCACGTCCACGCGGCCCACCAGGTCGGCCAGCAGGTCCGGCACCGTCACGTCGGCCTCGACCACCTCGATCGGGCGGTCGCCCGCGGCGGCCCGCTCGGCCGCGTTGCGGCGCAGCCACGCCAGCGCCGCAGAGGACCGCTCGACCGCGATCACCCGCGCCCCGGGCAGCTCCTGCGCCACCGCCAGGGCGACAGCGCCGGTGCCGCTGCACAGGTCCACGACCAGTGGCTCGGATCTGCCCCGCCCCTGCTCGACACCCCAACCCGCCAGCAGTTCCGTCTCCGGGCGGGGCACGAAGACGCCCGGACCGACCGCCAGCTCCAGATGCCGGAATCCCGCCCGACCGGTCAGGTGCTGCAACGGCTCCCGACCGGCGCGACGGCCGACCAGCTCGTCGAGCCGGGTCAGCTGGGCGTCGTCCAGGTCGTCGGCGAGCGCCAGGCGACCCCGGGGCACCCCCAGCACGTACGCCGCCAGCAGCTCGGCCTCCACGCGCGCCGGACCCACCCCGGCGGCGGCGAGCGCCCGCGCCGCGCGGGCGACCGCGGCGGACGGACGGGTACGTCCTGTCCCTTCGGGGGGGTGTTGCGGCAGAGTGGTCACGCGACAATCATGAGGCGTCACGGACGACGCCACGAACGGGTGCGTCAAGACGCACACGGCAGGAGGTTGTGGGTGGGCTGGCTCGACCGGGTCCATGACCAGGTTGACACCCTCACGCAGGCGCGGGCTTTGCAAGAAGCAAGTCGCTCCGCGGAGTCGTACGCGTTGCTGGAGCGGGTGATCCGCACCACCACCGACCCGGCGGCGCGCGCGGACGCCCTCGTGCAGCGTCTCTCCGCGCTGATCAATCTCGGTCGGACGGCGGAGTTCACCCGGGCCATCGAGGAGGCGTCGGCGGCCGTTCGCGATCTCGCCGAGCCCTACCTGCACGGGCACCTCAACGCGCTGGCCGCGCTCGCCGCGCACCACCAGGGCGCGCTGGACCGCTGCGTCACCCACCTCGTCAAGGCCGCCCGGGCGCTCAGCGCCGTGGAGGACCCGGACCGGGACACGGCGTGGGGCTGGCACGACCTCGCGATGGCCTACAGCTACCTCAGCTTCCACGGCTACGCCCTGGGCGCGATCGAACGCGCGCGGCAGCTCGGGTTGACCTCCGGCATCCCGGAGGAGACGTTCGCCGCGCCGGGCATCCGGCTGCGCAACGCCGTGGCACTGGACCACAACGGGGACAGCGACGGCTGCCTGCGGGTCCTGCGGGACGTCGCAGCCGACCTGGCCCGGTTCGTCCGTAGCGGGCGGGCCGGCCGGCTACGCCCGAGCAGCCTCGCAGCGTACGGATATTCGGCGGCGCGGCAGGCCGCGCTCGGCGACCCGCTGGAGTCGACGGGCGAGGCCGAGCCGTCCCACCTGCTCAGCCACGGCGGGGACAGCGCCCGTGCACGGGACATGCGACAGCTCGGCATGGTCTGCCTGGCCATCGCGGACGGTCGACCCATCGAGGCGGTCGCCCGGCTGGACACCATCCGGGTGTCCACCGAGACGCTCGGAGCGGCCGAGCCGGCCCGGCTGCGCAGCATCGCGCTGGCCCGCGCCGGCGACCACCCGGCGGCGCACCGGGCCGACCGGCTGGCGTTCCGGCTCGCCGCACAACGCAACGACCGGCTGCGCGACGTCTACATCGACGGCATCGCCGCCCGCATCGACCACGAGGAGATGCGCCGGGAGGCGGCACGGTACGAGGGTGAGGCGCTGACCGACCCGCTCACCGGGCTGCCCAACCGGCGCCGGCTGGAGCGGTACATCAGCGCAGTCGTCACCCGGGGCGAGCGGGTGGTCATCGGCGTCTGCGACCTGGACGGCTTCAAGGCGGTCAACACCCGCCACGGGCACCACTCCGGCGACCTGGTGCTGCAACGCATCGCCGGGGTGATCAACCGGGTGATGCGCCGGGGTGACTTCGTGGCCCGCTACGGCGGGGACGAGTTCGTGGTGGTGCTCCCGGAGACCGGCATGACCGAGGCCGCCGAGGTGGCCCGCCGGATCGAGGCGGCGGTGCGCAACGAGGACTGGGAGTCCCTGGTGCCGGGCACCCCGGTCGGCGTGAGCATCGGCTTCGCGGAGGTGTCCGGTGGCGGCGGGCTGCGCGACGCGCTCAGCGTCGCCTTCGAACAGGCCGACCGGGAGATGCTACGGGCGAAGTCACGCCCCCGCGCGAGCTGACCGCACGCCCCGCACGATCGATCGGCGGCGGTCCGGTCAGCGGCGGGTCAGCTCGGTGTCGCCGGCCAGCCGGGCGGCGCGGTCGGCCTCGGCCAGGGCGTCCAGCACCCCGTCCAGGTCCCCGGCGAGCGCCAGGTCCAGGTTGTACGCGGTATAGCCGATCCGGTGGTCGGTGATCCGGTTCTGCGGGAAGTTGTACGTGCGGATCCGCTCCGAGCGGTCCACCGTCCGCACCTGCGCCTTGCGGGCGTCCGAGGCGGCGGCATCGGCCTGCTCCTGGGCGGCGGCGAGCAGCCGGGCCCGCAGGATCCGCATCGCCTGCTCCCGGTTCTGCAACTGGGACTTCTCGTTCTGGCAGGAGACGACGATGCCTGTCGGCAGGTGGGTGATCCGCACCGCCGAGTCGGTGGTGTTCACCGACTGGCCGCCCGGCCCGGACGACCGGAACACGTCGATGCGCAGCTCGTTGGCGTCGATGGTGACGTCGACGTCCTCGGCCTCGGGCAGCACCAGCACGCCAGCCGCGCTGGTGTGGATCCGGCCCTGCGACTCCGTGACCGGGACGCGCTGCACCCGGTGCACGCCGCCCTCCCACTTGAGCCGCGACCAGACGCCGTTGCCACCCTCGGGTACGCCCTTCGTCTTGATCGACAGCGAGACGTCCTTGACCCCACCGAGGTCCGAGTCCTGCGCGTCGATCACCTCCGTGATCCAGCCGTGGCGCTCGGCGTACCGGGTGTACATCCGCAGCAGGTCGCCGGCGAACAGCGCCGACTCCTCGCCACCCTCACCGGCCTTGATCTCGACGATCACGTCCTTGGCGTCATGCGGGTCACGCGGGATGAGCAGCTCGGCGAGGCGCTCCTCCAGTCCCGGCAGGGACGCCGCGATCGCCTCGGTCTCGGCCGCGAACGAGGGGTCCTCGGCTGCCAGCTCGCGGGCCGCGGCCAGGTCGGCGCGTGCCTGCTCCAGCTCACCGGCGGCCTTGTGCAGCGGCACCAGCGCGGCGTACCGGCGACCCACCCGGCGCGCGGTGGCCTGGTCGGCGTGGATGGCCGGGTCGGCCAGCCGCTTCTCCAGCTCCGCGTACTCGTCGAGGAGGCCGGCCAGACGCTCGCTGCTCATGCTGCGGATGCTCCTTCGAGGATGCGACGCCGGCCGACTCGAAGGTCGGACGCCGGGCGGAAACAGGCAGAACGCGGACGGCGCCCGTGTCCGGTGAAGAACCGGACACGGGCGCCGAACGGGGAGTTACTTGGCCTTCTTGGCCTGAACCTTGGCGTACTTCTGCTGGAACTTCGCGACCCGGCCGGCGGTGTCGAGAACGCGCTGCTTACCGGTGTAGAACGGGTGGCAGGCGCTGCAGGTCTCGACGTGGATCGCCCCGCCCTTGGCGGTGCTGCGGGTCGTGAACGTGTTACCGCAGGAGCAGCTGACCTCGGTGGTCACGTACTCCGGGTGGATGTTTGCCTTCATCTCGCCTCGGTCCTCTCGTTGGTGGTCGCCGGGTCGCCGTCATCACTCGTCGCGCCGTACACGACGGGCTCGGGCGTGAACCGGAACCGGTGGCCGATTGACCAGTGTGCCATGGGCCTGAGCCGACCCGGCAAGCGGGCCGCACACCTCGTCCGGCATCGTCAACACGTGCCTACCCGTCCGCATTCCCGCCGCCGGCCGGGGCATTCGCGCACCCTGGGAGCCGCCGCCGCGTACCCCACCCGCCGTCGACCGAACCGCCGGATCGACGACCGCGCCCAGGTGGTCCAGATGTGGCGGGCCCTCGGCCTCAGCGCCTTCCAGGTGGCCGGCGGCGACTTTCGAGGTGTGCGGGCCCCTCGCCGTCAGTCGACGGCAGAGGGCCCGCACGATCTCAGCGGGTGGGCGTGATGGTGGCGTCGGCGCGGACGCCGTTGACGGTGACGGTGAGGCGTACGGGTGCGCCGGGGCGCACCGCGGTGAGTGTGCCGGTGGCGGGGTCGAAGCGGGCGGTGTGCCACGGGCGCACACCGGCCGCCGAGCCGATGTGCAGGTTCGGCGAGGCGGTCCAGTCGGCGCTGACCGGAGCGGCCACCGGGACCGTACGGCCGCCGGGCTGGGTCAGCGTGGCGGTGACCGCCGCCGGGGCGCCGACCGCGACGCTGGCCGGCGCGACGAGCGTGAGCCGGTCGGTGTGCGCGTGGAACTCCGCGTCCACCCAGCGTGGCCCCTCGGCGAGCGGGTCGCGACGGGCGCGGTCGGCCTCGGCCGGGGTGACCGGGTCGACGCCGAACTCCGTCCAGCCGGTGAAGCCGCCCTGGTCGGCGGGTGTCGACGGCGTCTTGCCCGAGTTGCCGTTGATCACGTAGGGCACCCCGTCGACCCGGTCGGCGTGGAAGGTGCCGACGTGCCCGCCCACGAACAGCGCGCCCTTGCCGGTGCGGTGCTGGAAGTCGGCCAGCCACTGTTCCAGCAGCGCTGCCTCCTTGCGGTCGCCGAGCTGGCTGGCCTGCGCCGGGCTCGGGTCCCGCGCCGGATGGTGGTGAAGGACGACGACCGAGCCGACGCGCGGGTCGGTGGCCGCCGCGTCCAGCGTCTCGCGCAGCATCCGCACCTGGTCGAAGCCGCCACCGCGCAGCGTCCCGGTGGACGAGTTCAGCGTGACGAACCGGGTGCCTGCGTGGTCGAACACCCGGGAGGTGGCGCCGAACGCGGCCTCGAAGTTGCTGATCGGGGCACCCATGATCTCGTGGTTGCCCGGGACGTAGTACCAGGGCAGCGCGTCGCCCAACTCCTCGTCGAGGATGCGTCGGGCAAGCGCGAAGTCGGCCGGATAGGCCGTGTCCACGAAGTCGCCGTTGATCAGCAGGAAGTCCGGCCGGGCGGCCTTCACCTCGCGCAGCGTCCGCCGGGCCTGGGCGACCAGGTCGCTGTCCGGGTCGGCGGCGACGAACTGGGCGTCGGAGAGCACCGCGAACCGCCAGGGGGCGCCGTCCACCGTGCCGTCGCGGACCACCACCCGGTCGGTGCGCGGGGCCACCGCGGGCACGTCGACTGTCGGCGGCACCTTCGCCACCAGGTCATCGATGATCACTTCGCTGGTGTACTGCGCTGCGGCGTTGGTCTCGGCCACGTAGAAGCGGCGCACCCGTACCGGGTACTGCACCCCGGCCGGCACCGCGAACTCCACGTACCGCCAGCCGGTCCAGGTGATCAGCGGGCCGCGCAGCACGTGCTGGGTGTCCTGCGCGTCGTGCAGGTGCAGGCTCGGCCACTCCCCGGTGCCGTTGCCGTGGATCCACATGCCGAAGGCCTGCGGCTGGCCGGGCACCTCGATCCAGGCCGGCGGTTCGGCGTAGGCGGCCCGGGTGCCGGTGGACTGGCTGAAGTCGTACGACATCTTCAGGCCGGTGCCGGTGTGACCCGGCGCCGGCGCGACCGAGCCGCTGGCGCGGGCCTGGCTGAACCGCCAGGACGCCGCGTCGTCGAAGCCGGCGACCGGCACGTCGGTCAGCCCGACCGTGACCGGCAGTACGGTGCTCGCCCGTCCGACGCGGACGGTCACCACTGCGGAACCGGTGTCGCGCAGCGCGGTGACGGTGAGGTTGCCGTCCGGGCTCGGGGCGATCCGCAGCAGGTCGCGGTCGTAGTCGAGGGTGAGGTCCGCCGGCTCGATCGGCGCGGTGTTGCCCTCGGCGTCGTAGCCGACCACTCCGACCAGGGCGTTGCCGTCCCGACCGGTCAGCCCGATCCGTGGCACCGTGGCGCCGAGCCGGGTCAGCGGGCTCAGGACGGTGAGGCCCAGCGAGCCGGTCGCCCGACCCCGTGCGGCGGAGACCGTGCTGGCGCCCGGCGCGCCGGCGTGGAAGACCCCGTCGCTGTCGACGCGGCCGCGCACCGCCGGGGTCGCCCGCCAGGTTGGCGCACCCGCCGCCGGGCCGTAGGTCTCGTCGTAGCCGGCCGCGGTGAGTGTGCGGGTCAGCCCGGGGAAGACCCGGTCGGGCCGGCCACCCCGAACCGGTGAGACGCCCGGGGCGGCGGTGGGATCGCTGGCCGTCTCGACCCAGTAGCCGGTGAGCCTGCCGCTGCCCTTCGGCGCGTAGATGGCCAGGCCGTTGGGCACCGCCCGCTCGCTGCCGTCGGAGGGGCCGTTCTCCACCTGCACTGCCGACGCGCCCGGCTCCCTGGCCAGCAGCGTGGACGATCCGCCACCGTCGAGGTTGAGCGCGTCCCGGGCACCCAGCTCGGCCATCATCCGGCCCATCTCGGTCTGCGTCACGCCGCGGCTGTCGACCTGCCGACCGTCCACCGTCAGCATGATCATTTTTCGGCCGTCGGCGCTGAAACCGACCGCCGTACGCGGGGCGAGTGTCGCATCGGCGATGCTCTGCACGACGCCGTCACGGACCAGGACGTTGCCGCCCCCGACCGCCGCGTGCAGGGCGCTCCCGTCGGACGACTTCGGCCGCCACGTCACCGCGACCGGGTCACCGACGTGCAGCCCGGCCAGCGCGTCCGCGCCGGCGTCGCGGCCGAGCAGCACGGTGGTGCCGGCGACGACCGGGCCGCTGCCGGCCACGCCCGCCACCGCGGCCACCCGGCCGCCGGTCACGGTCACCTCGACCACCCGGGCCGCGCCCTCCACGGCACGCTGCCGGGAGTACGTCCCCCACAGCTCCGTGAACGCGCCGATGCCGTCGGCCTGCACCATGTTGTTGAACTGGGTCAACGCCACCGGCCCGGTGGGCAGGGTGGCGCTGCCGTCGAAGTTCACCTCGACCACCCGACCGATCCCGGTGGCGGTGACCGCGACGGCGTTGCGGTGACCGCCGACCGCCGACTGGACCAGCTCGCCGTCGCGGATGCCGACGCCCTGGGCGGCCCCGGAGCTGTTGATGTCGAAGAAGTCGCCGTTGACCGCGGCGACCGCCCGCGAGTCGTCCACCGCCTCGCGTAGCGGTTCGGCTCGGCTGACCGCGCCGGAGTTGACGTAGTCGACCGTGGACCCGCCGGCGAGGTCGGTGGTGAGGGCGTCGGCGCGCAGCCAGCCGTCGGCGTCGTACCTGTCGAAGGAGGTGAGCTGCACGCCCGGCGCGACCGGACGGGTGGCCTTCGTGGTCTCCAGGCCGCCGGCCGGCTCCAGCCCGCCGGCGGCGGCGACCGAGGCGGTCGTGGCGGCCGGGTCGGCAGCCAGGCTGACCGAGTCGGCCGGGTGGGACGACGCGGGCGGCGCGTCCTCCGCGGCGGTGGCCGGGAGCGAGGGCGGCGACGCCACGGGCCGGTCGGCCACGGACGGCGCCGGCGGCGCGGCGGTGGCCGGCAGCGGCACGGCCAGGGCGAGCAGCGGCGTCAGCAGCAGGACGCCGGTGCGACGGGCGGATGGTCTGCGGGTACGCATGGACGACAGTCAACCCGCCAGTGAATAGAAGTTTCAAGACCTGTCGACTGAACCGAAGGAAAATTCCGCCAACCCCGGCTCCTGGCCCCGCGCCGACCCCCCCCTCTGGTGGCCTGCGAGCAGGGCCGGCCGCCCCCTCGGTCCCCTTTGCTCTGCTTCAACG
Source organism: Micromonospora sp. NPDC049274 (assembly GCF_040678875.1). Lineage (NCBI taxonomy): Bacteria > Bacillati > Actinomycetota > Actinomycetes > Micromonosporales > Micromonosporaceae > Micromonospora > Micromonospora sp. NPDC049274. The sequence goes on from NZ_JBFAQS010000002.1 coordinate 195,991, forward strand.
GACGCAACACGAAGCGCCCCGAAGTGTTGCGCCGGTTGAAGCAGAGCAAAGGACGATGGGCGGACACGACGAAGGGGCACGGCCGCGATGGCCGTGCCCCTTCGTCGTCGGTCAACCGGGGATGGTTACTCCCCCGGCGTGGACTTCGCGATCTGCATCAGGAACTCGATGTTGGTGCGGGACTGCTTGAGCCGGTCCAGCAGGAGGTCCATCGCCGCCTGCGAGTCCAGCGAGTGCAGCACCTTCCGGAGCTTGTGGATGATGGCCAGCTCCTCGGGCGCGAGCAGGACCTCTTCCTTCCGGGTGCCGGACGGGTTGATGTCGATGGCCGGGAAGGTCCGCTTGTCGGCGATCTTCCGGTCCAGCTTCAGCTCCGCGTTACCGGTGCCCTTGAACTCCTCGAAGATGACCGTGTCCGCCATGGACCCGGTCTCCACCAGCGCCGTGGCGATGATGGTCAGCGACCCGCCGTTCTCGATGTTGCGGGCCGCGCCGAGGAAGCGCTTCGGCGGGTAGAGCGCGGTGGAGTCGATACCACCCGACATGATCCGGCCGCTGGCCGGCGCCGCCAGGTTGTACGACCGGCCGAGCCGGGTCACCGAGTCGAGCAGCACGACGACGTCGTGGCCCAGCTCGACCAGGCGCTTGGCCCGCTCGATCGCCAGCTCCGCCACCGTCGTGTGGTCCTGCGGCGGACGGTCGAACGTGGCCGCGATGACCTCGCCCTTGATCGACCGCTGCATGTCGGTGACCTCTTCAGGCCGCTCGTCGACAAGCACCACCATGAGGTGGCACTCCGGGTTGTTCCGGGTGATCGCGTTCGCGATCGCCTGGAGCACCATCGTCTTACCCGCCTTCGGCGGAGACTGGATGAGCGCCCGCTGGCCCTTGCCGATCGGCATGACCAGATCGATGACCCGGGTGGTCAGGATGTGCGGCTCGGTCTCCAACCGCAGGCGCTCCTGCGGGTAGAGCGGCGTGAGCTTGTAGAACTCCGGCCGCCGCCGCGCCTCGTCCGGCTCCATCCCGTTGATCGTGTCCAGCCGCATCAGCGGGTTGTACTTGTCCCGCCGCTGGTCACCGGTGTTGCCGCCCTCGCGGGCCGCACGCACCGCACCGGTGATCGCGTCACCACGGCGCAGACCGTACTTCTTGATCTGGGACATCGAGACGTACACGTCGTTCGGGCCGGCCAGGTAACCGGTCGTCCGCACGAAGGCGTAGTTGTCGAGCACGTCGATGATGCCGGCCACGGGGACGAGCACGTCATCCTCGCCGACCTGCGGCTCACGGCCACCGGTGTCGCCACCGGTCTCCGCCCGCTCGCCACGGCCGCGCCGACGGTCGCGGAAGCGGCTACGCCGGCCACGCCGACCGCCGCCCTCACCGTCATCGTCGTCGTTGTCCCGCTCGACACGCTGACCGCGGTCGTTGCGGTCGGCACGCTCCGAACGGTCGTTGCGCTCGGCGCGCTCGCCCCGGTCGTTGCGGTCGCTCCGGTCGTTGCGCTCGGTCCGCTCGCCCCGGTCGGCACGCTCGCCCCGATCGTTGCGCTCGGCCCGCTCACCACGGTCGTTACGCTCGCCGCGATCGTTGCGGTCGGTCCGATCGTTGCGGTCGGTCCGATCGTTACGGTCGGTCCGCTCGCCACGGTCGGTCCGGTCGGCACGCTCGCCCCGATCGTTGCGCTCGGCCCGCTCACCACGGTCGGAGCGCTCGGCGCGGTCGTTGCGCTCGGCGCGGTCGCGACGGTTCTCGCCGCGCTCGGGCCGCTCGCCGGCCTCCACCTCGTCGGTGCGAGCCTCGGAGGAGCGGACCTCAGCGGAACGCGCCTCAGAAGTGCGCGCCTCAGAAGTGCGCGCCTCAGAAGCACGCGGCTCAGAGGACCGCGGCTCAGAAGTGCGCGCCTCAGAGGTGCTGGCCTCGGAGGCACGGGATTCGGCCGGGGCGGTCCGGCTGCGCCGGGTACGACCACGACCCTCGGTCGCAGTCGCCGGCTCGGCCGACGCCTGCTCGGTGTTGCGGCCCTCGGTCGCCGGGCGATCCACGCTCTCCCGCACCTCCTCACGGGCCGGAGCGGCCGCAGCCGCGACCTCGGCTCGCGGTCGAGGGGTCCCGGCGGCGTTGCCGCCCTGCCGCTCGGAGATCGCGGCGATCAGCTCACCCTTGCGCATGCGAGCCGTGCCGGAGATGCCGAGCGACGCGGCCAGGCTCTGCAGCTCTGGCAGCAGCATCGCCGACAGACCGGTGCCGCTGCGCCGACGACGGGCGGGAGCGGCAGCGGTGGCATCGCCAGCGACGTTGGAAACATCCGACGTCACGTCGGTGGTGTCGCTCAATGGATTCCTTCCCTCGATAAGGCCGGGACTGCCCGGAGTCGGAGCTCAGGTGGCCGGGCGGCCTCGGTGCACCCGCCTCGCAAGGACGCGTCGCGGGAGTCTGTGACACAGCAGCCGGTGGTTTCCCGACCCACCAAAAGTCGGTGAGCAGGTCTCGCCGTCTGCGGCGACCTGTGGAAACTGCGGTGCGGCGTGGGCCTTGGCAGGGGTGACGGGCTGACCGCCGAGAGCTTCGGGGGTGCGCCGCCCCGCAGGAGATCGCGTGCTTCGCGGCTGTGCTAGGTCTAGAGCGTAATCAACTCTTCCGACCTGCGGCAACAGGGTCCCGCTCGGCGTGTCCCAGTCTACCCCGGGCGACCCGGGCACCGCTGACGTCTATCGGTAACTGCCAGATCTGCCAGTCTGTTCCCGCGTCGAGGCTCGGCGGCGGCTCGCTGAGCGCCAGCACGCTCGGCCCGGCCCCACTGACCACAGCCGCCACACCTGCCGCGCGCAACTCGCTGACCAGGGCAGATGTGCCGGGCATCCCGGGTGCGCGGTAATCCTGGTGGAGGCGGTCGACGGTCGCCGGCAGCAGCAGCGCCGGAGCCGTGGTGAGCGCGTGCACCAGCAATGCCGCCCGCCCCGCCGTCAACGCGGCGTCGGCGTGGGGCACGGTGGCCGGCAGCGCCGCCCGCGCGGTCGCGGTCAGACCGCGCTCGGCCGGTACGAAAACCGTGGGTCGTACGTCGACGGCGACCGGAAGGGACACCGCCCGAGCGCCGCCCGGCTCGGACCAGGCCACGGTGAAACCGCCGAGCAGGCACGGCGCGACATTGTCCGGATGGCCCTCGATCTCGGCGGCCAGCCGGAGCACACCCGGCTCGTCCAGACGACGCTCGCCGTCGACGACCAGGGCACGGGCCAGCAGCACCCCGGCGACGATGGCTGCCGACGACGACCCCAGGCCGCGCGCCTGCGGAATGCGGTTCACACACTCGACGCTCAGGCCGCCGGGCTGCCCGCCGAGAACGTCGAAGGTGGCACGCATCGCCCGGACCACCAGGTGCCGGTCGTCGTCCGGCAGCTCACCCGCGCCCTGCCCGGTGACCGTCACCTGGACGCCGGCGGGCGCGACCTCGGCGGCCAGGTCGTCGTGGAGCCCGAGGGCGAGCCCCAGCGCGTCGAAGCCCGGACCGAGGTTGGCACTGGTCGCGGGGACCCGGACCCGGACCGGCCCGGCGGTGAAGTTCGTCGGCACGCGCTCATGCTAGGGCCTGAGTCAAAGTCCGTGGGCGAGCCGAGGCGGAGTCCAGGCGGCGGTCCGGCCCGCCGCCCGCACATGGGGCCGCCGGGTCCTCAGCCGGCCGGGTTGGGTACCGGCTCGGTGGCCGGATCGGTCAGGGAGAGCCGGCGCGTGGCGATCCGCCAACCGACCGCGTACACGAGGGTGACCAGACCGCAGCCGGCCAGCACCACCCGCTCGTCCACCACGTCCACCACCAGGGCCACCGCCAGTTGACTCACCGAGATGGCAAGCGTCGCGAGCATCATGTCGGTGGCGAAGACCCGGCCGCGCAGCCGGTCCGGCACCTCGCCCTGAAGGGCGAAATTCGACATCACCCAGTTGCTGCCGCCCGCGAAGTGCGCCACGAACACCAGCAGCAGGACCAGCGGGAACCAGCGGACCACCGACGTACCCAGGTAGGACAGACCGTAGAGCGACATGGACAGCGCGAGTCCGGGCAGCAGCCAGGACCTGTTGGTCAACACCCGGCGCATCAGGATCGGCCCGACCAGGGCACCGGCCCCGCGGACCGCGAAGAGCAGGCCGGCGCCCAGCGAACCGACCCCGTAAACGCCGGCGAGCAGCGGAAACACGGTCAGCACGCCGTTGCCCAGGCCGACCGCCGACTTGACCGTGACCAGCGCCAGCACCCGTGGCCGGTGCCCGATGTAGCCGAGCGCCTCGCGGACCGCCGACCAGGTGCGCTGCGCCGGCAGCTTCGGGTCGCGGGCCGCCTGCAGGGGCCGGCGGATCCGGGTGGCGAGGCCCGCGGCCAGCGCCAGGCCCACCGCCGCCACCCAGAAGCAGGCGTACGGGCCGGCAGCCGAGCTGAGCACACCACCCAGCGAGGCGCCCACCACCGTCATGGTGCCCCAGGCCGAGCCGGCCACGGCGTTACCGGCGGCCAGCTCGTGCGGCTCCAACACGTTGGGGAGCGCGGCCTGGGCGGCCGGTGAGTAGAACGCCTTGGCGACCGCGACGACCCCGATCGCCACCAGCGCCAGCCACGCCGTACCGCGGTTGCGCACGCCGAGGAGCAGCAGCACGCCGGCCAGCGCGGCCACGTTCGCGGCGATCATGATCTTGCGGCGGTCGAAGCGGTCGGCGATCGTGCCGGTGTACGGCAGCAGCAGCGCCACGATGCCGGTGTCCACCGCCAGCACGAGTGCGCCCCAGACCCCGCTGCCGGTCAACTGGGGCAGCAGCACCAGCAGCGGCACCATGACGAACCAGTCGGCGCCGAAGACCACCAACTCGGCGAGGAAGAGGTTGCGAAAGCTCCGGTTGCCGGTGAGGACCGCGAGGGTGGACGCCACGCAGCGGGACCCTACCCGGTCGGCGTGGGGGCCACACCGGGTGCCAGCAGCGCCGAGACGGTGACGAAGGTGTAGCCACGCGCCCGCAGCCCGGCGATCATGTCCGGGAGGCCGTGCAGCGCGACCAGACGGCGCCGGTCACCGACATCGTGCCCGAGCACTATCGTCCCCGGCCGGACGCCGGCCACGATCCGCCGGGCGTGGCCGGCCGGGTCGTCGGGAAACTCCCGCTCCACCATCTGCGACGACCAGAGCACGAGCCGGTAGTTCAGCCGGGCCGCCGCGTGCAGCACCGCACCACCCAGGTGGCCGTACGGCGGGCGGACCAGCCGCGGCGGCCTGCCGGTCACGTCGGCGATCGCGTCGTGGCTGCGGTGCAGGTCGTCGTACGCCTCGGCGGCGTCCAGTTGGGCGAGGTCCCGGTGCGCCCAACTGTGGTTGCCCACCTCGTGCGTGGCGAGCCTGTCGCGCACGAGGTCGGCGTGCTTCCTGACCTGAGCGCCGACCAGGAAGAACGTCGCGGGCACCCGGTGCTGGGCGAGGGTGTCCAGCACCATGGGCGTCCACCGTGGCGCCGGCCCGTCGTCGAAGGTGAGCGCGACCAGCCGCTGCGTGGTCGACCCCGACCAGATGACCGGCACGGCCCCGGCGCCGACGTCCTGCGGCCCGTTGCCGACCGTGGCGCTGGCCGGGCCGCCCGCGAGCGGCAGCCGCCGGTGGGTGAGCCACACGTCGGTGACGCCCGCCCCGGCGGCCGCACCGGTCACCACCAGAGCCCCCCGGCGCAGCAGATCGCGCCGGGACCACCCATGCGCGCTCTCGGTCATCCACCCGCCCCGCTCGCCGGCACCTCACCATTGCTACCTGGAGTATGCAAGACGTGACGCGAGGTGCAGCGCCCGTCGACCGATCGGAGTGTCCGAGGGGGCACGGCGAACGCCCCCGGCAGGCGAGCCTGCCGAGGGCGTTTCGGGATGTCGTCCGACTACTCGGTCGGCTCCGACGGGGGCAGCGGCGAGCGACGGCTGCGGGGCAGCCGGAGCACCTCGAACTGGTCCGTGCCGTCCACGAGCGCGCCCGACGGGGTGGGGCGTGCCGCCGCCGGCTGCGAACCCTCGGCAGGCGTCGAGGCCGGTGCGCTCGTCGGCACTGCCACCTGGTTCGGGCCGTCCGGCTCGACGCCCTCCGGCGCGGTCGGTCCGGTCGGCGCGGTCACCGTCGGGTCGCCGGAGCGCCGCCGACGACGACGCTCCCGCAGCGACTCCTTGGTGTGCTCCACCATCGTGTAGAGCGTCGGCACCAGGATCAGCGTCAACAGCGTCGAGCTGAGCAGGCCGCCGATCACCACGACCGCCAGAGGCTGCGAGATGAAGCCACCCTCGCCGGTCAATCCGAGGGCCATCGGCAGCAACGCGAAGATCGTCGCGACAGCGGTCATCAGGATCGGGCGCAGCCGGCGCCGGCCACCCTCGACCACCGCCTCCCGGACCCCCATGCCCTGTGCCCGGTACTGGTTGATCAGATCGAGCAGCACGATCGCGTTTGTCACCACGATGCCGACGAGCATCAGCACACCGATCAGCGCCGGCACTCCCAGCGGCGTCCCGGTCACCAGCAGCAGACCGATCGCGCCTGTCGACGCGAACGGAATGGAGATCAACAGGATCAACGCCTGCGTGAGGCTCCGGAACGTGGCCACCATGATCAGGAACACGATCGCGATGGCGACCAGCACCGCCAGGCCCAGGTCACCGAAGGCGTCCGCCTGATCGGCGCTGACCCCACCGATGGTGAAGCTCGCCCCCGGGACGTCGATACCGTCGAGCCGCTTCTGCAACTCCTTGGTGGTCGCACCCAGGTTCGAACCGGTCGCGGCACCTGTCACCGACACGCTGCGGTCGCCGTCGATCCGGGTGACCTGCTGCGGCCCCTCGGCCTGGGTGACGTCCGCGATGTCGTCCAGCTTCACCGGCCCGATCGGAAGGGCCCGCAGCTGCTCCAGCGACACCGGCGCGGTCGCGCTCAGCCGCAGCACCACGTCCTGCTGGCGGCCGTCGAGCGCCACCTGCCCCAGCGGAGCGCCACGGAACGCCTGCGACACGAGCTGACCCACGGCGGCCTCGGTGAGGCCGACCCGTCCGGCGGCGACCCGGTCGACTGTCACGTCGACCCTCGGCACCCGCTCCGCGAGGCTCGTCGTGACGTCCTCGACGTCCGGGACACCTGCCATCGCCGTCCGGGCCGCCTCGGCGGCCCGGGTCAGCACCTCCGGGTCACCGGCCTGGACGACCACCTCCAGCTGGCTGGTCGAGGCGTCCTGGCCACCGCCGAAGCTGACCTCACCCAGGCTGGTGCCGATCTTGTCGAACTCCCGGCGCAGCTCCTCACGGACCTGCTTGGCGTCGGTGTCGCCGTCGAGCGCCAACGACCAGCTCGCGACGTTGTTGCCTCCGCCACCCGCCCACGGGGTGTCGCCCCCGCCGGCGGTCACCTGGTACGTCTCGACCCCGTCGACCCGACCGAGGACCGCCTCGACCTGCTTGGCCGCCGCGTCGGTGGCGGCCAGGCCGCTGCCCGCCGGCAGTTCCTGCCGGAAGCTGAGCGTGTCCTGACCGGAGTCGTCCAGGAAGTTCGTCTCCAACTTCTGCGCCAACCCGAAGGTGCCGAAGAGCACCAGCAGGCCGAGCCCGACGGTGATCCAGCGGGTCGACCGCTTGCGGGTGGCGAACCCGATCACCGGCAGGTACGCGCGCTGCAACGGGTTGCGCAGCTCCTTCTCCTCGGCGCCGCGGCGCACCGCCTCGTCGTCGACGGTGCCGCCGCGCGGCTTCAAAAACCAGTACGCCAGCACCGGGATCACGGTCAGCGAGACCAGCAGCGAGGCGAGCAGCGCCACCGTCACCGTGATCGCGAACGGCGCGAAGAGCTGCCCAACGAACCCGCCGACCAGGGCGATTGGTGCGAACACCGCCACCGTCGTGAGGGTGGACGCGGTCACCGCGCCGGCCACCTCGCGAACGCCGGTGACGATCGCCTGCCGCTTCTCCTCGCCGTACTCCAGGTGTCGTTTGATGTTCTCCAACACCACGATCGAGTCGTCCACCACCCGGCCCACCGCGATTGTCAGCGCGCCGAGGGTCAGCAGGTTGAGCGAGTAGTCGCCGATCCACAGGGCGATCAACGCCACCAGCACCGAGAGCGGGATGGAGACCGCGGTGACCACAGTCGAACGCACCGACAGGAGGAAGACCAGGATGACGATGACCGCCATCACCAGACCCAGCAGGCCCTCGGTGGTCAACGACTCGATCGACTTCTCCACGAACGGCGCCTGGTCGAAGACCACTGTCAGCTCCGCGCCGGAGGCGTCCTTCAGGTCGGCCAGGCGGTCCCGGATCTCGTGCGAGATCTCCACCGCGTTGCCGTCCGGGGCAGCCGTGACGGCGATGCCGAGGCTGTCCTTGCCGTTGGTCCGGGTGATCGCGGTGGCCGGGGGGAGCTGCTGCTCGACCGCCGCCACGTCACCGAGACGAACCGGTGTCGCGCCGGGCGCGACGATGATGCCGCGCAGATCGTCCAGGGTGGCGATCGGCGTGCCGACCTGCACCGGAAGGGCCAGGCCGCCGTCGGTCACCGCGCCGGCCGGCACCGACACGCCGTTGGTCTTCAACGCGGCGCCGATCGCGGTCGGCTGGACCTTCGCCGCGGCCAGCTTCGCCGGGTCCGGGGTGACCACCACGACGTCGTCGCGGGTCCCGGTCACCTCGACCGTACGGACGCCCTCGATGCCCTCCAGCTCCGGCACCACTGTCGCGCGCAGCTTCTCGGCGAGCGCCCGCTCGTCGGCGCCGCCGGCCGCGGCCAGCACCACCGCCGGCAGATCGTCGGTGCTCCCCGCGATGACCTGCGGGTCGACGCTCTCCGGCAACTGGGCGTCGATCCGGCTCAGCGCGGTCTGCATCTTGTTGACCACGTCGTCCAGGTCGGTGCCGAACTCGTACTGCACCTGGACCGTGGCCGATCCCTCGCGGGACGTGGAGGTGACCTTGTCCAGCCCGGGAATGCCCTGCAGGGCGTTCTCGATCGGCTCGGTCACCTGCGACTCGACGATCTCGGGACCGGCGCCGGGGTAGGCGGCCACGATGAACGCGGCAGGGAACTCGAGCGACGGCAGCAGTTGCTGCTTCAGCGACGGCACGGCGAACGCTCCGAACGCCGTAATCACCACCGCGATGAGGGCGACCAGCCCTCGGTTGGCGAGGCTGAATCTGGCGAGCAGCGACATCGGCCTGGCTCACTCCTGAAAGAGAATGCGGGCGGGGATAGGGGAAAGTGTGCCGGATTCGATCACCGGAGCCCCCGCCGCCCCCGGCCGCGTCCCACCGCCGCCGGACGCTACCGCTCTCAGGCCAGGTCGAGCGCGCGAGCCGCAGCCAGCGAGTCGTTCTCGATGGTCACCGGGGCGGGCGCGGTCGAGATCGCCCACTCCGGGTCCTTCAGGCCGTGACCGGTCACCGTGCAGACGACAGTCGAGCCGGCCGGAACCGCGCCCGCCGCGGCCTGCTGGAGCAGACCGGCCACGCTGGCCGCGCTGCCCAACTCGACGAAGACCCCCACCTCGCGGGCGAGCAGCCGGTACGCGGTGAGGATCTCCCGGTCGGTCACCGCCGCGATCAGGCCACCGGAGGCGTCCCGGGCGTCGAGCGCCTTGGTCCAGCTCGCCGGGTTGCCGATCCGGATGGCGGTGGCGATCGTCGACGGCTCCGGCACCACCTGGCCGGTCACGATCGGCGCCGCCCCGGACGCCTGGAAGCCGTACATCTTCGGCGCCCGGGTGGTGGTGCCGGCGGCGTGCTCCTCGGAATATCCCATCCAGTACGCGGAGATGTTGCCGGCGTTGCCGACGGGCAGGCAGTGGATGTCGGGTGCGTCGCCGAGCGCCTCGACGATCTCGAAGGCGGCGGTCTTCTGGCCGTGCAGCCGGTCGATGTTCACCGAGTTGACAAGCGCGACCGGGTGATCCTGGGCCAGCTTGGCGGCGAGCGCGAGGCAGTCGTCGAAGTTACCGCTCACCTGGAGCAGCTTCGCCCCGTGCACCAGCGCCTGGGCCAGCTTGCCCAACGCGATCTTGCCCTGCGGCACCAGCACCGCGCAGGTCAGCCCGGCACGTGCCGCGTACGCCGCGGCGGAGGCGCTGGTGTTGCCGGTGGAGGCGCAGATGATCGCCTTGTTACCGGCCTCGACCGCCTTGGAGACCGCGAGGGTCATCCCCCGGTCCTTGAAGGAGCCGGTCGGGTTGGCGCCCTCCACCTTCAGGTAGACGTCGCAGCCCAGCCGAGCCGAGAGCACGGGCGCCGGCAGCAGCGGAGTGTTTCCCTCGTGCAACGTGACGACCGGCGTGGCCGCGGTGACCGGCAGCCGATCCCGGTACGCCTCGATCAGACCCCGCCACATGTCGCTCTCCTCGCCTCTGTCCCTGCACCGACCCGAGCATCAGGCACCCTGGACCACCCTGCCGCAGCCATCGATGGCACACCCCGGGTTACCCACCTGGCGGGACGCGCGAGCCGCCCGGTGGTTCAACGAGTCAGGCGCCGCCCTCGACCCGCAGCACGCTCGTCACCGACCGGACGATGTCCAGGCCCCGCAGCTCGACCACCGTCGCGGCGAGCGCGGCGTCCGGTGCCACGTGGGTGACGATGACCAACTCGGCGTCGCCGTCCCGGCCGGGAGCCCCGCCCGCCGAGCCCTGCCGCACGGTCGCGATCGACACGTGGTGCCGGGCGAACACGCCGGCCACCGCGGCCAGCACACCCGGTCGGTCGGCCACGTCCAGGCTCACGTGGTAGCGGGTCAGCGCCTCGCCCATCGGCCGCACCGCCAGGGCCGCGTACGCGCTCTCGCTGGCCGCGCGGACCCCGGCGAGCCGGTTGCGGGACACCGCCACCACGTCGCCGAGCACGGCGCTGGCGGTCGGCGCACCACCCGCGCCCCGGCCGTAGAACATCAGCTGCCCGGCGGCGTCGGCCTCGACGAAGACCGCGTTGAACGCGTCGCCGACGCTGGCCAGCGGATGGCTGCGCGGGATCATCGCCGGGTGCACCCGGACGCTCACCGTCTCCCGGCCGGCCGGGTCGACACCCCGCGCCGCGATGCAGAGCAGCTTGATCGTGCAGCCCATGGCCTGGGCGCTGGCCATGTCGGCGGCGGTCACCTCGGTGATGCCCTCGCGGTGCACGTCGGCCGCCCCGACCCGGGTGTGGAACGCCAGCGAGGCGAGGATCGCGGCCTTGGCCGCCGCGTCGAAGCCCTCCACGTCGGCGGTGGGGTCGGCCTCCGCGTACCCCAGCTCGGTGGCCTCTTCCAGTGCCTCGGCGAAGCCGGCGCCGGTGGCGTCCATCGCGGAGAGGATGAAGTTGGTGGTGCCGTTGACGATGCCGGTGACCCGGTTGATCCGGTCACCGTGCAGCGACTCGCGCAGCGGTCGCAGCAGCGGGATGGCGCCGGCCACGGACGCCTCGTAGTAGAGGTCACCGCCGCCCTCGGCGGCGGCTTCGTGCAGGGCCACGCCGTCCTCGGCGAGCAGCGCCTTGTTGGCGGTGACCACGCTCTTACCGGCCCGCAGCGCCTCGACCAGCCAGCTTCGGGCCGGCTCGATCCCGCCGACCACCTCGATCACCACGTCCACGTCGTCGCGCTTGATCAGGCCGAGCGCGTCGGTGGTGAACAGGTCCTCGTCGACCGGCAGGTCACCGCGGTCGCGGCCGAGCCGGCGGACGGCGATGCCGGCGATCTCCAGTGGAGCGCCGATGCGGGCGGCCAGGTCGGCCGACTGCTCGTGCAGCAGCCGGACCACCTCCTGGCCGACAGTGCCGCAGCCGAGCAGCGCCAAGCGCACAGGTGACGTCATCCCACATCCAATGCCAGCAGATCGTCTTCGGTCTCCCGCCGGACGATCAGACGCGCCTGGCCGTCGCGCACCGCCACGACCGGTGGCCGGGGCACGTGGTTGTAGTTGCTGGCCATGCTCCGGCAGTAGGCGCCGGTGCCGGGCACTGCGACAAGATCTCCGGGCTGCACGTCGGCGGGCAGGAATTCATCCTTCACCACGATGTCCCCGGACTCACAGTGCTTTCCCACCACGCGGGCGAGCAACGGCTGCGCGGTCGACGCCCGGGAGGCCAGCGTCGCCGAGTAGGACGCGTCGTAGAGCGCCGTGCGGATGTTGTCGCTCATTCCGCCGTCGACGCTGACGTACGTCCGGAGGCCGTCGAGGTCCTTGACCGTGCCGACCTCGTAGAGGGTGAACACGGCCGGCCCGACGATGGCCCGCCCCGGCTCGATCGACAGGTGCGGCACGGCCAGGTTCTCCGCCGCGCACTCCGAGTCGACGATCTTGCGTAGGCGCTTGGCCAGGTCCTGCGGGGCGGCCGGGTCGTCCTGGGTGGTGTACGCGATGCCGAAACCGCCACCCAGGTCCAGCTCGGGCAGCTCCACACCGCGCGCGTCGCGGATCTGCGCCTGCAGGGCGAGCACCCGGCGGGCCGAGACCTCGAAGCCGCTGGCGTCGAAGATCTGCGAACCGATGTGCGAGTGCAGACCCCGCAGCTCCAGCACGCCCTCGTCGAGGATCTTGAAGGCGGCGTTCGCGGCGGCGCCGCCGGCCAGCGAGAAGCCGAACTTCTGGTCCTCGTGGGCGGTGGCGATGAACTCGTGCGTGTGCGCCTCGACACCGACGGTGACCCGGACCAGCACCCGGGGCCGGACCCCGCGCTCGCGGGCCAACGCGGTGAGCCGGTCGATCTCGGTGAACGAGTCGACGATGATCCGCCCCACCCCGGCGTCCAGCGCCCGGGCCAGCTCGGCGACCGACTTGTTGTTGCCGTGGAAGCCGATCCGCTCCGGCGGCATCCCCGCCGACAGGGCCGTCGCCAGCTCGCCGCCTGTGCACACGTCCAGGTGCAGCCCCTCCTCGGCGATCATGCGGACGACCGCACGGCAGAGGAACGCCTTGCCGGCGTAGTAGACGTCCTCGCCGGGGAAGGCAGCCCGGAAGTCGCGGCAGCGGGAGCGCAGGTCGGCCTCGTCGAGGACGTACACCGGGGTGCCGAACTCGGCCGCGATGTCGCGGACGCTCAGGCCCGCGACGGCGACCGCGCCGTCGGCCCCGCGCGTCACCGACCGTGGCCACAGCGCCGGCACGAGGGCGTTGACGTCGGCCGGGGCACGCAGCCACGCCGGCCCCTGGTTGCTGATGTCCGCGTGCAGTGCTCCAGCCTCGTGAGCGCGCATCGTGCTACATCCTTTCCGGGGCGGAGACGCCGAGCAGGTGCAGCCCGTTGGCGATCACCGTGCGGGTGGCGTCGTTGAGCCAGAGCCGGGCGCGGTTGGCGTCGGTGACGGGCTCGTCGCCGCGCGGCAGGATCCGGCAGGTCGGCTCGTCGTAGAACCGGTGGTACGCCTGCGACACGCGCTCCTCGAGGTAGCGCGCGATCCGGTGCGGTTCCCGCAGCTCGGCCGCCGACGCGACCACGGCGGGGAACTCGGCGAGCGCCTTGAGCAGCTCGTTCTCCTTCTCGTGGTCGAGCAGGTCGGGGCGGAACGCCGCCCCGTCGCCACGGGTGAGGCCGACCTGGGCCGCCTGACGGGCGGCGCTTGCCGTCCGGGCAGCCACGTACTGCACGTAGTAGACCGGGTTGTCGCGGCTCGCCCGGGTCCACAGTTCGATGTCGATGTCGATGGGCGAGTCGCTGGAGTAGCGGGCCAGCGCGTACCGGGACGCGTCCACGCCGATGGCGTCGACCAGGTCCTCCAGGGTGATCACCGTGCCGGCCCGCTTGCTCATCCGCATCGGGGCGCCGTCGCGCAGCAGGTTGACCAGCTGCCCGATGAGGATCTCCAGGTTGCGCTCCGGGTCGTCGCCGAAGCACGCGGCCATCGCCTTCATCCGGCCGATGTAGCCGTGGTGGTCGGCGCCCAGCATGATCACGACCCGTTCGAAACCGCGCTCGCGCTTGTCCAGGTAGTAGGCGCAGTCCGCGGCGAAGTACGTCCACTCGCCGTTGGACTTGCGCAGCACCCGGTCCTTGTCGTCACCGAAGTCGGTGGTGCGCAGCCAGGTGGCGCCCTCGGACTCGTAGAGGTGGCCCTGCTCGCGCAGGCGGGCCAGCGCGAGGTCGAGCTCACCCCTGTCGTGCAGGTCCTTCTCGTTGAAGTAGGTGTCGAACTCGACCCCGAAGTCGCGCAGCGACGAGCGGATCTCGTCGAACATCAGCGCGACGCCCTCGACCCGGAAGACCTCCTGGGCGGCGTCGTCGTCGAGCGAGCGCACCTCCGGCCGGCGGGCCTGCACCTCGGTGGCGATCTCGGCGATGTACGCGCCGCCGTAGCCGTCCTCCGGTGCGGGCTCGCCCTTGGACGCGGCGAGCAGCGAGCGGGCGAACCTGTCGATCTGGGAACCGGCGTCGTTGAAGTAGTACTCCGTGCCCACCTCGGCGCCGGTGGCCCGCAGCAGCCGGCTCAGCGCGTCACCGACGGCCGCCCAGCGGACCCCGCCGATGTGCACCGGGCCGGTCGGGTTGGCCGAGACGAACTCCAGGTTGATCTTCTCGCCGGCGAGCCGGTCGCTGCGGCCGTACTCCGCGCCGGCCTCGACGATCAGCCGGGCCAGCTGGCCCGCGGCGGCGGCGTCGAGGCGGATGTTCAGAAAGCCCGGCCCGGCGATCTCCACCGACTTGATCCCCGGCGCCCGGCCCAGCTCGTCGGCCAGGGCGCTGGCCAGCTCGCGCGGTGGGACGCCCACCTTCTTGCTCAACTGCAGAGCGAGCGTTGAGGCGTAGTCGCCGTGCTCGGGGTTGCGCGGTCGCTCCACCACCGTGCGCTCCGGGAGCGCGGCGTGATCCAGGCCACGGTCGGTGAAGACGGCGTGGGCGGCGGTGAGGACGACCGAGGCGAGTTCTGCAGGAGTCACCCAACCATGTTATCGGGGGTAGACTCGGGCACTCGGCGGCTACCCTGCGCGTCATCCGGCCCGCCACTCCCCTGACCGACCGACCTGACGAGGCACGATGAGCATCAGCACCCCGGGCGGCCCTGAGCGCCGCCCGACCGTGGTCAGCACCGGCAAGAAGCCGGCTGCGGGCCGGCCGGCGTCCGGCGCCAAGGCCGGCACCGGCAAGCCGGCAGGCACGCCACGGGCAGGCGGTAGCGGCAAGGGCCCCCGCAAGCCGGTCACTCCGGTCAAGGTGAGCCAGGGCCGGGCCTGGGGCCCGATCGCGCTCTTCGTGACCGTGGGCGTGCTGGCCGCCGGCATCATCGGCTACGGCGCCTGGGCGTCGTTCCAGGGCTCCAAGCCGTGGGACAAGAAGGCCAACGCCATCGAGGGCATCGTCAACATCCGCAAGACCGACAAGACGAGCCTCGACTACGAGTCCCACAAGTCGGGCCCGCTCACCTACAAGTACTCGCCGCCCGTCGGTGGAGTGCACAACGCGGCCTGGCAGAACTGCATGGGCGACGTGTACGACGCCCCGATCGCCAACGAGCACGCGGTGCACAGCCTCGAGCACGGCGCGGTCTGGATCACCTACCGCCCGGATCTGCCGAAGGACCAGGTCGACAAGCTCGCCGGCAAGGTGCGTGGCGTCGAGAAGATGCTGATGAGCCCGTACGAGGGTCTGGACAAGCCGATCTCGCTCCAGGCGTGGGGCTACCAGCTCAAGCTCGACAACGCCGACGACAAGCGGATCGACGAGTTCATCAAGGACCTGCGGGTGAACGCCTCCGTCGAGGGTCCGACCGCCCTCTGCAACACGGGCGTCACCGCCACCGGCACCACGCCGCGTGAGCTCCAGCAGCAGCCCCCCACCCAGTAAGGACGGCTATGACAGCCCCCGCCACCACCGACACCGAGCACGACGACGTCGTGGCCGCCCCGGACGAGGACGGCCGGGCCCCGGCGCGGCGCTACGGCCTCGCGGCGCTCGCCATCATGGTGGTGGTGGGCCTGCTGCTCGGGTACGCCGGCGGCCTGCTCACCCCCCGCCTCGTCCGGCCCGGTGACTCCTCGGTCGAGGCGGGCTTCGCGCGGGACATGACGACCCACCACGCCCAGGCGGTGGAGATGAGCCTCATCGCGTACCGGTCGGCGACGCTGCCCGAGGTCCGGCAGATCGCCGTCGACATCGCCACCGGCCAGCAGGGCGAGATCGGCGCCATGCAGACCTGGCTGCGCGAGTGGGGTCTCAGCCCGACCGGTTCGAAGCCGCCGATGTCGTGGATGTCGGACGGGGCCACCGTCAAGGACGGGCTGATGCCGGGCATGGCCACCCCCCAACAGATGGCCTCGTTGCGCGACGCCAAGGGCATCGAGGTCGACAGGCAGTTCCTGAAGTTGATGTACGACCACCACCTGGGCGGCATCCACATGATCGACGCGGCGCTCGGCGAGACCGACAACGCCGAGGTCGTACGGGTGGCGCAGACCATGAAGAACACCCAGCAGTCCGAGCTGAACAACCTCCGGCAGCTCCAGGCGCAGGCCAAGGGCTGACCGACCGCACAGGCACACCGGGCCCGCGTCACCGCCACCCAATGGCGGGGCGCGGGCCCGCGCCGTCCGGGCGCGAGCCCCGACGCGGCGCGAGCCCCGACGCGGCGCGTGACGCGATGATCGACTCGGGTTCCTGGAAGTCGGGGTGTCCGAGGCGCGCTGACAGCCCGGTTTCCAGGAAACCGGGGTCGATCATCGCCCGTCTTGTCCGGATAGTTCCTCATGGGGTGATTGACCGAGACAGGCGATTACGTTGCTTAGAGAGTTTTCTCCGCACATATCGTGACCAGAGATGATTCGGGCTCGTTGCCCAAGACGTGGGGGTTGCACTCAGAGACGCACGGCGCTCGGTCACCAGTTGGTGCCGACGCCACACCATCGGCGGTGACGGGGCGGTGGCAGCCGTCCGTCGCGGACAGCGGCAGGGCGAGCCGGGAACGCTCAGTCGCGAACAGGAACTCGAACTGATCGACACACTCCGGGGCGTCCACCCCGACGAGTTCGGCCTGGACGACGAGCTGTGGACGCGGCAGAGCCTCACCACGCTCATCCAGCGCCGGTTCGACCTACCGCTGGACGCGGGCGCGGTCGGGGCGTACCTGCGGGCCTGGGGGTTGGGTCCGCGGGAACCGCGCGAGCGTGCCTGCGGGCTCTGCGTCAGCGCGGTCGAGCGCTGGGTACGTAGCGAGTATCCGGCGATCACCCGGACGGCCCAGGAGCACCTGGCCGAGGTCTACTGGATCGGTCGGGTGCGACTGCGCGGCACGATGCCGGCGGCGGACGTGATCTCCGCGGTGTCGTCCCGGGGTCGGGTGCGCTTCATGATCACTACGCCGACTGTCGACCCGCCGCTTCCCCGCGACTTCGTGCTGCGACTCAGTGGCGAGGAGCAGCGCACCGTGCACCTGATCGTGGACGGGTCCTGGCCACGCAACGAGTGGCCACGGCGCCTGCCTCGGCGGATCGTCCTGCATCCGCTGCCCAGCTGCGGGCGGGCGATCGCGGCCTGAACACCGGGCGGGCCGGTCACCGACACGATCGGCTCGCCCGATACCGATTCGGCGTACGCGGAGGAGGTTTGCTAGTCTTCTCCAGTCGCTGAGCCCCCGTAGCTCAGGGGATAGAGCACCGCCCTCCGGAGGCGGGGGCGCAGGTTCGAATCCTGCCGGGGGCACCACAAATCACCGCAGCAGAGGCTCTTGACCAGGGGAAACACGGTCAGGAGCCTTTCTCGTCCGTCCGACCACCTGATCACCCGGTGTGGGGGTCGTGGGCGTTGACCAGGCGCACCGACCTATCGACGGCAAGATCCACCAGCAGTCGTTGCGTGTGGAGTCTGGCGGTTTCGTCGTACTGCGTGGAGGCGGCGAACGCCTCGACCGCAGGCGGTGCGGTGCGGGTGAGCTGTGCGTGGTGGTGGATCGCGTCGCCGACGTGCAGGAGCGCCTGCCCCTGGGTGGTGTCATCGATAAGCACGCCGGCGTGCCCCGGCGAGTGGCCGGCCAGCGCGACCAGACGGATCGATGCCGGAAGGCCGTCGAGTGTCCAGGAGGCTTGCCCCCGCCAAGGCGGCGCCGGGGTCGGTGCGGGCGCCCAGGACACGCCGTGCGCCCACTGTGCCGGCATGACGCGTTCGTCGCCCTCCGCAACGGCGACTCGACACTCGCTCGTGGTGTGCACCCGAGCCGAGGGGAAGTCGGCGAGGCCGCCGACGTGGTCGCGGTGATGGTGCGTCAAGATCACGTCTGAGACGTCCCGCGGATCCAGGCCCAGCGAGATCACGCGGGCGACGAGCGTCTCGTCGGGGTCGAGAGCCGGGCCGACCTGCGCGATCCAGTCCTCCCCCAGGCGCAGCTCGGGGGACTCGATATCCGCACGCCCGATCCCGGTGTCGACAGCGATGAGCCGGCCTTCCCACTCGATCAGGAGGCATCGGCAGATGAAGTGGGGTACCCCGAAGACGGCGTGACCCAGGCCGACAGCTGTCGTCACGCCCCCGGGTGGGCGCGGCGCCGTGCCGGAGCCCGGGCTCGTGGCCGGGGAGGGTGTTTCCACGTGCCGATCCGGCCGCCCGCCCGACGAACGCACCCCGCGGCGGCCCGGGATCGTACGAGATCAAGAATGTCGCCATGCTGTTTCTCGGGTTGCTGTTGGCCGCACTGGGCGGGGCCGCCGTCGCGGCGGTCCTCACCGTTCGAGGGCTCACCGCGGCGTTCCGAGCACACGAACGGCCGGGTTGGCTGCGGGCTGCGGCGCTCCTCGCGGGTGCGGCGACTGTCGCGATGTACGCGGGGGGTCTGCTCCACGTCGGCTTCGCGGTCATGCGGGCGGAGGACGGCGGCGCAGGCTCCTTCCCGATCGAACCCTGCCGGGAGGCCGGGCCGCAGCTCGCCAGCCTTGTCGACGGGTATGCGGTCAGCTACCTCCCGATCCGCTTCGAGTGCCACCTCAGCGACGGCGGCACATACGTCACCTCATCCGTTCCCGGGTACGTCAACCCGGTCGTGGCCGCCCTCGGGCTGATCACCGCCACGAGCGGGATCCTCGGCAGCACGACGGCACGGCGCGCCCGACCGCCGGTGGCGTGATCGTTCGACAGGTCCGTCACGAGCCCACGTACGCCGCCAGGTGCTCCCCGGTGAGGGTGGAGCGGGCGGCGACGAGATCGGCCGGGGTGCCCTCGAAGACGATCCGGCCGCCGTCGTGACCGGCGCCCGGACCCAGGTCGATGATCCAGTCGGCGTGCGCCATGACCGCCTGGTGGTGCTCGACGACGATCACCGACTTGCCGGAGTCGACGAGCCGGTCCAGCAGGCCGAGCAGTTGTTCGACGTCGGCGAGGTGCAGGCCTGTGGTCGGCTCGTCGAGGACGTACACGCCGCCCTTCTCTGCCATCCGGGTGGCCAGCTTGAGCCGCTGCCGCTCGCCGCCGGACAGTGTGGTCAGGGGCTGACCGAGGCTGAGGTAGCCGAGGCCGACGTCGACGAGCCGGTCGAGGATGGCGTGCGCGGCCGGCGTACGTGCCGCGCCCGTGCCGAAGAACTCCTCGGCCTCGCGCACCGACATCGCCAGCACCTCGCTGATGTCGCGACCACCGAAGCGGTACTCCAGGACCGACGCCTGGAACCGCCTCCCCTCGCACTCCTCGCAGGTGGCGGCGACACCGGCCATCATTCCCAGGTCGGTGTAGATGACGCCGGCGCCGTTGCAGCCGGGGCAGGCGCCCTCGGAGTTGGCGCTGAACAGCGCCGGCTTCACTCCGTTGGCCTTGGCGAACGCCTTGCGGATCGGGTCGAGCAGGCCCGTGTACGTCGCCGGATTGCTCCGTCGGGAGCCGCGGATCGCGCTCTGGTCGACCGACACCACCCCGTCGGAGTCGGACACCGAGCCGTGGATCAGTGAACTCTTGCCCGAGCCGGCCACGCCGGTCACCACCACGAGTACGCCGAGCGGGATGTCGACGTCGACGTCGCGCAGGTTGTGGGTGTTCGCGCCGCGTACCTCGAGCACACCCGTCGGCTTCCGCACGGACGTCCTCAGGCGGGCCCGGTCGTCCAGGTGCCGCCCGGTGAGCGTGTCGCTGGCGCGCAGCCCGTCGACAGTGCCCTCGAACACCACCTCGCCTCCGGCGGTGCCGGCGCCGGGCCCCAGATCGACGACGTGATCGGCGATCACGATCGCCTCCGGCTTGTGCTCCACCACCAGGACTGTGTTGCCCTTGTCGCGCAGGCGCAGCAGCAGGCCGTTCATCCGCGCGATGTCGTGCGGGTGCAGCCCGATCGTCGGTTCGTCGAACACGTACGTGACGTCGGTGAGCGACGACCCGAGGTGGCGGATCATCTTGGTGCGCTGCGCCTCGCCACCGGAGAGCGTGCCCGACGGCCGGTCGAGCGACAGGTAGCCCAGCCCGATCTCCTCGAACGAGTCGAGGAGGTGTTGCAACCCGGTGAGCAGCGGCGCCACCGACGGCTCGCTGACGCCCCGGACCCAGGCCGCCAGGTCGCTGATCTGCATCGCGCAGACGTCGGCGATGTTCTTGCCCTTGATCTTCGACGACCGGGCCTCGGCGCTGAGCCGGGTGCCGGCACAGTCGGGGCAGGTCGTGAACGTCACGGCACGGTCCACGAAGGCGCGGATGTGCGGTTGCAGCGTGTCCACGTCCTTGGCGAGGAACGACTTCTGGATCTGCGGGATCAGGCCGACGTACGTCAGGTTGATGCCATCGACCTTGATCTTGGTCGGCTCACGGTGGAGCAGATCCTGCAACTCCTTCTTCGTGTACTTGCGGATCGGCTTGTCCGGGTCGAAGTAGCCGCAGCCGCGGAAGATCCGGCCGTACCAGCCCTCCATGCTGTAGCCGGGGATCGTGATGGCGCCCTCGTTGAGCGACAGGCTGTCGTCGTAGAGCGCGGTCAGGTCGAAGTCGGTGACCGCGCCCATCCCCTCACAGCGCGGACACATGCCGCCGAGACGGTTGAAGGTCGCCTTCTCGGTCTTGGTCCGGCCCGCGCCGCGGTCCACCGTGATCGCGCCGGTCGCCCGCACCGAGGGGACGTTGAAGGAGAACGCGTTCGGCGAGCCGATGTGCGGTTGCCCGAGCCGGCTGAAGAGGATGCGCAGCATGGCGTTGGCGTCGGTGGCGGTGCCGACTGTGGAACGGGCGTTGGCGCCCATCCGCTCCTGGTCGACGATGATCGCGGTGGTCAGCCCGTCCAGCATGTCGACCTCTGGCCGGGTCAGCGTCGGCATGAAGCCCTGCACGAAGGCGCTGTAGGTCTCATTGATCATCCGCTGCGACTCGGCCGCGATGGTGCCGAACACCAGCGAGCTCTTGCCGGAACCGGAGACCCCTGTGAACACCGTCAGTCGGCGCTTCGGAAGCTCGACAGTGACGTCCTTGAGGTTGTTGACGCGCGCGCCCTGCACCCGGATCAGGTCGTGCCGGTCGGCGACGTGCGCCGCGGGCGGGTCCGTGGCCTTGCTCATGGTGTCTCCATCTTCTCGGGCGGGCGGGAGCCCTCAGGTCACGGCCGGCGCGGCTCGGGGAGGCTCGCCCACGCCGGTGCGAGCCGTGGCAGTCACGCTATGGGCGGCGGCGTGACCTGGGCTTCTCGATTCCTGATCGGTCTGGTCACCTGCTTCGCCGTGCACGACGGCATCCCGGCCGTCGCGAGCGCCGCCTCCCGCCGGTAGGTGCTCGGCGGCACACCTACCAACTCGGTGAAGCGGGTGCTGAAGGTGCCGAGCGACGAACAGCCGACCGCGAAACAGACATCGGTGACGCTCAGGTCACCGCGACGCAGCAGCGCCATCGCGCGCTCGACGCGCCGGGTCATGAGATAGCTGTACGGAGATTCGCCGTAAGCGAGCCGGAACTCCCGACTGAGGTGACCGGCCGACATGTGGACGCCCCGGGCGAGCGCCTCGACGTCCAGGGGCTGCGCGTACTCCCGGTCGATGCGGTCACGGACGCGGCGCAGCCGCGCGAGATCGCTCAGGCGCTGACTCTCGGCGGATCGGCTGCTCACCTGGGAAATCGTGCCACACACCCCCGACGAGATGGACCGCCCAGGACCGCGCGCCTCGCCCTGTCCCGGCGTGATCGGGCTGGCGCGTACCGTCAGCCTGCCTCGCGGCGGGCGCGGGCCCGGCGCTTGCCCTCGTGCATGGCCTGCACCCGGGCCACCGGGATGGTCCGGCCCTCCTCGACCAGGTCGGCGGGGAGCGACTGCGGCGCCGGCATCAGCGCGACCCACGGGTCGGCCCCGGCGACAAGTGGCGGCACCGTCCGGATGGTGAAGTCGGCAGGGGTCACCTCGGTCAGGTCGGACCAGTCGACCGGGAAGGACACCGGCATTCCGGGCCGCAGTCGCGGGCTGTACGCGGCCACGACCGTCGCACCGCCGGCCCGGGTGGCGTCGACAAAGACCTTCCCACCCCGGTCTTCCTTGATGTACGCCGTGGTGGCGAGCGCCGGGTCGAGCCGCTCGGCGCGGACGGCGAGCGCCCGGGTGGCGGCTGCCAACTCCTCGGCGGTGGGGTCACCGGCCACCGGGACGAAGACGTGCACGCCCTTGGCGCCGCTGGTCTTCACGGCCCCGGCGAGGCCGGCGTCGGCGAGTGCCTGCCGGACCAGCAGGGCGGCGGCGACGGCCGCGCGGAACCCGTCGCCCTCGGGCGGGTCCAGGTCGAGCACCAGGTGCGTCGGCCGGTGCAGGTCGGCCACCGTGGCCAGCGTCGGGTGGTACTCGACGGCCCGCTGGTTGGCGAACCAGAGCAGGGTGCGCCTGTCGTCGCAGAGGGCGTACGAGATCTCCCGGTGGGACGCCTCGGCCCAGACCGGCGCCCGGCGGACCCAGTCCGGGGTGTAGCGGGGCAGGTTCTTCTGCATGAACGGCGGCTGGCCGGGGCGGACCCGGATCACCGACAGCGGCCGGTCCCGCAACTGCCCGATGATCGGCTCCCGGACCGCGTCGAGGTAGTCGACCAGGTCGCGCTTGGTCACGTCGTCACTGTCGGACAGCGGCTGGTCCAGGTTGGTCAGGGCCACGCCGTCGCGGGTCTCGTCAGCCTCACTCACCCGATCACCCTCTCGGCCCCGGCGTCGTCGGTCAACCGGACGCGGCGCTTCGACACGGAACGATTCCGGGGCAGGGTGCCCAGCGCCACCAGCAACCCGGCGAGCACCAGGGCTGCGGCAACGGCGTACGCGACCCGGTACCCGCCGGCCAGCGCCACCACCTCGGCCCGACCGGCGGCCCGGAGGCCGTCGCTGCGGGCCGCGGCCAGGGTCGCCAGCGCGGCCAGGCCGACCGCCCCGCCGACCTGCTGGGTGGTGTTGGCCAGCCCGGACGCGAGCCCGGCGTCGCTGTCGGTCGCGCCGACCATGGCCAGCGTGGTGACCGACGGCAGGGTCAGGCCGCCGGCCACACCGAAGACCACAAGCGCGGGGAGTACGTCGCCGAGGTAGCCGCCGTCGGCGGGTAACCGGGTGAGCAGCAGGAAACCGATCGTCGCCAGGGCCAGTCCGGCCAGCAGCACGGCTCGGGCGCCCCAGCGGCCGATCAGTCGACCGGCCAGGCCGAGCGAGGTCACCGCGATCACCACCGGGGTGGGTAGGAACGCCCAGCCGGTGGCCGCCGCGTCCAGGCCGAGCACCAGTTGCAGCTCCACGGCGAGCAGGAACTGGAAGCCGAAGAACGCGGCGACCATGAGGAACTGCACGGCGTTCGCCGCCACCAGACCCGGGACGTGCAACATCCGGGCGGGCACCAGCGGGGTCGCCGCCATCCGTTGACGGAGGACGAACCCACCGAGCAGCAGCGCCGCGACGGCGACCGCGCCGAGGGTCCGCGGGCTGGTCCAGCCGTGCTCGCCGGTCCCCACGATGCCCAGCACGGCGGCCATCAGACCGGCGGTGACGAGCAGCGCGCCGGGCAGGTCCAGGCCGGCCCGCAGGCCGATCCCCCGTTTGGCGGGGAGCAGGCGGAGGGCCGCGAGCAGGACACCGGCCCCGATCGGCAGGTTGACCAGGAAGATCGCCCGCCAACCGGCCTCGTCGGTGAGCACCCCACCGACGACGGTGCCGATCGACGCGCCGGCCGCCCCGGTGAAGCTGAAGACGGCGATGGCGCGGGCCCGCTCGACCGGCTCGGGGTAGAGCCGGACGATCATGCCGAGGCTGACCGCCATGGCGAGCGCGCCGCCGACGCCCTGGCCGAACCGCGCGGCGACGAGCAGGGCGGGCCCGTTGGCCGCCGCGCAGGCCAGTGAGGCCAGTGTGAACAGGGCGACGCCAGCCAGGAAGACAGCCCGCCGGCCGAGCAGGTCGCCGAGCCGGCCGGCGAGCAGCAGCAGCCCGCCAAATGCCACCAGGTACGCGTTGACCACCCACGCGAGGCCGGCGGCGGTGAAGCCCAGGTCGCGTTGTACGGCCGGCAGCGCCACCGCCACCACTGCGCCGTCCAGAATGATCATCAGGCTGCCGGCGCAGAGCACGAGCAGGGCCGGCCAGCGGGCCGGGACGGTACGGTCCATCGCACGCCTCCTTGGTGCACGGTTTGTTACCGACGTCATCGTCTGTGACCATGAGCCGGAGCGGAAGGAGGCACTCTGATGTCCCAGAGGAACAGCGATGTGCCCGCGCCTGTCGACGCGGAGTTCACCTGCGCTACCGGGAACGTGCCGTTCACCCCCGGGCAGGCCCGGGCGTGCACCGTCCGCGAGGTGCTGGACCGGGTCGGCGGCAAGTGGAGCATCGGCATCCTGGTGGCCGCGTCGAACGGCCCGGTGCGCTTCACCGAGCTGGAGCGGCACATCGAGGGCATCAGCCGCCGGATGCTCACCCTGACCCTGCGCAACCTGGAGCGCGACGGCCTGCTGCACCGCACGGTCTATCCCACCGTCCCGCCGAAGGTGGAGTACACGGCCACACCGATGGCGCTGGAGCTGTACGAGTCGCTGGTGGCGCTGACCAGTTGGGCCGAACGGCACCGCCGGGCCATCGCCGAGGCGCGGAACAGGTACGACGCCGAGCACGCCGGCTAAACCAGGGGCACGTGTGGGGAACGCCACGGCGTTCGTCTGACCGATCGGTCAGGATCTGACCGATCGGTCAGGCATGCTGGTTTCCGGAGGTGGACCGGTGATGGCCAGAGCGGTGTCCGAGACGCACGGCGAGATTCTCGCCGCGGCGGCGCGACGGTTCGCGGTGACCGGCTACCGGGGCACCTCGTTGCAGGACATCGCCCGCGAGGTCGGCTGCTCCAAGGCCACCGTGCTCTACCACTTCGCCAACAAGGAAGCCCTGCTCGCCGAGCTGATGGCACCCGCGATCGGTGTGCTGCGCGACCTCGACGAGCAGCTCACCGGCCGGACCGGCGCGGCCGCCCAGGAGGTCGCCGCCCAGGGCTTCGTCGACCTAGCGGTCCGCTTCCGGCGGGAGATCGCGGTGCTGCGCGGCGAGTTCCCCGAGCTGCTGTGCCAACCGGCTTTCGCGCACATCCAGCAGATCTCCGACCGGCTGCGCGACGCGTTGGCCGGGCACTCCGACCGACCGGGCGCCCGGATCGCCGCGCTGGTGCTGCTCGCCGGCATCTCCGAGGCGTGCGCCGAGTTCGCCGACATCCCCGACGACGAGCTGCGCGCCGCCCTGCTCGCCCTCGTCCGGCGGGCCGTCGAACCCGTCGACGCACCCTGACCCATCCACCCACGACCGAGGACAAGGACTCCTGATGGCCACCCTGCTCTACCGGCTCGGCCGGGGCGCGTTGCGCCGGCGACGGCTCGTCGTCGCGCTCTGGCTCGTCGTACTCGTCGGCGCCGGTCTGGCCGCGGCGACGCTGCGCGGCCCGACGGCGAGCAACTTCACCATGCCCGGCACCGAGAGCCAGCGAGCGCTCGACCTGCTCGCCGAGCAGTTCCCCGCGGCCAGCGGCGCGACCGGCACCATCACCGTCAAGGCGCCCGCGAACGGCCAACTCGCCACCCCGCAGGGCCAGGCCGTGGTCCAAGAACTGGTCCAGCAGGCCGGGACGCTGCCCGGCGTGGTCGGAGCGGTCAACCCGCTCCAGGTCGGCGCGGTCTCCCCCGACGGCCGGTACGCGCTGATCCAGGTCCAGTTCGCCACCGGCGGCGACGAGGTGACCGACGAGCAGAAGGACGCGTACGAGCAGGTCGGCGCTGCGGCGAAGGCGCAGGGTTGGCAGGTCGCCCCGGGCGGCGAGGTGCTCGGCGGGGAGCCGGAGATCGGCTCGACCGAGGCGCTCGGCGTGCTGGTCGCCGCGATCGTCCTGATCATCACGTTCGGCTCGCTGGTGGCCGCCGGGATGACCATGCTCAACGCGCTGATCGGCGTGGGCGTCGGCATGGCCGGCCTGTTCGCGCTGAGCGGCGTCGTCCAGTTGACCAGCACGGCGCCGATCCTGGCGCTGATGCTCGGCCTCGCCGTCGGCATCGACTACTCGCTGTTCATCACCTCCCGGCACCGGCAGAACCTGCTCGACGGCCTGCCCCCGGACGAGGCCGTCGGCCGGGCCGTGGGCACCGCCGGTTCCGCAGTTGTCTTCGCGGGCGCCACAGTGGTCATCGCGCTCGCCGGGCTGGCCGTGGTGGACATCCCGTTCCTCACCGTGATGGGTCTCGCCGCCGCCGGCACCGTCACCGTGGCCGTGCTCGTCGCCATCACCCTTCAGCCGGCGCTGCTCGGCTTCGCCGGACGCCGGGTGCTCCCCCGCCGGCTGCGCGCCGTCCCCGCCGAAGGCACCGCCACCGACAACATCGCCACCGAGGACGACACGGACGTCACCGACCGGCCGGCCGCGACGACGACCACGACCGAGCAGAGCAACCGGTTCGGCTTCCGCTGGGCGCGCCTGGTCACCCGGTTCCGCGTACCTGTCATCCTGGTCGGCCTGCTCGGCCTGGGGCTGCTCGCGCTGCCCACGCCGGACATGCGGCTGGCCCTGCCGGGCGCCGCGACGGCGGCCGTCGGCTCACCCGCCCGGGTGGCGAACGACCTGACCGTCGAGGGCTTCGGCCCGGGCTTCACCGGCCGGCTCGCGGTCGTGGTCGCCGGTGACTCGCCGCAGGCCACCTCTGCCGCCGTACCGCAGGTCACCGCGCTGCTCCAGCGCACCGACAACGTCCTCGCGGTGGCACCGCCCCAGCTCAGCCCGGACGGCCGGACGGCGCTGCTCGGCGTGATCCCGAAGACCGGCCCGACCGACGCGGCCACCGAAACCCTGGTGCACGACATCCGCGGCTCGGTGAGCGGCATCCGCGACGCGGACGTGCTGCTCACCGGCGTCACCGCGATCGGCATCGACGTGTCCGAGAAGCTCTCCGACGCGCTGCCGGTCTACCTGCTGCTGGTGGTCGGGCTGTCGGTCCTGCTGCTGATGCTCGTGTTCCGCTCGCTGCTGGTGCCGGTCAAGGCCGCGCTGGGCTTCCTGCTCACCGTCGCGGCCACGTTCGGCATCACGGTGGCGGTGTTCCAGCAGGGGCACCTCGCCGACCTGGTCGGCCTGGACACGCCCGGCCCGCTGATCAGCTTCCTGCCGATCCTGCTCATCGGCATCCTGTTCGGGCTCGCCATGGACTACGAGGTGTTCCTGGTGTCCCGGATGCGGGAGGACTTCGTGCACGGCGCGACCGCCCGGCAGGCCACGATCAGCGGCATGGGACACGGCGCCCGCGTGGTCACCGCCGCCGCCCTGATCATGATGTCGGTGTTCGGGGGCTTCGTCTTCCTCGACGATCCGGTGATCAAGTCGATGGGCTTCGCGCTCGCCGTCGGCGTGGCCATCGACGCCTTCGTGGTCCGCATGACCATCGTCCCGGCAGTGATGTCCCTGCTCGGCGACCGCGCCTGGTGGCTGCCCCGCTGGCTCAACCGCGCCCTGCCGAACGTCGACATCGAGGGCGAGGGCCTGCGTACCCACCTGACGACCCAGACCCCCACCCGGGTCTGACCCGTTCCGACCACGGAGGGTGCGGCACCCGCTCGGGGGCCGCACCCTCCGGCATCGCTCACACGCCGGCCGGGTACGTCTCCATCTCACCGGGAACGGCGGGGACCGCCAGCGGATGCAGGGCCGTCGTCTCGTCACACCAGATGAGGGCGTCGTAGCGTTCCCCGAGCCGGGTCGGCACGTAGTTGCCCCAGGACTCGAAGGACGGGTCGTAGACCACCCCGATCGCCCGGTGGTCCGCGGGTTCGGTGACCCAGTCCGGCTGGTCGTCGCCGCCGAAGACGAGCACCGCCCGCTCCGGCATCAGCTCGTGCAACCGCCGTTCCACCGAGCCCTCCCGCGCCGGCGGCACCACCATCGCCTCGGAGGGCGAGCCCCACCGGGGAGCGGCGATCACCGTGCCCCGGTAGGTGCCGAACCCGATCAACGCCACCGCGTCGTCGCCGTGCCGCTCACGGGCCAACTGACCGATGTTGACCATCCCGTCGGCGGCCATGTCGGTGGCCCGCGCATCCCCCACGTGCGTGTTGTGCGCCCAGACGATCCCGCGGGCGTCCGGGCCGTAGCGCTCCAGCAGCCGGTCCAGGGTGTCCTGCATGTGGGTGTCGCGGATGTTCCACGAGTCCGGGCCGCCGGCCACCATCGCCCGGTAGTACCGCTCCGCGCCGGCCACCACCTCCGCGTTCTGCCAGGCCGAGAACCGGTCCGGGCCGTCCGACATGGCCTGTTCCCGGGTACGCGCCAGCAGCCGAACGACCTCCTCCTCGCAGCGCGCGGAGACGAACCGACTGGCCGCGCCGTACTCCTCGACCCGCTTGCCGTACGGCTCGAAGCACCGGTACGCGTCCTGCGCCGCCTCCAACGAGGTCGGGTCCTCCTCCCCCAGGTAGTCGAAGATCGCCTGCATCGACTCCCAGAGGCTGTAGACGTCGAGCCCGTGGAAACCGGCACGCCCGTCCTCCGGCCGTTCCAGGTTCCACGCCCGCAGCCAGCGGCAGAAGCGTGCCACCTCGGCGTTCGCCCACATCCAGGTCGGCCACCGCTCGAAGTGTTCCAACGCGGTCTGCGGATCGGGGGCCCCTCCCGGCGCGGCGGTGACCGAGCGGTGCACCCGGTCGCAGTCCGGCCAGTCGCCCTCCACGGCCACGAAGGAGAAGCCGCACTCCGCGATCAGCCGACGGGTGAGCTGCTCACGCAGCCGGTAGTAGTCGTAGCTGCCGTGGGTGGACTCGCCGATCATCACCACCCGGGCGTCCCGGACGCGCTCCAGCAACGGGTCGAAGTCGCTCGGCGCGCCGAGCCGCTGAACCAGCATGGCAGCGGCTACCCGGCGGCCGCGCCGGCAAACCGGCGGCGCGTCGCCCGCCGACACGCCGTGCGCGTGTACGGCTGCGGCCAACGGGTAGCCGACCGGCATGACCGTTCCCGGCGTGCAGTTGCAGGAGTACCTGGCCGGCCTCGACTACCCGGTCTCCCGCGAGGACCTCGTCCGTTGGGGGCAGGAGAACGGGGCCAGCACGGCCATGTTGCAGATGTTGCAGGCGTTGCCGGCCGAACAGTTCGAGTCGCCGGCCGAGTTGAGCGAGGCGCTCACCACCCTGGCCTGACCGGCCGGTCACCGCGCGTGCAGCAGCCGGAACAGCACCAGCCACTGCTCCGGCCACGTACCCCACCGCGGTGTCCGACGCGATGCGCGTCCCGCGCAGAGCGGCCGCGACCCGGGCCCCCTGCTTCACCGCTGCGTTGATCATGAAGTTATTGCCACGACACGCCGGGCGGGACGGCAATAACTTCATGATCAACAGGGTGGGTGGGTGGGTGGGGGGTTGGGGTGGGTTACGGGAGGGGGATTGTGCGGGATTCTGTTCGGGCGGTTTCGGCGGCGGCGAGGATCGTCACGACCTCGCGGCCGAAGCGGACGTCGCAGCGGTGGTCGCGGGTGCCGGTCCGCACCTGCTCGACGAGCTGGTCGATCGCGACACCGAACGCCGTGGCGGGGTCGTTCTCGCCGACCGGGACGGTCTCGATCCCGTTCTCGCCGTAGAACACGAACTCCCGGGCCATCGCCTCGCTCGGGGCGTCCAGGGACAGTGAGGCGGTGCTGGTGGCACCGCCGTCGTGGGTGAGCAGCAGGTGCACCATCCCGCTCGGCCCGTCCATCGCCGCCACCCGGGTCACCCGGCCCAGCACCGGCAGGAGAATGGAGAGCGCGTGCGGGGCGATGTCCCAGAGCGCACCGTGCTCGCGACGCCAGAGGGAGCCGCCGTACGGGCTGCCCTCCTGGAAGATCGACGCGAACGCCGTGGTGCGGCCGTGCTGCCAGCCACCGGCGGCGGCGGTGGCGGCGAGGAACGCGGTCACGTTCGGCTGGAAGCGCTGGGTGAAGAACACGACAGACGCGACCCCGGACGCCTCGGTGGCGGCGACCACGCGGTCGGCGTCCTCGACGGTCAGTGCCAGCGGCTTGTCCAGCAGCAGGTGACGGCCGGCGGTGGCGGCACGGACCGCGATGTCGGCCTGAACGTCCGGCGGCAGCGCGACAGCGATCGCCTCGCACTGCTCGATCAGCGCGTCGACATCGGCGTAGGCGGGCACCCCGTACCGCTCGGCCAGCGCCGAGGCCCGCTCCGGGTTGCGCCCCCACACGCCTACCAGTTCCGCTTCCGGGTGTGCGTGCAGTGCCTTACCGTGCGTCTCGATCGCCCAGTGACCGGTGCCGAACAAGCCGAACCGCAGCACGTGTACCTCCGCCGTTTCCCCGCACCGTGGCGACGCCACGGACGTGATCCACGCTAGTCGCCCCAGCAGGGGCACAAGCGGCGGGTCGCCCAACCGGAGCAGTTCATGTCCGGTGCCACCGGGCGTGACCGGGGTCCGGTCGATGCCTGTAGAGCTGCCTCAGATGTGGGGCGGCGCCGCCACCTGCCGCGCACACTGTGGCCACCGGCTGCATGATCGACTCGACTTCCTTGACTCCGGGGCATCCGCAGGCCATCGACACCGCGCCTTACAGGAAACTGAGTCGATCATGGCGTCTCCCGCCGCTGCCCCACTCGTGGGGCAGCTCTACAGCGAGCGGCCGACACCCTGCCGACCGCCCGCGTCCGGTGGCGGCGAGGCAGGTCAACCGGGTACTACGACGGTTAGTAGACTGTGCCGGTGACCGAGGCAACGACCGGCTGGGGCCGATGACGAGCGCGGCGGCCGACTCGCCTGTGGACGGGCTCCTCGCGACGGCGTCGATAGTGCTGTCGCTGCTCGTCGCCGTGTGGGCGCTGGTCGCGGCGGTACGCCAACGGCCACCGGACCGGGTGCAGTTCACCGGCCTTGCCGTACTCGAACTGGCACTGCTCGCGTTGGGGGTGCTGGCTCTGGTCGCGGTCGGTGGCGGGGACCGGCCGGGCGAGCCCGGCGCGTTCTACGGCTACCTCGTCACGCTGGTCTGCCTGCCGCCGCTGGCGTGGGTGCTGGCCCGGATGGAGCCGACCCGCTGGGGGTCGGCGATCGTCTGCGCGGTCTGCCTGGTCGCGCCGGTCGTGGTGGTCCGGCTGCAGCAGACCTGGGAGGTCCTCGGTGGTTGAGACACAACCGGCCCGACGCGCCACGAACGCCGGTCCGGGTCGGCTGCTGATCGCGGTCTACCTGCTCTTCGCCATCGCGGCGACCAGTCGGGCAGGTCTGCAGATCGCCACCAAGTTCGACGAGGCCCCGGTCGCGTACCTGCTCTCCGCTCTGGCCGCGCTCATCTACATCGTGGCCGCGATCGGCCTGGCCCGTGCCGGGCACACCGGCCGACGGGTGGCGCTGGCCTGCTGCTCGGTGGAGTTGGTCGGGGTCGTCGCGGTCGGCATCCTCAGCGTGGTCGACAAGGACCTGTTCCCCGACGAGACGGTGTGGTCGCAGTTCGGCAGCGGGTACGGCTACATCCCGCTGGTGCTGCCGGTGCTCGGCCTGTATTGGCTCTGGCGCACCCGCCGCGACCCGGCCTGACCCGAACCACCGGCAGCCGAGGTAGGGCACACCCCACCTGCGGCCTTCCCGCTCACTGGCTGTCATCCAGACAGGCCACTTCCTAGGGTCACAGGAGAGTCGTCGAACGCTTCTCCTTGCCTGTTCCGGAGGTGGTCACGTGCATCCTTCCATCGAAGACCCGCCCGTCGAGAACCCCGCGTCCGGGACGCTCTCCCGGATCATCGACGTTGACGCTCTGCGAGCCGTGGCGCTGCTTCTCATCCTGATCGTCAACATCGCCTTCTTCGCCTCCGGCTACGCCTTCCAGCTGGTTCCGGATCCCGCACAGGACTCGTGGGGCGACCGGACGGTCCTGTGGCTGGTCGAGCTCCTCTTCACGATGAAGGCGTACCTGCTCTTCTCCTTTCTGTTCGGCTACAGCTTCACGCTCCAACTCGATTCCGCCGCACGGCGGGGCGTCGACTTCGCCCCACGGTTCCGGCGACGACTGGCCGGGCTCTTCGTGCTTGGCATCCTGCACGCGGTGCTGCTGTTCCAGGGCGACATCCTGACCACGTACGCATTGCTCGGTCTGGTCCTGCTCGCCATGCGACGAGTCGCAGTCGGGACCGCCCTGCGCACCGCCGTGCTGGTGACCGGCGGGATCGGCTTCGTCCTCGCGCTCGCCGCCGTCGGCGGGGTCCAGTTGGTCACCGATCCGGCGACGGCACTCGCGGCGGGGCAGCGGTCCACCGAGGCGCTACAGGGTGGCCTCGGCTCGGTGATCGCCGAGCACGTACGCCAACTGCCGGCGATGGTCGGCGCGTTGATCGTGCAGGGGCCGCTCGCCTTCTCGGCGTTCCTCTTCGGTTACGCGGCCGGGCGGCGTCGGCTGCTCACCACAGTCGTCGAGAACCGGCAGTTCCTGCGCCGGGTGCAGCACGTTGGCTATCCGGTCGGCCTGGCCGGCGCGGTGATCTTCGCCTCGGGCGGGGGCACCGCCAACCTGACCGGGCTGACCGCGGGCGTGCTCACCGCGCCACTGCTCGCGGCGGCGTACGCGGCCAGCCTGCTCCAGTTCTTCCAGACCGACCGGGGGCGGCGGGTGGTCGCCGTACTCGCGCCGGCCGGACGGATGTCCCTGTCGAACTACCTGGGCCAGTCGCTGCTCTGCGTGCTTGTCTTCACAGGTGTCGGTCTGGGGCTCGCCGGCTCCGTGGCACCTGCGTTCGTGGTCCTCATCGCGGTCGCGATCTACTGTGTGCAGCTCGCCGTCAGCGCGGCGTGGATGGCCCGGTTCCGGTACGGGCCGATGGAGTGGCTGTTGCGGGCCTGGACCGAGCAGCGGTGGCCACGGCTGACGAGGGCGCTTCCTCGGTGAGCAAGCGCCCTCGTCGGACGGCCGGGTCAGGCCCGTGGGCCGCCGGCGACGTAGATGACCTGGCCGGAGACGAATCCGGCCCCCTCGCTGGCCAGGAACGAGATGGTGTGCGCGACGTCCTCCGGGCGCCCGGGGCGGCGTACCGGGATCTCGGCGGCGGCGTGCTTCTGGAGGTCCTCGAAGTCGACCTTCATGCGGGCGGCGGTGGCCGCGGTCATGTCGGTGACGATGAAGCCCGGCGCGACCGCGTTGACCGTCACCCCGAACGGCCCCAGCTCGATGGCGAGCGTCTTGGTGAAGCCCTGCAGGCCCGCCTTGGCCGTCGCGTAGTTCGCCTGACCCCGGTTGCCCAGCGCGGACGTGCTGGAGAGGTTGACGATCCGGCCCCACTTGCGGTCCACCATGTGCTTCTGCGTGGCCTGGCTGAACAGGAACGCGCCGCGCAGGTGCACTCCCATGACCGTGTCCCAGTCGGCGTTGGTCATCTTGAACAGCAGGTTGTCGCGGAGCACGCCGGCGTTGTTGACAAGCACGGTGGGCGCGCCAAGGTCGGCGGCGACACGGGCCACCGCCGCCTCGACCTGGTCGCGGTCGGAGACGTCGGCGCCCACACCGAGCGCACGGCCGCCGGCGCCGACGATGGCGTCCACCGTCTCCTTGGTGGCGGCCTCCTCGATGTCGACCACGGCCACGGCCATCCCGTCGGCGGCCAGCCGTCGGGCGGTGGCCGCGCCGATGCCGCGTGCGGCTCCGGTGACGATGGCGACGCGGGACTCCTCCGACATGATTACCTCCCGGTAACGTGGGGTCGATCGGAGGAGCTTAACGTCAGAACCCCCGACCCCGGCATAGGCGAATCCACCGGTATCCGTGCCCGGAGACCTTCACCGCGCCGAGCTTGCCCAACTCGCCGTAGCCACGGTCGGTGAGCACGTCGATCGGCAGGTCGGCCTCCGGTTCGAGGCTGCTCAGGTCCACCTCGACGTCGTCGGTGCCCAGGTTGTGCACGAAGACCATCGTCCCGGTCGGCCCGTCCGCGCGGTGTGCCAGCACTCCGGGCGGCACCGCCACGTCGATGTGGGTGGTCGAGCCGGAGCCGATCTCAGGGGCCTCCCGCAGGGTCCGGATCATGCGCTCGAACCAGGCGAGCAGCGACTTCGGGTTGCCGCGCTGGGCGGTGACGTTGACGGTCTGGTAGCCGAACTCACCCTTGTCGAGCACCGGGCGGACCAGCTTCTCCGGGTCCGCGGTGGAGAAGCCGGCGTTCGGCTTGTACGACCACTGCATGGGCGTACGGATCGCCTCCCGACCGGGCAGCGACAGGTCCTCGCCCATCCCGATCTCCTCGCCGTAGCGCAGCACCGGCGTGCCGCGCAGCGAGAACTGCAGGGCGTACGCCAGTTCGATGCGCCGCCTGTCGTTGCCGAGCATCGGGGCGAGCCGGCGACGGATGCCCCGGTCGTAGATCCGCATGTTCTCGTCCGGGCCGAACTCCGCGTACACCTGGTTGCGCTGTTCGGTGGTCAACCGGGACAGGTCGATCTCGTCGTGGTTGCGCAGGAAGGTGGCCCACTGCCCGCCGACGGGGAGCTTCGGGGTGTCGCGCAACGCCTCGATCAGCGACTCCGGGTCCTGCCGGGCCAGGGCGAGCATGAGCCGGCCGTTGAGCATGAAGTCGAAGAGCATGTGGATGCGGTTGCCGGAGCCGCTGGTGTCGCCGAAGAACGTGGGCAGTTGGTCCGGTTCGACGTTCGCCTCGGCCAGCAGGACGGCGTCGCCGCGCCGCCACTGCACGTGCTGGCGCATCTCGGTGAGGAACTCGAAGTCCTTAGGCGAGTCCGGGTTGCCCGGCTCGGTCAGCTCGATGATGAACGGCACGGCGTCCATGCGGAAACCGGAGACCCCGAGCTGGAGCCAGAACGACATGATCTTCTTGACCTCGGCGCGGACCTGCGGGTTGGCGAAGTTGAGGTCCGGCTGGAACTTGTAGAACCGGTGGTAGAACCACGCCTTGGCCGTCCGGTCGTAGCTCCACGTCTCCTTCTGCTCCCCGGGGAAGACCATGCCCTGGTGCCTGTCGTCGGGCTCGGTGTCGGACCAGACGAACCAGTCGCGGTACGGCGAGTCCGGCGACGAGCGGGCGGACTGGAACCACGGGTGCTCGTCGGAGGTGTGGTTGACCACCAGGTCGATGATCACGCGGATGCCCCGGTTCTGCGCCTGGTGCAGCAGCTCGGCGAAGTCGCCGAGGGTGCCGAAGCGCGGGTCCACGTTGTAGAAGTCGGTGACGTCGTAGCCGTCGTCGCGGTTGGGTGACGGGTGGATCGGGTGCAGCCACAGGCAGGTCACGCCCAGCCGGGCCAGATAGTCCAGTCGACCGATCAGCCCGCGAATGTCACCGATCCCGTCGCCGTCGGAGTCGGCGTACGTGTCGATGTCGAGGCAGTAGACGACGGCTTCGGAATACCAACGGTCACCCATGCCGGAGGAACATCTCCGGTCGATCACCACGGCAAACCCGGGCGGCGGGGCCCGGCGCGGTTGGTTAACGTGCCGGTCATGGAGATCGACCTCGTACCGCCGAGCGAACCGCTGGACTGGGCCCGGGGCGCGTGGTTGCACCCGCCGGTCCGCGCCGAGGAGGGTCCGGCCGGTGAGCTGGTCGTCGAGGCCGGGGCGGAGACCGACTTCTGGCGGCGGACCAGCTACGGCTTCGTCCACGACAACGGGCCGGCCCTGCTGGCGCCGCTGCCGGTGGGCGCCGCCATGGAGGTGAGCTTCACCCTCGACTTCTCGGAGCAGTTCGACCAGGCAGGTGTGCTGGTCCGGGTGGACGAGGGGACGTGGGTCAAGGCGGGCGTCGAGGTGAGCGACGGCGAGGCCCAGCTCGGCGCGGTGGCGACCCGGGAGTTCTCCGACTGGTCGGTGTCCCCGGTCCCGGGCTGGGCCGGCCAGGAGGTGACCGTGCGGGTCAGCCGGGCCGGCGACGCGCTGACCGTACGGGCCCGGGTCGCGGACGCGGCCTGGCGGCTGGTCCGCCTCGCACCGTTGGATCCGGCGGCCGAGGCCATGGCCGGTCCGTTCTGCTGCGCGCCGACGCGCGCCGGCCTCACCGTGGCGTTCACCGGCTGGCGGCAGGGCCCGGCCGACACCGCGCTGCACCCGGAGGGCTGACCCGCCCCTGCGCCTGGAGGGCTGACCCGCCCGGCGTGGCACGGCTCACGCGCAGGTGTGCGTCGCCGGCCGCTGGGTATGACCATCCGATCCCCGGTAGCCGGCTCGGAAGGACGACCAATGGCGTACGCCCAGACTGGTGACCCGTCCGAGTTCACCGGCCTGACCGGGTGGGTGGCGGCGGTGATCGAGGCGATGGGCCCGGTCGGGGTGGCGCTGCTTGTCGCGTTGGAGAGCATCGTCCCGCCGATCCCCAGCGAGATCGTGCTGGCGCTGGCCGGCTTCCTGTCCCACGAGGGCAAGTTCAACGTCGTCGTCGTGGTGCTGGCCGCGACGGTCGGCTCGCTGGTCGGCGCGCTGGTGCTCTACTGGCTCGGCGCGGCCCTCGGGGAGGAACGGCTCAAGCGCTGGCTGGACCGGATCCCGCTGGTGGACCGCGACGACCTGGAGAGGGCCGACCGCTGGTTCGAGCGGCACGGCCGGTGGGCGGTGCTGATCGGCCGGGTGGTGCCGGTTGTCCGCAGCCTGGTCTCCGTCCCGGCCGGGGCCAACCGGATGCCGCTGGGCGAGTTCGTCCTGCTCACCACGATCGGCAGCGGCGTGTGGAACGCCCTCATCGTCGGGGCCGGTTACGCGCTGGGCAGCCGCTGGCAGGACGTGGCCCGCTACAGCGACTGGTTCAACTACGCGATCGGCCTGGTCTTCGTCGTGATGGTGGTCGGCTGGGTGATCCGCAAGATCCGCCGCCGTCGCGAGCGCGACGACCGGCGGTCGGTGACCGCCGGTCGCTGATCCGCGTTCCACTCGGCCGGGCAGCGCCACGGGTCAGCCGGGCGACGCGACGGGCTGCTGGGGACGGCGCAGCACCGCCTGCTCCAGCGCCGACCAGGCCGTCGTCGTCACCAGGTAGATCACCGCCGCGAGCGGCAGCACCAGCGCCACCAGCACTGTCGTGAACGGCAGCAGGGGCAGCAGCCGGCCGAGCGTGGCGGCGCCCGGCCCCTCGGTGGGCGTACCGGCGACCGTGCCGACCGCCGCCTGCGCCCGGCGTGCCCGCCGCGACGACCACCAGGCCAGCACCAGCAGCAGGCCCAGCAGGACGACGAAGAGCGGTCCGGCCGCGCCGGCCAACCCGTCGCTCACGTGATGGCCCAGCGGCACCCCGGCCAGCCGCTCGCCCAGCAGTCCGGTGCCGCCCTCGTCGGTGGCGAACAGCCGGTACAGCACCAGCAGGAACGGCGCCTGGAGCAGCAACGGCAGGCAGCCGGCGATCGGGTTCGCGCCGGCCGAGCGGTAGAGCGCGAACACCTCGCGCTGGAGTGTCGCCGGGTCGTCGGCGTACCGCTGCTGGAGATCGCGCACCTGGGGGGCGAGCGCCGCGCGGCGTCGTTCCCCGCGGACCTGCGCGACGGTCAGCGGCGCGATGAGCAACCGGACGGCGATGGTGAGCAGCACGATGGCGGCGACTGTCGCCGTGCCACCGGCCAACGGTTCGAGCAGATCGGTGAGCCAGGACAACGCGGTGCCGGCGGCGCCGACGACGCTGTGCAGTGGTGCGAAGGCGAGCATGGGAAACCCCTCGGTCCGATTCCGGTGGGTCCTCCCCCGGCGGCGGCCGCCGGCACGGAGGACCGGTGACTGTGGGATCGGCCGCGCGACGGTGTGGCGCTACGCGGCCGAGGGGCGTCCCGGTGCGCGGGGGCGAGGTCGGCCGGCGGCGTCCGGGTCGATCTGACGGGGAACCCGGCGACCTCGGGCGCGGGCACGCAGCCCGGCCCACCGTCGCGCGACGCCCGGTGCTCCCGGCTGACCGGGCACGTGCGCGGCGAGCAGCGCGGCGAACAGGACCAGGGCGGTCAGGGCGGCCCCCGCCAGCACGTCGGCAGGGCGGTCCGCGAGCATGGTGAGCTGGGCGAACGCGGACATCCACGCGACCCAGAGGAAACTCAGCGGCACCGGCACGGGCTCAGCATAGGACCCACTGTCACACCGTCCGGTCGAATCGCGATCGCCCCGGCGGCCGGCCCGTGCCGCACCACGCGCCAGTTGTGGCGCGACACGCGCGGGCGGCGCGCCGTTCCACGTTTCCGGGCGTTGCCACTGTGGGTAACCAAGCGGCCGACCGACGCGGACGGACCGCGACAGGCAGAAACGGACGGTGGTGTCGCGATGACGGGCCAGCTGGCGGAGGCACCCAGCGGGACGACCGCGGGAACCGATGCGCTCACCGTGGGTGTCGAGGAGGAGTTCCTGCTCGTCGACCCGCACACCGGCGCTGCGGTGCCCGCCGTCGACCTGGTCCTTGAGCAGGTGCCGGCGGAGCTGCGCGGCCAGGTCGAGCGCGAGTTCCAGACCAGCCAGATCGAGATCGGCACTCCGCCCGGGTTGGAGCTGTCCTCGATCCGGCACTCCCTCGGCGTACTGCGTGGGGCTCTGAGCGACGCGGCCGAGCGGGCCGGCGTACGGCTGCTGGCCATCGGCACCGGCCCGGTGGACGGCCCGGTGCCTCCGGTGGTGGACAAGCCCCGTTTCGACCGGATGATCGAACGGTTCCGGCTGCTCGTTCCCGGCCCCGGCAACAACGGCATGCACGTGCACGTGGGCATTCCCGATCCGGAGACCGGCGTGCAGGTGCTCAACCACGTCCGGCCGTGGCTGCCGATGCTGCACGCCATCACCACCAACTCGCCGTTCTCCCGCGGCGAGGACACCGGCTACGCGAGCTGGCGCTCGGTGGAGTGGGAGCGTTGGCCGTCGGTGGCGCCGACGCCCTGGTTGGAGTCGCACGAGCACTACCAGCGGCTGATCCGTCAGTTGATCTCCAGCGGGGTAATGCTCGACGAGGGAATGCTCTACTGGTACGCCCGGCTGTCGGCGAAGTACCCGACCGTGGAGCTGCGCATCGGCGACGTCTGCCCGACGGTGGACGACGCGGTGCTTGTCGCCGCGCTGGTCCGGGCCCTCGTGGCCACCGCCATCGCGGACGTCGAGGCCGACCGGCCGGCCCTGCGGACCGACCACCACCTGCTGGTCGGCGCGCACTGGCGGGCCGCCCACGACGGCCTGGAGGGCGACGGCGTCGACGTCACCACAGGCGAGCTGCGCCCGGCCTGGGAGCTGCTGGACGGGTTCGTGGAGCGGCTGCGGCCGGCGCTGGAGCAGCACGGCGACTGGGCGGAGGTGTCCGACCTGCTGGGCGGGCTGCGCCGCCACGGCACCGGCGCGGCCCGGCAGCGTGCCGTGTACGCCCGTACCGGACGGCTCGTCGACGTGGTGCAGGACGTGGCGCGACAGACCCGCGGCTGAACACACCCGTGACAGGATGATCCCGTGGCGCAACGACTGATCGTCATCGGCGGGGACGCCGCCGGCATGTCGGCGGCGTCCCAGGCGCGACGCCGTCGCGGCAGTGCCGACCTGGAAATCGTGGTCTTCGAGCGGGGTCACTTCACCTCGTACTCGTCGTGCGGCATCCCGTACTGGATCAGCGGGATGGTGTCCGGCCCCGAGGAGTTGATCGCGCGGACGCCGGAGACGTTCCGCACGCAGTACGCCATGGACGTGCGGATGCGGCACGAGGTGACGGCCATCGACCTGGAACGCCGCGAGGTCGTCGCCCGGGACCTGGAGGGCGGCGGCGAGGTCCGCGAGCGTTTCGACGACCTGGTGTACGCCGCTGGCGCGGTACCTGTGCAGCCACCGTGGGCGGACACCGACGCGGGCGGCGTGTTCGGGATGCAGACCCTCGACGACGGCGCGGCCCTGCGCGCCTGGCTGGACGCCGAGCCGCAGCCGCGCCGGGCCGTGGTAGTCGGTGGCGGGTACATCGGCGTCGAGATGGCCGAGGCGCTGATCGAGCGTGGCCTCGCGGTCACCCTGGTCGAGGCGGGCCAGCAGCCCATGGCGACGGTGGACGGCGACATGGCCGAACTGGTCGCCGAGGCCATGCGCGGCCTCGGCGTCACGATCCGCACCAGCCTCCCGGTGACCGGCCTGGAGCAGCGGGACGGCCGGGTGTCCGCGGTCGTCACGGCCGAGGGGCCGATGCCCACCGACGTCGTGGTCCTGGGCCTGGGCGTACGCCCGAACACCGCGCTCGCCAAGGCTGCCGGATTTCCGATCGGGCCGACGGGTGGCATCCGGGTGGACCGCCGGCTGCGGGTGCCGGGCCTGCCCGGGGTCTGGGCGGCGGGCGACTGCGTGGAGACGCTGCACCGGGTCAGCGGAATGCCTGTGCACGTGCCGCTGGGCACGCACGCCAACAAGCAGGGCCGCGCGGCCGGCATCAACATCGGCGGTGGGTACGCGACCTTCCCGGGCGTGATCGGCACGGCGGTGACCAAGGTCTGCGACCTGGAGGTGGGTCGCACGGGCCTGCGCGAGCGGGAGGCCGAGGCGGCCGGCTTCGAGTTCGTCTCGGTGGTCGCCGAGTCGACCAACCGGGCCGGCTACTACCCGGGCGCGCGGCAGATGACCGTCAAGCTGATCGCCGAGCGACCCAGCGGCCGGCTGCTCGGCGCGCAGATCGTCGGCTGGTCCGAGGCGGCCAAACGGATCGACACGTTGGCCGTGGCGCTGTGGAACGGCATGACGGTGGATGACATGACCGCGCTCGACCTGGGCTACGCTCCGCCGTACGCGCCGGTCTGGGATCCGGTGCTGATCGCCGCCCGAAAGGCGGTCGACGCGCTCGCCGCTCTCGACCGTTGACCCGCGCCCGCCGTGGAGGACCACCCCGTGA
The DNA here is from genome assembly GCF_040678875.1 of Micromonospora sp. NPDC049274. NCBI lineage: Bacteria > Bacillati > Actinomycetota > Actinomycetes > Micromonosporales > Micromonosporaceae > Micromonospora > Micromonospora sp. NPDC049274. Next base: position 237,182 of record NZ_JBFAQS010000002.1, read on the forward strand.
CCCAGACTCCGACCAGGTCGACCGCGCGCCGACGTCCGACAATGGTCGATGTCGCCCGGCACGCCGGAGTCAGCCTGAAGACGGTCTCCCGGGTCGTCAACGACGAGCCGGTGGGGCAGGAGTTGCTCGGTCGGGTGCTGGCCGCCATCGCCGAGCTGGGTTTCCGGCGCAACGACATCGCGCGCAACCTGCGCTCGCGGCAGCTCAACGCCACCGTCGGGCTGCTGATCGAGGAGATCGCCAACCCGTTCTACGCCACCATCGCGAGCGTCGCCGCCGAGATCGCCGCCGCCCACGGCACCATGTTGATCACCGCCTCCTCCGAGGAGGACCCGGAGCGGGAACGCGCCGTCCTCCAGGACTTCACCCAGCGCCGGGTCGACGGGCTGCTGGTGGTGCCCGCCGGTCCCGACCACTCGTTCCTGCGCCGCGAGGTCGAGCTGGGCATGCCTGTGGTCTTCCTGGACCGGCCGCCGCAGGGGTTGCTCGCGGACGCCGTGCTGCTGGACAACCGAGGTGGCGGCCGAGCCGGGGTCGCCGCACTGCTCGACGAGGGGCACCGGCGGGTGGGTCTCCTGCTCGGCGCGCCGAGCGTCTCGACCATGCGTGAACGGCTGGTCGGCGCGCGAGCCGCGCTGGCGGCGACCGGGGTCGAACCGGACGACTCGCTGATCCGCGACCGCCTGATCGCTCCCGAGGACGCCGGCCGGGCGGTCGCCGCGCTGCTCGACCTTCCGGATCCGCCCACCGCGTTCTTCTGCGGCAACAACCGGCTCACCGTCGGCGCCCTCGCCGAGCTGCACCGCCGGGGCAGCGACGCGGCGTTGGTCGGCTTCGACGACTTCGAGCTGGCCCACCTGATGCCCCGGCCGTTGCGGGTCGTCGGGTACGACACACGGGAGCTGGCCCGGGTCGCGACCGAGCGCCTGTTCCACCGCATCGCCGGCGACGACTCCCCGCCGTCGACAACGGTGCTCCCCACCCGACTCCTCCGCCGGGGCCTGAACCCGCCACCCCCCGCCTGACCCCCGGCCCCGGGGCGGCTCAGGTGGTGTGGAGGAGTGCGTCGACCTCCGCCTTTCGGGGCGGGTCCGCGCCCCGGTGGGCGCAGGTCAGCGCGGCCACCGTCGCGGCCTGGCGCAGCACCGCGCTCCACTGCTGCTCGGTCACCGTGGCGAGCCGGTCGGCCGGCCGGTCACCGAGCGCGTCGACGTCGGCCAGCGCGGCCAGCAGGCCACCTGTGAACGAGTCGCCGGCGCCGACGGTGTCGACCACCGTGGTGCGTACCGCCGGTTGTTCGTGCAGTGCGCCGTTCGGGGCGAGCAGCAACGCGCCCTCGCCGCCCCGGGTGACCACCGCGCAGGACACCCCGACCTCGCGCCACTCGGCCAGCACGTCGCCCACCGAGCGATCGGGGTAGAGCCAGGCCAGGTCCTCGTCGCTGGCCTTGACCAGGTGCGCGAGGCGGACCTGCCGGCGTACCCGCTGCTGCTCCGCGGCCCGGTCGGTGACGATGCTCGGGCGCAGGTTGAGGTCGATCGAGATGGTCAGCCCGTCGCGGTCGCGTTCGCGGGAGAGCAGGCCCTCCAGCACGTGCACGCCGGGCGCGAGGGCGAGCGCGAGCGATCCGGTGTGCAGGGCCGTCGCCGACGATCCGGCCAGGTCGGGCAGCTCCTGCGGGGTCCACTGCCAGTCCGCCGTGCCGTCGAGCCGGAACTCGTAGCTCGCCTGGCCGGTGGCGTCCAGGGTGGCCACCGCCACCGAGGTGGGCTCCTCGGCGTGGACCGCCCACCGCAGGTCCACCCGGTTGGCCGCCAGGTGCTCGGCGATCTGCCGGCCGTACTCGTCGGGGCCGAGCCGGGCCAGTAGCCGCACCGGCTGGTCGAGCCGCGCCAGGGTGACCGCCACGTTCGCCGGGGAGCCACCCGGCACCGCCCGCTGCCCGTCGAGGGTGACCACCAGGTCGATGAGAGCCTCGCCGGCGACCACGATCATGCGGTCACCGTGCCCGGGGCGAGCGGGCCGGGGCCACCGAGCCCGTCGGCCGAGCGGGACAGCAGCACCGCCTGGTACGCGTGGTAGACGTCCGGTCGGCCGTGCCAGACCGTGTCGGCGGGCAGGTTCCGCGCGTCCAACTCGTGCCGCCAGCCGGTGCCGTCGATCAGGTAGCGGCGCGCGTACGCCCAGAAGACCCGGTACCAGTCGGCGTAGACCGCGTCCCCGGTGCGGCGGTGCAGGGTGATCGCCGCGCCGATGGCCTCGGCCAGCACCCAGTGCATCCGGGAGCGCACCACCGGCCGGTCGTCCCAGTCGATCGTGTAGACGAAGCCGTCTGCGCCGTCGACAGCCCAGCCGCGCCGCACGGCGGCGGCGAACAGGGTACGGGCGTCGGCGAGCAGCCAGTCCGGTGGCTGCGGCAGGACCGCCTCCAACTCCAGCAGCAGTCGGGCCCACTCCAGCCAGTGGCCCATCGTCGACCCGTACGGCCGGAACGGGTCGGCGGGCTGGTCCCGGTTGTAGTCGAGCAGGGGCGTCCAGTCGGCGGTGAAGTGCTCGGGCAGTCGCCAGTCGTGCCGGGCGGCCTCGGTGTGCACCAGGTGGGTGGCGATCCGCAGGGCACGGTCGGTCCAGCTCGCGTCGCCGGTGGCGGCGGCAGCGGCGAGGAACGCCTCGACCATGTGCATGCTGCTGTTCGCGCCTCGGTAGTCCTCGGTGACAGTCCAGTCCCGGTTCCACGATTCGCGGACCGCGCCCACCTCGTCGTCCCAGAACCGGTCCCGCACCACGCTCAGCACGTCGGCGAGCAGGCGGTCGGCGCCGGGTCGCCCGGCCCGAGTGGCGCTGGACGCGGCGAGCAGCACGAACGCGTGGTCGTACCCGGCCTTGCGGTCGTCGGTGGGCGTGCCCTGCTGGTCCACTCCGCCGAACCAGCCGCCGTACCTGTCGTCGCGCAGCAGCGTGCTGAGCGCGGCGACTCCGTGGTCGACGAGGGCGGCGGCATCCGGGTCGCCGCCGGAGTGGGCGAGCGCGGCCACGTGGGTCATCCGGCAGGTGATCCAGGTGTGGAGAGGCTCGCCACGGTCCGGGGTGCGGTCGTCGGTGAGCCACCAGAACCCACCCTCGGGCCGGACCGCGCGGCGGGCCGTGTCGAGCAGCGTGTGGGCCTGGTCGGTGAGGAACCCGGCCAGGTCGGGCAGGTCGGGTGACCCTGCGGGAGCGGGGGTCGTGGCGGCGTCGGGTTGGGGCACGTCGGTCATCTCAGCTGGTCACCGTCGGATAGGAATGGGGACATACGGCCAGAATCGGCGGACGGACCGGGTTCGCGTCGGGAAACCCGCCAACGGGACACCGTAACCGGCCGGTCGCACCGGATGAGAGCAAGAGGATCATGTGTACGATTCATCCCTTCTTGCCCGTTGACATCGTTGTCAGGCTTCAACCCTGCTCCGACTACCTGTCGACTGTCAATTGCGCTTGCGTCACACCCGCCGACGGCCGCGGGCTCGGCTCAGTAGTAGTCGTCGATCGGTCGACGCGCCTCCTCGAACAGCGCCGGCCCCTCGTAGCGGACCGGAGGCAGCGGCGGGGTGGCAGGCTTGACCTCCTCGAACTGCTCGCCGGACAGCGCGTACACCACCCGCCCGAGGCCGGAGCGGTCGATCGCGGTGGCGCACATCGGGCAGGGCTGGCAGCTCGTGAACATCGTGGTGCCGGCGGCCGCCTCCGGGGAGAGTTCCCGGGCTGCCCAGCGGGCCAGCTTCAGCTCCGGATGGGCGGTGATGTCCGAATCCGAGACCACCGTGTTGTGGTCCTCGATCAGGACGACGCCGTCCGCGCCGACAAGCAACGAGCCGAACGGCCGTTCGCCGGCAGCCCCCGCCCGAGCGGCGAGGTCGACGGCACGGCGGAGAAACGTCTCGTCCTCAGGTGTCATCCGTCCACGCTAGCCACAGTGGACCCGACACACGAACACTGTCGATTCAGCGGCGCGGATGCCCCAGGATGACCGGATGGATCTGCCTGAGGGACTTGCCTGGATACGAACATCAGCTGTCGGCAGGGCCTGGCTGGCCACACTCCCGACCTTGCTGGCGGAGTGCGCCGAGCGGTGGTCGCTGCGGCTGGGCCCGCCCTTCCGGTACGCGTACGCCTCCCTCGCTCTCCCCGCCGACCTGCCCGACGGCACGGCGGCGGTGCTCAAGCTCCAGTTCCCTGCCGAGGACAGCCAGCACGAGGCCCACGCGCTGGCCCACTGGGACGGTGACGGCGCGGTCCGGCTGCTCGCGCACGACCCGGACCGGCACGCCCTGCTTGTGGAACGCTGCCAACCCGGCACACCGCTGTACGAGCTGCCGATGGACCGGGCCCTGGACGCGGCGATCGACGTGCTGCCCCGGCTCTGGCGGCCGGCCGGCGCACCGTTCACCCCGCTGGCCGAGGAGGCGGCCGGCTGGCTCGACCGGATTCCGCGAAGCTGGGAGCGGACCGGCCGGCCGTACGAGCGGCGACTGCTCGACGCGGCACGCGCCCTGCTCGTCGACCTGGCGTCGAGCCAGGGCGAGCAGGTGCTCGTCAACCAGGACCTGCACGCCGGCAACGTGCTCGCCGCCGACCGCGAGCCATGGCTGGTGATCGACCCGAAGCCCCTGAGCGGCGAGCGGGAGTTCTCGGTCGTCCCGCTCGTGCGCGGTCAGGAGCTGGGCCACTCGCCGGCCGCAGTCCGGCACCGGCTCGACCGGCTCAGCACCGAACTGGGGCTGGACGCCGAGCGGGTACGGGGTTGGACGATCGGTCACACAATGGCCTGGAGCATCGACGAGGACGTCGTCTTCCCGCACCAGATCGAGACCGTCCGCTGGCTACTCGACGGCGCGTGATCTGCGGCGGGCGGTCCGGTCGGGCTGGCAGGTGCGGCACCAGTAGAGGTTGCGGCCGGCCAGCTCGCTCCGGCTGACCTCGGCGCCGCAGACGTGGCAGAGGCCCCCGGCGCGGCGGTAGACGTACACCTCGCCACCGTGGCGGTCGACGCGCGGTGGGCGACCCATCGCCTCCGGCAGGTGCACGTCGCGGACCGTGTCGATCCGCCCCTGCCGCAGGGCGAGGCGCATCAACTCGACCAGATCGGTCCAGAGGGCGTCCCAGCCGGTCCGGGTCAGCCCTCGGCCGGGCATCGTCGGCGACAGCCCGGCCCGGAACAGCGCCTCGGTCACGAAGATCAGCCCGGTGCCGGCCACCACCGACTGGTCCAGCAGCAGCGCCGCGAGGGGCGTCGGGCTGCGGGAGATCCGGGCGTACGCCCGCTCGGGGTCGGCGTCGGCGCGCAGCGGATCCGGCCCGAGGCGCTCGCGCAGGGCGGTGACCTCGGGCGGGGTGAACAGCTCGCAGGCGGTCGGCCCGCGCAGGTCGAGCCAGTGCCTGTCACTGGCCAGCCGCAGCCGCACCTGACCGACGGGATCGGGCGGCGTCCCCGGCCCGTCGGTGAACTTCCCGTACAGGCCGAGGTGCACGTGCAGGGTCAGCTCATCGGCGTAGTGGTGCAGGAGGTGCTTGCCGTACGCCTCGGTGCCCTCCAGGACGGTGCCGGAGAGTCGGGCCGCCCCCTCGGCGAAGCGGCCCTGCGGACTGGCGGCGTGCAGCTTGTCCCCGGCGAACAGCTCGGCGTGCCGGGCCGCCAGGCGATGAATCGTGTGTCCCTCTGGCACGGGTGCCAAGGATAGCCAGCGCGGCGAGCGGGGCGCGTTGGTCGACTCGGGTTTCTGGAAAACGGGGTGTCGCGATGGACGGGACACCCCGGTTTACAGGAAGGCGAGTCGGTCGGCCGTACCCGGGATTGGTGTCAGGAAACGTCCAGGTGGGTATTTCCGGGTCGTACCGCGTGGGTGCCACCCGTTTCGTCGGCCACCACGCATTCAATAGGAGGTGTGTAGTGGTCAGGATTCCTTCGCTGTCCCGCCGGTCCGAGCCGGCGCCGACGCGGGACGAGAACCTCGACGGCCGCGTCGACGGCCGTGACACCCCGGTCGCCGACCGGGACAGCAGCACGGCGGTCACCGACACGGGCCGCTCCGACGACGTCACCGGCCGACCGGTGGTCACCGACCGGGACGCCGACCAGACGACGTACCGCAGCACGACAGCGACCGACGAGCAGGTCGGCGCGGCCGAACGACGTGCCGCGGAGCGCGCGGCCGTGGCCCGAGCCGCCACCGCCCGCCCGCTGGAGGGCGACTCCCGGCCCGGCGCCACCCGGCCGGCCAGTGCCGCGGCGACTGCCCCGACCATCGACCGCACCGTCGACCGCGACACCGACCTCGACCGGACGACCCGGCGGCCGGAGCGCGACACGGACCTCGACCGGACGACCGGGCGACCCGACCCGACCGACCGCGTCGTGACCGACCGCCCGGTCGACCCGACCCCAGGTCACACCGAGCCGGAACCGCCGGTGACGCGCGGCCCGAAGCCACGGGCCAGCCTGCTCGCCACCCTCGGCCTGATCGTCTCCGTCGCCGGCGCGCTGTTCGTGCTGACCGGCACCCTGGCCGGGTACGGCATCGGGCTCGGCGCGTTCGGCGCGGTGCTCTCGGTGCTCGGGCTCATGGCCACCCGCCGCCGGCACGTCGCCGGCAAGACCGACGCGCTGTTCGGCGTGCTCATCGGGCTCGCGGCGGTGGTGATCGGTGTGCTGGCGATGACCGGGCAGTTCGACTGGCCGAGCACCGACGGCGACTGGGTGCCGCGCTTCCGGGAGTGGCTTGACTCACAGTTTGTGGACCGTTTCTAGCGGGCACTGTTCCGCTCGCCGGTGGTGCACCGGCGAAAGACCCGGCGGTTCGCCGGCAGCCCGACCACCCGGTGGTTCACCGGCCGGGCACACCCTTTCAGGGGCGGCGATTCGCCGCCCCTGAAGTGTTTCCGGGGCCCGGTTCGCCGGGCCCCGAAGCGTTTTCACGACTCCCCTGGCCCTCTACGCAACGAATCGCAGCCGCAGATCGCTCAGACGCAACGAATCTTCGGTCTGCGCAACTCTCGGTGGTGGATCCTGCCGTCCGGGCCGCATAGCGTTGAGCCACGGCGCCAGCCCGTGGGCCACGGAGGCCGGGCGCGCCCGACCCCTGGGAGCAGGACAATGACGATGGACGCCACCAGCCAGCGCCTGTTGATGTGCCGGCCGACGTACTTCGCCGTCGACTACGCGATCAACCCCTGGATGGACCCGAGCGCGCCGGTCGACGCCGCGCTCGCCGTCCGCCAGTGGGAGCAGCTACGCCAGACGTACCTTGACCTGGGCCACACCGTCGAGGAGATCACTCCGGTGCCCGGCCTGCCCGACATGGTCTTCGCCGCCAACGGCGGCACCGTGATCGACGGCAAGGCGATGGCCGTGCAGTTCCGCGACCCGCAGCGCGCCGACGAGGCGCCGGCCTACCGGGCCTGGTTCGAGGCCGCCGGCTTCGAGATGTACGACCCCAAGCACGTCAACGAGGGCGAGGGCGACGTCCTGCTCGCCGGTGACCACCTGCTGGCCGGCACCGGCTTCCGCACCGCCCACGCCGCGCACGCCCAGTTGCAGGAGGTCTTCGGCTACCCGGTGATCACCATGCAGCTCGTCGACCCGCGCTTCTACCACCTGGACACGGCGCTGACCGTGCTCGACGAGCGGACCGTGGCGTACCTGCCGGAGGCGTTCTCCCCCGGCAGCCAGGCCGTGCTGCGCCGGCTCTTCCCCGACGCGGTGCACGCCACCATGGCCGACGCCGAGGTGCTCGGCCTGAACGCGGTAAGCGACGGCCGGCACGTCGTGCTGCCCGCGCAGGCCACCGACCTGGCCGCCAAGCTGCGCGACCGGGGCTACGAGACCATCGGGGTCGACCTGTCCGAGCTACGTAAGGCCGGCGGCGGACCGAAGTGCTGCACGCTGCGACTCCGTCAGGGAAAGGCAAGCAAGTGATCGAGGACATGCTGCGGACCCCGTCCGCCGTCCGGGACGCGGAGAAGTACACCGCGCACAACTACCACCCGCTGCCGGTGGTGATCTCGTCCGCCGAGGGCGCGTGGCTCACCGACGTGGACGGCAAGCGCTACCTGGACTGCCTGGCCGGCTACTCGGCGCTGAACTTCGGCCACCGGCACCCGCAGCTCATCGCCGCCGCGCACGCGCAACTGGACCGGCTCACGCTGACCAGCCGCGCGTTCATCCACGACCAGTTCGCCGACTTCTGCCGGGAGCTGGCCGAGCTGTGCGGCAAGGACCTCGTGCTGCCGATGAACACCGGCGCGGAGGCGGTGGAGACCGGGATCAAGGTGGCCCGCAAGTGGGGCTACCAGGTCAAGGGCGTCACCCCGGGCCAGGCCAACATCGTGGTCGCCGAGGGCAACTTCCACGGCCGGACGACCACGATCGTCAGCTTCTCCACCGACGAGGACGCCCGCGCCGACTTCGGGCCGTACACCCCGGGCTTCACCGTCGTGCCGTACGGCGACCTGGACGCGCTGACCGCCGCGATCGACGAGAACACGGTGGCCGTGCTGCTGGAGCCGATCCAGGGCGAGCAGGGCGTGGTGGTGCCGCCGGAGGGCTACCTGCCGGGCGTACGCCGGGTCTGCACCGAGCGGAACGTGCTGTTCATCGCCGACGAGATCCAGTCCGGTCTGGGGCGTACCGGTCGGACGTTCGCCTGTGACCACGAGGGCGTCGTGCCGGACATGTACCTGCTGGGCAAGGCGCTCGGCGGCGGCATCGTGCCGGTGTCCGCGGTGGCCGCGAACGCCGACGTGCTCGGCGTGCTCAAGCCCGGCCAGCACGGCTCCACCTTCGGCGGCAACCCCCTGGCGTGCGCGGTGGCCATCGAGGTCGTCCGGCTGCTGGCCACCGGCGAGTTCCAGCGCCGCTCGGCCGAGCTGGGCGAGCGGCTGCGGGCCGGCCTGGAGGCGCTGGTCGGCAAGGGCCTCGTCGGGGTACGCGTCCGTGGCCTGTGGGCCGGTCTGGACATCGACCCGGCGCTGATGAGCGGGCGGGAGGCGTGCGAGCGGCTCGCCGAGCGCGGCGTGCTCGCCAAGGACACCCACGGCTCGACCATCCGGCTCGCCCCGCCGCTGGTGATCACCGAAGAGGAGATCGACCTCGCGGTGGCGCAACTGGCAGGGGTGCTAACCACCTAACAGTGCCCCACCCCCACCTCCCCCTCCCCGTCCCCACCCCCACCCCCACCCCCGCCTCCCCCTCCCCGTCCCCGTCCCCCGCGCTGGCGCCGGCACCGCTCGCGTTGATCATGAAGTTATTGCCCTCTGCCGCGGCGTGTCGTGGCAATAACTTCATGATCAACCGGGGTTGGCGGGCCGGGGCGCCGGGCGGGCCGGGGCGCGGGGCGGGCGAGCGCGGGGGCGCGGGCGCGCGCGGGGCCGGGGGCGGGGGGGGTCAGGGGCGGGGTAGGCGCATGGCCATCGTCGGGGCCTCGGCCATCACCGAGGTGGGGGTGAACGGGGCGCCGGTCGGCAACTCCTCGGCACGGCCGATCTGCACCCCCGGGTACAGCTCGATCATGTCGTTCTCGCCCAGCACCCGGGACTGCTGCGGGGCCAGCGGGATGCGATCCGCCTCGTTCATCGACCCGGACGGCCGGATGCCGGACCCGTTGGTGCTGACGTCGGTCACGATGACCTCGCCGACCCGCAGCTCGAAGCGGACGTGACCACGGCTGATCCAGCGCCGGGCCTCGTCGTTGAGCCACTGCCCGAGCATGATCCCGCCGTCCTGCTCGGGTGCCCGGCCGGCCACCACCGGCTGCTCCTCGCTCAGCACGAACCGCCGCCGGACCAGGCCACCCACGCGCACCGCGAGCACCTCCGTACGCGGCCGTGGACCGCCGTCACCGAGACGCGCGCCGTGTCGGGGGCAGGTTGGTACGCCGTTGCGCAGCGAGGGCGGCGGCTGCGCGGCCGGGCTGCGGTCCGCTCCGCCGGCCAGGTCGGCGAACGCGCCGCCTCCACCACCGCTGCCGAACAACGCGCAGCCCGACTCCGGGCAGCGCCACTGCCGGGCCAGCAGCTTCGCCCCGGTCGGCGAACGCGTGCCGCTCACCGGGGCGTGGCCGCCGCCGACGTGCGCGATGAACACCGGCCCGCCGGCGCCCGGCACCGGGGCGACAACCCGGCCGGGCTGCTCGACCAGCCACGGGAACCGCCCGCGCAGCCCGTCGAAGCGCACCCGGGTGAGCACCGGCAGACCGAGCAGGTCGGCGACCTCCAGCATCCGGTCACCCGGGTTGTCGAGCACCTCGACGAGCCCGTCGTCGGCCCAGCGGCGAACGACCATCCGCTCGTTCGAGGTCAGGTCGGCGTCCGAGAGCAGCGCTCGGTGCACCACGGCGTACACCTGGACGCTGTCCTCCTCCAGCTCGCGGGAGAGCGCGTCGATGACCATGCCGAGGCGCAGCAGGCTCGCCGGCCGACCTCCGTCGATGTCCTGGTAGCGGATGATCTCGGCCAGGTCGAGCACCGCGCGGGCCAGTGACGGGTCGGTGCAGACCCGCCCCTCGATGGCGTCCAGAACCTTGCTGATCTCGAATCTCATGCCGCACTCCGGACGATGTCGTCGATCCGCCGGGCCAGCTCGACGTCCCGGTGGGTGACCCCACCGGCCGAGTGCGTGACACAGCGGAAGGTCAGGGTCCGCCATCGGATGTCGATGTCGGGATGGTGGTCGAGCTCCTCGGCCACCGCCGCCACCCGGTCCACCACCGCGATGGCGTCCGGGAAACTGCCGAGCTGGACGGTACGGCCGATGCCGGTCGGGTCACCCGACCAATCGGCCAACCCGCCCAGCTCTTTCCGCACCGCGTCCGCGGTGAGCAGGTCTGCCATGACCAGACCCTACCGGTGGGCCACCGCATGCCGAACCGCCCAGCCCGAGGTGGAGGCATGGAGCAGCTCGTACGGGCGCACTGTCCTACAGCCGCAGGCGCTCCACCAGCACCCTGAAGTTGGGCGCCACCTCACGCCAACCGCTCAGTCCCAGGTAGATCACGCGAGGATCGCCGCCATCGGCGCCGTAGTGCAGTGCTATCGACATGTCCACGCCGAGGTCGCCGACGACGAGACACCGACTCGGATCGATGTCGCATTCCGGGCCGACAAGGTCCCGGTAAACCTCCGGCGACTGCGCCCGGAGCAGCTCGTTCTGGCGCGCCATCGATGGGAGATCGTAGAAGCGGGGGTCGTCCGGATCATCGTCGAACACCTCCCTCAGCACCTGCATGTCGGGTGGCTTCCAACGGCCGCTCTCCATGACCTGCACAAGTTCGGCAGGGAGCACGAAGCCACCTATCAACAGCCTGGGAACGACCACTTGACCACTCACCCCACGCTCGGTGGCTTGCCGGACCGAATCCATGATCGGACCTCGCCGGGCCGGAGCGGGTGCAACATGTCCGAAATTTCGGCACATTCACGCTTGCCGAGTTTCCACGCATGGCGCTCGTCCCGACCACCGTCACCAGCCCGGCGCACACACGGCGGTGGGGCGGCATCATCAGACGCCGCCCCACCGCTCAATCCGTTCAGCCGCGCAGCGGCCGTGCCGTTCAGCCGCGCAGCGGCCGTGCCGTTCAGCCGCGCAGCGGCCGGCCCACGTCGTGCAGGTGGCCGAGCGCCTGCCGGTACGACTCGATCAGCCCGGTCTCCGCGTACGAGATGCCCTGCTCGACGCAGTAGGCGCGGACGATCGGCTGCGCCCGACGCAGGTTCGCCCGGGGCATGTTCGGGAACAGGTGGTGCTCGATCTGGTAGTTGAGCCCGCCCAACGCCGTGTCGACCAGCCGGCTGCCCCGCACGTTGCGGGAGGTCAGCACCTGCTTGCGCAGGAAGTCCAGCTCGTCCTCGGCGGTCGGCATCGGCATGCCCTTGTGGTTCGGCGCGAACGCGCAGCCCATGTAGAGGCCCCACAGCCCCTGGTGCACGGCGGCGAAGACCAGCGCCTTGGCCGGCGACATGACCGTCAGCAGCAGCGCCACGTAGCCGGCGGTGTGGGCGAGGAGCAGCCCGGCCTCGACCGCGCGGTGCCGCATCGGGGTCGCGTACCTGCCGCTCTGCTCCCGGCCGATGATCGCCCGGATGCTCGCCACGTGCAGGCTCAGGCCCTCCAGGAAGAGCAGCGGGAAGAAGAGGTACGCCTGCCGGCTCGCCATCCAGCGGTGCGCGCCCCGGGTTTCCAGCGCCTGTTCGGGAGTCCACACCAGAGCGCCCGCGCCGACGTCCGGGTCCTCGTCCTCGTGGTTCGGGTTGGCGTGGTGCCGATTGTGCTTGTCGACCCACCAGCCGTAGCTGATCCCCACCGCCGCGTTGCCGGCGACCAGCCCCACGACCTCGCTGGGAAAGCGTCGACGGAACATCTGGCGGTGCCCGGCATCGTGACCGAGGAACGCGACCTGGGTGGTGGCCACCGCCATCACGGCCGCGAGCGCCACCTGCCACCAGGAGTCGCCGACCAGGAACACGGCGACCCAGCCGGCCACGAAGGCGCCGAGGGTGAGCACGAGGCGGGCGACGTACGAGGCAGGGCGCCGCTCCAGCAGACCGGCCTGACTGATCCGTCGGGACAACTGTGCGTAATCGCTACCCCGCCGTCGTACCGGCGGTTCCGCCACCGCTCCGAGCGCCATTACTGCTCCCGTTCCGCTTGCGCCCGAACCGGGATGGTTCGGGGTCAATGCCAGTTTCCCCGCATTTGTTGCGCTGAGTAACCCTGGCAACCCCCGAATGGGGGGTAGGGCGAGCCCTACCCCCCAGCTTCGGTTCAGCCCAGCCGGGCCACCACGGCGCGTAGTCGCGCCAGGTCACGACGCCGCCGCTCGTAGCTGGCGGCCAGCCCGATCAGCGCCAGCCCGCCGGCACCCAGGTAGATCCACCGCGGCAGCAGGTCCCAGCCACGGACCAGTTCGTGCAGCGCCAGGACCGCCAGCACCCCGCCGCCGAGCAGCACCGGTGCCTGCCAGCGGCGGGTGGCGCCGGTGAGCACCACGCCCAAAGCCGCTCCGCCGAGCAGCAACCGCCGCCACGGCTGCGGGTCCGGCCCGGCCAGCACCGACGCCAGGCTCGGCAGCAGCGCCGCGACGAGCCCCGGGCCGAGCGCCGGCCAGCTGGTCAGTCCCGGCCGGGCCCGCAACGCCAGCAGGCCCGCGCCGAGGGCGAGCGCCGCGGCCGGCAGCGTGTACGCCTCCAGCACTGTCACCCCACCGGCGGCGAGCAGCACCCACGCTCCGAGCAGCTCGCTGGTCCCGGCGATGGCGGTCAACCGCCACCGTCGGCCGGTCGGCTCGCCCCGCCGCAGCAGCCGTAGCGCTACGGCCGCGCCCCACAGCACACAGACGGTCGCGAGGTGCCGCGCCGCCTCGACGGTGAGCACCGCCGCCACCACCGCCACCGCCTGCGCGGCGGCGTCCAGCACCCGCCCGACCGGCGCCAGCACGGTTGGCCGCCCCCTGGTCGCGGCGGCGGCGGCCAGGATCAGCACGGCCACTCCCAGCAACGGGTACGCCGCAACCCGCACCGGTAGCCCGCCGGCGAGCGGAGCGGTCACCGCCAGCGCGCACGCCGCCCCCACCGCCGCGACGGTCCCGACGACGCGCGCCCCGACCGCCCGCCCCCCGACCGCGACGACCACCGCCGCCACCACGAGCGCGCCCTCGGCCGCGAGCGTGCCGGCCCGGGTCGCCAGGAGCCCGGTCACGCCGGTCGCGACCAGCACCACCCCCACGGGTACGGCGATCGGCTTCAACGCCGGACGCGGCACCACCAGGGCGGCGACGAGCAGCGTGGACACCCCGACGAGCAGGGTGGCGACCGGCAGCACCGGCCACGGCGCGCCCACCGCGACCAGCAGCACCGGCAGGGCGGCGGCGGCGAACGGCAGGGCGGCCAGCAGCGGCGGGCGCACCCGCCGACCGGTCAGCACCGCCGCCGCCGCCACCGCGACGAGCGCCAGCCCGACGGGGACCATCCCCCGGTCGGCGACGGCCGTCGGCGCACCCGACCAGACCGCCCACCGGCCGTACGGGGCGATCAACGCCACGAGCACCGCCGGCAGCGCGGCCAGCACCGCGACCCCCGCCAGCACGACACCCGCCACCACCAGCACGCCCGACGGCCCGTTCGTCAGCAGCCCCCCGACAGCCGGGCGCTCCCCCGGCCCGCCCGACTCGTCGCCGGTCCCCGGCAGGCCCCGGCGGGCGACGAGCGCGACGCTCAGCGCCGCCAACGCGGCGTACAGCGTAACGGGCTCGTTTCCCGCCGCCACCAGCGGCGCGACCCCGGCCGCGAGCACCGCGACCACGGCGCCCGTGACCGCGTACCCGAGCAGGTCGACCCGCTGGCGACGCACCGCGAGCACCGTGACCAGCGCCAGCCCGGCGGCGCACAGGGCGAGCCGGGCCTGCCACCACGGCGGCGCGCCGGCCGCGAACAGCGCCACCGCGGCGATGCCGGGCAACGTGAGCTGCGCGATCAGCAGACCCGCGCCCGCCACCCGGCGGTACGCCCCACCACGACGCGACGCCGCCGCCACCCCGAGTACGGCGCTCGTGCCCAACGCCACCACGACGCCGACCGGATCGGCCAGGGCCACCAGCAGCGCGTGCCCGACCAGGACGGCCCCGCCGAGCGCTCCGCCGAGCAGGGTGGCCGGGCGGATCGCCGGGCGAGCCAGCACGGCGAGCACGAGCGCGACCCCACCCGCCAGGTCGACGGCCACCACAGTCGCCCACGACGCCGTCCAGCCGGCCGGCACGGCGAGCAGCACCACCACCGCACCGGCCGAGGTGAGCAACGGCCACCCGCTGCGGGGCAGCAGCAACGCCGTCGCGCCGAGCGCCAGAGCGACGCAGGGTGCCACCTGCCAGCCCCAGCTCAGGTCCGGCCCCCACCCGGCTCCGTGCCACGGCGGCAGCGACCGGCCGGCCGCGGCGACCGCCAGCACACCCGTGATCACAACGGCGATCTGTGCCATCCCCGCCGCGACCAGCAGCGACCCGACGCGCGGCCCGGCCCGCCAACCGGTCGGCAGCAGCCGCACCGCCCCGGCCAGGACGAGCGCCACCGTGGCTGCCGCGAGCAACAGCAGCGACGGGCGCAGCTCACCCACCGGACGCAGCACTGCGGCGGCGAGCACCGGAACCAGCAGCCCCCCGGCCACCGCCCGCAGCGCCACGCCACCGACCAGCAGTGCCGCGCCGAGACCTGTCACCGCGACCAGCAGCAGCGGCACCCCGGCCAGCAGCGTCGACCCCGCCGCCCGCCCCAGCAGCAACGGCACCAGGGCACACGCGGCGGCACCGACAAGCGCGCCGACGTGACCCACCCCGGCGAGCACCCGACCGGCGACGCGGCCCGCCCCCTCCCCACCGCGCAGGGCGGCCAGCACCGCCAGGTCCAGCAGCGCCACCCCGAGCAGCACCAGCGCCCAGCCGGCCGCGCCGGGCTCGGCGTCCGCCGCGAGCAGCGGCAGCACCGGCTGCGCCGCCAGCAGGCCGGCGAACCAGGGCCCGGTCAACCCGCTCGACCGGCCGTACGCCACGGCGACCGCCGCGCTGGCCCCCCCGACCAGCGCGGCGTACCGGGTGTCCGGCCAACCGGCCACGCCGGCCAGGTTCACCGACCAGGCGGCGTACCCGTCCAGCACCACCAGCAGCAGCCCCACGGCGGCGAACGTCTCCGCCGTGCCCCGCAACCCCCGGCGGACCGCCAGCAGCGGGGCGGCCAGGACGAGCGCCGTGACCGCAGCCAGGATCAGCGCCCGGCCACCGACCCCCACGGCCGCCCAGGCCACCGCCGTGAAGACGACGGCCGCCGTGCCGAGCAGGAGTCCACCGAGGACGAACAGCAGGCCCTGCACCGTCCGGGTCGACGTCTCCGCCGCCCCCGGCCGGGCGTGCTGCACCGAGCCACCGGGCGCGGTGGACGCGACGACCGACGGCGACGCCGCGACCGACGGCGGCCCGACGACCGGGACCCCCGCCGCCAACCCCGCGCGGACGACCGCCGCCAGCTCAGAACGCCGCCGCGAGGTGGCCGCCAACAGCCCGGCCAACTCGGTGTACGCCAGACGAGCCCGCTCCACCTCGGGCTCGAGCCGAGCCACCTCCCGCCCCAGTCGGACCACCTCGGCCGCGACCGGGTCCGGTGGGCGGCGGCAGCCGGCGCATCCGGCGCTCAGATCGGCCGGGGCGCCGCAGGCGGGGCAGGGATAGCGGGTGTCGTCCACCCGCTCATCATCGAGATTCCGGCCGGCAACGGCACAGAGTGCGCGTACCTAGGGTCGGGTGTGGTCGTGCACCCAGGCGGCGTACGCGGGATCACCACTGTCCACACGCGACACCAGGATCTCCGGAACCTCGTACGGGTGGCTGGCCCGGATCTGGTCCACAAGCGCGGCCAACCGATCCGGTGCGGTCTTGAACTGCACGGACCACTCGGTGCTCGTCTCCACCCCGGAACGCCACCAGTAGGTGCTGTCCACCTGACCGCCGACCTGGGCACAGGCGGCGAGCCGCCCGGCGACGGCCGCGGCCGCCAGCACGTCCGCAACCGAACGCGCATCCACCACCGTCGTCACCACGCTGATCTGGTCCACGAGCGCACCCTACGCGGCGGCATCCCGATTGGCCGCGATCCACGTGTCAATCTGTGCCCACCAGTCGAAGAGCCAGTCGATGCGCTGCTGCCGTTCGGTAGGTACCTCCTCCGGGGGCACCGACCAGAACCGCATCACGATCCGCTTGTCCATGGGCAGTTCCCGCCACACATCGGCGACGGTGAGCATCCGGTCCAGTCCGGTGTGGGCGACGAAGATGACACCGGCGTCCGGGGCGGCGTCCAACGCGGCGAGCACCCCGCCGGGCTGCGGGGCTAGCACGTGGCGCATCCGTTCGGCGCGCTGCGCCATGCGTTCCAGGCCGAGGGACCGCAGCCGGGCGATGGCCCGCAGCCGTCGGTTGGGGGTGAAGTTGCCGCCCTCCGGGAAGATCACGAAGGCGTCGTTGTCGTCCAGGCCGGTGGCCAGGTGACCGACCTGGCGTACCGTCTCCTCGCCGCGCTCCGGCGTGGGCGCGATGAACCGGTTGGGCAGGCGGTTGAGCAGCACATCGATCGCCGGGTCCCACTGGAGGCTGTCCTTCAGCACGATCCGCGGCTCCCGGTGGAACCAGTTGACCAGCCCGTGGATCAGGATGAACGAGTCGCCCGGCCCGGCGTGCCGGCAGAGCACCAGCTCGGGCCGGCCGGGCAGCGCCGTGTCCGGGTCCGTGCCGACCACGTCGATGTGCAGCCGCAGCGACCAGCGCGCCTGCCAGAACAGCACCCGCAGGAACCAGCCGGCCAACACGTAGTGCGCGCGCTGGAAGGCCGGAGACCGGCTACGCCAACCGAAGCCGGACGCCAGCCACAGGACGAACAGCGCGAGCAGCGCGGCAGCGTCCCAGACCAGGTAGACGCAGCCGATCCAGAGCAGCCGCAGGGGGCGTAACCGGCCCGGGACCAGCGGTGAGGCGGCCGCCGCGAGCAGCGCCCAGACCGGCAGCGTCGTCACCACGGCGATCGCGAGCAGCACCACGCCGGGGGCGATCAGCAGCCGCCGCAGCCACCTGGGGGGCAGCGGCATCAGCGCTCCACGTTGGTGGCGAGGTAGCGGCGCGACGCGGTGTACGCCCGGCTGATCCGCCGTCCCACCGCCGCCATGTCCCGGTACGCCCACGGGGTGTCGTCGCGTGGGTTCAGCCCACCTGTCGGCAGGACGTGCACCTCCACCCCCTCGGGCAGCGCGGCCATTTCGCGGAAGAAGCGGTGCCGGCGGGATATCTCGAACGCGACCTGCGCGATCTCCCACGGCCGCCGGGGTGGCGTCAGCTCCCGTTCGATCCGGCCCACCTGGAGGACGAAGATCTGGCCGGCGCCCGCGGCCACCGCCTCGCCGATCGGGATGGAGTTCACGATGCCGCCGTCGACGTAGTGCGCGCCGTCGATCTCGGTGGGCGGGAGCAGGCCCGGCACCGAGGCCGACGCCAGCACGGCCGGCACCACCGGGCCACTGGAGAACCAGTGCTCGGCGGCCCGCTCGATGTGCGCGGCGCAGCAGCGGAACGGCACCCGCAGGTCGGCGAATGTGGTGTCGACGCCCAGTTCGGATTCCAGCAGCCGCCGCAGAGGCCGGGGCGAGTGCAGGTGGGTGCGGGCGGCGAAGCGGCGCAGTTGCCGGGCGACCGAGTCGCCGTACACCTCGCTGGCCTCGGGTGAGGCCCAGAGCCGGACCAGCCGGTCGGTCACCGCTTCGGACGGGTCGGCGGCGACAAGCGCGCCGTTGACCGCGCCGATCGAGGTGCCGAGCACCATGTCGGGTTGGATGCCGGCGCGGAACAGTGCCCGCAGCATGCCCACCTCGACGGCGCCGAGCACCCCGCCACCACCGAGCACGAACGCCACCGGTCCCGCCGCCATGTCCTCATCCTGGCACGCGCCCGCCGCCGACCGACGGGCCGCCGCCGCGCGGCGGTGGGCGCGGCCCGGTCGCCGTCCGCCGACGATCCACCACATCGCCGTTGACAGGTCGGACACATTCGCGCAACCTGATACCGCTCCCACCCCAGAGGGCAGGTGCGATAGGTGAAGGCAGCGCTGCATCCGGGCCGATTGCTGGCTCGCAGGTACCGACTCATCGACCAGATCGGTGCCGGCGGCATGTCGGTGATCTGGCGCGCACGGGACGAGGTGCTCGACCGCGTCGTGGCGCTCAAGGTGCTCGCGCCGTCGCTCGCCGCCGACGCGCGGTTCCGCGACATGGTGCGGGAGGAGGCGCGAGCCGCGGCCCAGTTGGTGCACCCGCACGTGACGTCGGTGCACGACTACGGCGAGACGGTCGACCCGGACGGGTCCATCACGTCGTTCGTGGTGATGGAGCTGCTCAGCGGCGAGGAGTTGGAGCTGCGGCTCACCGAGGGCCCGCTGCCGTGGCCGGAGGCGGTCGAGGTGGGCGCCCAGGTCGCGGACGCGTTGGCCGCCGCGCACCGGCTGGGCATCGTGCACCGCGACATCACCCCGGCCAACGTCATGATGACCGCGATGGGGGTGAAGGTCCTCGACTTCGGCATCGCCACCCGGATCGGCGCGCCGGACGAGGACGAGGACGGCGGCACCTTCGGCACCCCGGCGTACGTGGCCCCGGAACGGCTCGACGGCGCACCCGCCCAGCCGGCCACCGACGTCTACTCGCTCGGCGTCCTGCTGCACGAGGCGTTGACCGGCCGGGTGCCGTACCCGGCGGACACCTGGGAACAGCTCAGTGCCGCGCTGGCCGGCGGTCCGGCGCCGACCCTGGCCGACCTGCCGGAGCTGCCGGCGGCGGTGGCCCGAATCTGCCTGCGGAGCCTCTCCCGGGACCCGGCGGACCGGCCGACCGCCCGGCAGCTCGCCACCGCGCTGCGCGACCACCGCCTGCCACCCGAACCACCGACAGCCACGATCCGGGTGCCCACCCTGGCCCTGCCGCCGGCGGGTTCGCCGACGAGCGCCGCGGGGGCGACGCACACCGGAGTCGCGACGGTGGCGACGGCGCCGCACACGGGCGACGCGACAGTGCCGCCGCTGGACGACGACGTGGTGGAGGCGCCCGGCCGGTCTCGGCGGCGGGCGCTGCTCCTGATCCCGGTGGTGCTTGCCGTCGGGGTGGCGCTGGCCGGTGCGGCCCTGCTGCCCGACCAGCAGCCGGATCGCCGGGCGCAGCCGTCGGCCGGCCCCGTGACGCCCGTGCCCACCGACCCACCGACCGACCCGCCGACCGGCCCTCCGGCCACCGAGCCGTTCCGACCGAGCCCGGCGCCGTCGTCGCCACCGGCCACCCGCGCGCCCACCGGCGGGCCGAGCACCCTGGTGGAGGCCGCCAACCGTGTCGACGGGCTGATCGGCGCCGGCCTGCGCGACGGGGAGATCCGCGACGACGTCGCCCTCGACCTGCGCAACGAGCTGCGCAACCTGCTGGCCGCCGTCCGCTCCGGCCGGGACGAGCTGGCCCCACCGGTGGCCCGGCTGCGCGAGAAGGTTGCGGTCCGCCTCGGCGAGGGGGCGATCAGTCCGGCGTACGCGCAGCGGCTGGACGCCGCCATCGCCGAGCTGGGCGCGGCACGGGTCTGATCCGGTGCGACGCCGTCAGCGGACCGCGACGGGGGCCGCCTCCCGGACGGCGGGCCGCCCGAGGGCGAAGCGCCGGTAGACGTCCTCGTAGCCGTACGCCATCCGCTCGACCGAGAAGTTCTCGGCGACGTGCGCCACGCAGTCCTGCGGGTCCAGCTCCCGGGCGGCCAGCAGCGCGGCGGGCAGCTCGTCGGGCCGTTGGCAGACCAGCCCGGTGAGTCCGGGCCGCACCAGCTCGGGCACCGCACCCCGGTCGAGCGCGACCACGGGCGTACCTGTCGCCATCGCCTCCAACATCACCATGCCGAACGGCTCCTCCCACTGGATCGGCATGATCAGGCAACGGGCGTCGACGAGCATCCGCAGGGTCTCGGCGCGATCGGCGTTGAGCACGACCGTCACGTCCTCGTCGACAAGCGGCGCGACGACCTGCTCGTAGTAGCGCCGTTCGGCCGGCTCGTTGCACTTGCCGGCCAACAGCAGCGGCAACCCGGCCTCCCGGCAGGCGCGGATGGCGATGTCCGGGCCCTTGTCCGGGCTGAACCGGGCCAGCCACAGCACCGGCCCGGGGCCGGGCACCGTCTTGCGCGGGAAGCCACGCAGGTCAAGCGCGTTGTGCACGGTGCCGGCCCAGGGCAGGCCCGGGTTGAGTCGGCGCTGGGCGTGCGAGATGGCCACCAGGGCGACATCCTCGTCGGCGTCGCCGAGCACGTCGCCGTACTCCCCCACCGGGTTGCCGTGCACCGTCGCCACCGTCGGCACGGACCGCCGGCCGGCCACGAGCGGGCCGATGGTGGTGTGGTCGTGGATCACGTCGAAGTCGGCCGGCGTGATCATGTGTCTGACCCGGGCCAGGTGCGCCAGCTCGGGCAGTGACTCGCCGAGCCGCTCGTACTGGACCTCGGCGACAGTGGAGACGAATCCGCTGGCGGCGGTGCCGTGCTGCTCGCCGGCCCCGAACAGCGTCACCGCGTGACCGTGCGCGGTCAACGCGTCGACCAGGCAGGCCACCACCTGCTCCAGACCGCCGTAGCCGGGCGGCGGCACGGACAGCCATGGCGGGACCACCATCGCGATGCGCAACGACCGCTCCGGCGAGCGGTCGGCGGGCGGGTGGTTCACGGCCACGAGTCCTCCCCGTTGATCCCCGATCGGGTATCGCCGTCGGTCGGCATGGTCCGCGCCGGTTTCCCCACCCGGCCCCTGGTAAACCGGACAAGACGGACGCTTACCCGCCGACCAGGAGTTGGTCGTGCACCTCTCGTACGCCCGGCGCCGACCACGCCACCCGTTCCACCTGGTCCCGTTCCCACCACGAGCGGACCACGCCGGCGAGGACCAGCGTGTCGCCGTCCACCTCCACCGTCACGCGCTCGGCGCCGAGCGTGCGCGCCAGGGCACGCCGGACGTCCTGTCGCAGCCGCTCGCCGGCCGGAGGCGCGGACGGTCGTACCTCGACCAGGTTCGTGATACCCCGTACGCCGTCCAGCCGCCGCAACTCCCCCTCGGCGGCTCGGCGCTGCCACCCGAACTCGACCTCGCCGCGCAGCATCAACCAGCCGTTGGCCACTGTGACGTCCAGCCGTTCGGACGGCACGAAACTGTCCCACTCCAGGGCCCGGGCCGCGGCGAGGGCGACATCGCCGTCGGTGCGCCCCGGTGTCCCCGGCAGCCGTACCTCGATCTCGTCGGCCACCACGCGCACCCCGCGCACCCGCTGGGCGCAGCGGGTCGCCGCCCAGGCACGGGCCGCCCCGTCCACGAAACCGCTCAGGGTGACCACTCCCTGGTCGACGGCCACCCCGATCTCGTTGGGGCGCACCCGCGGATCCCAGGCCAGTTCGGCCAGGACCGCACGCTGGATCAGCTCGTCGTCGCGGACGTCCACCGGCCCCCACCCCCGTCTCGCCTCGTCCACCGAACCTGCCGGGTGTACGGGTGACGGCGGTTCACCCGAAGTGGGTGAACCGGCGTCCGGGCGGAAAAGAGCGGCGGGTGACGGAGCCGACCCCCTCGGCCCCGCCACCCGCCGCCGGAGGGAGGAGGCAGGTTCAGTTGTCGGTCAGGACGTCTCGGCGAGCGTCACGGTCACGGTCTTCTCGGCGCCGTCGCGCTTGAAGTGCACCTCGACCCGGTCGCCGACCTTGCCGGCCTGCACCGCGCCGACCAGGTCGTCGGAGTCGTTGATCACCTTGTCGCCGAAGCGGGTGACCACGTCGCCGCGCTGGAGGCCGGCCTTCTCGGCGGGGCTGCCCGTGGTGATCGAGGCGACCAGCGCGCCGCCACCCTCGGCCTGGTTGACGCCGACCCCGAGCGAGGGGTGGCTGACCTTCTCGCCGCGCTGGAGCTTGCCCGCGACGTCCTTGGCCTTGTTGCTGGGGATGGCGAAGCCGACGCCGATGTTGCCGGTGCTCTGTCCGGAGGTGGCGATGGCGGTGTTGACGCCGATCACCTCACCGCGCGTGTTGACAAGCGCGCCACCGGAGTTGCCGGGGTTGATCGGGGCGTCGGTCTGCAGCAGGCCGGAGATCGAGCTGACCGCCTGGCTCTGCTGGTTCGGGTCCTGCTGCTGGCCGCCCTCGCCGGCCCGGATGGTGCGGTCCCGGGCGCTGAGGATGCCCGCGGTCACCGAGCCCTGCAGGCCCAGCGGGCTGCCCAGGGCGAGCACCTGGTCGCCGACCTGCATCGCGTCGCTGTCGCCGAACTTCGCCGGCTTGAGGTTGCTCACCCCGTCGGCCTTCACCACGGCCAGGTCGGTCTTCGGATCGGTGCCGACGATCTTCGCCTGGGCCTTGTTGCCGTCGGCGAAGACGACCTGCACGGTGTCCCCGCTGGCGGAGGCGACCACGTGGTTGTTGGTGAGCACGTAGCCGTCGGCGGTGAGCACGACACCGGAGCCCTCGCCGCTGTCGGTGGCGATGGAGACGACGCTGTCCTGGACGGAAGCGGCGATCTTCGGCAGGTCGGCGCTGTTGAGCACGGGGGCCGCCGTGTAGGTGCGGGTGACGCCGCCGTTGTCGCCGTCGAGGGCGAGCGCGAGCGCGCCACCGGCGACGCCGGAGCCGAGCATCAGGGCGAACACCGCGACGCCGGCGCCGGCGAACTTGGCGATCCGGCTCGGCCGAGGCCCGGAGCCGGGCGCTGTGGCCTGCGGCCCCCAGGGCGGCACGGGCTGCCCCGGGTGGTGCTGCTGGTGCTGGGCGTGCAGTGGGTGCTGCGGGTAGGCCGCGCCCGGCTGGCCCCCGCCGGCCCAGCCGGACTGCTGGCCCGCGTGCCAGCCGGTGCCGGGGTACTGGCCGGCGGCGGGCTGCGGGTAACCGGAGTAG
Organism: Micromonospora sp. NPDC049274; assembly: GCF_040678875.1. Classification (NCBI taxonomy): domain Bacteria; kingdom Bacillati; phylum Actinomycetota; class Actinomycetes; order Micromonosporales; family Micromonosporaceae; genus Micromonospora; species Micromonospora sp. NPDC049274. Next base: position 260,680 of record NZ_JBFAQS010000002.1, read on the forward strand.
CCGGGCTGGCCCGAGTAGCCCGGCTGGCCGGGCTGAGCAGGCTGGCCGGAGTAGCCCGGCTGGCCGGGCGCCGGGTGGCCGGAGACCGGGTACGGCGGCGCGGACGCGCCGGCGGCGGTCGGCGGCTCGTACCCCGTGGGCTGGCCGGCGGTGGGCGGCTCGTACCCGGTCGGCTGCCCGGGGTGCGGGGCGGACGCCGTCGGTCCGTCGGAAGCGGCGGGCACGGCCGGGGTGGCGGCGGTGGGCGCGTTGTCCCCGTCGGTCGAGACGACCGGAACGGGGGTGGTCGGAGAGTCGGACTGCGCGCGCTCGTCGCGCGGCAGCTCGGCGGTGGGGTGCGACGGCTCGGCGTCGGTGGGGGCCGGCCGGCGCTGCGGGTCGGACTCGAACTCGGTCATGGGACTACCTTCTCCCCGGGCACTGCAATCAACCTGGAACCGTCCTGGAAGTTGGCTGAAAGTCACTCGCCCAGATCGTCGACCTTGGGCACCTGCGGCAGCCGGACCCGGAACGTGGCCCCGCCGCCGGGCGTCTCGAGCACCTCGACCGAGCCGTGGTGAGCGGCCACCAGCGCCGCCACGATGGCCAGGCCGAGACCGGTGCCGGTGTTGCCGTCGGCCCGTCGGGTCCGGGCCGCGTCCGCCCGGTAGAACCGCTCGAAGACCCGCTCCGACTGCTCCCGGGTGAGACCGGGGCCGGTGTCGACCACCTCCACCACCGCGAGATTGCCCGGCTCGGCCCGCAGGCGCAGGCTGACGTCGGCGTCCGGTGGGGTGTGGGTCAGCGCGTTTGTCACCAGGTTGCCGATGATCTGCCGCAACCGCGCGTCGTCGGCATAGACGACGAGCGGGCCGGAACCGGGCTCGATCTCCAGCTCGATCCGCCGGTCCGGGGCGACGGCCCGCGCTGCCTGGACGGCTTCGGAGGCGAGCACGGGCAGCTCCACCGGGGCCAGCGAGAGCGGTCGTTCCTGGTCCAGCCGCGCGAGCAGCAGCAGATCCTCCACCAGCAGACCCATTCGGGCCGCCTCGTCCTCGATCCGGCGCAGCAGCCCGGCGGTCTGCTCCGGCGCACGGGCCGCACCCTGCCGGTACAGCTCGGCGAAGCCACGGATGGTGGTCAGCGGGGTCCGCAGCTCGTGCGAGGCGTCCGCGACGAACCGCCGCATCCGCTCCTCGGAGCGTCGGGCCCGCGCCTCGGACGCCTGGGCCGCCGCGGCCGCGTCCCGGGCGGTGCTCTCCGCCGAGCGGGCGGCCGTCTCCGACGCCGCGCGAGCGGTGAACGCCGCCTCGATCTGGGTGAGCATCGCGTTCAGCGCGCGGGAGAGCCGGCCCAGCTCGGAGGTGGGCTCCTCGTGCCCCTCCTCCGGGTCGGGCACCCGGCGGGTCAGGTCGCCACCGGCGATGGCGGCGGCCGTCCGTTCGATCTCGACGAGGGGTTTGAGGCTGGTCCGCACGATCGCCGCGCCCACCGAGGCCAGCATGATCAGTACCGCGCCGCCGACCAGCAGGTCGATCCAGACGAGCTGCTTGACCGCGCGGTCGACCTCGGTCAGCGGCTGGCCCACGGCCAGCACCGAGCCGTCCGGTTGGGGCGCGTAATAGACGCGCCACCGGGTGAGGCGATTGTGTGAGAGGACCGTGTGCGGCTCGCCCTCCGCCGCCTGGAAGTCCTTACGGCTGGCGGGAAACGCGGGCAGCTGGTCGGGGTCGAAGTTCCGCTTGTCGTACTTGGGCTCGTACACCTGCTGCTCGTCGGCCACGATCACGACGTAGTCGCTTGGCAGTATCGCGCCGACCTCACGGCTGCGTAGCATCGGAAGCAGCTGTCCGAGGCCCTGGGCTGTCGACCGGACCTGCCCGTCGACCTGGCCCTCCAGGTAGTTGCGGAGGAAGTAGGCCGTCAGTGAGCTGATCACCAGCAGCGCGACGGCGACAAGCGTGAGCACCGACGCGACCAGCTTCACCCGCAGCGGTACGCCCCGCAGTCGCCCCTTCGCCTCCTGGACGGCGTTCACGCCGCCGGCTTGCGCAGCACGTACCCCACGCCGCGAAGGGTGTGGATCAGCCGGGGCTGGGTGGTGTCGACCTTGCGCCGCAGGTAGGAGATGTAGGACTCGACGATGTTGTCGTCGCCGCGGAAGTCGTAGTTCCAGACGTGGTCGAGGATCTGCGCCTTGGACAGCACCCGGTTGGCGTTGAGCATCAGGTAGCGCAGCAGCTTGAACTCGGTCGGCGAGAGCTGCACCCGCTGCCCGGCCCGGTGCACCTCGTGGGTCTCCTCGTCCAACTCCAGGTCGGCGAAGGTGAGCCGGGACGGGGCCTGCTCGCCGGTGGTGGTGCGGCGCAGAACGGCGCGGATCCGGGCGGTCAACTCCTCCAGGCTGAACGGCTTCGTGACGTAGTCGTCGCCGCCCAGGGTGAGCCCGCGGATCTTGTCGTCGGTGGCGTCCCGGGCGGTCAGGAACACCACAGGAGTACGCGTACCGCCCTCGCGGAGCATCCGGATGACCTCGAAGCCGTCCAGGTCCGGCAGCATCACGTCGAGCACGACCAGGTCGGGCCGGTGGTCCTTGGCGGCGTGCAGCGCCGCGCTGCCGCTGGTCGCGGTGGCCACGTCGAAGCCCGCGAAGCGCAGGCTCGCGGAGAGCAGTTCGAGGATGTTGGGGTCGTCCTCGACGACGAGAAGTCGCGCCTCGGTCTGGGTAGCGGGCATGGGCCCAATCATCGGTGAACTCACTGCACCGGCGCTGGACGCTTCCTGGAAAAACCCTGTGAGTCGTCGGGGGTGCCGGCAGGTGTCAGCGCAGCAGTCGGCGCAGCCCGTCGAGGGCACCGTCGAGCAGCCGGATCGCCGTGCTCAGTTGAGTGTCGCTGAACTGCCGTGCCCGCGCCAGACGGCTCACCTCGGCGGTGAACGAGGCCAGACGCTTGTCGAACTCCTCAAGCAGGGCGGCGCGCGACCCGTCGCCCGACGGGGGCGGGTACGACGACGCGGGCGGCTCCCACCTCGTACGCCGGGTCTGCCGGGTGGCCTCGCTCAGCTCCCGCTTGAGGTCGCGCGTCGAGCCGCGCACCTCGCTGCGGATCTCGCCGGCCAGGGTGGAGAGATCAGCCACCGAGGAAGCGATGTCCGCCTCCAACGCGGCCAGCTCACCGGCGCGCTGGCGCAGCTCGGCGAGGCCGGCGTCGGTGATGGCGTACGTCTTGCGCCCCCCGGCGGCGGTGTGGCTGACCAGCCCCTCGGCCTCCAGCCGTTGCAGGCGGGGGTAGATGGTGCCGGCGCTCGGCGCGTAGAGCCCGAGGAACCGGTCCTCCAGGAGGCGGATCAGCTCGTAGCCGTGCTTCGGGCCGTCGTCGAGGAGCTTGAGCAGGTAGAGCCGGAGCCGCCCGTGGCTGAACACGGCGGTCACGGCAACTCCTCCTCGTCGGCGGCCACCGGCCGGGCGAGGAGCGAGATGCTCCCCGACGTCGCGGAGGCCCAGAGCTTACCTTCGCCGGCGCCGAGCACTCCCTCGCTGCTGGGCAGCGGGAATCGCGAGTTGCGCACCTGCGGGAAGCCACTGGTGATCCGGCCGGAGGCGGTGTTGAGCCGGACGGCGAGGTCGCTGTCCTCGCGGACCCGGACGGTGATGCTGCCCGAGATGGTGGTGAGCTGGATCTCGCTGCGTCGTGGGTTGTCCAGGTCGCAGGTTATCGCCCCGGAGACGGTCTGCGCCCGCACCCGGTCGGCGGCGCTGTCGGCGAGGATCACCTCCCCCGAGACGGTCTCCAGGGTGAGGTCGCCGCGCACGCCGAGCGCCTCCACCGGGCCGGAGGTGATCTTCGCGGAGGTGTCGCCGCGCAGGCCCATCAGGGTGATCTGACCGGCGACGACGTGGGCCCTGGTCTGCCGGCGCAGGCCGGAGGCGACAAGCGACCCGGACACCAGCTCCAGGTCGGCGAGGACGTCGGCGGGCACGGCGACGGAGACGTCCACCCGTGGGTAGCGGTGGATCATCTGGAACCACCGCAGGACCTCCGACCAGCCGTGGCCGCGCTCCTGACGGATGCTGAGCCGACCGTCGGAGTGGTCGATCAGGACCGGCCGGCGGCCGACCTGGGTGACGTCGACCCGGGTTGGGGCGTCGGTGGCGACCACGTTGAGCCGTCCACTGATCAGGCGGACGTCCAGCCGGGTGACCGGGCCGTCCACGGTGAGCCGCTGCGGGCTGTCGACAGTCCATCCGGCCATGGCGTCCTCCCCTCGACGACGCGCCCACGCGCGCCGACAAGGAGACAGTAACGCGATACATCGCGACACACAAGACTATCGCGAGTCCCCCTCCCGCCCGCTCAGGCCGCCAGGTCCAGATCCCGGCCGGCGGTCGGCGACAGCACGGGGTCCGCCGGGGTCGGGGTGGGCACCGGCCGCAGCCGGGCCCGCGTCGCGGCACCCGCCGGAGGCACCAGGTGTACGGCCGACTCGGCGGCCCGGGCCAGCAACCGCCGGTCGGCGTCGCGGGCCGGGTGCAGCGCGGCGGCGATCGTCACCGTGACCACCAGATGCCGCGCCGCCACCACCCGGCCCACCGAGCGCAGCAGGGTGTCCGCGCCGAGGAAGGCAGCGGCAGTCGTGACCGCCCCCGTGGCCTCGCACCGGTATCCGAGCCGCAGCGGCACCACCGGGCTGCCCGCGTCGATGGCGGCCTGGAACATCGCGGGCCGGAAGCCGCCCCCGGGGCGGCACTCGGCCGCTCCGTCCCCGGCACACCAGGTCGTACCCTCGGGAAAGACCGTGACCGACCGGCCGGCGCGCAGTGTGTCGGCGAGCCTTCGCACGGTGGCCGGCAGCGCCCGCGGCCGGGACCGGTCCACGAAGACCGTGCCCGCCGCTGCCGCCAGCAGCCCGACCAGCGGCCAGGACCGGACCTCCCGCTTCGCCACCATCCGGGTGGGCGCGACCGCCAGGACGGCGAGGACGTCCAGCCACGAGACGTGGTTGGCGACCAGCAGCGCGCGCCGCCGGGGCAGCCGACCTTTGATCACCAGCCGGACGCCGAACGCGCGCGCGGTGCCCCGGGCCCAGCCGCGCAGCACCGCCTGCCGCTCGCGCGCCGGCAGCACGGGCAGCAGCACCGCCACGGCCACCCCGGCCAGCAGCATCCCGCTCGCCGCCACCAACCGGAGCACCCGGCGAGCCACCGGCACGGTGGGCACCTCGCCGGCGGCCGGCAGGCAGTCGTCGTCGCAGCCCGAGAGGGGCCGCCACAGGTCGCGCGCCCCGACGCTCACCGCTCGCCCCCGCCCAGGAAGTGCCGCAGGTAGCGCGGGTTCATCCGGTCCAGGGAGAAGAGCACGTAGAAGTCCGCGCACCCGAAGTCGGGGTCGTACGCCGGCTCACCGCAGATCCACGCGCCGAGCCGCAGGTAACCACGCAGCAGCGGAGGCACCGCCACGCGGGCGGCCGGGTCCGTGGCGGAGGCCGGGGCAGCCGGGGCGGCGGCCGACTCGGCGAACCACGGGCGCAGGGGTCGGACCCGCAGCGGCGGCGGCGACAGGTGCCGGGCCTGCGCCTGGGCCCACACCCCGGCGACCGTCCGACCGCCGTCGGCGACCGGTACGGAGGCGCAGCCGCCGAGCCAGCGGGAGCCGCGCAGGTGCAGGTAGCGGGTGATGCCCGCCCACATCAGGTTGATCACCGCACCCGAGCGGTGGTCCGGGTGCACGCAGGACCGGCCCGCCTCGACCAGGTCGTCGCGGAGCGGGTCCAGCGCGCCGAGGTCGAACTCGTCCTCGGCGTACCGCCGATCGGTGCGACCGGGCGGCAGCAGCCGGTACGTGCCGACCACCTGCCCGGTGTTGTCCTCGCGGACGATGAGGTGGTCGCAGTGGGCGTCGAAGGGGTCCACGTCCAGCCCGGCGCCGCCGGGGCGGAGGGTGGCGCCCAACTCGGTGGCGAACACCTCGTGGCGCAGGCGTTGCGCGGCCGCGACCTGGGTGGGGTCGTCGGCGATCAGCAGGGTGTATCCGCTGGTCGTCAGGGGTGCGCCAGCGACATGCAGAACGGCCATGGGACCTGTGTAAATGCCCCGGGTTGCCATCGGCGGGCACCACTGGTGTCGCCCGGATGAACGCCGGCCGGCGGATGCCTCCGAACACGTCCGTGCGAGGCTGCCGGCGGGTCGGCGACGACGCCACCCACGCACCGCGGAGGCGACCCATGCACATCGAGTCCCGCTACAACGGGCCCACCGACTCCGGCAACGGCGGTTGGAGCGCCGGCCTCTTCGCCGCCGAGGCGGGACCCGGACCGGTGGAGGTGACGCTGCGTCGGCCACCGCCGCTGGAGACGGCGCTGAGCCTCGTCGACGGCGAGGTCCGGGACCCGGCCGGCGAACTGGTGGCCGAGGTCCGCCCGGCCGGCGTCGTGGACGCCGTCGTGCCCCCGGTCGACCGGGAGACGGCGGTGGAGGCGTCGACCCGCTACCCCGGCTTCGTCGCGCATCCGTACCCCGGCTGTTTCGTCTGCGGTCCGAGCCGGACCGACGGGTTGCGGATCTTCCCCGGCCGATTGCCGGACGGTCGGACCGCCGCGCCGTTCCGCGCCCCGGAGCAGGTCAGCGACGCCACGGTCTGGGCCGCGTTGGACTGCCCCGGCGGCTGGACGGTGCTCGCGCCGGGCCGCCCGTACCTGCTCGGCCGGATCGCCGCGGTGGTCGACGCCCGGCCGGCGCCGGGCGACGAGTGCGTGGTGACCGGCGCGCTGATCGGCGTCGACGGCCGCAAGGCGCTTGTGCACACCAGCCTGTACGGCCCTGGCGGAGCGCTGCTCGGCGCGGCCCGTGCCACCTGGATCGCCCGCTGAGGTCCCCGCCGTCATCCCCAGGCATGAGACCCCTCCGCCCCGCGGATGACCACGCCGTAGGAGCCGGGCCTGATTGACCTTGTTGCTCGGGACCGTCACGCTGTGCCACGGCGTACCTCGACGCCACACGGGAGGAGAATGATGACTGACGGGCAGCGAAGCCCCACCAGCGACGGTCAGATCGTGGTGTCCGGTCTGACGAAGCAATACAAGAACGTGCGGGCGGTGAACAACCTGTCCTTCACCGTGGCACCGGGGCGGGTGACCGGCTTCCTCGGCCCGAACGGCGCCGGCAAGACCACCACGCTGCGCATGCTGCTGAACCTGGTCACGCCGACCGGGGGCACGGCCACCATCAGCGGCCAGCGCTACGCCGACCTCACCGACCCGCTGCGGCACGTCGGCGCGATCCTGGAGGCGTCCAGCGCGCACAAGGGCCGCACCGGCATCAACCACCTGCGGGTGATCTGCGCGGCTGCCGGTCTGCCCCGTTCGCGGGCCGACGAGGCGCTGGAGCTGGTCGGGTTGACCCCGGCGGCGAAGCGCAAGTTCAAGGGCTACTCGCTGGGCATGAAGCAGCGGCTCGGTATCGCCGCCGCGATGCTCGGTGACCCCCGCGTGCTGATCCTCGACGAGCCGGCCAACGGGCTGGACCCGGAGGGCATCCGGTGGATGCGCGGGTTCCTCAAGAACCTCGCCCACGAGGGCCGTACGGTGCTGGTCTCCAGCCACCTGCTGTCGGAGATGCAGTTGCTCGCCGACGACGTGGTGATCATCGCGGCCGGGCAGCTCGTCCGGCAGGGTCCGGTCGAGCAGGTGCTCGGTTCGATGGCGCAGGGCGCACAGGTGCGGGTCCGCACCCCGCAGGCCGAGGCGTTGACCACCGCGCTGAAGGCGCAGTCGGCCACCGTCGCCACCGACGAGCACGGCGTGCTGCTGGTCTCCGGGGTGGACGCCCCGACGATCGGCAAGGCCGCCCTGGCCGCCGGCGTCGAGCTGCACGAACTGACCACCGAACGGCCCGACCTGGAACGGGTCTTCCTGGAGCTGACGGCCGGAAAGGCGGGCATCCGATGAACCTGGTCCGATCCGAGTTGCTCAAGATCCGTACCACCAACACCTGGTGGATCTTCGCGCTGATCAGCCTGCCGCTGTGGGCGCTCACGCTGCTGATCAACTGGCTGCAGGCCGATGCCCTGACCAGCACCAGCCCCGCCGACGTGGGCGACCAGGCCGCCCAGTTCGAGGCCGCGGCCACTCCGGACGCGCTCTCGTCGAACCTCTTCACCACCGGGCAGTTCTTCGGCCTGCTGATCATCATGCTGCTCGGCATCATCGTGGTGACAAGCGAGTTCTTCCACCAGACGGTCACCACCACGTTCCTGACCAACCCGCACCGCACCGCCGTCATGATCGCCAAGCTGGTCGCGGCGGGTGTGCTGGCGCTGCTGTTCTGGCTGGTCACCACCGTGTTCAACCTGATCGCCGGCTCGGCGGTGCTCAGCGCCGTCGGGGTGGACTCCCAGTTGGGCAACGACGCCGCCTGGCGGGCGATCGGGTTGAACCTGCTCGCGTACCTGCTCTGGGCGGTGTTCGGCGTCGGCATCGGCGTGCTGATCCGCAGCCAGATCGGCGCCACCGTGACCGGCATCCTGCTCTACCTGGGCGGCTCGATCGGTGCCATCTTCGTGATCGCCATCCTGGCCGACCGCTGGGGCGACTGGATCAACAACCTGCAACTGCTGGTGCCGTCGCTCGCCTCGTCGCTGATGGTCACCGGGACCGACATCCCCGGTAACCCGCCGCGCTGGGCGGGCGCCGCCGTGCTCATCGGGTACGCGGTGGTCACCGGCCTCGTCGGCAGCCTGCTGCTGCGCCGGCGCGACATTTCCTGATCGACGGAGATCCGGGGTGGCGGCGGCACGGCCGCCACCCCGGATCGCCCGTCACCCGCCCGGGCAGCCCCGGCCACCGCTGATCGGTACGCAGTGGGTGACAGGCGGGTCGGACTCCTGGTCGGCGGGGATGTGCCCGGTCAACCCGGTGGTGGTCATGCTGGCGACCACCGCGACCGCCACGTAGAGCAGCACCATCCCGCCGAGCGCCCCGGCGAAGTGCCGACGCCAGATCACCTCCCCGGCCAGTACGGCAAGCAGCAGGCCGAGCACCGGAAGCACCGCGTTGAGCAGGAGCCCGGTCGTCAGCACGGCGTCCGTGGTCGCGCCGAACGCCTGCGCGTCGTCGGCGCTCGGCGTGTACGGCCTGGACACGCGCCGGATCAGGCCCACCAGCAGCAGGAACGGCACCCCGTAGAGCCAGGCGAAGAAGAGCCCGCCGAGGCCGGCCCGCTTCACGAGCGACCCAGGTACGCGGCGGCGCAGAGCCCGACGCTCAGCGCCGCGGAGGTGGTGCCGGCGAGCACCGCCGAGGGGATGACGCGGACGACAAGCGCGGCCACCAGCGCCGTCACGCCCAACAGCCCGAGGAGCACCGGCGCACCCCACACCAGCCCGACGAACACCAGCGACTCGCCCGGCGACAGGCAACTGAACCAGGCCCCGCAGTCGTCCCGCGGTGCGCTCGGCACACTCGTCGTGCCCACCGCCATGGCCGCTGTCGCGGTGACGTACCAACCGGACGCCACCGCCATGCTCCGGCCGTAGCGCCCCCGTACCCCGTGTTGATCCATGCGCCCGATCCTGGCGATCGACGGCGGCCCGGACAACCGTAGAGATACTCAGTCCCGCCGTACCAGCCGGTGACGGGCCGCGCAGGGGTTGCTGAACTTCTGGCATCTTCTGTGAAACCGGCCACCCGACCGAGGCGGAAATGCCTGGGGGATCTGTACGGCGTAGCCTGGGAGTCGTCCTGTCCGTGGTCCATCAACTGGACGCGACGGACACCGCGTGACACACAAACCCGCGTGAAAGAGGCGATTACCGGCCGTGTCGACCCAGCAGACTTCGCAGGAGAACCCACTGGCGGGTTTCGGCCCGAACGAGTGGATCGTCGAGGAGATGTACCAGCGGTACCTCGCCGACCCAACGAGCGTCGATTCGGCCTGGCACGACTTCTTCGCCGACTACCGGCCGGCGCCCGGCGCCGGCACACCGCGTGGAGCGGGGACGTCGGGCAAGCCCGCCGCCGCGCCCGAGCCGGACGGCCAGCCCGAGGCGGCGGCCACGGTCAGCCAGCCGAGCGCTCCGGCGAAGCCGAGCGCCGCCAGCAAGCCGGCCGCCGCCCCGCCGGCTCCGGCCAAGGCCGCGCCCGCGAAGGCCACCCCGGAGAAGGCCGCACCGGCCAAGCCGGCCGCGAAGGCCGCCGCGCCCACCGCCGACGGCCCGCAGACCACCCCGCTGCGGGGTGTCGCCGCGAAGATCGTCCAGAACATGGACGCCTCGCTGAGCGTGCCCACCGCGACAAGCGTCCGCGCGGTCCCTGCGAAGCTGCTTGTCGACAACCGCATCGTGATCAACAACCACCTCGCCCGGGGGCGCGGTGGCAAGGTCAGCTTCACCCACCTGGTCGGCTACGCGATGGTCCGGGCGCTGGTCCAGCACCCCGAGATGAACAACTCCTTCGCCGAGGCCAACGGCAAGCCGGCAGTGGTCCGCCCGGCGCACGTCAACCTCGGCATCGCCATCGACCTGGCCAAGCCGGACGGCACCCGCAACCTGGTGGTCCCCTCCATCAAGGGCTGCGAGCAGATGGACTTCCGGCAGTTCTGGCAGGCGTACGAGGACGTGGTCCGGCGGGCGCGGCGCAACGAGCTGACCATGGAGGACTACTCCGGCACCACGATCTCGCTTACCAACCCGGGCGGCATCGGCACGGTGCACTCCATGCCGCGGCTCATGCAGGGGCAGAGCGCGATCATCGGCGTCGGCGCGATGGAGTACCCGGCGCCCTACCAGGGCATGTCCGAGGCCACCCTCGCCGAGCTGGCCGTCAGCAAGATCATCACGCTCACCAGCACGTACGACCACCGGATCATCCAGGGCGCGCAGTCCGGCGAGTTCCTCAAGGTCATGCACGAGCTGATCCTGGGCGAGCACAACTTCTACGACCAGATCTTCACCTCGCTGCGCATCCCGTACGAGCCGGTGCGCTGGGTGCGCGACGTCGCGGTCAACTCCGAGGGTCAGATCAACAAGACCGCCCGGGTGCACGAGCTGATCCACGCGTACCGCGTGCGCGGTCACCTGATGGCCGACACCGACCCGCTGGAATTCACCATCCGCAAGCACCCCGACCTGGACGTCCTCCAGCACGGGCTGACCCTGTGGGACCTGGACCGCGAGTTCCCGGTCAACGGCTTCGCCGGCCGCCAGCGGATGAAGCTGCGCGAGATCCTCGGCGTGCTGCGCGACTCGTACTGCCGCCGCGTCGGCATCGAGTACATGCACATCCAGGACCCGGAGGAGCGGCGCTGGATCCAGGAGCGGATCGAGCGCAAGTACGAGAAGCCGTCCGCCGACGAGCAGAAGCACGTGCTCAACCGGCTCAACGCCGCCGAGGCGTTCGAGACCTTCCTGCAGACCAAGTACGTCGGCCAGAAGCGCTTCTCGCTGGAGGGTGGCGAGTCGCTGATCCCGCTGCTGGGCGAGGTGCTGGAGTCCTCCGCCGAGAGCGGGCTGGACGAGGTCGTCATCGGCATGGCTCACCGGGGCCGGCTCAACGTGCTGGCCAACATCGTCGGCAAGCCGTACGAGAAGATCTTCTCGGAGTTCGAGGGTCACCTCGACCCGCGCTCGACGCAGGGCTCCGGCGACGTGAAGTACCACCTGGGTCAGAACGGCAAGTTCACCACCCCGGACGGCGAGCACGTCGTCAAGGTGTCGCTGGTGGCGAACCCGTCGCACCTGGAGGCCGTCGACCCCGTGCTGGAGGGCATCGTCCGGGCCAAGCAGGACCGGATCGACCTCAAGCTGGAGGGTTACACCGTGCTGCCGCTGGCGGTGCACGGTGACGCCGCGTTCGCCGGGCAGGGTGTGGTCGCCGAGACGCTCAACCTGTCGCAGCTGCGCGGCTACCGCACCGGCGGCACCGTGCACGTGGTGGTCAACAACCAGGTCGGCTTCACCACCGCCCCGGAGTACAGCCGGTCCAGCCTCTACAGCACCGACGTGGCCCGGATGATCCAGGCGCCGATCTTCCACGTGAACGGCGACGACCCGGAGGCCGTGGTCCGGGTCGCCCGGCTGGCTTTCGAATACCGGCAGGCGTTCAACAAGGATGTCGTGATCGACATGGTCTGCTACCGCCGGCGCGGCCACAACGAGGGCGACGACCCGTCGATGTCCAACCCTCAGATGTACAAGATCATTGACTCGAAGCGTTCGGTGCGCAAGCTCTACACCGAGGAGCTGATCGGTCGCGGCGACATCACCGTGGAGGACGCGGAGGAGCTGCTGCGCGACTACCAGGCGCAGCTGGAGAAGGTCTTCAAGGCCACCCGGGACGCCGCCGCAGCGCCGCGCCAGCTCAACCGCCCCCGCCGCGAGGAGGAGCCGGAGCCGGCTGTCGACACCGCCACCGACGCCTCCGTGGTGAAGGCGATCGGCGAGGCGCACACCAACCTGCCGGAGGGCTTTACTCCGCACAAGCGGATCCAGCAGCTGCTCGACCGCCGGGCCAAGATGTCCGTCGAGGGCAACATCGACTGGGGCTTCGGCGAGATCATCGCGTTCGGGGCGCTGCTGCACGACGGGGTCACCGTCCGGCTCGCCGGGCAGGACTCGCGGCGCGGCACCTTCGTCCAGCGGCACGCGTCGGTGGTCGACTCCCGCACCGGCGACGACTACCTGCCGCTGAAGTCGCTCACCGGTGACGGCGAGCGCTCCCGGTTCTTCGTGCACGACTCGCTGCTCAGCGAGTACGCGGCGATGGGCTTCGAGTACGGCTACTCGGTGGAGAACGTCAACGCGCTCGTCGCCTGGGAGGCCCAGTTCGGTGACTTCGTCAACGGCGCCCAGTCGGTGATCGACGAGTTCATCTCCTCGGGCGAGGTGAAGTGGGGTCAGCGCTCCGCGGTGACCCTGCTGCTCCCGCACGGCCACGAGGGCCAGGGCCCGGACCACACCTCCGGTCGCCCGGAGCGGTTCCTGCAGATGTGCGCCGAGGACAACATGCGGGTGTCCATCCCGACGACGCCGGCGAACTACTTCCACCTGCTGCGTCGCCAGGCCCTGTCGCCGAAGCGCAAGCCGCTCGTGGTGTTCACGCCGAAGTCGCTGCTGCGACACAAGCTCTGCGTCTCCTCGGTGGAGGACTTCACCACCGGCACCTTCCAGCCGGTGCTGCGCGACACCGCCGCCCCGGCGCCCGAGTCGGTGAAGCGGGTGCTGCTCTGCTCCGGGAAGGTCTACTACGACCTGTTCCAGGCCCGGCAGGAGCGCGGCGTCACCGACACCGCGATCATCCGCCTCGAGCAGCTGTACCCGCTGCCGGTGGAGGAGATCCGTGCCGCCCTCGCGCAGTTCCCGAACGCGGAGGACTTCGCCTGGGTGCAGGAGGAGCCGGCCAACCAGGGCGCCTGGTCGTTCGTCGCGCTCAACCTGCTGGAGCACCTCACCGACGTCCGGCTGCGGCGGATCTCCCGCCCGGCCGCGGCGGCACCGGCGGTCGGCTCGGCCAAGACCCACGAGGTCGAGCAGACCGCGCTCATCGAGGCGGCACTCCCCCGCCCGTGACCTGACAGCGCCACGCGAGCCGGGGCAGGGCCGTTCACCACGGTCCTGCCCCGGCTCGCGTCGGTCCATCCGAATCACCTACCCACCCGGCCCGCGCCGGGCCGAGAACGAGGACGTACGCCGTGTACTTCACCGACCGTGGCATCGAGGAGCTGGTCGAGCGCCGGGGCGACGAGCAGGTGACCCTGGAGTGGCTGGGCGAGCGCCTGCGCGACTTCGTCGACCTCAACCCCGACTTCGAGACCCCCATCGAACGCCTGGCCACCTACCTGGCCCGCCTGGACGACCCGGACGACGAAGACGCCTAACCCACCCCACCCCACCCCACCCCCCACCCCACCCCCCCACCCCCACCCGGACGCGTTGATCATGAAGTTGTCCGCGCGTGTCGTCGGCGTGTCGAGCGATAACTCCATGATCACCAGGCCGAAGGGGGCCGAAGGGGGCCGGAGGGGGCCGGAGAGGGCCGGAGGGGGCCGCCGGGGCGGCGGTCGCGGGTCCGCAGGGACGGAGGGGCCGGGTGGGAGGCCTTGCGATCTTCTAGGGTGGGGCTGTGGCCCGAAGTGTGTATCTGACGAGCGTGGGATCGGGCGGGGGTAAGTCGACAATCGCCCTCGGGCTGGCCGAGTTGCTGTCGCGACAGGTGGGGCGGATCGGCGTGTTTCGGCCGCTGGTCGCCGACGCCGTACCGGATTCGATCCTGGCCCTGCTCAGCGAGCGGTACCGGGTCGAGCTACCGCTGTCAGAGCTGGCCGGAGCGACGTACGCCGAGGCAGCCGCGCTGGTGGCCGACGGCCGCCGCGAAGAGTTGATCTCCATCGTGGTGGAGCGCTACCGGGCGGTGGAGCGGCAGTGCCCGGCAGTCGTCGTGGTGGGTAGTGACTTCGACGAGCCGGGTGACCCGGCACACCCCAGCGAGCTGGCCTTCAACGCCCGGCTGGCCACCGAGTTCGGCAGTGTGGTGGTGCCGGTGGTGGACGGCTACGAGCAGCAGCCGGCCGCCGTCGCGGCGGCCATGCGGGGGGCGTACCACGATGTGGCCGACCTGGGCGCGACGGTGCTCGCGGTGATCGCCAACCGGGTGTCCGAACCGATGACGTTGCCGGAGCTGCCCGTTCCGGCGTACGCCATCCCGGAGGTGCCGACCGTGTCGGCGCCGACGGTGGCCGAGGTGGCGGCGGCGCTCGGCGCGACCCTGCTGGCCGGGGACGACGCCGCGCTCGGGCGGGACGTGCTGGACTTCGTGGTCGGCGCGGCGCACGTGCCGACCCTGCTGGACCACCTCACCGAGGGCGCTCTGGTGATCACCCCCGGGGACCGGGCCGACCTGCTCGTCGCCGCCAGCGCGGCGCACGTCGCCGGGCAGGTGTCGGTGGCCGGGCTCGTGCTCACCCTCGGGGAGCAGCCCGACCCGCGGGTGATGCGGCTGGTGGAGGGCCTGAACACGGGCCTGGCGGTGCTCTCCGTGGGCAGCGACAGCTACGACACGGTGGCCGCGTCCAGCCGGATCGAGGGGCGGCCCAGCATCGCCAACCCGCGCAAGGTGGAGGCCGCGCTCGGCGCGTTCGAGCGCTGCGTGGACACCGACGACCTGGCCCGCCGGCTGCGGGTCAGCCGCTCGACGCGGGTCACCCCGCTGATGTTCGAGAACGAGCTGATCGACCGGGCCCGTTCGAAGCCCCGGCACCTCGTGCTGCCGGAGGGCGCCGAGGAGCGCATCCTGCGGGCGGCGGAGATCCTGCTGCGCCGGGGCGTGGCGGACCTGACGCTGCTCGGCCGCCCGGACGACATCGCCCGGCGCACCCGCGAGCTGGGCATCGACCTCGGCGACGCGCGGATCGTCGACCCGGCCACCAGCCGGTGGCGCGACGAGTTCACGGCCGAGTACGCGCGGCTGCGTGCCCACCGGGGCGTCACCGCCGAGTTGGCGCACGACATCGTGGCCCAGCCGAACTACTTCGGGACGCTCATGGTGGCCGCCGGGTACGCCGACGGCATGGTCTCCGGCGCCACGCACACCACTGCCGCCACCATCCGACCCGCGTTCGAGATCATCCGTACCGTGCCGGAGGTCTCGGTGGCCTCCAGCGTCTTCTTCATGCTGCTCGCCGACCGGGTGCTGGTGTACGGCGACTGCGCTGTCAACCGCGACCCGGACGCCCCGCAGCTCGCCGACATCGCGATCTCGTCGGCCGACACCGCCGCCCGCTTCGGCATCGAACCCCGGGTGGCCATGCTGTCGTACTCCACCGGCAGCTCCGGCGCGGGCGCCGACGTGGAGAAGGTCGCCGCGGCCACCGCGCTGGTCCGGGAGCGTCGGCCCGACCTGCTGGTCGAGGGGCCGATCCAGTACGACGCGGCGATCGACCCCGCGGTGGCGGCGACGAAGCTGCCCGACAGCCCGGTCGCCGGTCAGGCCACGGTCTTCATCTTCCCGGACCTGAACACGGGCAACAACACGTACAAGGCGGTGCAGCGCTCGGCCGGGGCGGTCGCCGTCGGCCCGGTCATGCAGGGCCTCCGACGGCCGGTCAACGACCTGTCCCGCGGCGCGACAGTGCCGGACATCGTCAACACGGTGGCGATCACCGCCATCCAGGCGGCCGCCGAGGAGGCGTCATGAGTCGGGTGCTGGTGCTCAACTGCGGATCGTCGTCGGTGAAGTGGCGACACTACGACGGGGACCGGATCGTCGACCAGGGCACCGTCGAGCGGGTCGGTGAGCCGGGCGGCGGCCCTGCGGACCACGCCAGCGCCGTCCGGCAGATCCTGGCCGGGCTGGACCTGACCGGCCTGGCGGCGGTGGGTCACCGGGTGGTGCACGGCGGCCGGACGTTCAGCGCACCGGCGCTTATCGACGACGCGGTGCTGGCCGCCATCAAGGATCTGGTCCCGCTCGCCCCGCTGCACAACCCGGCCAACCTGGCCGGAATCGAGGTGGCGCGGGCCGCCCTGCCGGACGTCGCGCAGGTCGCCGTCTTCGACACGGCGTTCCACCACACGCTGCCGGAGGCAGCCGCGACCTACGCGATCGACCGGGAAACCGCGCAGCGCTACGACATCCGCCGGTACGGCTTCCACGGCACCTCGCACGCGTACGTCTCCCGGCGTACCGCCGAGCTGCTGGGCCGCCCGTACGACCAGCTTCACACCATCACCCTGCACCTGGGCAACGGGGCCAGCGCCTGCGCGGTCGCGAACGGCCGCAGCGTCGCCACCTCGATGGGGATGTCTCCCCTCGAAGGGCTGGTGATGGGCACCCGCAGCGGCGACCTCGACCCGACGGTGATCTTTCACCTGCGCCGCGAGGGTGGCCTGTCGGTCGACGACATCGACGACCTGCTCAACCACCGCAGCGGCCTGCTCGGGTTGACCGGCGCCAACGACATGCGCGAGGTGCTCCAGCGCAGGGCGGCCGGGGACCCGGCCGCCGCGCTGGCGTTCGACGTGTACTGCCGGCGGATCACCGAGTACGTGGGCGCGTACTACGCGCTGCTCGGCCACGTGGACGCGATCGCGTTCACCGCTGGTGTGGGTGAGCATGCCGCGCCCGTCCGGGCCGCCGCGCTGGCCGGGCTGACCCGCCTCGGCATCACTGTCGACGAGGCGCGCAACAACGGCGACGGCGACCGGCTGATCTCGCCGGACGGCGCCGAGGTGAGCGTCTGCGTCATCCGCACCGACGAGGAACGGGAGATCGCCCGGCAGACCCGGGACGTGGTCGGGGCGGCCTGACGCCGCCCGGGGTGCGGGCGCGCGCCCGGCTCAGCCCCGACTCGTGTGCCTGCGCCCGCTCAGCGCATCGCCAACCAGGCGACGACTGCCACCAGCAGGACGACCACCACCGCCACACCGACGATGAGCGGCAGGCGGGACGGCGCGTCGGCCGGACCGGCGGCCTCCGGCGTCTGGGTGAAGGCGCGGAACGCCTCGGTGTTGCCGCTGGGGTCGGTGTAGTTCTCAGCCATGTCGGTGACCCTAGCGAAGCCCGTCGCGGCGCACCGCCCCCGCCTCCGCCGGCAGACGGGGTCGAGCCGGCCGGCGGAGGTGACCCGACCGGGTGGCGACCAGAGCCGGGCCGGACGGCGGGGTCGCTGGACGTGCCCGGGCACCTACGGTGAAACGGTGGGGGCGGGACGGCTGGTCGCCGTACTGGTGACAGCGCTGCTCGCCGGTTGCGCACCGGCCGGCGCCGTGGCGGTCGGGTCCACCGGACCGCAGATCGCGCGCCGAGCGCCCGAGGGGTCGTACGTCGTCGGCGTGCGTACGCTCACCCTCGATCCGCGCTCGGCGCGCCCCCTGCCGGTCACCATCTGGTATCCGACCGGGACCGCCGGGGTGGCCGCCGGGCGGTTCCCGGTGGTGATCTACAGCCACGGGCTGTACAGCCGGCCCGAGCTGCACGCCGAGTTGACCACCCGCTGGGCGGCTGCCGGTTTCGTGGTGGCCGCGCCCGCCTACCCGCACACCCGCGCGGGTGCTCCGCAGTTCAGCAGGGCCGACGTGCGCAACCAACCCGCCGACGCTTGGCGGGTGGTCCGGCACCTGGGCCGCCTCGACAACGACCCGGGTGATCCACTCGCCGGCCACCTGGATCTCACGTCGATCGCCGCCGCCGGTCACTCGGCGGGCGGCTTCACCACCTCCGGCATGTTCACCGAGGGCCACCCGGCCCGGCTGCGCGGGGGCATCGTGATCGCCGGCGGCGGGCTGCCCGGCAGCTTCGCCGGACCGACCGCACCGGTGCTCTTCGTGCACGGCACGGCCGACCCGGTGGTGCCGGTGACGGTCGGCCGGGCCGCCTATGCGCGTACGCCGGGGCCGGCCGCGTTCCTCAGCGTGCTCGGCCAGGGCCACGGCGAGTACCTCACGCCGGGCAATGCCGGCTTCGCCGCAGTCCTCGCCACCACCACCGACTTCCTGCGCTGGACCCTCTACGGCGACCGGACGGCCGGCGCCCGCCTGCCCACCGACGCCCGCACGCCCGACGCCCACTACGAGTCCCGCCCGCCCGCCTAGGGCGTGTGTCGCCCTCCCCCGCGCACCCGGAAATGCCGCTAGGGTGGCCCGGTGGACGACCTCGCGCGCCGCCAGTTGGCGAGCATCGCCGAAGTCGTCGAGGTGGCCGGGTCGGCCGGCGTCCCGGTGTGGTTGCGGGGCGGCTGGGCGATGGACTTCCAGCTCGGCGAGGTGTCCCGACCGCACGTCGACGTCGACTGGTACTGCTGGCGCGAGGACGCGGACCGGCTGGCCGCCCTCCTGCTGGCCCGGGGTTGGCGCCCCGATCCCCGGATGCCGGCGGAGTTGCAGCTCGACCTGTTCGCCGACGACGTGGAGGTGAGCGTCGCGTACCTGGGTCGGGACGACGCCTGTCGACCGACAGTGGGCGCCGGGCACTGGGTCGGCACGCCGCTGCCGGCCGGGATGCTGGACGCGCCACCCGGTCGGATCGGCGCGTTGACCGTGCCGACGATCTCGGTGCCGGCCCAGATCGAGTTCAAGCAGATGTTCCCGGTGTGGATGCCGGAGCGGGCCCGCCGCCCGAAGGACGCGGACGATCTTGCTCGACTGCGCGCTGGGCCTCGTCGAGCAGATCCTCGTACACCCCGACCTTGAAGCCGATCAGGTCCAGGCACTGGGTGAGCCTGCCGATCTGACCGGTGACGCGCTCCTGGTGCTCGCGCAGGACGGCGAGCCGTTCCTCCTCGTTGCCGGCGCCCTCCCGGACGAGGTCGGCGTACCGGCGGAGCGCGGGCAACGGCATGCCAGAGGCGCGCAGGATGATGCAGACGGTCAGCCAGTCCACGTCGTCCTGGCTGTAGACGCGACGCCCGCCGGGGCCACGGCGTACGGGTTCGACGAAGACGCCCTCCTGCTCGTAGAAGCGCAGGGCGTGCACGCTCAAGCCGGTGCGTTCGGCGACCTGCCCGATGCTCAGACTCACGGTGTCCCCGTCCATGCCGAGCAGGGTAACGAGGCTTGACCTAGAGCCGACTCAAGCTCCTAGGGTCCTCGGTGATCGTTACGAGATCACCAAGGGAGCATCGGCATGCGCTATCGCACACTTGGCGGCACCGGCATCGAGGTGAGCACCCACTGCCTCGGGACCATGATGTTCGGTGCCGTCGGAAACCCGGACCACGACGACTGCGCCCGCATCGTCCACGCGGCCCTGGACCAGGGCATCAACGTCGTCGACACCGCCGACATGTACGGCCGGGGCGAGTCCGAAGAGATCGTGGGCAAGGCGCTGCGGGGGCGCCGGGACGACGTCATCCTCGCCACCAAGGTGCACTTTCCGATGAGCGAGGGGCCCAACCAGGGTGGCAACTCCCGGCGCTGGATCCTCAAGGCGGTCGAGGGGAGCCTGCGGCGTCTGCGCACCGACTGGATCGACCTCTACCAGGTCCACCGCCCCGATCCCTCGACCGACATCGAGGAGACGCTCTCGGTGCTCACCGACCTCGTCCGCGTGGGGAAGATCCGCGCCTTCGGCTGTTCGACGTTTCCCGCCGAGGAGATCGTCGAGGCGCACCAGGTCTCCGAGCGTCGCGGCCTCGCACGCCTGCGCACCGAGCAGCCGCCGTACTCGATCCTGGCCCGCGGGGTCGAGGCGTCGATCCTGCCGGTCTGCCAGCGCTACGGCATGGGGGTGCTGGTCTGGAGCCCGCTCGCCTTCGGATTCCTCAGCGGGAAGTACCGCAGGGACCGACCCGTCGACCTGTCGACCGGGCGTGCCGCTCTGCGGCCGGCGCAGTTCGATCCCACGATCGCCGAGAACACCGCCAAGCTCGACGCCGTCGAGCAGCTCGTCGACCTCGCGGCGACGATCGGCTGCACCCTCCCGCAGCTCGCCATCGCCTTCACCGTGGCCCATCCGGCGGTCACCTCGGCGATCATCGGACCACGGACCATGGCGCACCTGGAGGACCTGCTCAAGGGCGCCACGCTGATCCTGGACGACGCGACCCTCGACCGGATCGACGAAATTGTGCCGCCCGGCGTCAACCGGTACGACCCCAACGCCGCCTTTCCGCCACTCTCCCTGACCGACACGGCGCTGCGGCGACGCCCGCTCGCCGACCGCGCCGCGGCCTGAACGAGTCAGGCACCGGTACGCGGCGTCGGGTGATCGGGGGGCACGGCGCGCCGAAGCCCACCGGGCGGGTCCGCCGGGCAGGGCACAATCGGATTCATGCCGCGTCGCGTCAGCCTCACCATGCTGATCTCTGCCCTGTTTCTGGCCGGTCTGGCCGGGTGCTCCACGGACGTCCCGGGGCGGCGGGCGCCTGCCGAGCCGGAGCCCACCGCCCTGGCAACGCCGCAGGTCCCCGCCGGGCACGCCCCGGAAAATCCCTACCCCGTCGGCGTACGCGACCTCAAGCTGAACCGCGACGGCCGGCCGCTGCCGGTGCGGATCTGGTATCCGGCGCTCGGCGAGAACGGCCCGGTCACGCCGGGGTTGCTGCCGGCGCACGGCCGGTTTCCGGTGGTGATGTTCAGCCACGGCCTGGGCGGCCGGCCGGCCGACTACGCCACGCTGCTGACCCGGTGGGCGCGGGCGGGTTTCGTGGTGGCCGCGCCGACGTTCCCGCACACCTCGACGGGCGCGGACAACAACGTCCTCGACGTGCTCAACCAGCCGGCCGACGTGTCGTACGCGTTGGACCAGGTGCTCGCGCTGGACACCAGGGCCGACGACCCGTTGCAGGGCCGGTTGGACGCCGACCGGGTGGCCGCGGCCGGGCACTCGGCCGGCGGGGTGACCACCATCGGGCTGTTCACCACCAATCGGGACGAACGGCTGGACGCGGGTGTGGTGTTCGCGGGCACGGCGCTCGGCGTGGGTACCGCGTTCGCCGGGACGGCCGCCCCGCAACTGTTCGTGCACGGTGAGCTGGACGAGGTGGTCGAGTACGCGGCGGGCAAGGCCGCGTACGACAAGGTGCCCTGGCCCAAGGCGATGCTGAGCCTGCCGAAGGGTGACCACGGACGGACGATGCTCAAGGACAAGGCCGCGCTGCGGGTGGTGTCGGACACGTCCATCGAGTTCCTGCGCTGGTCGCTGTACGGCGACGCGGAGGCCAAGAAGCGGATCCCCACCGACGCGACGCGGGGCGACATCGCCACCTTCGACAACCACCTCTGACCCGCATCCCCACGATCCGCGCAACATCAGGGATGGTGCTGCCTCAGCGCGCCAGGAGACAGCAGTTTCCCCGACGTGGCGCGGATCTTCGCGGGGCGTCAGGCGGTGTGGTCGATGACGATCTTGCCGAAGGCGTCGCCGGAGTGCAGGCGGGCGAAGGCGTCTTCGACCCGACTGAACGGAACCACGGTGTCGATCACCGGGCGGACCTCGTTCTCGGCGCAGAACGCCAGCAGCTCGTACAGCTCCCCCGGCGTGCCCATCGAGGTGCCGAGGATCTCCAGCTGCATGGCGAAGACCCGGCGGAGGTTGACCGACGGCTGGTGGCCGGCGGTGGCGCCGGAGACCACGATCCGGGCCATCGGCGCGGCCGACTTCAACGAGTGGTCGAACGTCGCCGCGCCCACCGTCTCGATCACCACATCGACCCGCTCCGGCAGCCGGGCACCGGACTCCAGGGCGTTCGCCCCGAGCGCTGTGATCCGTTCCCGCTTGGCGGCGTCCCGGCTGGTCGCGTACACCCGCTTGCCCATCGCGAGGGCGAGCGCGACGGCCGCGGTGGCGACGCCGCCGCCCGCGCCCTGCACCAGCACGCTGTCGGCGTCCGCGACGCGGCCCTTGGTGGTCAGCATCCGCCACGCGGTCAGCCAGGCCGTGGGCAGGCACGCCGCGTCGGTCGCCGCCATGCCGTCGGGCAGCGGGATCAGGTTCGACCGGGGTACGGCGACCCGCTCGGCGAGCGTCCCGGCGAAGTGCTCGGACAGGATGGAGACCCCGCGCGGGTCACCAGGCGTCACGACGACCGGGTAGACGACCATCTCGTTGCCGTCGACGTCCACGCCCACCGCGTCACAGCCGAGGACCATCGGCAACTGGGCCTCGGTGAGGCCCACCCCGCGCAGCGACCAGAGGTCGTGGTGGTTGAGCGAGGTGGCCCGCACCTGCACGGTCACCCAGTCGTCCTCCGGGTGGGTCGGCTCGGGCCGCTCACCGACGGTGAGAGCGGCGAGTGGATCGGCGTCGTCGAAACGGGAGGCGAAGGCGGCACGCATGATCGGCACGGTAACAAGCTGAGCGCCCGTTAAGAAGGGCCCTTGCTGCTGAGAGGGCCCCGGCGCGACAGGCCGGCGGCGCGTGCTGCGCCCGAGCGCCCCCGGCCCACGCGTCTCAGCGGCGGGCGACTCCGTCCCGGCGGGCCGCTTCGGCGACAGCCTCGGCGACGGCCGGGGCGACGCGCGGGTCGAGCGGTGACGGGACGATCGCGTCGGCGGTCAGCGACTCGGCCACCACGCCGGCGATGGCGTCGGCGGCGGCGACCTTCATCCCCTCGGTGATCCGGGTGGCCCGGGCGTCCAACGCGCCCCGGAACACCCCGGGGAAGGCCAGCACGTTGTTGATCTGGTTGGGATAGTCGCTGCGCCCGGTGGCGACCACAGCGACGTGCCGGGCGGCCACCTCGGGGTGCACCTCCGGGGTCGGGTTGGCCAGCGCGAACACGATCCCGCCCGGGGCCATCTGAGCCACCGCCGCCTCGGGGATCTGCCCGCCGGAGACCCCGATCAACACGTCCGCGCCGCGCAGCGCCTCGGTGATGTCGCCCTGGCGGCCGTCGGCGTTGGTGCTCGCCGCCAGCTCGGCCTTGGTGCCGGTCAGCTCGCCGCGGTGCCGGCCGATGATCCCCTTGGAGTCGCACACGACCACCTGGTCGGGGTTGACCCCACCGGCGATGAGCATCTTCGTCACGGCCACGCCCGCCGCGCCCGCGCCGCTCACCGCCACCCGCAGGTCACCGAGCTTGCGGTCGAGCAGGGTGGCGGCGTTGCGCAGCGCGGCGAGCACCACGATGGCGGTGCCGTGCTGGTCGTCGTGGAAGACCGGGATGTCCAGCGCCTCGTCGAGTCGCCGCTCCACCTCGAAGCAGCGCGGCGCGCTGATGTCCTCCAGGTTGATCCCGCCGAACGACGGGGCCAGCGCCCGCACCACCGCGACGATCTCGTCCACGTCCTGGGTGTCCAGGCAGACCGGCACCGCGTCCACCCCCGCGAACTGCTTGAACAGCACCGCCTTGCCCTCCATCACCGGCAGCGCCGCGCGCGGCCCGATGTTGCCGAGCCCGAGCACCGCCGACCCGTCGGTGACGACGGCGACGGCGTGCGACGCCCAGGTGTAGTCGTCGGCCAGGTCGGGGTCGGCGGCGATCGCCTCACACACCCGGGCGACACCAGGGGTGTACGCGAGGGAGAGGTCCTCGCGGCTGGTGAGCGGAACCGTCGAGGCGACGGCCATCTTGCCGCCCCGGTGCAGTTGGAAGACGGGATCAGCGGGGTCCACGATGGACGAAGACATGGCGGTGACTCCAGGATCTGTCGAGCAGATGTGAGGCGGCCGGGCCGGCCGCGAGGTGGGCGGCGAGCGGTGGCACGCGGTGCGGGGGGTCACCCGGGCACTTTCCGAGCATAGTGTCGGCACTGCCCCTCGGATGTGAGCAGGGTCATAACGGCCGACGGGGCACCCGTCCGAGGCGGGGCCAGTAGCGGAACACCACCCTTGCGCGCACGTCGGCCACTCCGTACGCCCGGGAGTCGTCGGTGACCAGACCGTTGTCGCCGCGCAGCCACCAGCCGCCGTCCTGCGGCCGTACCGCCCGCTTCACGACCAGCAGCTCGGGGCGCGTCCGGAACACCGCGACCACCACGTCACCGGGCCGGATCGGGCGTCCGCCCGGGCGGACCAGCACCGCGTCGCCGTGGCGCAGCGTCGGCGCCATGGAGGGACCGGTCACGAGGACTGCTGTCAGCGGACCCCGCAGTCGGGGTGCCTCCTCCGGATGATCGGCGCGCACTGGTTTCACCTCCATCCGGTTCGGGGAGCATTCCCAGGAGTAATGTCGCCTTTGATCATCGCAAACTTCCCATGGAGGATCCCGATGCGACTTCCGCGCATCCTTGCGCCCCGCGTCACCGCGAGCGCTCACTGCGACCTGCCGTGCGGCGTCTACGACCCGGCCCAGGCCCGGATCGAGGCCGAGTCGGTCAAAATGATCTGCGAGAAGTACCAGGCCAACACCGACCCGGAATTCCGTACCCGGGCGGTCATCATCAAGGAGCAGCGCGCCGAGCTGGTCAAGCACCACCTGTGGGTGCTCTGGACCGACTACTTCAAGGCGCCGCACTTCGAGAAGTACCCGAACCTGCACACCCTGTTCAACGAGGCCACCAAGCTCGCCGGCGCCGGTGGCGTCAAGGGCAGCCTCGACCCGGCCACCGCCGACAAGCTCCTCGCGAAGATCGACGAGATCGCGAAGATCTTCTGGGAGACCAAGAAGGCGTGACCAACCCGGTCACACCGACGATCCGGCCGGTACGTCCCGAGGACGTGCCGGCCGTCGTCGCCATGGTGCACGAGTTGGCGGCGTACGAACGCGCCCCCGACCAGTGCCATCTCACCACCGAGCAGCTCACCACGGCGCTGTTCGCGAACGCTCCGGCCCTCTTCGGCCACGTCGCTGTCGACGGACGCGACCAGCCGGTCGGCTTCGCCCTGTGGTTTCTCAACTTCTCCACCTGGGCCGGCGTGCACGGCATCTACCTGGAGGACCTCTACGTCTCGCCGGCGGCCCGGGGCACCGGCGCGGGCCGACTGCTGCTCGCCACGCTTGCCGACATCTGCGTACGACGAGGCTACCGGCGGCTGGAGTGGTGGATGATCGACTGGAATCCCGCAGCCGGTTTCTACGCCTCCATCGGCGCCGAGCAGATGAGCGAGTGGGTCCCCTACCGGCTCAGCGGTAACGCGTTGCGCGGCCTGGCCGCTCAGGCGGAGGCCGCCGACACGCGCCCGAACGACTGACCGGGTAGAGTCCCCGACCGGGGGGATGAGGCGTGACTCAACTGACCGGCCAGCCAGCGACCGACGACGACGTGGTGCACCTCACGGTGCCCGCCGACGGCGGTTACCTCGGCGTGCTCCGCACCGCCACCGCCGGTCTCGCGGCCCGGTTGCAGTTCGCGCTCGACGAGATCGAGGATCTGCGGATCGCTGTCGACGAGGCGTGCGCCATGCTGCTCGCCATCGCCACCCGTGACGCCGAGTTGGAGTGCCGGTTCTCGGTCACCAGCGACGCGCTGACCGTCGAGGTGACAGTGCCGACCGTGCGCGGGGCGACGCTGCCCGCCGAGGCGTCCTTCGCCTGGAAGGTGCTCACCGCACTGACCACGTCGGCGTCCGCCACGGCCGTCGAGGGCCGGGCGACGATCTCGTTGCTCACCCGCCGCTCCGGCGGCTACTGACCCGCTCGGGTCACTCGAAACCGAGGGCCTTCGTCGTGGGCGGGCTGACGAGCAGCCAGCCGACGCCCAGACCGAGCGCCATGAGCGGTACGCCAAGCCAGCCCAGACCGCCCTGGATCATGAACCAGCCGATCGGCAGCAGCATGAGCTGAAGGACGATCGCGGGTGCCCGCGCGCCTGCCTGTCGGCGCAGCAGCGCACGACCCAGGGCCCAGAGCGCGACGGCCGCCCCGACGGCGAACGCGGTCACCAGCAACGCCGACGCGAGGTCGGTGGTCGTGGCGGTGAGGTCGGCCCAGACCAACCAGACCGCGATCAGCCCGACGGCGACCGCCTCCGCCCACAGCAGGCGTACCGCCCAGCGGAGGGTGACGGGAATCGGGGCCGAGTCGATGGTCACGCGCGCCACGATACCCGGGCTACCGAGAGGTACAGTGCCGCCCATGCGGGCCGTCCTGGTGGTCAATCCGAAGGCCACCACCACCAGCGAACGCAGCCGAGACGTGCTTGTCCGGGCGCTGCGCAGCGAAGTCGACCTCAGTGTGCGCTACACCCGTCGCCGGGGGCACGCCATGGCGCTGGCCCGGGAGGCCGCCGCCGAGGGGGTCGACCTCGTCGTCACCCTGGGTGGTGACGGGACTGTGAACGAGGTGGTGAACGGCCTGATGACGGCCGACCCGCCGGCCGGCGTCGCGGGCGCCTCGATGGCGGAGCGCCTGCCCGCGCTGGCCACCGTTCCGGGTGGTTCGACGAACGTGTTCGCCCGCGCGCTCGGCCTGCCCCGGGAATGGCCGGAGGCGACCAGCATGATCCTCGAAGGGCTGCGCCTGGGCCGGCAGCGCACGGTCGGGCTGGGCCGCGCGGACGACCGCTACTTCACCTTCTGCGCCGGCTTCGGCCTGGACGCCGCGGTGATCCACCGGGTGGAGCAGGCCCGGCGGAAGGGACGGGTCTCCACTCCCGGGCTCTACCTGCGCTCGATCATGGGCCAGTACTTCTTCGCCTCGGACCGGCGGCACCCGGCGATCAGCCTGGAGCGCCCGGGCGAGGCGGTCGAGGACGAGCTGGCCACGGTCATCATCCAGAACACCGCCCCGTGGACGTACCTGGGCGACCGTGAGATCAACCCGAACCCGTCGGCGTCGTTCGACCTCGGACTCGACGTGTTGGCGTTGCGTCAGCTCCGGGTGGCTAGCACAACACGGACAGTGACGCAGTTCGCATCGCGCAAGCCGGATCCACGCGGACGTCAGGTGTTACGACTCCATGACACGGCGGAGTTCACCCTGCTCTCCAGCCGTCCACAGGCGTTCCAGTTGGATGGCGACTATCTCGGCGAGCGGGAGAAAGTCAGATTCGCATCCATTCCGGCCGCACTCAGAGTAATCTGCTAGGTCTCGGGTACTGCCCTTGGTCGACGCGGCACCGCAACCGCAACGACGGGTGCCGCCACACCGAGGGGCAGGTGCCGGAAATGTCAGCAATGTCACGCGGACTGTACTATATTGATCCTCGGCTGTGGCACGGCGGGTAACCAGGAACGTACTGGAACCCGGACAAATGGGTTGTGGGCTTGCTCACCGCCCGGAGTTTTTCCGAGCGTCACCCTTGACATCACGAGCGTTCGTGAAAGTATTCACAAGCGAACTTGAGTTACCGGGACATTGCCTGGATATGCTCGTCAGGTTGAGCTGTTCCAGCAGGTCCCGAGGCTAACCGCCTGCTCACGCACTGCCGAATGGTCGGACGCTAACGGTCACCACCGGCACTGCTGATGCATATAGGAAAAGCACGACTAGCAATTGTTTGCCACCCATCCAGAATGAGGAGTGTTGCCGCCATGGACTGGCGTCACCATGCTGTCTGCCGCGACGAGGACCCGGAGCTGTTCTTCCCGATTGGGACGTCTGGACCGGCTCTCCTGCAGGTCGAGCAGGCCAAGGCCGTCTGCAGGCGCTGCTCCGTGACCGACCAGTGCCTGCAGTGGGCGCTCGAGTCGGGTCAGGACGCCGGCGTCTGGGGCGGGATGAGCGAGGAGGAGCGGCGCGCTGTGAAGCGGCGCGGCGGCCTCCGGGTGCTGCGCGCTCACTCCGCCTGATCCCCCAACGACACAGCTGCACGCCCCGGCGGGTTCGCCTGCCGGGGCGTACTGCTGTCCCGAACCGTCAGCCCGTCGGTGTCAGCGCGCCCCGGTCGTCGACCCGGCGCAGCACCAGCTCGGCCAGCTCGGGCGCATCGGTCAACGGGGCCGCCACCGCCACCGCACCGGCCGCCCGAGCAGAGTCGGCCGCCGCGTCGTGGAACAGGCCCGGCGCGAGGAAGTACGCGGACACCGCCACCCGGCGTGCGCCGGCCGCCCGCAGCCGGGTCACCGCCACACCTGTCGTCGGTGGGGCCGCCGAGGCGTACGACACCCGGCAGGGCACGCCGAACTCCGCGCCGAGCGCGTCCGCCACCCGGCCCACCGATCCGCGAGCCCGGGCGTCCCGGGTGCCCGCGGCGGCCAGCACCAGCGCGTCGAAGCGCCCCGGGTCGACCTCGCCGAGTCGACGGCGCAGCCCCGCCAGCAACGCCGGCGCCACCGTTCCGTCCGCCGGGCCGAGCACGTCGGTCACGCGTACCGCCAGTGGGGGGCCGGCCTCCGTCGCGGCGGCGACGGCCGCCGGAATGTCCACCCGATGGTGGTACGCGGCAGTCAGCAGCAGCGGCACGACCACCGCACGCGCATGCCCGGCCTCGGCCAGCATCCGCAGCACGTCGGTCGGGCCCGGCTCGGTGTGGTCCAGCCAGCTCGCCCACACCGACAGGCCGGGCCGGACGGCCGACACCGCCCGGGCCAGCGCACGGGTGGCCTCGGCCGCTCGTGGATCCCGGCTGCCGTGGGCGACAAGCACCACCGGGGCCGCCCCGCCGGCCGCCTCAGGGCCGGTCGGGGTCGTCGATGACGGGGTCAGACGTGCAGTCCGCACTCGGTCTTCTCGAACATGGCCCACCGGCCGGCCCGCGGGTCCTCGCCGGCAGTCGTCCGTCGGGTGCACGGCCAGCAGCCGATCGAGCCGTAGCCCTGCTTGAACAGCTCGTTGACCGGGACGTTGAAGCGGGCGATGTAGGCGTCCACGTCCTTCTGCGACCAGGCCGCGATCGGGTTGACCTTCACCTTGCCGCGTCGCGCGTCGAACGTCACAACGGGCGTGTTGGCACGGGTCGGCGACTCGTCCCGGCGCAGGCCGGCGGCCCAGGCGTCGTACCCGGACAGCGCCCGCTCCAGCGGCTCCACCTTGCGCAGCTGGCAGCAGTCGTCGGGTGACTTGTTGAACAGTCGCGGGCCGTACTGGCCGTCCTGCTGGCCGACGGTGAGCCGGGGCCGGATGGACCGGACGTTCACCGGCAGCGTCCGGGCCACCTCGTCGCGGACCCGCAGCGTCTCCGGGAAGTGCAGGCCGGTGTCGAGGAAGACCACGTCCACACCCGGGGCCACCCGGGACACCAGGTGGGCCAGGACGGCGTCGGCCATCGAGCTGGTCACGCAGAAGCGGTCGCCGAAGGTCTGCGCCGCCCAGCGGGCGATCTCCAGGGCGGGTGCGCCCTCCAGGTCCCGAGCAGCCTGCTCGGCAAGCGTCCGCAGCTCGTCCGGGCTGCGTCCGGCCGGGTCGGTCGACGTCTGCGCGCCCGGGCCGACCAGGCGCAGGCTCGCGGCGGAGACGAGGCTCATCGGGTCACCGCCCGGGAGAGCAGCCCGGTGAACTTCACCGAGAAGACCCGCGCGCAGGCGTGGCACTCCCAGGCGCCGTGCCCCGCCTCGTGCGGCCGCAGGTCCTCCTCGCCGCAGTACGGGCAGTACAGGGGTGCCGCTCGGTTCTCGCTGCTCACCGCAGTTCCTCCTCGTCGACTCTGATCACCCAGTTGGCGAACGTCTCGCCCGCGCTCCGCCCGGCCAGGTAGCGACGGGCCAGCCGTTCCACGTACTCCGGAAGCTCCTCGGCGGTGGTCTTCAGGCCGCGCAGCTTGCGGCCGAACCCGGCGGTCTGGCCCTGGGCCATGCCCAGGCCGCCGCCCAGGTGCACCTGGAAGCCCTCCACCTGCCGGCCGTCCGGGCCGACCACCAACTGACCCTTGAGGCCGATGTCGGCGACCTGGGTGCGGGCGCAGGCGTTCGGGCAGCCGTTGATGTGAATGGAGATGTCCGCGTCGAAGTCACGCAGCCGCTGCTCCAGCCGGGCCACCAGCTCCTCGCCGCGGGCCTTCGTCTCGACGATGGCTAGCTTGCAGTACTCGATGCCTGTGCACGCCATCGTGCCGCGCCGCCAGGCCGACGGCCGGGCCTCCAGACCGATGCCGCGCAGCGCGTCGACAAGCGACTCCGTCCGCTCCGACGGCACGTCGAGCACCAGCAGCTTCTGGTACGGGGTGAGCCGCACCCGGTCGCTGCCGTGCGCCTCGACCACGTCGGCCAGTTGGGCGAGCTGCCCGCCGGACACCCGCCCGACCACCGGGGCGGCACCGACGTAGTGCCGCCCGTCGGCCTGCTCGTGCACGCCCACGTGGTCGACAGGCTTCGCCGGCAGGGTCGGCGCGGGGCCGTCGAGCAGCGTACGGCCCAGGTACTCCTTCTCCAGGACCTCCCGGAAGCGCTCCACGCCCCAGTCGGCCACCAGGAACTTCAGCCGGGCCCGGTTACGCAGCCGGCGGTAGCCGTAGTCGCGGAAGATCCCGACCACGCCGGCCCACACGTCGGGGATCTCGGCCAGCGGCACCCAGACGCCGAGCCGCTGAGCGAGCATCGGATTGGTGGAGAGCCCGCCACCGACCCAGAGGTCGAAGCCGGGGCCGTGCTCGGGGTGGTCGACGCCGAGCAGAGCGATGTCGTTCGACTCGTACGGGGTGTCGACGAGCCAGGAGATGGACGTCTTGAACTTGCGGGGCAGGTTGGAGAACTGCTTGTCACCGACGTACCGGGCGACGATCTCGTCGATCGCCGGGGTCGGGTCGAGCAGCTCGTCGCGGGCCACCCCGGCGACCGGGCTGCCCAGCACGATTCGCGGGCAGTCGCCGCACGCCTCGGTCGTCTGCAGGCCTACCGACTCCAGCCGACGCCAGATCTCCGGCATGTCCTCGACGCGGATCCAGTGGTACTGGATGTTCTGCCGGTCGGTGATGTCGGCGGTGTCCCGGGCGAACTCCCGGGAGATGTCCGCGACCACCCGCAGCTGGGCCAGGCTGAGCTGGCCGCCGTCGATGCGGACCCGGAGCATGAAGAACTCGTCCTCCAGCTCGTGCGGCTCCAGCACGGCGGTGCGCCCGCCGTCGATGCCCGCCTTGCGCTGGGTGTAGAGGCCCCACCAGCGGAAACGGCCGCGCAGATCCTGCGGGTCGATGGAGGCGAAGCCGCGGTGCGCGTAGATGTTCTCGATGCGGGCCCGGACGTTGAGCGGGTCGTCGTCCTTCTTGATCCGCTCGTTGGGATTGAGGGGCTCGCGGTGGCCGAGCGCCCACTGACCCTCACCCCGGGGCCGGCGTGGCGCCCGGGCCGGGCGGGCCGTCGGGTCCTCGGAACGGGCCGGGATGCTGCTGACCGCCATCGCGGCGTCCTCCGTTGTCTGCTGTGCCTCGGGCTACGCGGGGCGCGGCGGCCGGCCCGCGAAGCGGGCGGGACAACGGTGTCTTCAGACAGCCGGCGCGGAGCGCGCCCGAGACGGATTGGTCGGGCGTCGTCAGTAGGCCGGACAGATCGCGCTGCGCACGCGGCCGTAATCGACGTGGCGACGAGCCACGAAGCGGCGGACGACTGCGGCGGTCATACGGGCCATGCTGCCACACCACATGGGGGCCGGCCAATGTACACGTGCTGGATCCCACATCACGGGCCGAGGGGCTGACACCCGCGACGACCATCTCCGTGACAGGCTCGGACTGTGGGCGGATTGTCCGAGTCGACCGGGGCGGCGTGGGAGCACCTGCGTCGCCTGCCGGTGTGGCTCACCCCGGCGTTGCTGACCCTGGCGGTGACCCTGACCGGGCTCGGGTCGGCGCAGCTCTGGCGCGACGAGCTGGCGACCTGGAGCGCCGCCACCCGCTCACCCGGCGACCTGGCTCGTCTGGCCGGCACGATCGACGCCGCCACCGGGCCGTACTACCTGCTGATGCACGTCTGGACCACGGTCTTCGGGGACTCCACGATCGCCCTCCGCGCGCCGGCCGTGCTGGCGATGACCGTCGCCGCGGGGCTGCTCGCCGTGCTCGGGGCGCGGCTCGTCGACAGGCGCACCGGTCTCCTGGCCGGGCTGCTGTTCGCGGTGCTGCCGAGCACCTCCCGCTATGGCCAGGAGGCTCGCCCGTACGCCCTGGCCACCGCGCTCGCGGTGCTCGCCACCCTGCTGCTGGTGACGGCGCTGCGGCGACCGGGGTGGGTCCGTTGGGCCGGGTACGCCGCCGCCGTGGCCGCGCTCGGGCTCACGCACCTGATCGCGCTCACCGTGCTGGCCGCGCACGCGCTGCTCGTGCTGGTCACCTGGTGGCGTGGCCCAGCAGCGGCGGGCGTCGCATCGCCGGGCACCGACACCACGCCGGGCGACGACACCATGCCGAACCACGGTTCCGCCGACCGGGACCGGCGAGCGTGGTGGTGGGTGGTCGCCGTGATTCCGGTGGCGCTGCTGGCCGGTCCGTTGCTGCTGAAGGCCCGGACCCAACAGTCCCGACAGCTCAACTGGGTCAGCCTGGCCCGGCTGGACGACCTGAGCGCGCTGCCCGGCGGCGTGGCCCAGAGCAGCGTGGTGGGCGGTCTGCTGGTCGGGGTCGCCGCGCTGGGCGCTGCCCGGCTCGGGCGGCGTGCCCTGCTGCCGGTGAGCGCGGTGCTGCTGCCCGTCCTGCTGCTCTTCGCCGCCGGCACTGTCGTACCCCTGTGGGTTGCTCGGTACCTGGTCTTCGTCGTGCCGTTCGCGTGCCTGCTGGCGGGCGCGGCGCTGGCCGCGGTCGCGGCGCCGGCCGCGGTCGTCGTGGTGGTCCTGGCCGCGCTGCTCGGCCTGCCCGACCAGGCCGCGCTGCGGCGGACCCACGAGTGGCCGCGCAACGCGCCTGTGGACTACTCGGGCGCGGCTCACGTGATCGGCGCGGGCCAACGGCCTGGCGACGCGGTGGTCTACTCACCGCGGCACAGTTGGCTCTTCCTCGACCTCGGCATCGAGTACCACCTCGACGCCCCACCACGGGACGTCCTGGTCACCGAGGACGAGGTCCGCCGGGGCGACCTGTGGGCAGCCGAGTGTCCGCAGCCGGCACAGTGCCTCGTCGGAACGTCACGGGTGTGGTTGGTCGTCGCCGGCCGGCACGCCGAGCCGCTGGCCGACGTGCCGGGCGTCAAGGGCGATGCGCTGCGCGCAGACTTCACAGTCGCCCAGGTCTGGCAACGCCCCGGCTTGACGGTTGCCCTGCTGACCAGCCGTCCCGGACGCTGACCCCACACCCGCGCGGTCCGACGCGGGTGCACCGCCCTCGACCGCGCCCGACCCATGCACGGTGGTGAGCGGTATACCTGTGAGTCATATTTATGACTCACAGGTATACCGCTCACCAGCGCAGGTGCGTCCGGACG
Source organism: Micromonospora sp. NPDC049274 (assembly GCF_040678875.1). Classification (NCBI taxonomy): domain Bacteria; kingdom Bacillati; phylum Actinomycetota; class Actinomycetes; order Micromonosporales; family Micromonosporaceae; genus Micromonospora; species Micromonospora sp. NPDC049274. The sequence continues at coordinate 294,247 of NZ_JBFAQS010000002.1, forward strand.
GAGACACGCCAGGGCGATGGCAGGCGGGCCCGAAAAGCAGCCGGCGCGCGGGCCGTCGGCGGCCAAGGGGCGCGTGGCCGGGGAGAGGTCGACAGCGGCCCGTCAGCCTTGTGAGCGGCCGTCCGGGGCGTTGCGGGCCAGCGGGACGACGAGCAAGGCCTCGGTGCCGCCCTTGGCGCCCGCGCGCAGCTCGATGGTGCCGCGCAGCTCGCCGGTGACCAGGGCCCGCACGATCTGGAGACCGAGCCGGCTGCCGCGTTCGGCGTCGAACTCGGGCGGCAGCCCGCGCCCGTTGTCGGTCACCGAGACGTGCAGCATCTTGCGGAACCGGTGCGCCGAGACCACCACCTCGGGTCGCGCCGACGGATCGACCTCGGCAACGGCGGCCGGTACCACGCCCGTGCTGGGGGGCGGGGGTGCGTCGTCCGTCTCGTCGGCCGGCGGGAAGCCGTGTTCGACGGCGTTGAGCAGCAGTTCGTTGAGGACCATGACCAGCGACGTGGCGATCTCGGCCGGCAGTACGCCGAAGCTGCCCCGACGGCGCATGCCGACGCTCACCTCGGTTGCCGCGACCTCGGTGGCCGCGCTGGCGACCCGGTCGACGATGCCGTCGAACTCGACCGCCTCGTCGCTGGACATCGACAGCGTCTCGTGGACGAGGGCGATCGAGGCGACTCGACGGACCGACTCCTCCAGGGCGACCCGGGCCTCCGGCATGGCGACCCGGCGGGCCTGCAACCGCAGCAGCGCGGCCACCGTCTGGAGGTTGTTCTTCACCCGGTGATGGATCTCCCGGATGGTGGCGTCCTTGGTGATCAGTGCCCGGTCCCGGCGACGCACCTCGGTGATGTCCCGCACCAGCACCAGCGCGCCGATGGGCACGCCGGCCGGCATCAGCGGCAGCGCCCGGGTGAGCATCGTGGCCCCCCGTGCGTCGATCTCCCGCCGAGGCGGCGCCTCGCCGCGCAACGCCGCCAGGATGCCGTTCGCCGCCTCGGTGCCGTCCAGCGGGTCGCCCGCCAGCCGGCGGTGCAGCGCGGCCAGATCCTCCCCCACCAGGTGGGAGGCGTAGCCCAACCGTCGGTACGCGGACTGCGCGTTCGGGCTCGCGTAGGTGACCTTGCCACCGGCGTCCAGCCGGACCAGGCCGTCACCGACGCGGGGGGCGGAGGTGGTCTCGCCCGGGTGCCGGGGCGGCGGGAAGGTGCCGTCCGCGATCATCTGGGCGAGGTCGTCGGCGGTGGTCAGGTAGTTGAGTTCCAGCTGGCTGGGCGTACGCGCCGTGGAGAGGTTGGTGTCCCTGCCGACCACGGCGATCACCTCGCCGGCCTCGCCGTCGGCGGTGCGCAGCCGGACCGGGATCGCCTCGTGTCGGGCCGGCACGTCGCCGTACCAGACCGGGTCGCCCTCCCGCCAGATCCGCCCCTGGGAGTAGGCGACCCCCAGGTGGGCCACCTCCGAGCCGCCGATGATCCGGCCCACCTGATCGTCCTGGTACGCGGTGGGCGCGGTCGTCGGACGGACCTGGGCGACACAGAGGAACGTGCCCTCGGCGTCGACCGGCACCCAGAGCAGCAGGTCGGCGAAGGACAGATCGGAGAGCAGTTGCCAGTCGCCGGCGATGCGGTGCAGGTGGTCGATGTCGGCCGGACGGAGATGGGTGTGCTCCTCGGCGAGGTCGCGCAGCGTGGACACGGTGACCAGGGTGCCACGCCGCGCCGCGCCTCACATCGTCGCGGTGACCTTCTTCAGGCCGCGCGGCGCGTCCGGGTCCTCGCCACGGGTCAGTGCCAACGCGAGCGCGAGGCGCTGCAACGGCAGGATGTCCAGCAGTGGCGCATACCGCTCGTCCACCTCGGGGACGGCGAGGCGGGTGGCGCCCGGCACGTCGGCCGAGCCGACGACCACCACGTCGGCGCGCCTCTCGCCGAGACGGGGCAGCACCTCGCCCATCGAGCGGCCACCCGGGCCGGAGCCGACCACGGCGAGCACCGGGACCTCCGGGTCGGTCATCGCGAGCGGACCGTGCAGCAGGTCGGCGCCGGAGAAGGCGAGCGCCGGCAGGTACGAGGTCTCCATCAGCTTCAGCGCGGCCTCACGGGCGGTCGGGTAGGCGTACCCACGGCCGGTGGTGACCAGTTGGCGGGCGAAGCGGTAGCGGGGCGCGAGCTGGGCCGGGGTGTCGTCGGCGAGCGTCCTGGTGGCGAGGTCGGGCAGCGCGGCGAGCGCCTCCCGCTCGCCCGCCGGCAGCACGCCGTCGCCGGCGCGGATGCCCTCGACGAGCATGAGCAGGGCGAGCAGTTCGGCGGTGTACGTCTTCGTCGCCGCCACCGCCCGCTCGTGCCCGGCGGCGATGTCGATGCTCAACTCGGCAGTCTCGGCCAGCGGGGAGCCGGGGGCGTTTGTCACCGCGAGGGTGAGCGCGCCGGAGGCCCGCGCGGAGCGCAGCACCTCGGCCAGGTCGGGTGAGCCACCGCTCTGGCTGACCCCGACGACGAGCGCGTCGGACAGGTCGGGGCGGGCACCGAACAGGGTGACCACGCTCGGCGAGGCGAGCCCGGCGGGCAGGCCGAGCCGGATCTCGGTCAGGTACGCCCCGTAGAGGGCCGCGTGGTCGGAGGTGCCCCGGGCGGTGAAGACCACGTGTCGCGGTCGACGCTCGGCCACGACAGCCGCCACCCGGGCGATCGCCGCGGCGTTGGCGCTGTCGAGCAGGCGCGCGTAGCCGGCGGGCTGCTCGTCGATGTCGGCGGCCATTCCGGACCCTGGACGTGTCACGAACGCTCCCCTCGTGCGCGATTGCCGCGCGTTTCCTGCTCAGTCTTGCACGGTAAAGTCGGCAGCAGCAATTGTTCGAGCAGGAGTGCGCAGTTGATCACTTGATCATCTCAATATCAACTACGCTGGCCCCGCTGTCTGCTAGCTGCGACGAGAGGACACCGTGCCCGAGGGAAGGGACGACCCCGCGCTCTCCGCGACGGAGGAGCTGGCCCTCGCCCGGCTGGCACTCGACGAGGGTGACCTGCACCACGCCGCGGGCCACCTCGCCGGCGCGCTGGCGCGGGCGCCCACCCTGCCCGAGGTGCACGAGACGCTGGCCCGCCTCGCCGCGGCCGACGGCGGAGGGCTCGACCTCTTCCCGATCAGCCACCACACCTTCGTGGGCGCGGTCGTCGCCCGCGCCCACCTGCTGGCCGCCGCCGGTCGCCCCGCCGAAGGGCTGGAGCTGCTGGCCGCGGCGACCGGCCACGCCCCCGGCACCGAGTGGGCGGGCGTGCCGTGGGTGACCGCCTCCGAGCTTGTCGAACGGCTGGCGCCGGACCACATCGCCCGCGTCCTCATGCAGGTCTGCGCGGCGTTGACCGACCCGGTGCCACGGGCCGGCCGGGCGGCCCTCACGCCGTACCTCACGCTGGCCCGCAACGCCGCCACCGTGCACCCCGAGCACGGCCTCCTGCTGGGCGCGGCGTCCGCGCTGGCCCGGCGGCTCGGCGAGGTCGCGCTGGCGATCCGCTGGGCCAGCCGGGGAGTACGGTGCCAGCCGTCGAAGATGGGCGAGGTCTGGCTCGGGTACGCGTACCGCAGCGCGGGTCGGACCCGCGACGCCCTCGCGGCGCTCGGCCGGGCCGTCGACCTGGACCCCGACGACCTGGCCGTCTACGCCGACATCGCCGGCACCCTCGCCGACATCGGCCGACTCGACGAGGCGCTGGAGTGGACCGAGCGGGCGCTGGCCCGGGATCCGTCGTTCGACTGCGCGGTACACACCGCGCACCGGCTGCGGCACCTACGCGACGGCGACCTGTCCCACCTGGTCGCGCTCGCCGACTTCATCCGTGACCACCCGGACGACAGCCACGAGCACGGCGATCTGGCCCAGTGCTGCCGGGGCCGGCCCTGGCTCGGGCAACTGACCCCGGCCGGCGGCCCCCTGGTCGACGCGCTCCGCCAGGCGGTCGCCGCCGACGACATCGGTATCGGCGGCGCCGTACGCCTCGCGGCGGCAGCCCCACCGAGCGCCCTGCGCACGGCGACGGCGGTGGCCCCCGGACTGCGGATCGAGGTCGCCGGCGCGGCGAAGCCTGACCCGCGTGAGCCCCGACGCCCGTCCGCGCAGCGGCTGTGGCACTTCGCGGAGGACGTGCCGACGCCGGCGCTGCCGGCACCCTCGGCGACGGCCGTCGAACGGATCGCACAGGTGGCCCACCCGGCGTGGCCGCACCCGCCGGCGGCCTACGACGCTGCGGTGGGCCTGGCCGGCCTCGAGGTCGACGACCTGCTCGGGCTGCTGGTGCACCCGCCCGCGGCGCCGGCGAGCGGGCTGGGACGACTGCTGGCCGTCCAGGATCCGTCGATCTGGGTTCGCGGGGTGCAGGTGTGGGCCTGTCTGGGGCTGCTGCACCAGCGCACCGACGAGCCCTGGGCGGACTCGACCCGACGCCGGGTGCTGCTGGACCTGGTTTGGGGTGTGGAGGACTGGGTCACCGAGGCGGCGCTGTTCGCCCTGATCACCGCCGCCTGGGTGGACCCGGCGGTGCGATCGGACGTGGCACGCGTGGTGGCCGAGCGGCTGGCCGACGCGGCGACGGTGGCCGAGGCCCGGCCGGTGCCGATAGCGGTCTCGCTGGCCCACCTCGCGCTGGCCGCCCCCGCCCTGGACCCGGACACGACGGCACTGGCCACCCGGATGCTCGGCGAGCGAACCCCCCGGCTCCCCCGTCCCCGCAACCCGCTACGCCGCATCTGGCACCGCCTGACCCACCGCCGGTGAAAACGCGCGCCGCGCCTCCCCCTCGGGGGGACGACGCGGCGCGCGCTGTCGGTCGGAGTCAGGCGACCGGCGCCTTGCCGAGGGCGATCTCGGCCTCCTCCTCCGGGGTGGCCGTCGCGGCCGGCGCCTCGTTGGCGGTGCGCAGCGGGATCTCCTTGATGAACCAGGCGAGCACCGGGATCACGATGGTGAAGAGCACGGCCCAGAGGAACACGTGCGAGATCGCGTCCGAGAGACCGGTGAGGACCAGCTCACGCGCCTGGGCGGGCAGCTGCTTGAGCTTCTCCAGGTCCATCCCCCCGCCCTCGCCGCCGCCGGTGAACGCCCTGCCGGCGGCCGAGTCGGCAAGCCGGTTGGCGAAGATCGCGCCGAACAGCGAGATGCCGAACGAGCCGCCGATCGACCTGAAGAAGGTGGCCGCGCCGCTGGCCGCGCCGAGGTCCTTCTGCTCCACGCTGTTCTGCGCGATCAGCATCGAGGTCTGCATGAGGAAGCCCATGCCGGCGCCGAGCACGACCATGTAGAGCGAGGACTGCAGCTTGCTGGTGTCGGTGTCGAGCATGGCCAGCAGTGCCATGCCCCCGGTCATCACCACGCCGCCGATGATCGGGTAGGCCCGGTACTTGCCGGTCTTGGTGATCGCCCGGCCGATGACCAGCGAGACGACAAGCATGCCGAACATCAGCGGCAGCAGCAGCAGGCCGCTGTTGGTGGCCGAGGCCCCCTGCACGGTCTGCTGGTAGAGCGGCAGGAAGTTCATGGCGCCGAACATCGCGAAGCCGAGCAGGAAGCCGATCAGCGAGATCAGCGCGAAGTTGCGGTTGGCGAACAGCGCCAGCGGCAGGATCGGTTCCGGGACCCGGCGCTCCACCAGGCCGAACGCGACAAGCGCCACAAGCGCCACCACGGCCAGGCCGAGGATCTGCGGCGAGGTCCAGTCGTATTCGTTGCCGCCCCAGGTGGTGATCAGCACGATCGCGGTGATGCCGACCGAGAGGAGGCCGGCGCCGAGCCAGTCGATCCGGTGCTCGGTGCGGTACTTCGGCAGGTGCATCGTGGTGATCAGCACGAGCAGCGCGATGCCGCCCAGCGGCAGGTTCACGTAGAAGGCCCAGCGCCAGGAGAGGTTGTCGGTGATGAAGCCACCGACCAGCGGGCCGGCCACCATGGCGATGGCCATGATGCCGGCGATCATGCCCTGGTAACGCCCACGCTCGCGCGGCGGAACCAGGTCGCCGATGATCGCCATCACGCCGACCATCAGGCCGCCGGCACCCAGGCCCTGCACGGCGCGGAAGGCGATGAGCTGCACCATGCCGTCCTGTGGGCCGCCGAACATCCCCGAGCCGGCCATGCCGCACAGGGCGGAGCCGACGAGGAAAATGACCACCGAGGTCAGGAAGACCGACTTGCGGCCGTAGAGGTCACCGAGCTTGCCCCAGATCGGGGTGGAGACGGTGGTGCCCAGGACGTACGCGGTGACCACCCAGGTGAAGTGGTCGAGGCCACCGAACTCGCCGACGATCCGCGGCAGCGCGGTGCTGACGATCATGTTGTCGAGCATCGCGAGCATCATCGCGATCATCAGCCCGAACAGCACGACCCGTACGTTGGGTCGTGCGCCGGCCTGTGTTGCCTGAGTCATGGGTAAGCTCCCCCCGAGAATTGCCGTACTTACTTGCCGCCCGGCTAGTCACCTTACTAGCCGCACGGTAAGTTGGGTACCAACTGGCGGTCAAATGAATTAGGGGGCGTGGGTGAGGGAGAGCACAGGCGGCACCCGAGAGCGGATCAAGGCCGTCGCGTTGGAGCTCTTCACCGAGCAGGGGTACGAGAAGACCTCGCTGCGGGAGATCGCCGAACGCCTCAATGTCACCAAGGCGGCGCTCTACTACCACTTCAAGAGCAAGGACGACATCGTCGCCAGCTTCGTGGAGGACCGACTGGAGCAGATGGACGCGCTGACCGCCTGGGCCGACTCGCAGCCGGCGACCCTGGCCACCCGCCGTGCGCTCATCTCCCGCTACGCCGACACGATGTTCGGCGGCGACATGCCGTCGGTGATGCGCTTCTTCGAGCAGAACCAGACAGTGCTCAAGAGCCTCTCCTCCGGCCAGCAGATGCGTGGCCGGATGATGCGGCTCGCCAGCGCGCTCTGCCGCGGCGACGACTCTCCCCGGGCGCAACTGCGCGCCACCCTGTCACTGTTCGCCGTGCACACCAGCTGGTTCGCGGTGCGCGCACCGGACATCACCGACGCTGAGCGCCGCCGGCTCGCCCTGGAGGTGGCCGACGAGTTGCTGGCCGCGATCGGCGCGGAGCCCGACGAGGACGCGGCCTCGGCCAACGCCGCCGGCGCGCGGGGCTGACGAGCCCAGCTCGCCAGCAGTCGGGGCGACGAGCCAGCCGGGCACGAGCCAGCTCGGCACGTAGGCGGCTCGACGAGCCAGCCGGTCAGGTGCGGGGCAGATCCAGCCGCAGACCGAGCAGGGCCACGCCCTCCAGCGGCGACCAGTCCTTCTCCGGCATGCGGACGAACCCGAGGCGCTCGTAGAGCCGGTGGGCCGAAACGGCCATCCCCGCGCGGACACAGATCACGACCGCCGCGCAGCCCAACTCGGCCGCCCGGCGGACGCACGCCTGGGCCAGCGCCGCGCCGACCCCCCGCCCCTGCACGGCCGGATCGACAGCCAGCATGCGGAACTCCGCCTCACCCGGGCCGCACAACTCGGCGAACGGGGTGCCCGGCAGCACGAAGGTGACCGAGCCGAGAACCGCGCCGGTCGCCTCGTCGACCGCGACCAGCACCTCGCCGCTGGCGGCCCGGGTCGACACGTCGGCCAGCACCGCCCCGTACCCGTGCTCGCCCTTGAGCTGCCCATCCGCCTCGTACGCGGCCACGGTCAGCCGGGCAACCGCCGGGAAGTCGGCCGCGTCGGCGAGCCGGACCAGCAGGCCGCTCAACCGATCACCGCGATCAGGTCGCCGTCCTGCACGACGTCGCCCTCGTGCACGGCGAGCTGCTGGACCACGCCGTCGGCCTCAGCAACGACCGGAATCTCCATCTTCATCGACTCGAGGATCACCAGGGTGTCGCCCTCGGACACGGTGTCGCCGGCCGACGCGACGACCTTCCAGACGTTCGCCACCATCTCGGCGCGGATCTCCTCGGCCATGTCCACGGCCCTCCCTTTTTCGCGATGTGCCTGCCGACGTATCCAATCACGCGAGGGTGGGACGTGGGTGCGGAGCGGTGCGGCCCACCGCCGGGCAGCCCCGGGGGAAGGCGTCGGGTGTCGAGCGCACTACCATCAGCGGGTCGGACCCGACGCCGGGCGGCCGGTGGGTGCACCGGCGCGAGGCCGCGCGCAGCACGGATCCGACCCATCACGAGGAGGTCAGCATGGCGAAGAAGTCCCGCAAGAAGAAGGCCCGTAAGAAGAACGCCGCGAACCACGGCAAGCGTCCCAACTCCTGAACGCGCCGACGGGCCGACGGCCCGTCACCGGTCAGTCCGACCCGGCGAAGGCCGGGTACGCCGGTGGCCCGGGTCGAGATCGACCCGGGCCACCGGTGTTTCACCGTCTCGGTACGCCGACGCTCAGTCGGCCAGCTCACGGGAATCGCTGGTCTCGAAGACCACCAGCTCGGTGAGCTTGACCCGCAGCCGCTCACGCAGCTGATCGGGCGCCGTCTCGTTGCCGCAGCAACGCGCGACAAGTGCCCGCACCTCCTGCTCGAGCCCGTACTCGCGCAGACACGGCCCGCACTCGTCGAGGTGGTGCCGGATCAGCGAGCGCCGCTCGTCGGCGCACTCGAGATCCAGGTAGAGGTAGACCTCCGCGAGCACCTCGCGGCAGTCCGTCTCGTGCGGCTCTCCACAGCTCACGTCACACCTCCCGGCCGGCAGCGGCAGCGGTCGAGCCCTTCGATGAGCGAGCCGCACTGAAGCCCCGCTCCCCGGCGTACTGCTCGAGCAGCTTGCGCAGATTACGACGGCCACGGTGCAGACGCGACATCACGGTGCCGATCGGCGTGCCCATGATGTCGGCGACCTCCTTGTAGGAGAAGCCCTCCACGTCGGTCAGGTAGACGGCCAGGCGGAACTCCTCCGGCAACTGCTGGAGGGCCTCCTTCACGTCGCTGTCCGGCAGCCGGTCCAGAGCCTCGGTCTCGGCCGACCGCAGACCACTGGAGGTGTGCGACTCGGCCTCGGCGAGCTGCCAGTCGGTGATCTCCTCCGTGGGCGCCTGGATCGGCTGGCGCTGCCGCTTGCGGTAGGAGTTGATGTAGGTGTTGGTCAGGATCCGGTAGAGCCAGGCCTTCAGGTTCGTGCCCTGCTCGAACTGGTGGAAGGCCGCGTACGCCTTCAGGTAGGTCTCCTGGACCAGGTCCTCGGCATCCGCCGGGTTGCGCGTCATGCGCAGCCCAGCAGCGTAGAGCTGATCGACGAATGGCATCGCGTCCCGCTCGAACCGGGCCCTGCGCTCGTCCGTCTTCTCGGTGGTCAACCGCACATCCCCTCGCGTCGGATGCTTTCCCGCCGAGGATACGCGCACGGACCTGCCCACAGATTCACTTCCGGCCGGTGTGCCCGTGCTCACCGCACCCACCCCGCCCGGTCCCGCTGTCACGGGCCAGTCCGGACCATCCAACAGCCGCTGCAGCTGCCGGGCGTCCCGCTCGTCCCGTTCCAGGCTTCGTGTCTCGGTCGGCACCGGTCACCCCCCTCGCAGATAAGTCGTCCGGGGTTAGTAACGCGGATTGACCCGTGAGGCATTCCGCCCGGCTCTCCCGTTCCTGGTCCCGGCCCCGGTGGCGCCGGCGCTGGGACCAGGAAGGGCCTGGGAGGACTGGTGTCGCCCGTCCGGATCGAGCCGGCGGCACCATCGGATGCAACGACCCGCGCCGGGCAGCGGAAACGGTCAGGCGGTCGCCCAGCGGTGCAGGCGCAGCCAGTCCCGCACCACGTCCGCGGTGCCGGCCGGGTCCCGCCGTAGGTCGTGCGTCTCACCCGGCCGGGTCACGACCTGCACGGCCGGCCCCGACGCCGGCACCCCGAACGGGTCCCGGTCGCCGTTGACCACAAGCGTCGGCAGGCCGGTCGCCAGCTCGGCGGCCCGGGAGCGTTCCGGTCGGCCGGGCGGGTGCAGCGGAAAGGCCAGCGCGACGACGCCTGCCGCGCCCACCGCGCGGGCCGTCCGGCAGGCCACCCGCGCGCCGCTGGAACGACCCCCGACAAGCACCGTCGGCACCTCGTCGTGGCGAGCGCGCAGCGCGGTGAGCACCGCCGTCCATGCCTCGTCGAGGTGCCCGGCGGGTGCCGGCGCGCGCCGGCCGGCGACCCGGTAGGGCTGGGTCACCCGAATCACCGTCAGGCCGGCCGCGACCGCAGCGTCCCGCACCGCGAGCAGGTCGGGCGCGTCCACGCTGCCGCCCGCCCCGTGCCCGAGCACGAGCAGGGCGGACGGCGACCGGGCCGGCAGGTCGGTGTCGATCCGCGCCGGGCCGCGTGGGGTGTCGATCTCTTCGCTGGGCAGCACCGACCCATTCTGCGCCGGCCCCGCCGGTCACCGGGATGGGTTCACCCCGGCGGTCAGCTCAGCGGCACCAGGGTGAGCAGGCGGTCGCGTACCGGAGGGCCGGCGTCGTCGGCCGCGTCCGGATCGGGCTCGACCTCGCCGCGCCAGGCGACGAGCATCGCCCGCCTCTCGCGGGGCGTGGTCGCGCCCCACACGCCGTGGCAGTCGCCCACCTCCAGCGCCCATGCCAAGCAGGACCCCTGCACGTCACAACTGCGGCACAGCGCGACGGCGGAGTCCGCCGGTTCGTTAGGTGCCGGAAAGAACGTCTCCGGATCGACGCTCTGGCACGTTCCTCTGGTGCGCCACGCGTCGTCCTGTCGGCGTTCTCGCAAGGCCCGCAGCAGCCGCGGATCTCTCCGTGCCGCAGCCACCTCGTGCGGGCGGGGCATACGCGCCCGTGTCATTCCACCCACCTCCCCCGTGGGACCGGCAAGATCGGTGGATGTCGTCCGCCCCGTGCGAATCGACAGCCACTACCGGCGCTGTGTTGTATCGCACTTCCGGACACCGGGACAAGGGTCTACCGAGAACATGGCTGAACGGCCAGGCGACGAATCGATCAGAACCCCGTCAAATCGGAGCTCGACGATGCCTGTCATTTTCAGAACAGGGTCAGCTCCGGTGGCGCCGACAACGGCGGGACGGAGACCCGTGCGGTTAACTCCGGGCCGTCGTTGCGGACGTCGCCCACCGCCGGCCCGACCGGGCGGATCTCCAACCCGGCCAGCCGATCGGGCGACGCGGGCGCGAGCAGGCGTTCGGGCTCGTCGCACGGCCCCAGCCAGGACGACCACCGATCGGGCGGCAGCAGCACCGGCATCCGGTCGTGCACCTCGGCCAACTCGCCGAGCGCCGCGGTGGTCAGCACGCTGAAGGTGAGCCGACTCTCGGCGTCGGACTCCCACACCGACCAGATGCCGGCCAGGGCGAGCACCGAGCCGTCGGCCGGGGTCATGAAGTACGCCTGCCGGGCGCCCTCGGGCTGGCGGACCCACTCGTACCAGCCATCGGCCGGAACGAGGCAGCGGCGGCGGGCGAACGCGCCGGCGTACGCCCGGCTGGTGGCCACCGTCTCGGCACGGGCGTTGATCATGCGAGCCGCACCGGCGGCGGACCGGGACCAGTGCGGCAGGAACCCCCAACGGGCGACGCAGAGGCTGCGGTGCCCCTCCGGGCTGAGCCGGACCAGCGGCGCGCGATCGGTGGGCGCGAGGTTGTGATCCGGCCGGATCGCGCCGTCGGTGTCGTCGGACGACTCGAACAGCGCGCTCAACTCGCCGGAGCCACGGGTCGTGGCGTACCTGCCGCACATACCCTCACGCTAACCCGTCGGGGGTCCGGCCTGCTGTCCCGCCAACCGGGAGTACGACGGCCGGGGGGCGTCACCCATCGGCCGACACGGCAGAATGTAACCGTGGGGAATCTGACCGCGACCCGGCCACCGCAGCCGTGGAGCGCACCGACCGCGTCCGACCCGGTGGCGGCGACACTGCGCCTGCCCGGCTCCAAGTCGATGACAGCCCGCGCCCTGGTGCTCAGCGCCGTGGCCGCCGGGCCGTCGACGCTTGCCGAGCCGCTGCGGGCCCGCGACACCGAACTGATGGCCGCCGGTCTGCGGGCGATGGGCACGCACGTCTCGATCAGCGACGACGAGCGGTGGCTGGTCCGGCCGCACCCGCTGGTCGGCCCGGCGCACGTGGACGTGGGGCTGGCCGGCACCGTGATGCGGTTCCTGCCGCCGGTGGCGGGGCTGACCGACGGGCAGGTCACCTTCGACGGCGACCCGTACGCCCGCACCCGCCCGCTCGGTCCACTGGTCGGCGCGCTGCGCTCGCTGGGCGTCCGGATCGACGTCACAGGCACGGGCAGCCTGCCGCTGACCGTGCTCGGCACCGGTGGAGTCGCCGGCGGTGAGGTGGTGATCGACGCGTCCGTGTCCAGCCAGTTCGTCTCCGCGTTGTTGCTGGCCGCCCCGCGCTTCGACCGGGGCGTCGTAGTCCGCCACGTCGGCCCGCCGGTGCCCTCCGCACCGCACCTGCGGATGACCGTGCGGATGCTGCGCGCCGCCGGCGCCGCCGTCGACGACACCACGCCCGACGTGTGGACCGTCGAGCCCGGCCCGCTCACCGGGCGCGGCTGGGAGATCGAGCCGGACCTCTCCGGCGCGGTGCCGTTCTTCGCCGCCGCCCTGGTCACCGGCGGCGAGGTCACCCTCGCGGGGTGGCCACACAGCAGCGCCCAGCCGCTCGAGCAGCTCCGCTCGCTGCTGCACCGGATGGGCGGCGAGGTCGCCCTCACCACCGCCGGGCTGACCGTCCGGGGCACCGGCGTGGTGCACGGCCTGACCGCCGACCTGTCCGACGTCAGCGAGCTGACCCCCGTGCTGACCGCGCTGGCCATGCTGGCCGACTCGCCGTCGGTCTTCACAGGCGTCGCGCACATCCGCGGCCACGAGACCGACCGACTGGCCGCGCTGGCACGGGAGTTCGCCGCCCTCGGGGCCGACATCACCGAGAGGCCGGACGGGTTGGAGATCCGGCCCCGGCCGCTGCGCGGCGGGATGTTCGGCACCTACCACGATCACCGGATGGCGCACGCCGCAGCGGTGGTCGGGCTCGCCGTTCCGGGCATCGAGGTGGACGACGTCGGGTGTACCTCCAAGACCATGCCCGAGTTCCCGGCACTATGGTCAGCGATGGTGACCGGCAAGTGAGCGTCCGGACGCTCACTGAGAGCTGACGCGAGAAGAGGACAGGTCCTGGCGACCAAACGGCGGGAGTACGACGAGGACGACGTACGGGTCCGGCCCGGGAAGTCCTCGCGTCCGCGTACGCGCACCCGACCCCAGCACAGCGACGCGGTGGACGGCTTCGTCATAGCCGTCGACCGGGGGCGCTACCAGTGCGTGCTGGCCGGCGCCGAACGCGGCGTGGTGGGGGCCGAGCTGCCCACCGTGACCGCGATGCGGGCCCGTGAGCTGGGCCGCAAGTCGGTGGTCGTGGGTGACCGCGTCAGCCTCGTCGGCGACACCTCCGGCGCCGAGGGGGCGCTCGCCCGCATCGTCCGGATCGCCGAGCGCCGCTCGGTGCTGCGCCGCACCGCCGACGACGACGAGACCACCGCCGAGGGTCGGCTGGAACGGGTGGTGGTGGCGAACGCCGACCAGTTGGTGATCGTCAGCGCGTTGGCCGACCCACCGCCGCGCACCGGGTTCATCGACCGCTGCCTGGTGGCCGCGTACGACGCCGATGTCGAGCCGCTGCTCTGCCTCACGAAGGCCGACCTGGCCGGGCCGGAGGAGGTGCTGGGTTACTACACCGAGCTGGAGCTGCCGTACGTGCTCAACCGCCCCGACTCCGACCTGGGTGCCCTGCGCGCGCTGCTGAGCGGCAAGGTGTCGGTCATGGTCGGGCACTCCGGGGTGGGCAAGTCGACGCTCGTCAACCGCCTCGTCCCGGACGCGCTGCGCGCCGTCGGGGTGGTCAGCGCGATAGGTCGCGGCCGGCACACGTCGACAAGCGCGGTGGCGCTGCGACTACCGCCGGTGCCCGGGGTCGACACCGATCCGGGCTGGATCATCGACACCCCCGGCATCCGCAGCTTCGGGTTGGCGCACGTCTCCGCCGACAGCCTGCTGCACGGCTTCCCCGACCTGGTGGAGGGCACCGTCGACTGCCCGCCCAACTGCCCACACACGGCCGACGAGGCCGACTGTGGGCTGGACGCCTGGGTGGCCGCCGGCAAGGCCGACCCGCGCCGGCTGGCGTCGTACCGCCGGTTGCTCGCCTCGCGGGCCGGCGACGGTGACGCGCGCGGCGACAGCGACCAGCGCGGGCCGGGCGAGGGTGACCGGCGCGGGCCCGACGAGTGACCCGTCGGGCGTCGGCTAGGTTGCCGGCATGACCGGGTACGCCGACGACCTCGCCCTCGCCCACCTGCTCGCCGATCGGGCCGACGCCATCGCCATGGACCGGTTCCGGGCGCTCGACCTGCGGGTGGAGACGAAGCCGGACCTGACGCCGGTCTCCGACGCGGACACCGCCGTGGAGCGGGAGATCCGCGCGCTGCTCGCCGAGCACCGGCCCGCCGACGGGCTGCTCGGCGAGGAGTACGGCGCGCAGCCGTCCGTCGACAGGAACGGCAGGCGGTGGATCGTCGATCCGATCGACGGCACCAAGAACTTCGTCCGTGGCGTGCCGGTATGGGCCAGCCTGATCGCGCTGTACGACGGCGACCGGCCCGCTGTGGGCGTCGTGTCGGCGCCGGCGCTGGGCCGACGCTGGTGGGCGAGCGCGGGCGCGGGCGCGTACGCCGGGCCGGGTCCCGCCGCGGGCGACCGGATCGGAGTCTCGGCGGTGCGCCGGGTCGCCGACGCGAGCGTCTGCTACTCGTCGCTGACCGGCTGGGAGGACGCCGGGCGGCTCGACGCGCTGCTCGACCTGCTGCGCGCCGGCTGGCGCAGCCGGGCGTACGGCGACTTCTACGGCTACATGCTGCTGGCCGAGGGTGCCCTGGACGTGATGGCCGAGCCGGAGTTGTCGCTGTGGGACGTGGCGGCGCTGGTACCGATCGTCACGGAGGCGGGTGGCACGATCACGGATCTGGATGGCCGACCGTCCCCGACCGGCGAGCCGGGCACCGAGAGCAGCGTGGTGGCCACCAACGGTGTGCTGCACGCCGACATCCTCGCCCGGCTGAATCGGCCAGCCGAGCGCTGACCCCCGGCAACCTCTATCCTCGCCAAGTGGTCTCCTCCGGCTGGTGCTTCCTCGCGGCGATGATCGTCGCGTACGGCTTCGCCAACCTGCTCCAGTCGGTGGCCGCGGCTCGCACCACAGTGCACCACTCGTTCGATCCGGGTCTGTTGCTGCGACTGGCCGGGCACCGGTCGTACCTGGTGGGGTTGAGCTGCCAGATCGGCGGTTTCGTGCTCGCCTTCCTGGCCCGGCGGGACCTGCCCCTGTTCCTGGTGCAGGCGAGCGTTGCGGCCGGGCTCGGGGTGACAGCCATCATCGGGGTGCTGGTGCTGAAGTGGCGGTTGCCGATGGCGGAGGTGGCCCTGTTGGCGCTGCTCTTCGCCGGGATCACCGCGCTGGTGCTGGCCGCGCGGCCGGCACCGTCGAAGCAGCTCGGCACCGCCGGCTCGGTGGCCCTGCTGGTGGCGCTCGGGGTGATCGCGGTGCTCGGCGTCTTCGCCGTCCGACTGCACGGAGCGCCCGGGTCGGTGGCCCTGGGCTCGCTGGCCGGGCTGGCGTTCTCCTCGGCCGCGGTCGCGGCCCGGCCGCTGGCGTCCGCGCCGTCGGCCGAGGCGTTCCTCGCCAACCCGCTGTTCTACCTGCTGATCGCCCACTCGATCGTCGGCCAACTGCTGCTCGGCCTGGCCATGCAGCGCGGCTCGACGACCGCCGCGGTCGCCGCCATGGACGCCGCCGGCGCGGTGCCGGCGGCCATCGTCGGCCTGCTGCTGCTCAACGACAAGATCTGGCCGGGTCGGGAGTGGCTGGCCGCCGCCGGTTTCCTGGTCACCCTGGCCGCCGTGATCGGCCTGACCCGCTACGCCCAGCCGCAGCAGCACCGCTCGGTGACCCACCGCCGCGACCGGGCCATGGTCGGCGCCGGCCGGCCCGTCTGAGCGGCATGTTCGACGCCGGCCGGCCCGTCCAGGCCAGCGTGGTCGGCGCCGGCCGGCCCGTCCGACCGTAGAGCCCACGCCGCCCGGTAGAGGGCGCGGCGTGGGCTTTCTCGGTTCAGGCTTCGACGGGCTTGCGGCGACTCACCACCCGCTCGTAGAGGCGTTCCAGCGCCCCGGCGGTCCGTTCCCAGGTGTAGCTGCTGCGGACCCGGTCCACGGCGGCGTGCCCGTAGGCGAACCGGCCGGCGTTGTCGGCGAGCAGCCGGCGCAGGGACACCCCGAGCGTCCGCACGTCCCCGGGGGGCACCAGGCGGCCGGTGACCTCGTCGACCACGGCGTCCGCCAGGCCACCCATCGCATAGCCGACCACGGGCACGCCGCAGGCCATCGCCTCCAGTGAGACCCGACCTGCCGACGAGTAGTGCGGGGTGCAGGCCACGACGTCGGCGGACCGGTACCAGGTGGCCATCTGGTCGTGCGGAACCGCCCCGACCAGGCGCACCTGGTCGGCTACCCCGGCCCGCTCGGCCAGCTCGCGGAGGCGACGCGCCTCCGCGTGGTTGGCCAGGTCACCGGCCGGTGGGCCGCCGGCGATCACCAGCTCGGCGTCGCCGACCAGTCGCATCGCCCGGATCAGGTCGTCCTGGCCGTGCCCCGGGGACAGGCCGCCGACGGAGAGGATGCGGGCGCGCTGCTCGCGCGGTGCCGCCTCGCCGTCCGGGTGGAACTGCGCGATGTCCACCCCGGCCGGCACCATCGCCACCGAGGTGCGTTGCAGACCCATCCGGGTCAGCTCGTCCACCTCGTCGTTGCACTGGGCGACGGCGATGTCCACCGCCCTGGTCAGCGCCCGCTCCAGCGGGATCCGCTCGCCCGGGCCGTCGTACTCGCCGCCCAGGTGGCGCAACTGCTCCACCCCGAGCGAGTGGAAGGTCTGCACGACCGGGATGTCCGTCTCCCGGACGGCGTGCGCGGCGGCCAAGCCGCCGATCCAGTAGTGCCCGTGCACCACCTCGGGACGCCAGGCGCCGCTCCACTCGTCGGTCAGCCACCGCCCGAACTCCGTGACGTGCGGGATCAGCCCGGCGGTGGGCAGGGCGGTCGCCGGGCCGACGGGCACCCGGTGCACCTGGTAGCCGTCGACCTCCGCTGTCGCCGGCAGCCCCGGATCGTCCCGGCGCTCGTAGATGCGGACGTCGTGGCCTCTGCCGGCCAGCTCGGCGGCAACCCGCTCGATGTGTTGTTGGGTGCCGACCGGCGGGCCGTCGGCGTGCCGGTACGAACTGGTGTGCGCGCAGACGAGGCCGACGCGCATGGGTCACCTCCCTGCGATCTTTTCCTCGGCGGTCCCGGTCAGAGCGTCCCATTAACCTGTGGACCCGGAGCCGAAACCTGGCAGATCGGGAACAGTCACCGCAGGTGCCACCGACACTTGCGCCACGGCAATCACAGTGGCCCCGCTCCCGCCGCGCGTTGGGCACATCGTCGATGATCCGCCGGCGGCCGGTGGTATGACCGGGCCCGACCTGGGGTACCGCACAGGAATGCCGCTGACCCGCACCCTCGACGATTCGACCGTGGTGATTACCGGCGCGTCCAGCGGGATCGGCACGGCCACCGCGTACGCGCTGGCCCGCCGGGGCGCCGCCGTGGTGCTCGCCGCCCGCAGCGAGCCCGCGCTGCGACAGGTCGCGCAGCGCTGCCGGGAACTGGGCGGCCGCGCGTTGGCCGTCCCGACCGACGTGACCGACCTGGAGTCGGTGCAGCGGCTGGCCGACCGCGCGGTGGGCGAATTCGGCCGCATCGACGCCTGGGTCAACAACGCCGCGGTGAGCGCTGTGGGTCTGTTCGACGAGATCCCGGTCGCCGAGTTCCGGCGCGTGCTGGAGGTCAACCTGCTGGGCACTGTGCACGGCATCAAGGCCGCGCTGCCGTACCTCGGCGCGGCCGGCGGCGGCGTGCTTGTCAACAACGCGTCGGTGCTGGCCGAGGTGGCGATGCCGTACCAGTCGGCGTACAACGCCGCCAAGCACGGCATCCGCGGGCTGTCCGACACCGTCCGACAGGAGCTGCGGGTCACCGGCCGGGGGCAGATCTCCGTCTGCACCGTACTGCCGGCCACCATCGACACCCCCTTCTTCCGGCACGCGGCCAACCACAGCGGTCGGGAGCTGGTGCCACCCCCGCCGGTCTACCCGCCGGAGGTGGTCGCCGAGACGATCGTGCGGTTGCTGCGCCGGCCGCGCCGCGAGGCGTACGCCGGTGGCGCCGCCCGGTTGGTCGGCCTGCAGTGGCGGCTGGCGCCGGCTCTGGTGGAGCGCACCCTCGGCTGGTACGTCCACCGCACCCAGTTCGGCCCGGGTGCGCGGATGGACAGCACCGGCAACGTCTTCCACGCCGATGGGCAGGCCGACCGCAGCGGAGGCTGGCACGGTCGGCGGCGTCAGCTGGTGCGGATGACCGCCGCGTTCGGTCTCGCCGCGGCCGGCACCGCCGTGGGCACGATGGCCATGAACCGCCGATCCCGATCGGATCGCTGATGACAGGCATCGACCGACCGGACGCGCCGTTCGTCGGCGTGCCACACCTGAAGGCGACCACCCCGGTGGCGGAGCGCTGTCGGGTGGAGGTCGACGAGTCGTCTCCGGTCGTCCGGTTGAGCGGCGTGCTCGATGCCGTCGAGGCGGGCCGGATCCACGACGTGTTGCTCGCACGGCTCAGCGACCGACCCGGCCCGGTGGTCGCCGACGTGACCGCGCTGCTGGTCACCGATCCGGCCGGGCGAAGCGTCTTCGCCGAGGTCCGTCGGGAGGTCGCCGACTGGCCCGCCGCGGACCTGCTGCTCTGCGACCCGGCGATCTCCGGGTCCGGTCGCCGTGACGCCGTCCTGGCGGGTGTGCCGGCCTGGCCCACCCTGGACGCCGCGCTGGCAGCGGTCGCCGCGGCCCCACTGGCGGCGGTGCTGACCGCCGAGCTGCCGCCGACCGCGGAGTCCGCCCGACAGGCCCGCGAGCTGGTCGCCACCGCTTGTGCGCGCTGGGGCATGCCGGCCCTGACCGAACCGGCCCAGATCGTGGTCACCGAGATGGTCAACAACGTGGTCGTACATGCCCGGACGCCGATGAACGTCCGGTTGGCGCCGCAGGACGACGCCCTGCACCTGGCGGTTCGCGACCACTCGTCGCGCCGGCCCACGTTCGCCGGCCTGTCCCCGCCGAGCCGTGTGGGTGGCCGGGGCCTGCTGCTGATCGACACCGTGGCCCGTCGGTGGGGCACCAGCATCGTGCCGGACGGCAAGGTCGTCTGGTGCGTACTGCACCCGGACGACGAGGCAGCGCACGGCTGACGGGCCTCCCGCACCCCGTGTCCGGTTCGGCGCGGCATGACCGGGCGGTGCTCCGGTTACGGCGGGAGGGCAGCGGGTAGTGATCAGACATGCGCGACAACGAGTACCCGACCCCCGTGTCCGACACCGAGGCGGAGGGGCTGCCCGACACCGCCGATGACGACTCGACCGCCAACGACGACGTGCTCACCGGGCGCGAGGCGGACGGCCCGGAGCCAGCCCAGCTGCCCGGCGACCGGACGCCGGTGGCGGTGGACCGCTTCGGGACGACCGCCGAGGAGCAACTCGACGGGGAGTCGTTGGACTACAAGCTCGACCGGGAGGTCTATGAGCGTCCGGCGGACGATCCGCTGGCCGGGACGATCGACCCGAAGATCGCCTTCGAGGCGGACAATCTGGAGGCCGCGGCGGAGGCCCAGCTGGACGCCGACGTGATGGACCCGGGGCCCACCTCGGACCCCAACTCGCCGGTCTCCCTCTACGACCACGGTCAGCTCGGCACGCCCGCCGACCACACCGTGGGTCGGCTGGTGGAACCGGACGAGGGGGCGCACACCGACCAGGAGACCGACTCCGTGGCGTACGACGCCGGCTCGGCGGGCGGTGGGGCGACCGCTGAGGAGCTGGCCATCCACGAGACCGAGCCGCCGCGCTCGGTCTGAGCAGGTCAGTCGTCCAGGCCACGCTCGATCGCGTACCGGGTCAACTCGACACGGTTGTGCAGGTGCAGCTTGCCCAGCGTGTTCTGCACGTGGTTCTGCACGGTGCGGTGGGACAGGCCGAGCCGCTGCGCGATCTGCTTGTACGACATCCCCTTGGCCACCAGGCGCAGCACCTCCGTCTCCCGGTCGGTGAGGCGGGGCATTCCCGGCTCCGCGTCCCCGGTCGTGCCCTGCCCCGGCCCGGCGGCCAGCCGCCGGTACTCCCCCAGCACCAACCCCGCCAGGCCGGGCGTGAAGACTGGGTCACCGGCGGCGGTGCGGCGGACCGCGTCGAGGAACGCGGCGGGCGCCGTCGACTTCACCAGGTAGCCGGTGGCGCCCGCCTTGACCGCGTCGAGCACGCTCTGCTCCTCGCCGCTGGCGCTGAGCATCAGCACCCGGACGTCGGGCAGCGCGGCACGCAGCCCGACGACCACCTCGACGCCGGAGATGTCCGGTAGTTGCAGGTCGAGGACGACCACGTCGGGTCGGACGGCGGCGGCGACCCGGATCGCCTGCCGCCCCTCGCCGCTTGTCGCCACCACGAGGAAGCCGGCCTCGGCCAGGTCGCGGGCCACACCCTCGCGCCACATCGGATGGTCGTCGACGACCATCACCCGCACGGCCGTCACCGCGGCGTCCTCGGCACGGTCAGCTCGATCTCGGTGCCGGCGTCGGGGATCGACAGGATCCGGACGGTGCCCCCGAGGTCGGTCACCCGCCCGCGGATCGACCGGGCCACGCCGAGCCGCCCCTGCGCGGCGGCCTCGACCAGCCTGCCGTCCGGGATGCCCGGCCCCTCGTCACGGATCGACACGGTCACGGTCTCCCCCTCATCCTCGATCAACACCCAGGCCCGCCCGCCGGCGTGGCGGCCCACGTTGTCCAGGGCCGCCCCGGCGGCGGCCGCCAACTCGCCGGCCACCTGCCGGGGCAGAGTGACCGGGGTGGCGGGGGCCGAGAGCGACACCGCCGCCGACGCGTACCTGCCGAGCAGGCTGCGCAGGTCCACCGCGTCCGTACCGGCGGCAGCGGCCGGTGCGGTGCCCGCGATCAGGGCCCGCAGGGCGGCCTCCTGCTCACCGGCGAGCCGGGCCAGTTCGCCGGCCTCGCCGGGCAGGTGCGCGCCGCGCCGCTGCACCAGCGCCAGCACCTGGAGCACCGAGTCGTGGATGTCGCGTGCCAGTCGTTCCCGCTCCCGGGTGGCCGCCTCCAGCTCCACCGCGTGTTGCAGGCGTTCCTCGGCGGCCACGGCGAGCCGGGCCACGTGCCCGACCACCACCCCGGCGAGTAGCAGCAGGATCACCCCGGTGAACGAGGACTGGCCGATCCGCTCCCGGGTGGCCAGGTCCGCGCCTGCCACCAGCAGCGCGGCCACCGTGCCCCGCCGCCGGCCGCCGGAGACGGCCCAGGCCAGCACCGGGCCGGCCATCCAGGCGACCCCCAGGGTGGGTACGCCGTGCCCGAGCGCCTCCCGTCCGACCACCCAGGGGGTGGACAGCACGATGGCGACCACCACCCCGAGGTCGGCCAGCAGCAGCGGCCAGCGGCGCCGGGCGGGCCGGGCGTACCCGACGGCGGTCGCCCCGGTCCAGAGGATCATCGTCAGGATCAGGGCGGCGACGGCGAACGGGTGGTCGTACCGGTCGGCGTCGCGCACGGCGAGCGCGCAGACGTACACGAGGGAGGCCACCCGGAACACCGTGAGGGCCCGCCAGAGCGGCACCTCGAAACCACCCGGTGGCGACGGCATGGCGGTCAGGATGCCACAGCCGGGCCGGCGGCGCGGTGCCACGGAGTGCGCCTCGGGGAACCCTGACGTACGGTGGAAAAGCCGCGAAATACTCCGAGATCCGCCGTCGGGACGGGCCATGACGAATGCAGATCCGCACGCACCGCGTACGGTTGTGCCCATCGAAACCTCCCTCCTGATCGCCGAGGCCTTCGAGCAGGCCCAGGTGACCGAGATTCGACACTCGGTCACCTCCTGCGCGCACGCCTCCGGCCTCGACGGCCAACGGCTGGACGACTTCGTGCTGGCGGTCAACGAGCTGATCACCAACGCGGTGCGGCACGGCGGCGGGCGCGGGTGGCTGCGGCTCTGGCGGGAGCCGGGCGCGCTGTTCTGCGAGGTGGCGGACCACGGGCAGGGCATCACCCCGCAGCGGCTGGGCGACCGGACCCGTCCCGCCCCGGACACCGCCGGCGGCTGGGGTCTCTGGCTGGCCCGGGAGCTGACCGACGACATGGAGATCGCCACCAGCGCCGCCGGCACCACCGTCCGAATCGCCGCCACTCTCGCCGTCACCGACCGCACCCAGCGCTGAGACCAGGCCCGGCACGCGGGCCGGCCAGTTCTTATGGAGCAGGCCCTAGCCGAAGAGGGCCGAGACCGACTCCCCGTTGTGGATCCGGCGCATGGCCTCGGCCAGGGCGGGCGCCACCGACAGGACCTCGAGTTTCCCGACCCGCTTCTCGGCCGGAATCGGGACCGTGTTGGTGCAGACGATCTCCAACACGCCGTCCTGGTCGCTGAGCCGCCGCAGCGCGTCTCCGGAGAACAGACCGTGCGTGCAGGCCAGCCGGATCGAGCGCACCTTCAGGCCGCGCAGGTGCTCCATCAGCTCGACCACAGTGCTGCCCTTGGCGATCTCGTCGTCCAGCACTATGACGTCCCGGTCGGTGACCTCGCCGATCACCGCACTGATCTTGACCAGGTCGTCGCTGAACCGCTGCTTCGCACCTGCCGCCACCGGCGTGCCGAGCAGCCGGGCGAAGGCGGCAGCCTCCTTGGCGTTGCCCAGGTCCGGCGAGACCACCACCGTGTCGCTGAGGTCGTAGCGCCGAAAGTGGGTGGCCAACTCGCGCAGCGCGTGCAGATGATCCACGGGGACGCTGAAGAAGCCGTGCACCTGCGGCGAGTGCAGGGTCATCGCGAGCACCCGGTCCGCCCCCGCCGAGGTGAGCAGGTCAGCGACGAGCCGCGCGCCGATCGAGATACGCGGCGCGTCCTTCTTGTCCGAGCGGGCGTACGCGTAGTGCGGCAGCACCACGGTGATCCGACCGGCGGACGCGCCCCGGGCCGCGTCGATCATCAGCAACAGCTCGACGAGGTTCTCCTGGACCGGCGGCACCAGCGGCTGGATCAGGAAGACGTCCCGCTCCCGGCAGTTGGCCTGCAACTGCACTTCCAGACAGTCGTTGGCGAACCGGGAGACCCGCACCGGATGCAGCGGCACCCCCAGGTGGGCGCAGATCTCGGCAGCCAGGTCGGGATGGGCGGTTCCACTGAAAACGGCGATGTCGCGCACGTTCGCACATCGTAGGCGACGCGGAGGCCAACGTGACGTCGGTCGCTCCGCGCCGCCGGTTTGGGTACGGTGCTGCCGTGACCCCCGAGTACGTCGCCGCCATCGACCAGGGCACCACCTCCTCGCGGTGCATCGTCTTCGACTCCGCCGGGGACATCGTCGCCGCGGCCCAGCGCGAACACCGGCAGATCTTTCCCCGGCCGGGCTGGGTGGAGCACGACGCCGAGGAGATCTGGGACAACGTCCAGCAGGTGATCACCGAGGCGCTGCGGGCCGCCGGTACCGACGCGGCCGGACTGGCCGCCGTCGGCATCACCAACCAGCGGGAGACCACAGTCGTCTGGGACCGGGCCACCGGCCGCCCGGTGGCCAACGCCATCGTCTGGCAGGACACCCGCACCGGGCCGCTGCTGCGCGAGCTGGCCTCGGCGTACGGCGAGGAGCGCCTCCGTGCCCGCACGGGCCTGCCGCTGGCCACCTACTTCGCCGGCCCGAAGGTGCGCTGGCTGCTCGACGAGGTCGACGGTCTGCGCGAGCGCGCCGAACGTGGCGAGGTGCTCTTCGGCACGATGGACAGCTGGCTGATCTGGAAGCTGACCGGCGAGCACGTCACCGACGTGACGAACGCCAGCCGGACCATGCTGATGGACCTCACCACCCTCGACTGGGATCCGGAGCTGCTGGACGCGCTGGGCGTGCCGGCGGCGATGCTGCCGGAGATCCGCTGCTCCGCCGAGGTGTACGGCACGGCCTCCGGCGTGCTCGCGGGAGTGCCGGTGGCCAGCGCGCTCGGCGATCAGCAGGCCGCCCTGTTCGGGCAGACGTGCTTCCAGCCGGGCGAGGCGAAGTGCACCTACGGCACGGGCAGCTTCCTGCTGCTCAACACCGGCGCCAGCCCGGTGCCGTCGGCGCACGGCCTGCTCACCACAGTCGCGTACCAGATCAAGGGCCAACCACCGGCGTACGCCCTGGAGGGCGCCATCGCCGTCACCGGCTCACTGGTGCAGTGGCTGCGCGACAACCTCGGGCTGATCTCCACGGCCCCTGAGGTGGAGGAGCTGGCCCGCACCGTGGAGGACAACGGCGGCTGTTACGTCGTGCCGGCGTTCTCCGGGCTCTTCGCCCCGCACTGGCGCAGCGACGCGCGGGGCGTGATCGCCGGCCTGACCGGCTACATCACCAAGGGGCACCTGGCCCGGGCGGTGCTGGAGGCGTCGGCGTGGCAGACCCGCGAGGTGGTCGACGCGATGAACGCCGACTCCGACGTGGCGCTGCGCCGACTCCGGGTGGACGGCGGGATGACCGCCAACAGCCTGCTCATGCAGTTCCTCGCCGATGTGCTCGATGTGCCGGTGGTCCGTTCCCGGATCACCGAGACCACCTGCCTCGGCGCCGCGTACGCCGCCGGCCTGGCGGTGGGCTTCTGGCCGGACCTCGCCACCCTGCGCGCCCAGTGGCGCTCGGACGCGCAGTGGGAACCGGCCATGGCCTCCGAGCTGCGCGAGCGGGAGCTGCACAACTGGCGTAAGGCCGTGCAGCGCACGCTGGACTGGGTGGACTGAGCACGCGTCGGTGATCGATCTCCGGCACGACCCGAGAGGATGACGAGATGCCGTACCTGGTTCTGACGATCATGGCGAGCCTCGGTGTGGCAGGCATGGCGTACGCGGTCGGCCGCTTCGTGCGGGACCTCGGCCTGCTGCGCCGGGGTGTCCGGGTGCCGGGCGAGGTGGTGGAGCTGCGACCGGTCACCCTGGGCCAGGGCCCACGCACCTACTACCCGGTCGTGCGCTACCAGACAGTCGACGGTTCCGTCGTGACCGCGACGCCGGGACGTTTCCGGCAGACCCCCCTGTCGGCGGCGCCCGGGCCGGTCACCGTGGTGTACGAACCCGCCAACCCGACCCGGATCCTCGTCGAGGCAGCCGATACGGGCTCGACCTCCTCAGTGGTCGTTACCTTCGTCTCGCTGCTCGCCGCCAGCGTGGTCGTGCTGGTCGTCGGCATCGTGGTCTTCCTGAGCCTGAGCTGATCCGCCCTCCACAGTGGTTGGCCGCGGTGGGTACCGTCGGCCGCTCAGACAGACGACAGCGGGAGGGCACGATGAGCGGGCCGATCGGGACCACACCAACTCCGGACGCGATGGCGCAGCTGGCGGCGCGGATGCGGGAGCAGTTGGGCCGCGGCGAGGAGCTGCGCGGTCGCCTGGCCGGCCTGACCGGCCAGGCGGAGAGCGAGAACGGGTTGGTCCGGGTCACCTGCACCGCCGAGGACCCCGCCCAGGAGCTGCACATCGATCCGCGCGCGCTGCGCATGCCCGCGGCCGAGCTGTCGGAACTGGTCGCCGGTCTCCTCCGGGCGGCGCGGGCCGACCTTCAGCGAGCGACCACCGAGGTGATGCGTGAGCTGGGCGGGCCGGCCGGTCCCTCCGCGCTGCTGCACGACCCGGCAGCGGCGCAGGCCAAGCTGGCGCAGCTCAACGACATGGTGAGCGGGCCGATCCGGGAGAGCACGGAGATGCTGGAACGGCTGCGGCGCCAACTGGGGGTCTGACAGGCGCCGGCTCGGAGCGGGAGGTCAGCGGCCGCGCCGCACCCGCTGCACGCCCGCCCGCAGGAAGACGACGGCGAGCGCCACCGTCACCGCCAGCAGGACTCCGCCCACCATCAGCGGGGCGATGAGCCAGGCCATCAGGCTGATGGTGGCCCGGTCGCCGTTGGCCCAGCCGTCGACCCGGTCCCCGGCGTGCGGGGCACCGCCGCCCACCGGGCCGGTGACCACCCGCCCGTCGGACATGCTCCAGGTGCCCCGGCACCGCTGGGTCGCCTTCGCACCACCGAGGTCGCAGGACTCGACCTGGATGCTGACCCGCTCGGCGCCGATCAGATTGCGCCCGAGGCCGATGGGCAGCACCAGGAGGACCAGGAGCATGAGGATCGGCACCAGAATCCGCTGCCAGCGCGGTCGGCGGGCCATCCGGGTCACGTAGTTGTCGGGGGGCGTCGACGATCCGGCTGGCATGGGTCGCAGGCTACCAGCGACGGGCACTCACACCCATCCATGATCCTGTTAGGCTGTCCGCGCTCCGGCACCATGAACATCGATCACGCACACGGGGAGAGTCGATGATCGAGGTTGACCCGCCGGCGATCCGCGCGCTGGGCGAGACGATCGAACGTCAGGTCGGGCCGCCCCTGGACGCCTGCGCCGAGCTGTTGACGTCCGCCCGCGCCATCGAACACAGCAACTTCACCTCGGTGGTGCCACAACTCGCGGTCGCCTACGTCGGCGCGATCGAGTTCGTCGAGGAACAACTGCGCACCAAACGCGAGCACCTCGCCGAGGTCCGGTCCCGGTTGGGCCGTACGGCGGACAACTGGGAAGCCGCCGAGACCGCCAGCACCATCGTTCCCCGCTGACGACGCCGGAGACCGACATGGCAGACCCTACCTACCCCGCGGCCGCCGCGAAGATCGCGATGGCGGAGATCAGCCTGGCCGCCTCGGTCATCCCCGCCGCCTGGCCGATCGCCCAGATCGTCTACTTCAACCAGTGCGACCCCGAGACGATCATGCGCAAGGGCGGCGACTGGCTGGCCATGTACGACCAGCTCGGCACCGCCCACGGCAACCTCGACGACGCGATCGCGACCCTGACCGCGGCCCAGTGGAGCGGCCAGGACCGCGACGCGTTCGGGGCGCACATCAACGCGTACGGCACCCAGGTCGTCGGCACCCAGGTGCTGACGGTGACCGTGGGCGTCACCATGCTCTGCGTCGGCGGGGTCCTGCTCTGTCTCGTCGTGGCGTACGCGGTGGTGTCCACCATCCTGGCGGTGTTCGCCGGCTTCATCGCGGCGGCCTCGGCGACCGTCGTCGGCGCACCGGCCGCGGCGTCCGCGCTGGCGACTGCGAACTCTTTCGCCGCGTCGGCGCTCACTTTCCTGAAGGGCATCGAGACGATGGCCGAGGCCGTCGCCACCGGCGGAGCGGCGGCCATCGCCGGCGCGGCGGCGTTCGACGTTGGCGCCCACCTGGGCAGCGGCGACGTCGGGGTGCTGAAGGACCTGGTCCAGGCCACCGTCGACGGGCTCGACAACGTGGCCGCCGGGTTCCTGTCCAAGTGGGAGCGCGACTTCGTGGGGTACGGCATCCACAGTGGCGCACGGCATGCGGTCGGCTCGCCGACCGGACCGGGCTACCTGGTCTACGGCGGTGGGACCCAGCTCGCCCCGGCCGGGACGGACGGCGACGGGGACACCGTCTGGGGCACGTCGGGCGTGGTCGACAACCTGTGGGCGCGGCTGTTCGGAGGCGACGCCTGGAACCACTGAGGGGCCTCGGGCGTCGCCTCGCTCACTCCCAGCGGTTGCCGGTGAGCTTCTCGTAGACCTCGACGTAGCGGGCGCGGGTCGCCTCGACCACCTCGGCGGGCACGTCCGGTGCCGGAGGCAGCTTGTTCCAGCCGCTGCCGGTGGCCCAGTCCCGCACGTACTGCTTGTCGTAGGAGAACTGCACCCGGCCCGGCTGGTACGAGTCGGCCGGCCAGAACCGTGACGAGTCGGAGGTGAGCAGCTCGTCGGCGAGGACCAGGGTGCCGTCCGGCGCCCACCCCAGTTCGATCTTGGTATCGGCGATCAGGATGCCCCGGTCGGCGGCCAGCTCCGCCCCGCGCCGGTAGACGTCGATGGTGATCTGCCGCAGCCGCTCGGCGGTCTCCGCGCCCACCTTGTCCACCACCTCGGCGTACGTGATCGGCTCGTCGTGCTCGCCCATCGGCGCCTTGGTCGACGGCGTGAAGATCGGCTCGGGCAGGATCGACGCCTCGCCCAGCCCGCGGGGCAGCGGCACGCCGGAGACGGCGCCGGTGCGCTCGTACTCCCGCAGGCCGCCGCCGGTGAGGTAACCCCGGGCGACGCACTCGACCGGGATGATGTCCAGCCGCTGACAGCGGATCGCCCGCCCGGCGAACTCGGCCGGCACGTCGGTGGCCGAGATGACGTGGTTCGGTACCAGGTCGGCGAGCTGCTCGAACCACCACAGGGAGAGCGCGGTGAGCAGGCGACCCTTGTCCGGGATCGGCGTCGGCAGCGCCACGTCGTAGATCGAGATGCGGTCCGAGGCGACCAGGATCAGGTCGTCGCCGTCGGCGTAGATGTCCCGAACCTTGCCCGAGTGCAGAAGTTCCACGCGCCCTAGTACATCACGCGATATCGGAAGGACCGATTCGACCACCGGGGTCGGGGCTGACCGGATGGACGTTGACACCCTCCTGCGCCGCCTGCGTGAATGGTCCGACCCTTCCGTACGTGCCAGGAGCCCCCGTGCCCGTTGCCCGTCCCCCGATCGCCCGCTTCGGCGCCGACCCGGGCCGACGCCGAGTGCTTACCGCGCTGCTCGGCGCTCCCCTGCTGGCCACCGGTGGGCTGGCCGGATGCAGCGACGGCGCCGATACCTCGACGCAGGACGGGCCGGTCGAGCTGTCCGTCTTCTGGTGGGGCACGACGAAGCGGGCCGAGTTGACGGAGAAGGCCCTTCGGCTGTATTCGGAGCGCAACCCACGGGTCAGCTTCCGGGTCACCTGGCAGGGCGCCGACGGCTACTACGAGCGGTTGGCCACCCAGGCGGCCGGCGGCAACATTCCGGACCTGATCCAGCTCGACGACTCCATGCTTACCGAATACTCCCAACGCCAGATCATCCTCGACCTCACCGAACGGACCGCCGACCACCGATTGGACCTGCGCGGCCTGCCGGACGGGCTGATCCGCTACGGCACGGTGGACGGGCGGACGATGGCCGTGGCGGCCGGGCAGACCCTCGCGGCCGTGGTATTCAACCGGGACCTGCTGCGCGAGCTGCGGGTGCCCGAACCGCGCGGCGGGATGTCCTGGGTGGACTACATCGCCTGGGCGCAGCAGGTCACCGAGGCCAGCGACGGCCAGGTGGCCGGCACGGTGGACGCGTCCGGCGACTACCGCGCCCTCTGGCTCTGGCTCCGGTCCCAGGGCAGCGACTTCTACCGGGGGCGACAGCTCGGCTTCGGCGCCGAGGAGCTGATCGCCTGGTTCGAGCTGTGGCAGCGCGCCCGCACCGGGCGGGCCACCCCGGGCGCGGCCCTCGTCGAGCAGGCCGACAGCGGGGAGCCGACCCGACAGTTGGTGGTCACCGGGCTGACCGCCGCGTCCTTCGCCTGGTCCCACCAACTGCCTGAGCTGCAACGACTCACCAAATCCGAGCTGGGTGTGGTGGGCCTTCCCGGCCCCCCGGGCGCCCAGTGGCCACGGGCCTCGATGTTCTGGGCCGGGTTCCGGGGGACTCGCCACCCGGACACGGTGGTCGACGTGATCAACTTTCTGACCACGAACGGCGAGGCGGGCACCCTCCTCGGCCACGAGCGGGGCCTCAACGCCAGTCTCGCCGTACGCCGCTACACCGAGGGCAGCATCACCGACCCGGCTCAGCAGCGCGCCGCCGAGTTCGGTGCCAGCATCGCCGGCCAACTGGGGCCGGCTCCCGCGCCACCGCCGAAGGGCCATGCCAGGGTGCGGTCTCTGCTGGTCGCCGCCGCGGAGAGTCTCCGCGCCAAGCGGGCCGGCACGCGGGCGGCCACCGCACGGTTCCTCGCCCAGGCCAACGCCGCCCTGGCCGCCTGACCCGCCACCGCCAGCCACGCCTGCTGCCCGCTACCACCCGCCACACCTGCCGGCCGCCCCGGCCGCCGCCCGCCCCCGGGCCATGGCTGCCGCCCGCCCCGGGCCGCCGCCGACCGGTGGTCGTCGGCGGCCGGCCGGTTGGGCGGCGGTCAGCGCGGAGGGCCGCCGCGCCGGTTGCGCGTCAGACGCAGCACCAGGAACACGATGATCGCCACCACCACGAGGCAGCAGAGCAGACCGAGGAAACCGAAGCCGCCGCCGCCACGGGAGCGCCGCCGGGCGGCCTCCACCACCACCTCGCCGGCGCCCGTGGACGCCCACGCCGCGACCGGCACGAAGACCGCCAGGACAACCGCACCGAGGACCGCGCTGAGCCGGCCCCACCACTTCCCGAATGAAGACATGCGCCCATCCTCGCCGAAGGACGCAACCTCGGCACGTCGGTCCACGCCGAATTCACGCCGACACAACTGGTGCAGTTCGAGGGCTGGCCGGAGCTGTTCGCCGGTGAGCTGGCACCGGAGAAGTTGCCGTACCGGCTGGTCGTCGAGACCGAGACCAAGCCCGAGTACAGCCCGTACTCCTCCACCACACGCACCGACTGGAGTTTCCTCTCCGGCGCGGTGCCAGACGTGCAGGCCATTCCGCTGGTCCAGTTGGACTACGAGACGGACGTGGACCTGGCGGGCCGCGCGCCGCGTCGGAGCGACCTCGCCATCACGCCGGTCGTGGTGGGCAGTGCCGCCGCCCGGGACGGGGTCTCCTCGCTCGGTCTGGAGGTCTCGTACGACGACGGACGCACCTGGCAGCGGCAGGGCCTCAAGGAACGCAGGGGCACCTGGACGGCGTCGGTGAACGCGCCGAGCCAGGCCGAGTACGTGTCCATCCGTGTCACCGCCGCGCAGCGCAACGGCGGTGGCGTCACCCAGACCGTCATGCGGGCCTTCGGCCTCAGGTGACAGCCGTGGGGGTCGGTGCCCGTCTGGCGCCGACCCCCGCGCGCACCGGGGGTCGACACGACCGGGAACCAGAAAACCCGGCCCCATGATCTGGGACCGGGCTTCGGTGTGCACTTTCCGTGGTAGCGGGGACAGGATTTGAACCTGCGACCTCTGGGTTATGAGCCCAGCGAGCTACCGAGCTGCTCCACCCCGCGTCGACTGGTTAACCGTAGCGCATCCGCCCCGACGATGATCAGCGGGGTCCCCGTCGGGGCGGGACACGAGTCCCGGACATGGCGAAAGCCCGCCTCCGGCGAACCGGAGACGGGCTTTCAGTCGTAGCGGGGACAGGATTTGAACCTGCGACCTCTGGGTTATGAGCCCAGCGAGCTACCGAGCTGCTCCACCCCGCGTCGGCTCGTTAACCGTAGCGCACCGACCCGGGGCACCGCAAAACGACTCCGATACCGCCGTCAGCCGAGCCACTTCTCGATCGCCGCCACCGCCCGGCGGCTGTCGGCGTCGACCTGCGCACGCTCGGCCGCCGTGTACTCCCAGCCCTGCTCCCAGAGCACCGTCACCACGTCGTCGACCCGGACCGCCCGGACCAGTCGCACCTCGTACGCGCCCGGATCGCCCATGCCCTGCGGGTACGGGGCACGCAGCTCGAACAGCACCGACTCGTCGCCGTACGCCCCCGGGTCGAGCAGTCGCTGCCGCCAGGTCCTGCTGTCGTCGGGCATCCTCTGCTCCGGGCAGGCGCGGACGGCCTGCCGCAGCTCCCGCAGCGCGTCGTCGGCGCGGCCGGGTCGGTAGATCGTGATGCTGTGCCGGTAGCTGCCGTCCGGCACGCTCCCCACCCTGGTCTCCGGTCGCTTGTAGGCGATCGACCGGGCGCGGCGCTGCACCACCGCCGACTCGCTGAGATACCGGGTTCCGCACAGCGCCGGCAGGACCGGGCCCGCCGCTGTCGATTCCAGGCCCGTCCGGTTGGCGGCCGCCAGGACGAAGAAGGCGCGGTCCGGGATCGAGGTCGGTGGGTGGGCGGTCGCCGCCCCGGTGGGCCCGGCCGACCGCGTACCGCTCGGTGTGGCGCGCGACGGGGGCGGGGGCACCGTGGGCGCGGACGGCGACGGGGACGGCGGCAGGGCAGACCCGGTCGGCAGTGCGGACGCCGTCGCGCCGGCCGGTGGTGGCAGCGGCGCGGACCCGTCGGCGGAGAACGCCAGCCGCCCACCGACGGCCACCCCGCCGAGCAGCACCGCCACCGCCAGCGCACTACCGGCCACCCGGACCCAGGCTCGCCGGTCGGCGTGCCGCCGGACCAGCTCGGGGTGGGCCACCTCCACACCGTCGGCCACGACGGTGAGCGACCGGTACAGGTCGGGAAGTTCAGTTGACATCGTTCGCCTCCAGCTCGTCGATGTGGACGTCGGGCAGCAGCACGGCCAGCCGGGACCGACCGCGGGACAACCAGGACTTGACGGTGCCGAGCGGGACGTCGGCCTCCCGGGCGATCTCCTCGACCGGCATGTCGAAGAGGTAGTGCAGGGCCAGCGCCTGCCGCTGCGTCGCCGGCAGTTGACGAAGCGCGCGGACGAGCAGCACTCCGTTCTCACTCGGCGGGGGCGCGGTCGCCGGAGGCCCGCTGCGGCTCACCATCACCCGCCAGCGGTGCAGGTGCCGCCAACGGTCGTTCGCCAGCCGGGACACCACCAACCGCAGCCACGCCTCGGGCGCCGGATGCTCGGACAGTCGCCCCCACTGCCGCCAGGCCCGCGCGAACGCCTCCTGCACGAGGTCCTGCGCCTCGGTGTGGTCACCGGTCACCGCGTAGCCGTACCGCATCATCCGCCGGGCGGTGCTGCGGTAGAACTCGTCGAAGCTCTGTGCGTGCCTCACGCCTGCCCCCTTGTCCGCCCCCGTTGCAGGAAGGACGGCGGGAGGCGGTCGCGGGTTGCGGTTCAGCCGGACAAAACGTGTCGGAGAGGCGACAGGCCGGCATAACGTACGGACGCGACGGAGCCCCCGACGTCAGGACCGCGCAGGTCCGACGACGAGGGCTCCGGGGTGCTCCTCGGGCGGCCGATCAGCCGCCCGGGGTGGCGCTCGGCGACGGCGGCGGCGCGCTACCGCTCGGGTTGGCGGCCTGCTGCGCCTGCTGGAACGCGGTGAGCGCCTCATCCAGCGCCTTGAGCGCGCGACCGTACCGCTCGAAGTCGCCGGAGGTCTGCGCGGCGCGGACCTCGGTGATGGCGGCCTGCACCCGGTCCGCGGCAGTGGCCAGCGGGCCGGTCGGCGGCGGGTTGGTGCTGCCCGGCGTCGGCGTCGCGCTCGGGGTCGCCGTCGGCGACGGGTTGGTCGGGTTCCCACCGGTGGTCGGCGGCGGCGAGGTGCCCTGCCCGGCCTTCTTACCCTGCTCGACCAACTGCTTGATGCCGTCGTTGATGTTGTCGGCGAGCGCCACGAACGAGCCGCCGTCACCGTAGGAGAGCAGCACCTTCTGCAACAGCGGGTACGCGTCCTGCTGGTTGCTCTTCACGTAGACCGGCTCGACGTAGAGCATGCCGTCGGCGAAGGGCAACGAGAGCAGGTTGCCGTACTGCACCTGCGCCTGGTTGCTGGAGAGCAGGTTGAGCTGCTGGCGGATGTTCGCGTTGTTGGTCATCTGCTGGTGTACCTGCACCGGCCCGGAGATCCGGGTCTGGTCCGGCAACTCCAGCACCTCCAGCCGGGGCTTCCCGTCGATGTACGACCCGGAGATCAACGCGGCCAGGTTCTGCCGGCCGTTCGGGGTGACCGCCGAGGTGAGCTGGAACCGGGGACTCTCCTGGCCGGGGAACTGGGTGAACAGGTAGTACGGAGGCTGCTTCTGGCCGCTGTCCGGCGCGTCGGGCACGTTCGGCACCTGCCAGAAGTCCTGCGCGGAGTAGAAGTCGCCCGGGTTGGTCACGTGGAACTTGGTGAGCAGGTTGCGCTGCACCTTGAACATGTCGGCCGGGTAGCGCAGGTGCTCCGTCAGCTCGACCGGGATGTCCGCCTTCGGCTTGATCAGGTCCCCGCCGAACGCCTTGTTCCACGCCTTCAGCACCGGGTCGGTGTCGTCGTACTCGTAGAGCGTCACGGTGCCGTCGTACGCGTCGACGGTTGCCTTCACCGAGTTGCGCATGTAGTTGACGTTCTCCCGGGCCAACTGGAAGGTGCCCCGGTTGGTCAGCTCGTCGGTCGTCTCGACCTGGAGGTTGACCCGCTCGGCGTACGGGTAGGTCGCCGCCGTCGTGTAGCCGTCGACGATCCACTGCACCCGGCCGCCGACCACCGCCGGGTACGGGTCGCCGTCCAGGGTGAGGAACGGCGCGACCTTCTCCACCCGGTCCCGCGGGTTACGCACGTACAGCAGCTTGGAGTCCTTGTTCACCGCCTCGGAGAGCAGGAAGTTCGACTCCTGCTCCTTGATGGCGTACAGCAGCCGCCGGGTGAAGGAGCCGATCTTGACGCCGCCCTCGCCGGTGTAGGTGTAGGACTCGCCGCCACCATCGCCGACCGGCCTGTCGAACTCGGCCTTCTTGTTCGGGTCGGCCTGCCCGACGATCGCGTAGTCGTCGGCCGCCATCCGCTCGCCGTAGTAGATGCGCGGCTGCTTGGCAGGGATCTGCTCGGTCTGCGAGGAGCACGCCTCCTGGGTCTTCTCGCCGAGGAAGCCGGAGACGAAGAACGGCTGCCCGCCGCACACCACCTGGTTCGCCGGGGCGGCCACCAGGCCGTATCCGTGGGTGTAGACGGTGTGCCTGTTGATCCAGGTGTTCTGCTGGTCGGTCAGCTCGCCGTAGTTGATCTCCCGGACGCCGACGACGTAGTCGGAGGTCTTGCCGTTCACCCCGTACCTGTCGATGTCCAGCTTGGGGCCGAAGTCGTAGAAGCCCCGCACCTGCTGAAGCTGCGTGTACGTCTCGCTCACCAACTGCGGGTCGAGCAGCCGCACGTTCGACACCACAGACGTGTCGGTGGCCAGGTTCCCCGGTGGGGTGAGGTTGCTCGCCGCGTACGGGGTGGTCTCGGTGGCGCCCAACCCGAACGCCGCCCGCGTGGCGTCGATGCTGCGCTGGATGTACGGCGCCTCCTTGTCCTTGGCGCTCGGCTTCACCTCGAAGGTCTGCACCGCCCAGGGGTAGATGCCGCCGATCGCCACCGCGGAGACGCCGAGCAGAGCGAGCGAGATGCCCGGCCAGACCAGGTTCCGCATCCAGGCGTTGGAGAACACGATGATCGCGATCGCCACGACGATCGAGATGTACGCCAGGATCTCCTTCGCCGGCAGCAACGCGTTGACGTCGGCGTAGCCGGCGCCGTACAGCTTGGCGCCCTCGTTGTACTCAAGCAGCATCGCGCGACGGTCCAGCACATACGCCAGGGCCTTGAGCAGCACGAACACCGCGACGAGGGTGCTCAGGTGAGCGCGGGCCGCGTTGCTCATCCGGTCCCCGATGCCCTGCAGGCGAACCCCGCCGAAGAGGTAGTGCACCGCCAGCGCGCCGATCAGGGCCAATACCACGGCGGTGAAGCCGACACCGAGCAGGTAGCGCCAGAACGGCAGCTGGAAGACGTAGAAGCCGATGTCCACCCCGAACTCCGGGTCCTTGACCCCGAAGTCACCACCGTTGCGGAACAGCAGCCACTGGTTCCACCGACTCTGCGCGGACAGGCCGGCGAAGATCCCGACCACGGCGGCGGTAAGCGCGATCCAGGTGCCGAGGCGCGGGCTGAGCGCCATCCGGTAACGCTCCAGGGTGGCCTGCTCCACCGAGTGCGGCCGCAGCCGCGGACGCAGCCGGTAGGCCAGCCACAGGTTGCCGCCGACGATCACCGCCATGCCGAGACCGATGACGAGGAACAGCATCAGCCGGGTGACAAGCACACCTGTGAAGACCTCGGTGTAGCGGACCTCGTCGAACCAGAGCCAGTCCGTCCAGGCTTGGACACCCCAGCCGAGCAGGGTGAAGAGCACGAACACCCCGACCAGGACAGCGATGGTGACGCGGCCGCGCCGGCTCATCCTCGGCAGGGGGCTGCTGCTACGCATTACCACTGTTGGCTCCGCACGCTCGATGTGATCGGCTCCGATCAGGCACCCAGAGTACGGGGTGTTTCTGAACGTGTCGGGGCACGGTCAGGCGGGTCAGCAGCGGGTCGGCTGACCACCGGCGCGCAGCGTCTCCAGAGCGGTAAGCGCCTCGTCCAGCGAGCCCACCTTCAGCAACGGCAGGTCGGGCTGCGGATTGCGGACCGCCTCGGCGCAGTTGTCGGCCGGCACGAGGAAGACCTTGGCCCCGGCATGCTTCGCACCGACCAGCTTCTGGGCGATCCCGCCGATCGGGCCGACAGTGCCCTCGTCGTCGATGGTGCCGGTGCCCGCGATGACCTTCCCCCCGGTGAGGTCGGCCGGTGTCAGCTTGTCCACGATGCCCAGGGCGAACATCAGGCCGGCGCTCGGGCCACCGATGTCCCCCAGGTCGATGCCGAGCGTGAACGGGTGCGGCTGCTGCTGGTCGATCTCGACGCCGATCCGCGGCCGGCCGTCCTGCTCGCGGCTCGTCACCGTCGCGGTGGCCGCCGCGCCGTCGCGCGTGTAGTCGATCCGCAGGGCCGTACCGGACGGCTTGGCCCGGATCAACTCGGTGACCTTGGCGGCCACCGGCACCGGCTGGCCGTCCACCGAGGTGACCACGTCGCCGACCTTGAGCACCCCGGCGGACGGACCGTCGGCGGCGACCGTCTTGATCACCACCTGCACCGGGAAGCCCAGCTCACGCAGCGCGGCGGTCTCGGCGCTGGTCTGCGAGACCTTGAAGTCCTCGGCGTTGCGCTGCTCGACCTGCTCGGTCGACTCCCCCGGCGGGTAGACCAGCTCACGCGGCACCACCGCCTCGTCGTCGGAGAACCAGCCGGCGATCGCCGAGCGGAGCCGCACCGTTGGCTGCACCCCCACGGTCGTCAGCCGGAGCTGGCCCGCCGACGTGGACGTCTCCCGGCCGGTGACCTGGATGACCTCCTTGCCGTCGGCCGTGCCGAGGGTGTTGACCGTCGGGCCCGGGCCGAGCACCACGTACGGGATCGGCACCCGGAGCACCCCGATGCTCAGCAGGGCGGTGAACAGGGCACCGAGCAGGACCGTCAGGCCGCGACGTCTCATGCGCCAGAGCGTACCGATTGCTCGGGTCCCGCCCGACGGATGCGGCGTGCGACTTCGCCCTCAGCGCAACGCCAGCGGCGGCTACCTGGGGCGCGGCCCGCGTACCGTAGACGTCGTGCCTGATATTCCGTTCGGTTTCGCGCTCCCGGGTGGTCAACCACCAGACCCCAACGATCCCGCGCAGATGCAGCAGTTCATGTCGCAGTTGCAGCACCTGCTCTCGGCGCCGGGCAGCGGGCCGGTCAACTGGGACCTGGCCCGGCAGGTGGCGGCCAGTCAACTCGCCGCCGCAGGCGACCCGGCGGTCTCCCCGTACGAGCGCAACGCGGTCGAGGAGGCATTGCGCCTGGCCGACCTGTGGTTGGAGCCGGCCTCGTCCTGGCCGTCGGGCATCCAGTCCCCGGTCGCCTGGAACCGCAATGAGTGGATCTTCAAGACGCTCGACGTGTGGCGCAAGCTCTGCGATCCGGTGGCCAGCCGGATGGTCGGCGCGATGGGTGACCTGGTGCCGCCGGAGGCGCGCGCCCAGCTCGGCCCGATGCAGTCGATGGTCGCCAGCCTCGGTGGCGCGCTCTTCGGCGGTCAGCTGGGCCAGGCCCTCGGCTCGCTCGCCGCGGAGGTGCTCTCCGCCGGCGACATCGGGCTGCCGCTCGGCCCGGCCGGCACGGCCGCGCTGATCCCGGCCAACATCCGCGCGTACGGCGAGGGCCTGGAGCTGCCCGAGGACGAGGTACGCCTCTACGTGGCGCTGCGCGAGGCCGCCCACCAGCGGCTGTTCCAGCACGTCCCGTGGCTGCGCGGGCACGTGCTCAGCGCCGTGGAGATGTACGCCTCGGGCATCCGGGTCAACCGTGAGGCGATCGAGGAGGCGATGGGCCGCGTCGACCCGACCGACCCCGAGTCGATGCAGGCGATCGCCCTGGAAGGCATCTTCACCCCTGAGGACAGCCCGGCGCAGAAGGCCTCGCTGGCCCGGCTGGAGACCGCGTTGGCCCTGGTCGAGGGCTGGGTGTGCCACGTGGTGGACAGCGCGGCAAAGGACCGCCTGCCCAACGTCGTCCGGCTGGGCGAGGCGTTCCGTCGCCGCCGGGCCGCCGGCGGCCCCGCCGAGCAGACCTTCGCCGCGCTCGTCGGCCTGGAGCTGCGTCCGCGCCGGCTGCGCGAGGCGGCGGCCCTGTGGGCGGCGCTCACCGAGCACCGCGGTATCGAAGGCCGGGACGCCGTCTGGGGCCACCCCGACCTGCTCCCGTCGGACGACGACTTCGCCGACCCGGTGGCCTTCGCGATGAACGACATGGACCTGAGCGAGCTCGACAGCTTCGACTTCACGGCGCCCGGTGGGGCCCCGGAGAAGGCCCCGGGCCAGCCCGACGAGACCGAGGGCGACACCAACTCCGACGGCGACAGCAAGGCCTGACGCACACGTCCGGGTGCCCGCGCCACGCGGTGGCGGGCATCCGGCGCGCGTCCGCCCCCGGGTTGCCGATCAGCGAAGCGGCTGATCGAGTGGGGCGCTCGGTTGCCGACCAGCCGGAACGCCGGCGCAGCGCGCCGCCGCCGACCAGCCCGAACCGCCGACCAGCGGGAGGAGCGCGTGTTGCCTGGTCAGGTCGGGCGGCCCGAGCCGGACAGCAGCGCGCGGGTGGCCTCCCAGCCCTCGAAGGCCGGATCCAGAGCGGCGAGGTCGGCCGGGCCGCGCTGCCGCCGCCAGCCGGCCGTGACGGCGACGTCCCCGGGCGCGGGAGCACCGGCTCGGGCGTCGGCCGGCGTCGCCGTGTCCAGGTCGAGCGGGGGCAGCCACTCCGGCACGGGCAGTCGTACGGCCACTCCGAGCAGACCCGGGCCGCCGCCCTCCACCGGAGCGACGGCCACCGACCGGGTGGTGAGCGGACGCAGCAGCTTGCCGACGGTCAGCGCGGGCAGGTCGGGCACGTCAGCGGAGAGCACGGCCGCCTGGTCGTAGCCGTCCAACGCGGCGAACACGGCGTTCGGCGTCGGCTCGGCCACCTCGTACACCGCCGTGCCGGGCCAGACCAACGCGTCGGCGAGGGCTCGGTCGGCGGGGGTGACCGCGACCGCGACCTCCACCTCGTTGAGCGTGGCGAACAGGTCGATGACGTCTTCTGCGAGAGCCGCTCGCCATTCGGCCCGGTCGACGCCCGGCGGTGACCAGGAAACCGGCCCGAGCAACGCCACTACCACCCGTCGTGCCACCCCCCGACCCTAGCGCCCACCCCGACCACAGCCGCACGGTGATCGGCTCGCCTTCCTTGAAATCGTGGTATTCGGAAGGCATCGACAGCGCGGTTTTCAGGAACACGAGTCGATCTAGGCCGATCACGTGCTGGAGACTCGGGGTCTGTGGATCAGGTGGGGACGGGGGCGCAGGAGGCGGCGGCGACGCCCTCGAGGTAGCCGCGGGCGCGTTCCGACTTGGGGTAGCGACCGACCAGCGCCCAGAAGCGGGCGTTGTGGCTGGGCACGATGAGGTGGGTCAGCTCGTGCAGCAGCACGTAGTCGATGACCCAGTCGGGCATGTCCTGGACACGGTGCGAGATGCGGATGCTGCGGTCGGCGGGGGTGCAGGAGCCCCAGCGGCCGTTCTGGTTGGTGACCCAGCGGACGCTGGCGGGCACCGCCTTCGCGCCGTACCCGCCGAGGTAGAGGTCGATCAGGCGGGTGGCGCGGGCGACCAGTTCGTCGTCCGACCGGGCGAGCCGGCCCTCGCGGGCGGCGAGTCGCGCCAACATGCGGTCGACCCACTCGCTCTCCTCGGCTCGGGAGAACTGGTCGGGGATGAGGACGACCACCCGCTCACCGTCACGGTACGCAGACACCGTGCGTCGCCGACGCTGGCTGCGCCGCACCTCGACGACCGGCTTACGCGTCCCCGCCATCACTGGCCCGCGCAGCCTCGGCTACGTGTCACGAAGGAAAGCTAATGCGTACTGACCAGGGGTCCGCAAGAGTCAACCGCACGACACGCGCCCAAAAAATGGTGATTGGTCGCCCACCGTCCCGAAAATTTCTTGGGCCGGCGGTCACCGGGACGCCGCCGGGCCGTCTCGTCACCCACCGTGTACGGCGGTGGAGCGATGCCGGGCGGCACCCCTCCACCGTAGGTGATCACCGTCCTCGGTGCAGCCGCAGGGGCACTCGCACGGGTGGCTGTGAGGGTTTGGTCGGCGTGTCCCCGCCAAACTGACTTATCCGACCTATTTCGCCATGCACACTCTCGACGTCGACTTGCTCACAGTGTCGATGCACAGCTGACATGGAACCGCCCAGACCTGGGTAGGGTCCGCGGACCAGCGGTCACGAAGGTGGCCGTGGAGTGAGACCCAGCGCCGGCGCCCCGTGTGGCCCGCCGCAGGGCAACCCGCCGGGACCGTATTGACCGGCGGACGAGACGAGGAGGGCACCGTGGCCGACCAGGCCCAGACCTACAACGGTTACTGCGTGAAGTGCAAGGAGAAGCGGGACTTCGAGGGGCACGTGGAGGTCTCGAAGACCGGTATGAACATGGCCAAAGGCAAGTGTCCGGTTTGCGGCACAACAGTGAACCGGATTCTCGGCAAGGCGAAGGTCTGACCCGTACGGATCAACGGGGGGCGGGACGGCCGCACGGCCGTCCCGCCCCCCGTTGACGTCCCGGGGCAGGCGACCTGTCGGGTGCGCGACACCACATCCGGCGGCCTGTGGATAACCCGGCAGATCCTGTGGACAAGGCTGGATACGGCCTCGAAGGCCTGTGGACAACGATCGACCGAGCGCAGGGAAGCGGTCACGATTCGTCACCATGAGCCCTAGCGCGCTGCCCCGCCCCACGCTTCTTCCCGGCCTCAGCCGGCTCTGGCGGGATCGGCACACCCTCCAGATCGGTGTCGGTCCCGGGCCCGCAGTGCTGGTGGAGCTGGCCAATCCGCGTACCGCCGCCGTGCTCGATCTGCTGGACGGCACCCGCAGCGAGCGGGACGTGCTGACCCAGGCGAGCGTGGCCCAGGTCGCCACCGACGACGCACGTACGCTGCTGGACGCCCTGCGGTCGGCGGGCCTGTTGGTGCCGGCGCACAGCCTGCTCCCCCGCGACCTGGCCGGGCCGGTCCGCGCCCGGCTCGCCGGCGAAGCCGGAGCGTTGGCCCTGGTCGCGGCCCGGCTGCCCGGCACTCCCGCACAGGTCCTGCGTCGCCGACGGGCGGCCCGGGTGCTGCTCACCGGCGCCGGTGCGCTCGGCGGCCCGCTGGCGATCGCGCTGGCCCAGGCCGGTGTCGGGCAGGTGATCCCACAGCTCACCGGCCCGGTGCGGCCAGTCGACCTGGTCGGGACGGGCATCCCCGCCACCGAGCTGGGCCGGCCGCTGGCCCCGGCGATCCGGACGGCGGTCGACCGCGCGGCACCGGGAACCGGCACCCACCCGGTCCGGGCCACCCGGGTTGACCTGGTGGTCCAGCTCGGCGCGGACCGTCCGCCCGCGTTGCTCGCCGCCGGTCTCGCCCAGCGCCGTCAACCGCACCTGCTGGTGACCCTCCGCGAGGGCGTACCGGTCATCGGGCCGTTGGTCCGCCCACCTGCCGGCCCCTGTCTGCGCTGCGTCGAGCTGCATCGCGCCGACCGCGACCCGGCCTGGCCGGGGCTCGCGGCCCAACTCGCCGCGGCCGAGCCGGTGGCCGCTGGCTCGACCGGCACCCTGCTCGCGGCCATCGGGTACGCGGTGGCGGAGGCTCTGGCGCACCTCGACGGCGGTCACCCCGAGACGCTGGGCGGCGCCATGGAGATCACCGGAGCGGGCCGGTTCCGCCGCCGAGGTTGGCCGCCGCACCCGGCGTGCGGGTGCTCGACGAGCCGGGTGTACGCACCAGCCCGGCCGCAGAGCAGCAGCGGAGCCCTCCGGTCGGTAACAATGGCGAAGTGACCGACATCCCGCGCCGGGCCGTGTCCCGGACCGCCAAGCTCGCCGCTCTGCCGCTCGGCTTCGCCGGCCGGACCGTCCTCGGCATGGGTAAGCGCGTCACCGGGCTCGCCTCCGACGTGATCTCCGCGGAGATCCAGCAGCGTACCGCCGAGCAGCTGTTCAGCGTGTTGGGCCAGCTCAAGGGCGGGGCGATGAAGTTCGGCCAGGCGTTGTCGGTCTTCGAGGCCGCACTGCCGGAGGAGATCGCGGCGCCGTACCGGCAGGCGCTGACCAAACTTCAGGAGGCCGCGCCGCCGCTGCCGGCCGCGAGCGTGCACAAGGTGCTCGCCGAGCAGCTCGGCCCGGACTGGCGCGATCGGTTCGTCGAGTTCAACGACACTCCGGCGGCGGCGGCCAGCATCGGTCAGGTGCACCGGGCGCGGTGGCGTGAGCCGGGGTACGGCCCGTCCGGCGAGCCGAACAGCCGCGACGTGGCCGTCAAGATCCAATATCCGGGCGCCGGTGACGCGCTGCTCTCCGACCTCAAGCAGCTCTCCCGGCTGGGCGGGATGTTCCGGGCGATCCAGCCCGGCCTCGACGTCAAGCCCCTCCTCGTCGAGTTGCGGGAGCGGATCACCGAGGAGCTGGACTACGAGCTCGAGGCCGAGTCGCAGCGCACCTTCGCCGCCGCGTACGCCGACGATCCGGAGATCTTCATCCCGGAGGTGGTCTCCGCGTCGCCCCGGGTGTTGGTCACCGAGTGGGTGACGGGCACACCGCTCGCCGACATCATCCGGGAGGGCACCGAGGAGCAGCGGGACGAGGCCGGCCGACTCATGGCCACGTTGCACCTCTCCGCGCCGCAGCGGGCCGGCCTCCTGCACGCCGACCCGCACCCGGGAAACTTCCGGCTGCTGCCCGACGGCCGGCTCGGGGTGATCGACTTCGGTGCGGTGGCCCGGATGCCCGAGGGCACTCCGGAGCCGATCGGCCGCATCGCCGGGCGTGCCCTGCGCGGCGACGCGGACGGGGTGGTGGCGGGCCTGCGGGACGAGGGGTTCATCGGTGCCACCGACGAGATCGACGCCGAGGGTGTCCTCGACTTCCTCCGCCCGATGCTGGAGCCCATCGCGGCCGACGGGTTCCGCTTCACCCGGGCCTGGCTGCGGGCCGAGGCGGGTCGACTGGCCAGCCCTCGCTCCCCCACCTACCAGCTGAGCAGGCAGCTCAACCTGCCACCGTCGTACCTGCTCATCCACCGGGTGACGCTCGGGTCCATCGGTGTGCTCTGCCAGTTGGAGGCGAAGGCGCCGTACCGGAGCATCCTGGAGCGCTGGCTGCCGGGCTTCGCGCCGGTGGCCTGAGCGGGCCGGGTCGGGACGTCACGAAGGGCGGGTGCCGGTCGGCACCCGCCCTTCTGAGTTGGGGTGGTACTAGAGAACGCCCAGGTCGCGCGCCGACTGGTTGCGGCTGTTC
Source organism: Micromonospora sp. NPDC049274 (assembly GCF_040678875.1). Taxonomy (NCBI): domain Bacteria; kingdom Bacillati; phylum Actinomycetota; class Actinomycetes; order Micromonosporales; family Micromonosporaceae; genus Micromonospora; species Micromonospora sp. NPDC049274. The sequence goes on from NZ_JBFAQS010000002.1 coordinate 337,746, forward strand.
ATGGCGACGGTACGGGCGGATCGGGTTGCCTCAGTGCTCGTGGTGGTACGACCGGCCTGAGGCCGGCGCATTCGAGCCCTGGTCAACGCTTCGTGGAGTAGTTGCATCTCGAAGGCTCCACTCGGAACGTTCAACATCGTTTTCTCACTCACTGCCGGTGTGCCACCGGCGTAGTTGGTACGGGTCGGGAACATGTCAGGCTGCCAGCCGGACCGCGCCACGCACCTCGGACAGCCCACTGGCCGCCAGGCGCGCCTCGGCCTCGACCCGGAGCTCGGCGTCACGAGCGACGTCCTCCTTGCGCGGACGGCCACGGGGCCGCTTGCGCGGGACGACCGCGCCACGCTCGAAGATCTCGCCGCCCCAGACGCCCCACGGCTCCGCTCGCTCCACCGCCCCGGCCAGGCACTCGACGCGCAGCGGGCAGTCCCCGCAGAGCGACTTGGCCAGCTCGAGCTCGGCAGGCGAGTCGGAGAACCACAGGTCGGGGTCGAACTTCCGGCAGGGCAGGTTCGCCTCCAGCTCGACGCTCACATCGAGGGGGGCCAACGCCAGACTCATCTCCCGGTCACCTCTCTCTCACTTCGATCTCGTGGATCGCATTCCGACGTACTTCGGCGGGGCAAAAAACTGAGGCCGCGGATCCCGGTAGCGGGTTCCGCGGCCTCGAGGTGAGCCGGTGTCTGAGAATCAGACTGGTCTACCTCGAGGTGGAACGCCGCGGACATCCGTACGCTTCTTGGCGCCATTGATGTCCATGCCCGTGCTGCCACTGGTCCCCTCGACTCCGGCATTCGGTGCGACGGCCAGGATCAGCTCGGCCTGAACCTGGTGCACCTGCGGAACCGACGGTCGTGCGGCCGCGAGGGCCACCCGGACAGCCGACAGCGGAGCGTGGACAGACGGCATCGCCGTCAGACGCTCATAGGTGAAGATCTCCACGGTGGCCACCTCCCTCACGTTCCTCGAATCGACTGGACCAACCCCCGTGAGCAGCCGGAATGGCGCCGCTCGCGTGGTGTGTTCTGAGGCTATTCCTCGCCCCGGGGCGAGGGCAAACGAATTTACGACGAGATTTCGAAAGTTTTCTCCGGGCAGACGTCGTCCACCCCCGCGCCCTGCACGAGCGCCAGCACCGACTCCCCGTAGAGGCCCAGTTTGCGAGGGCCGATACCGGCGATGGCGATCAACTCTTCCGGCCGGCCGGGACGCCGCTCCGCGAGCGCGGTCAATGTGGCGTCGGTGAACACCACGTACGCCGGGACCTTCTGCGCGCCGGCCACCCGCTGCCGCCACTCGCGCAGTCGTTCGTGCAGCTCATCGTCGATGTCGGACGGGCAGGTGGGGCATCGACCCAGCTTGCGGTCGGGGCCGGCGAGCAGGGTGGCGCCGCAGATCCGGCAGGACACGATCTGCGTCCGGCGTCGTTCGGGACGGCGCGCGGGACCGGCGGAGGCGCCGGCCCGCTCGGTGCCGCCGGAGCGGTCCAGCTGGGGCAGGAACCGCGACGGCCGCCGGGCCCGCCCGCCCGGCGAGCGCGCGGCGGCGTACGACAGCCAGAGCCACTGCCGCGCGCGGGTGATTCCGACGTAGAGCAGCCGGCGCTCCTCCTCGACCTGCTCGACGGTCTTGGCGTACGTGGTGGGCAGGGTGCCCTCGGCGAGGCCGACCAGGAAGACGGCGTCCCACTCCAGCCCCTTGGCCGAGTGCAGCGACGCCAACGTGACCCCGTCCACCGTCGGCACGTGCTGCTGGGCGGCCCGCCGGGCCAGCTCCTCGGTGAAGTCGGTGAGGGTGACCGGGCGCTCCACCGACGCGGCCTCGCCGATCGGCACCACCTCGGGGGTGGCCGCGTACTCCTCGGAGAGCTGGACCAGCGCGGACAGCGCCTCCCAGCGCTCGCGGGCGGCGCCGCCGGCCGGGGGCGCGTCGCGGGCCCAGCCGACAGCGGTGAGCGCCTCGATCACGGCGGTCGGCAACGGCGTCTCCCCCGGGATCGAGCGGGTGGCCGACCGCAGGGCGACCATCGCCTGGCGCACCTCGGCACGTTCGAAGAACCGCTCCGCGCCCTGCACCACGTACGGGACGCCGGCCTCGGTGAGCGCCTTCTCGTACGCCTCGGACTGCGCGTTGACCCGGAACAGCACGGCGATCTCCTTCGCCGGGGTGCCCGTGTCGACAAGCGACCGGCAGCGCGCGGCCACCGCGTTCGCCTCGGCCGGCTCGTCGGTGAAGATCCGCAGGTCGGGTTCCGGTCCCGGGGGGCGCTGCCCGCTCAGCTCCAGCCGCAGCCGGGCCTCGGTGCCCCGGGCCTGGGAGATCACCGCGTTGGCCAGCCCGACGACCTGCGGGGTGGAGCGGTAGTCGCGGACCAGCCGGACGACAGTGGCGTTGCGGTGCCGGCGGGGGAAGTCGACCAGGTACGCCGAGGTCGCCCCCGTGAAGGAGTAGATGGTCTGGCTGGCGTCGCCGACCACTGTCAGGTCGTCGCGGCCGGCCAGCCAGGCCTCCAGCAGCCGCTGCTGGAGGGGGTTGACGTCCTGGTACTCGTCGACCACGAAGTGTCGGTACTGGGTGCGGATCTGCTCGCCGACGTCCGGGTGTTCCTCGATGCCCCACACCGCGGCCCGCAGCATGTCCTCGAAGTCGATCACCCCGTTGGAGCGTTTGAGCTGCTCGTACGCGGTGAACACCTCGGCGACCTTCGCCGGCTCGTGCGGGGTGTCGCGCAGCGCCCGGGCCGCCGACACGACGTAGTCCCCCGGCTCGACGAGCGACGACTTGGCCCACTCGATCTCGCCGGCCAGGTCCCGCGCGGCCGCCCGGTCGGTCCGCAGGCCCACCCGGGCGGCGGCGAGGGTGACCAGCCGCACCTTGCTGTCCAGCAGCTCGGGCATGGCCCGGCCCGCCAGCAGGCGGGGGGCGAAGTACCGCACCTGCCGCAACGCCGCGGCGTGAAAGGTCCGCGCCTGGACGCCGCCCACCCCGAGCACGGTGAGCCGACTACGCATCTCGGCGGCGGCGCGGGCGGTGAAGGTGACCGCGAGCACGTGCCGGGGGGAGATCTCCCCGGAGAGCGCCCGGTGGGCGATCCGGGAGGTGATCGCGCGGGTCTTGCCGGTGCCGGCGCCGGCGAGAATGCAGACCGGACCGGCGGGTGCGGTCACCGCGGAGCGCTGCTCCGGGTCGAGCCCGGCGAGCACCTGTTCCGACGCTGAGTGAACCACCACAACCAGGAATCATCTCAGCTCCTCCGGACGTTGTAGCGAACAGCCTCGGCTTGATCCGCAAGCCGGCGGTCAGAGGAGTTGGAGGATCCGACCATGCTGACGATGTATTCCACCCCCTGGTGCGGCTACTGCCACCGGCTGAAGTCGCAGCTCGACCGGGAGGGCATCGGCTACGAGGTGGTCGACATCGAGCGGGACCCGGAGGCCGCGGAGTTCGTAATGAGCGTCAACGGCGGCAACCAGACGGTGCCCACGCTGCGCTTCGACGACGGCAGCGCCCTGACCAACCCCTCGATCACACAGGTCAAGCAGCACCTGGCGACCCTCACCGCCTGACCGGCCGGGTCACCTCTCGACGAACGGCCGCCCCATCCGGGCGGCCGTTCGTCGTGTCCGACATCCGTCACTGCCGGGGCTGCCGCCGCAGTCCCGTGGCCACCGGCGCGTCGATGTCGGCGTCGACCGGGCGGCGCGGCGCGGGGAGCGTCGGGCGGGGCGGCGGCGTCGGTCCACGGCCGCCGGCCGGCGCGCTCAGGTGCCGGCCGCGCCAGAGATAGACGCCGGCGGCCAGCGTGGCCACCCCTACCAGCAGGAACAGGGCCCGGTAGTCCAGGACGCCGACCAGCAGGGCGCCGGTGCCGATGGAGAGCGCCTGCGGGCCGCTGACCAGCGCCTGGGTTGCCGCCGCGACCCGTCCGACCAGCCCGGGAGGCGTACGGCGCTGGATCAGCGTGTGCAGGCCGACCATCGTCAGCGGCAGCGAGACGCCGGCCAGCAGCACCGCCACGAACCCGACGCGCAGGTCGGGGTACGCGAGCGCGAGCGCGGCCGGCGAGAAGAAGGCCACCCCGGCGGCCAGCGTGCCGATCTCACCCAGTCGGCGGACCAGCGTCGGTGAGCAGAGCCCGCCGAGCAGTCCACCGACGCCCTGCACCATGACCAGCACGCCCACGAACGCGGCGTCCCGATCCAACCCCTGGTCGACGTAGGCGAAGATCAGCGATTCGCTGAAGCCCATCACCAGCGATCCGAGCCCGTAGCCGAGCAGGGCCCGGCGCAGCGCCGGCTCACCGGTCAGGTGCCGCAGGCCGGCGCCCAGCTCGGCGGGCCAACGCAGCCGTACGGTCGGCGTCGTCGGCGCCGGGCTCGGCACCGCGGTCACCACCGCGGCCGCCGTCACGAAGCCGACCATGCCGATCCCGGCCAGCACCCACCCGCCGAGCGCCGCGTAGAGCGCCGCGCCGGCCAGCGGGCCGACCAGCCGCAGCCCCTGGCGTACGGTCTGCAACACCCCGTTCGCCTCGGCGAGCAGTTCCACAGGCACCAACTGTCGGATCAACCCGCTGAGCGCCGCGCCGAGCGTGATGGACGACAGGCCGTACAGGGCGGCGACCAGGTAGACGAGCCAGACGTCGCCCGCGTCGCGGACCGTGAACAACGGGACGAGCAGCAGTGCGGTGACCACGTTCGCGGTCACGAAGAAGGGACGGCGCGGGTACCGGTCGACGAACCAGCCGACAAGCGGCGCCAACGTCATCGGGGCGACGACGGCGAAGATGATGCCTCCGGCGAGCCCGTTGGAGCCGGTCAGATCCTTGACCCAGATGGCGAGCGCGAGCAGCAGGATCGACTCGGCGGTCATGCTGGCCAGCAGGCCACCGAACAGCAGGCGGAAGTCGGGGCGGCGCAGGACGGTACGCATGGGGTCACTCCGGCGGGATGGCATGCCCGGCTGGGCGCGGTCGACGGGGCTGGGACCACGGGTCCGTCGTCGTCCGGGAATCCCATGGTTCATTTTTTGGGTAAGACACGCCCCCGCCGGACCTCCGACGCCGGTCGCGCCGTCCATACTGACCGTGGGGGGCGAATTTCATACAGTTACCGTCGCGTCTGCGGCGGTCGACGGGAAAGAGGACACTGTGCCTCCTGCCGCACCCAGCCCGATCATGCGTCGTCGACGGTTGGGCATCGAACTGCGCAGCCTGCGCGAAGCCGCAGGCCTCACCGGCGACCAGGTTATCGAACGGATCGGTTGGGCGTCCGCGTCCAAACTGTCCCGCCTGGAGAATGGCCGCAGCCGTCCGGATCCGCAGGATGTCGGCGTTCTGCTCGACCTCTACGGGGCCGACGCCGCGTTACGCGAGGAGCTGCTCGGGATCACCGGTGGGGCCGGCGACATGCGTGGCTGGTTGAAGAACTTCCCGGTGATGACACAGCAGCAGCGCAGCTGGGCCGAGCTTGAGGCGGGCTGCGCGGAGATCTCCGAGTACAACCCGGTTCTGGTGCCGGGCCTGCTGCAGACCGCCGGGTACGCGCAGGTCCGGATCCTCTCGGCCCGCCAGGTGAGCGAGGGCGCCGGCGAACCGGACCCGGCCGAGGAGCCGGAGACCGAGGTGCAGGCCCGGTTGGCCCGCCAGTTGCTGCTGACCCGGGAGCCGCACGCGCCGAGCTACACCGCCGTGCTGGAGGAGGCGGCCCTCGGTCGCCGGGCCGGCCCACCCGAGGTGCTGCACGAGCAGTTGGTCCAGTTGTGTGAGCTGGCCCAGCTGCCCAACGTGACGCTGCATCTGCTTCTGCGGGACACGCAGATCGGCGATTGGTACCTTCCGCCGACCGCCTTCTCCCTCTATCGGTTCGCCGATCCGCTCGATCCGGAGACATTGGCCATCGAAGGGGGGTTCAAGGACGTCATGTCGACCGAGTCAATCACGCTAAATCGCTATAAAGTGGTGTTCGAGTGGCTATGCACGGCGGCACTTGACGCCTCGGACACCCTCTCCTGGCTGATCGAGGCGACGGGACGGCCGACCGGGGCGACACCCCCATCCACAGTGGCGTTCGGGCCGGCAACGGCGCCGACCCAACGCCGCAGGGATTCGGGGCGACTGACGGATCGGTGATCCACGGGGGACCCTCCGTCGGGGCGTGCGGCACCACTCGTCCCATCGGATCGGTTCACACCAGGAGCAGAGCCATGAACGACATCCACAACACGCCGTCCGTCTCCGCCAGCTTGTTGGCGGACGCCCCGTGGCGCACCAGCACACGCAGCCAGACCTCCAACTGCGTGGAGGTGGCCCCCCTGGGCACCGGCCCGTCGGCTGTCGCGCTGCGCGACAGCAAGGACCGGGGCGGCCCGGTGCTGCTGTTCAACCGGGCCGGCTGGCTCGGCTTCATCACCGGAGCGAAGACGGGCCAGTTCGATCTGAACTGATCCTCCCGACCGGGCGGGGCCGTCGGCATGTGCCGGCGGCCCCGTCGTCGTGTCCGACGACGACCCCGCTGACCAGGCATCCGCCGATCGGACGAGGCTCGGAACCAATAGGCGCGTTTCACTTGCTGGGATGAACACGGGGCGTAACATGACCCACGAGAACGTGGAACTTCCACACTGGCTCATTCGTCGCGGTTCATCCGGAGACCCTTATGCGGTTCCTGATCGTTCGCACCGACATCCGCACCGTCGCCGACGGGGACATCGCCGCCGCGTGGGCCGAGGGCCATCGCCTCCGCGACGAGACGACCACGCCCGAGCCGCGCCGGCAGACCGTACACGCCGAGGACCGGGACGCCGCGTTGCTGCTGGCCCGGGCACTGTCTTCGGTCGGCGCGGTGCGAGCCGGCAAGCAACGGGTCAAGGTCCTGCCGCTCCGCGAGCCGCGGCCCGCGTTCCGGCGCAGACCCGGCCGCACCGGCACCTGACCCACCAGACGTCCGTCGTGGTCGGCTCGGCTCCCCCGCCGCGTCATTCGCTCCCACCGACCACGGCGGCCCGTGTTCCCGGCCCGTGACCGCCGCGGCAACGGCAGCCACGGGCCGGGACCGTGCTCAGCGGTCGGCGTCCACCCACCCGTCCAGCCAACGGTGGACGAGGAACAACGCGATCGACGACGGCGGCGGCAGGATCAGCCGAGCCCCGTCCCCCACGTCCACGGCTCTCCCCGCACACGCGGCCCCGATCTCCGCACGGGTGAACCACCGGGCGTAGGCGATCTCGGACGGGTCGACCCGCACCGGATCCGCCGGGTCCGCGGTGGCCAGGAAGCCCAGCATCAGCGAGCCCGGGAACGGCCAGGCCTGGCTGCCGACGTACCCGATCCGCTCGACGGAGATGCCCACCTCCTCGCGGACCTCGCGCAGTACGGCGGCCTCCGCCGACTCCCCCGGCTCGACGTACCCGGCAAGGCACGAGTAGCGCCGACCGCCCGGGGTGCCCGGCCAACCGGCGTTGTTGCCGAGCAGGCAGCGGCCCTCGGGGCCGTCCACGCCGTCGTGCACCAGCACGATCATCGCCGGGTCGGTACGCGGCCAGATCCGCCCGCCGTCGCGATCCACCCGGGACCAGCCGGCCTCGTCCATCACTGTCGGCGCACCGGTCGCCGTCGAGTAGCCGTGCCGGGTGTGCCAGTTGAGCAGCGCCAGCGCCGTGGTGAAGATGCCGGCCTCCCGGTCGCCGAGCAGGTGGCCCACCTCCCGCAGGTTGACCGGCCGGGTGCCCGGCACCGCCGGCAGCGGCGCGTCGAGCGCGAAGACCGGCACCCCGTCCGGCTCGACGCCGAGGAACATAGCCGTCGACTCGGCGCCGGCCGGCACGTCGGCCGCGCCGAACAGCACAAGCGTCGGAGGCGACGCGTCGGTACGGGCGAGCGTCCGCCCACCGTCGGTCGAGTCGAGCAGCAGTATCCGGCCGCGCAGCCACGCTTCGGTCAACCACTGCGCGTCGCCCCGGCGGTGCGCCGCGCGATCCAGCGTGGACCGTGCCAGCGGCGGCGCCGTCTCCCCGCTCACGTCCGGGCTCCGCGATCTAGCGGGTCGCGGCGGTGCCTCACGGCTGCACCGGCTCGGTGTGCACAGGCGTCAGCGCGGCCAGCCCGGGGGTGATCCGCTCGGCGTCACCGAGCACGACCACCGCTGCCCGGGAGGGCGCGAGGTAGTGGGCGGCAGCTCGCGCCACGTCGTCCACCGTCGCCTTCGCCAGGCGGGCCGCGTACTCCGCGAGGAACTCCAGGCGCAGGCCGTTGCCGGCGTACGCGCTGGTCAGCGCGGCCAGACCGGCCTGGGTGGACATGCCGAGCTGGAGGGTGCCCAGGGCGTACTGGCGGGCCTGCTCCAGCTCCTCCGGCTTCGGCGGCAGCGACGCCAGCCGCCCCAGCTCGTACGTGGTCTCCAGCAGCGCCGGGCCGGTGACCTCGGTGGCCACCTCGGCGCCGGCGACCAGGACCGACCCGGCCACGGAGTGCTCGATCACCGAGTGCGGGCCGTACGTGTAGCCCTTGTCCTCGCGGATGTTCTCCACCCAGCGCGACGAGAAGTAACCACCGAAGATCAGGTTGGCCAGTTGCAGCGGAGCGTGGTCAGGGTCGGTACGCGGCACGGCGGGCAGCGCGACCCGGAGCGAGGACTGCACCGAGCCGGGCCGGTCGACAAGCAGCAGCGGTCCCGGCTCCAGCGGCGGGGTGGCCGGCAGGGTGGCAGTACGACCGGCGCCGGCCCACCCACCGAGCGCCCGCTCGGCCGCGTCCAGGGCCTTCTCCGGTTGCACGTCGCCGACCACCACGAGCTGCGCCCCGGCCGGGTGCACCCGCTCGGCGTGCAGGCTGCGTAGGGCCGCCGGTCGGACGGCACGGATCTGGCCCGGCTCCGGGGTCTGCGTGGCGTACGGGTGTCGCCCGTAGATCCGCTTCAGCAGCGCCTCGCGGGCCAGGTGCGCCGGCTGGCTCTGGGCGACCTGGATCCGGTCGATGAGCCGGTCCCGCTCGGCGGCCACCTCGTCGCCGGGGTAGCTGGCGGCGGTCAGCACCTCGGCCAGCAGCTCCAGCATCCGGTCCAGGCCGGTGACCAGGCCGGCGCCGGAGAGCATCAGCCGGTCCGGGTCGACGCCCGCGGACAGCCCGCCGCCCACCTTCTGCAGCTCGGCGGCCAACTGCACGCTTGTCATCGACTCGGTGCCGGAGAGCATGGTCTGCGAGAGCATCGCGCCGCGCGCGAGGTGGGCGCGGCCGAACGGAATCCACAGCCGCAGCTCGACCAGGGGCACGGCGGGCCGGCGTACGGCGATCACGGTGAGCCCGTTGCGCAGTGTCCGCTCGGACTGTTTGGGCACCTTGAGCTTGCGGGTGGGGCCGAGCGCGGGCAGCGTCCGCACACTCATCGGGCACCTCCGGGGATGACCTCGACGGCGGCGCGGCGCTCCGGGCGCAGGGTGGCCGCGGCGGCCCGGACCTGCTCCTCGGTGACGTCGCCTACCAGTCGGGGCAGGTCGTTGAGCAGGCCTGGCTCGCCACGTTGCTGTTCCAGGACCGCCATCCGCAGCGCCCGGCCGAGCACCGCGTCGGTGTCGCGCAGCAGGTGGGTGGCCATCCGGGCCTGGGTGCGGGCCAGCTCACCGTCGGTCAGCCCGTCGGTGGCCAGCCGGTCCAACTCCTCGTCGACGGTGCGCAGCACCTTGTCCACGTCGCCGCCGGGCGGCAGGTGCGCCTGGAGCAGCAGCGCGGTGGGGTCGCGGACGTCGAACGGGTCGCCCATGAAACCGAGGTAGCCGCCGAGGCTGGTCACCGTGCGGTCGCGCTGGACCAGTCGTTCGACCAGCCGGGATGCCTCGCCGTCGGTGAGCACCTCGGCCAGCACCACGTACGGCAGGTAGCCGGCGAAGTCGTCGATCGGGTCGGGCACCCGCCACGCGCCGGCCACCGCCGGCAACGGCGCCAGGGCGTCGGTGTACGAGCTGCGCCGCTCGGCGGTCAGGTCGGGCTCGGTGAAGTCCGGTCGCCGCGGCGCGGGGCGGGACGGCACGTCGCCGAAGTGCCTGTTGACCAGCTCGGTCGCCTCGGCCACGTCGATGTCGCCGCTGACGGCCAGCACCGCGTTGCCGCTGGCGTAGTAGTGGCGGAAGAAGTCGGCGGCGTCGGCGACGGTGGCCGACTCCAGGTCGTCGAACGAGCCGTAGCCGTCGTGCGCGTTCGGGAAGGTGTCGAACATGACCGGCGGCAGGGTCAGCCAGGGGAAGCCGCCGTACGGCCGGCTGAGCACGTTGACCCGGATCTCCTCCTTGACCACGTCGACCTGGTTGCGCAGGTTCTCCTCGGTCAGGCGGGGCCCGCGCATCCGGTCCGCCTCGAGGAACAGCGCGCGCTCCAGCGCGTTGCTCGGCAGCGTCTCGAAGTAGTCGGTGTAGTCCAGGTGGGTGGAGCCGTTGAACGTGCCGCCGGCGCCCTGCACGTGCCGGAAGTGGGCCAGCTTCTCCAGGTTCTCCGAGCCCTGGAACATCAGGTGCTCGAAGAGGTGGGCGAAGCCGGTGCGCCCCTCCGGCTCGGAGCGGATGCCGACGTCGTAGACCACCGCCACCCCGATCACCGGGGCACTGCGATCGGGGGTCAGGACCACCCGCAGGCCGTTGTCGAGGGTGAACCGCTCGACCGGATACTTCGTCGCTGGAATTCTGGATCTCCGCGCCGCCACGGGATCGACCCTAGCGCGTCGACACCTCCGCCACCGGCGACCTCCGCGGAGCCACCGTCACCGGGTTGGCGAGCCGGGGCAGGACCTCGGCGCCGACCCGCTCGGCCTCCTCCCGATGCGGCCAACCAGAGAGGATGAACTCGTCGACGCCGAGTGCCGCGTACTCGTCGATCCGGCTCGCGACCTCGGCGTAGCTGCCGACGAGCGCGGTGCCGGCGCCCTCGCGGACCAGGCCCACCCCGGCCCAGAGGTTCGGTGCGACGGTGAGCCCGTCGGTGCGGCCGGCGTTCAGCGCGGCCATCCGGGCCTGGCCGACGGAGTCCATCCGGCGGAACCGCGCCTGGGCGGCGGCGATCCGCTGCGGGCTCATGCCGGCCAGCAGCCGGTCGGCCTCGGCCCACGCGTCGGCGCTGGTGGGCCTCGCGATGACGTGCAGCCGGAGGCCGGTGCGCAGGGTGCGGCCCTGCTCGGCGGCGAGCGCCCGGATGCGGGTGACGCGGGCGGCGATCGCCGCCGGCGGCTCGCCCCACATCAGGTACACGTCGGCCTGCCGGGCGGCCACCGTCTCGGCGGCCGGGGACGCGCCGCCGAAGTAGATCGGCGGCGGATCGGCAAGCGGGGTGGCGAGCCCGCCGCCGTCGACCCGGTAGTGCGTCCCGGCATGGTCGAACGGCCGGCCGGCCCAGGCGCGCCGCAGGACCTCGATGAACTCCCCGGTACGCGCGTAGCGCTCGTCGTGGCCCAGGAAGTCGCCGTACGCGCGCTGCTCGGCCGGGTCTCCCCCGGTCACGATGTTGAGCGACAGGCGGCCGCCGGAGACGGCCTGGAACGCCTCGGCCTGCTGGGCGATCAGGGTGGGCAACGCGAAGCCGGCCCGGACGGCGACAAGCATGCCGAGCCGCTCGGTGTGCTGGGCGACCGCCGCGCAGACGATCCACGGGTCGGGGCAGCCCGCGCCGACCGGGGTGAGCACTGCCGCGAAGCCGCCCGCCTCCGCGGCGCGGCCGACCTCGGCCAGGTACGCAACGGTTGCGGCCCGATCGTGGCGGGCGGCGCCGGCGGTGACGGTGGCGGCGCCGACCTGGTCGCCGTCGCCGGAGGTGGGCAGGAACCAGTGGAAAATCATTCGATCACCCTACCGAGTTGGTAGGAATTACCGACATAACTGAGACGCCCCTTCCCGGCATGTGGATGAGCCTTGACGCTGGCCCTGCTCTGGCCCACTCTTCCTACCAACTAAGTAGGAATACTGCGGATTGGATGGACGATGAGACGGCATCCCCTGCGCCGATTGGTCACCCTGGCCACCCTCGCCGCCCTCGGCGCGGCGACCCTGGGCACCACCGCCGCGTGCGGCGACGACAGCGAGGGCGCGGAGGGCGGTTCCGGCCCGGTGACCCTGCGGCTCGGTTACTTCCCCAACATCACTCACGCGCCGGCCGTCGTCGGCGTGGAGAAGGGCATTTTCGCCGAGAAGCTCGGCGCCGACGTCAAACTCGAACCGAAGACCTTCAACGCCGGCCCGGCAGCCATCGAGGCCGTCTTCTCCGGCGCGCTGGACGCGACCTACATCGGCCCGAACCCCACAGTCAACGCGTTCTCCAAGTCCAAGGGCGAGGCCGTCCGGGTCGTCTCCGGCGCCGCCTCCGGAGGCGTGGCGCTTGTGGTCAAGCCCGGCATCACCGGCCCGCAGGACCTCAAGGGCAAGAAGGTGGCCACCCCGCAGCTCGGCAACACCCAGGACGTGGCGGTCCGCTACTGGCTCAAGCAGCAGGGGCTGACCACCACCAAGGAGGGCGGCGGCGACGTCAAGATCGTGCCGCAGGAGAACGCCCAGACGGTGGAGACCTTCAACAGCGGTGCGATCGACGCCGCCTGGGTGCCCGAGCCGTTCGTCTCCCGGCTGGTCAACGCCGGAGGCAAGGTGCTCGTCGACGAGCGCGACCTCTGGCCGGACAAGAAGTTCGTCATCACCAACCTGCTGGTCAGCACGAAGTTCCTCAAGGCACACCCGGACGTGGTACAGAAGCTTGTCGACGGCCAGGTCGCCGCGAACGAGTTCGTCAACACCAAGCCGGACGAGGCCCAGCAGGCCATCTCCGACGCCATCGGCAAGATCACCGGCAAGCCGCTGGACCTCAAGCTCATCAAGCAGGCGTGGCCGACGTTGGAGTTCACGAACGACCCGATCCCCACCTCGCTCAAGGCCGGGCTCGACCACGCCGTCGAGGTCAAGCTGACCGAGCCGGTGGACCTCAAGGGCCTGTACGACCTGACCTACCTCAACAAGGCGCTCAAGGCGCAGGGCAAGCCCGAGGTCGTCCAGCCATGACGTCGACCACGACGACGCCGCAGAGCGCGACCACCGCGGTCGCGCTCTCCGGCGTGACAAAGGTGTACGGACGCGGGGCGAACGCCGTACTGGCCCTGGACGGGGTCTCGCTGGACCTCGCGCCGGGCGAGTTCGTCTGCCTCGTCGGCGCGTCCGGCTGCGGCAAGAGCACCCTGCTCAACCTGGTCGCCGGCCTGGACCGGCCCACCGGCGGGCAGATCGGCATCGCCGGTGGCGCGAATCCGGGGCTGATGTTCCAGGAGCCGGCGCTCTTTCCCTGGCTGACAGTCGAGGGCAACGTCGAGGTGCCGCTCAAGCTGCGCGGGCTGCCCCGGGCCGAGCGCCGCGAACGGGTGGCCGAACTGCTGCGCACGGTGCACCTGGCCGAGTTCGGTCGCAAGCGACCGCACGAGCTGTCCGGCGGCATGCGGCAGCGGGTCGCGCTGGCCCGCACCCTGGCCCTGGACACTCCGGTGCTGCTGATGGACGAGCCGTTCGGCGCGCTGGACGCGATGACGCGGGACATCCTGCACGACGAGCTGGAACGGATCTGGTCCGAACGCCAACTCTCGGTGCTCTTCGTCACGCACAACGTCCGCGAGGCCGCCCGGCTGGCCGACCGGATCATCCTGCTGTCCAGCCGCCCCGGCCGGATCATCTACTCCACCGAGGTGGACATCCCGCGGCCCCGGCGGATCGACTCCCCCGAGGTCGCCGCCATCGCCGCCGACGTGACCGAGCGACTCCGTACGGAGGTGAGCCGTCATGGCCAGTGACACCCTCGCCAGCACCGCGCGCTCCGACGCGGAGATCTCCGGCCTGGACGCGCTGGAGATCGCCGGTCAGGAGAAGGAAGCCTCCCGGGTTGCCCGGCTGTGGGCTGCCACCTGGCCCAAGCTGGCCGCACTCGCCATCGCCGTCGGCATCTGGCAGGTGGTGGTCTGGAGTGGATGGAAGGATCCGTGGGCCCTGCCTGGCCCGGGCCCGGTCTTCTCCGACCTCGCCGACTATGCGTTGAGTTCTGCGCTCTGGGACGGCCTGGCCACCACCGCCCGACGTGCCGTGGTGGGCTTCGCCGCAGCGGTCGCCGTCGGGCTGCTCCTCGGGCTGGGCGTCTCCCAGTCCCGGGTGCTCCGGGCCGCCATCGGCTCGATGATCACCGCGTTGCAGACCATGCCGTCGATCGCCTGGTTCCCGCTGGCCATCCTGCTGTTCCAGCTCAGCGAGCAGGCGATCTTCTTCGTGGTGGTGCTCGGCGCGGCGCCGTCGATCGCCAACGGCGTGATCCACGGCGTGGACTACGTGCCGCCGCTGCTGAAGCGAGCCGGCCGCAACCTGGGCGCGCGCGGGCTCAACCTCTACCGGTATGTCATCGCACCCGCGGCGCTGCCCGCGATCGTGGCCGGCTTGAAGCAGGGCTGGGCCTTCGCCTGGCGCAGCCTGATGGCTGGCGAACTGCTGGTGGTCATCGCATCCCGGACCTCGATCGGCGCTCAGCTCACCTACGCCCGGGACTTCTCGGACGCGGAACGGCTGATGGCCATCATGATCGTGATCCTGGTCGTCGGTCTGGCTGTCGACGCGGCGTTCGGCGCGGCCGACAAGGCGATCCGCCGTCGCTGGGGCGTACTGGACCAGGCTGGTCAGTGACGTGTACGTCTCCGCGCGCAGCGACTACGCGCTCCGGGCGATGCTCGCCGTCGCCGCCGCCGTCCGCGGCGGCGGCGGCGACGCGGGCGGTGGTGGCACCAGCGAGTTGGTGAAGGCGGGCAGCCTGGCCGAGGTGCAGGAGATTCCGCTCAGCTTCCTGCAGGGCATCCTGCTCGACCTGCGCCGGGCCGGTCTGCTGCTCAGCCATCGGGGCGCGGAGGGCGGATACGCGCTGACCCGGCCACCCGAGGAGATCACCGTCGGGGATGTGCTGCGCGCGGTCGGCGGCTCGCTGACCACGGTTCGCGGACTGCCTGCCGAACGCGCCGGCTACCACGGGGTGGCTGCCGGGCTCACCGACGTCTGGCTGGCGGTGCACGGGGCGATCGCCACAGTGGTGGACAGCACCAGCCTCGCCGACCTGCTCAACCGCACCACGACCGACCGGGCGTCCACGACGTCCTGACCACCGGGGCGGTGTGGTCGGGTCGGTGCCCCGCCGGCCCCGACCACACCCTCGTACCGATCCGGACCGGGCCTGCCGCTCCGCCGGCGCCGGTCGACCGGTCGCTGCTCAGCCCCGCGGCTCGACCGCCGGGCCGGAGCCCGGGTCGCCGGGACTGCGCAGCTCCACCAGACCGGCGGGAGCATTGCCCGCCGGGGTGGCGTGCCAGGGCGCGAAGGCCGCGACCATCGCGAGCAGCAACCCGGCGAGCCCGACCGCGACGACCAGGATCAGTTCGCGCAGCGCCCCCGAGCCGGCTTCGCCCGCCATGGTCACCCCTCCCGAACCGGGCCCCCGCCCGGCTCCCCCCGGTGGCCAGCTTCGACCACACCGGGCCGGGGCACAGTCGGCCAGCCGACCAACCCACGGCTGATATTCGACTCGGGTCAGCGGCCGGGCGGCGCGGGCGGCCGGCCGCCACGACCGTCGGGGCGGCCGACCCGGGCGGAACCCGAACCATCCCGCAGACGAAACGACCCGCCCCGCCGAAGCGGGACGGGTCGGTGACGTGCGTGCGGGATCAGACGGTACGCGGGCGACGCGGACGACGGGAGCGGCCCGACGCGCGGTGCGCCGGTCGTGCACCGCCGTCGGTGGCCGAGCCACCGGCCGCGCGGCCCCGGTTGACGGCCACCGGCGGAGCGGCGATCGTCACCGGCACACCGGACGGCTCGCGTGCCCCGGTGACCCGCGCCAGCGCCTCGTCACCCGAGCGCACCTGGACCGACTGCGGCCGGATGCCAGCGGTGGCCATCAGCCGGGACACGTCCCGGCGCTGCTCCGGCAGGACCAGGGTGACAACGGAGCCGGACTCGCCGGCGCGGGCCGTCCGACCACCGCGGTGCAGGTAGTCCTTGGCCTCGGTCGGCGGGTCCACGTTGACCACCATGTCGAGGCCGTCGACGTGGATGCCCCGAGCCGCCACGTCCGTGGCGACCAGGGCGGTCACCTGGCCGTTGCGGAACTGCTCCAGGATGCGGGTGCGCTGCGGCTGGGACTTGCCACCGTGCAGCGCGGCGGCGCGTACGCCCTTGGAGAGCAACTGGCGCGCGAGCCGGTCGGCGCGGTGCTTGGTGCCCATGAACAGGATGGTGCGACCCTCACGGGCGGCGATCCGGGTCAACGCGTCGGGCTTGTCGAGCGCGTCGACGTGCAGCACGTGGTGGGTCATCGCGGTGACCGTGGCGGTGCCCGGGTCGACCGAGTGGGTCACCGGGCTGCTGAGGAAGCGGCGGACCAGCCGGTCCACGCCGCCGTCCAGGGTGGCGGAGAAGAGCATCCGCTGACCCTGTGGTGCGACCTGCTCCAGCAGCTTGGTCACCTGCGGCAGGAAGCCCATGTCGGCCATCTGGTCGGCCTCGTCCAGCACGGTGATCTCGACCTGGTCGAGCCGGGCGTCGCCACGGTTGATCAGGTCGTGCAGCCGGCCGGGGGTCGCCACGACCACCTCGGCGCCGGCACGCAGCGCGTCCGCCTGCCGCTGCAACGACAGCCCGCCGACGACCGTGGCGCAGCGCAGACCGACGGCCCGGGCGTACGGAGCGAGTGCGGTGGTCACCTGCTGCGCCAACTCACGGGTCGGCACCAGCACCAGGGCCAGCGGACGACCCGGCCGGGCCTTGCGGCCGGCGGTGCGGGACAGCAGGGGAAGCCCGAAGGCGAGGGTCTTACCCGAGCCGGTACGACCCCGGCCGAGCACGTCCCGACCCGCGAGCGAGTCCGGAAGGGTGGCCGACTGGATCGGGAACGGCTCGATGATGCCCTGCGCGGTCAGCGCGCTCAGCAGCGCCGGCGCCAGACCGGTATGGGCGAAAGACGGAATAACTGTGGTCACGCAGAAGCCTTCCTCGACGCGGCACGTGTCGAGGGAGGGCGCCGATGTCGGCGCTGTCACCAGCGGCACAAGGCCGCCAGGACTCACAAGCACGAACCGATTAGGGTACGGGCCGGCCCGCCGCCGGGCCGCCGCCTGCTGGGCAGGTCGACGGCGGGGCGGGCCGGTCCCGTCACCGTCACACCCGGAGGGCGCGACGGGTACTACTGACCGATCCGAAGATCAGAGCGGACGGATGTTCTCCGCCTGCGGGCCCTTCTGGCCCTGGGTCACCTCGAACTCGACCCGCTGGTTCTCGTCCAGGCTCCGGTAGCCGGAGGACTGGATCGCCGAGAAGTGGGCGAAGACGTCAGCGCCGCCGCC
The DNA here is from genome assembly GCF_040678875.1 of Micromonospora sp. NPDC049274. Lineage (NCBI taxonomy): Bacteria > Bacillati > Actinomycetota > Actinomycetes > Micromonosporales > Micromonosporaceae > Micromonospora > Micromonospora sp. NPDC049274. Next base: position 355,118 of record NZ_JBFAQS010000002.1, read on the forward strand.
GTCCGGGGTGATGAAGCCGAAGCCCTTGTCAGCGTTGAACCACTTCACGGTGCCAATAGCCATGTGTTTCGTCTCCTTGACGGAACGTCGGACACGCACGTGTTGCGTGCCCGAAGAGGAGCGCTCCGCGCGGGAATGCGCGAATCGCCTGTCGCTTCTGGTCGCCCCGCCCGGAGAACTCCGGACACAACAAAGAGCGCCTGGGGCCACAATCCCGCCAGGCGCACACAGAGTCTCTGGTAACCAAAACTGCAACCCGGTCAACGTATCATGGTTTTCCCGCCAGCGGTCAATCTTGGGCGGAATCTTCGGGCAATCGGGCGATCATCGCCGTGAGCCCGGTCACGTCCAGCAGGTCGGCGGGCCGAACCGTCACGCCGTGCCGGACGTAGTGGAAGGCCGCCCCGACCCGGTCGACAGGCACGCCGGCCAGCTCGGCCCACGCCAGCCGGTACACGGCCAATTGCACGGCGGCCACGTCCGCCGCCGGCCCGGTCGGCTGCGCGCCGGTCTTCCAGTCGACCACGTCGAACCGGTCGCCCGGGCGGGCGAAGACCGCGTCCATCCGCCCCCGGACCACCACGCCCGCGATCACCGTGGCGAACGGCACCTCCACCTCGACCGGCACGCGGTTGGCCCACTCGCTGGCCAGAAACCGCTCCTGCAACTCGACAAGCGCCTCGTCCGGTGCGGCGTCCGCATCCGCCGCGCCGGGCAGCTCGTCCAGGTCGAGCAGGCGGTCCGCGCCGAAACGCTGCTCCAGCCAGGCGTGGAAGGCGGTGCCCCGGCGTGCGTACGGGTTGGGCTCGGTGGGCACGGGACGGCGCAGCGTACGGGCCAGCGCCGCCGGGTCACGGCGCAACGCCACCAACTGGGTGACGCTCAACTGCCCGGGCAGGGCCACCTCGACCGCGCCGGAGAGACGGGTCAGCTCGGCCCGCTCGGCCAGCAGCAGATCCGCCTCGCGACGCCAGCGCGCCACCTCCGGGTCCACCTCCGGCTCGACGGTCACCATCGGCCCCGCGACCACCGGGCCGACCGGCCCGACGCCCACCGAGCCGACCGGGCCGACGCCCACCGAGGCCGGGCCGTCGGTCATCAGGCGACGCACCAGCCCGGCCGCCTCGGCCAGCGCCGGCCGACGGCCACCCAGTGGGTCAGCCGGCCACTCCGCGCGCAGCACCACCTCGGCCGTCGGGTTCGTGGCGTCCGGAGTGGGCTCCGGCGCCCACGCGTCGACCAGGTGCCCCGGGCCGCCGTCCAGGCAGGCGTCGTACACCTCGCGCAGGAAGACCGACGGGCCCCGCGGCCGCTTCGTCCCCTCCCCCCACCAGTACCCGGAGCAGAGCAGCAGCCGGCGCGGCCGGGTGACAGCCACGTACGTCAGCCGGCGCTCCTCCCGCTCGTCGTGGGCCCGCCAGGCGTCGGTGAAGTCGCTCACCGCCCGGGCCACGGCCCGCTGGTCGGCCGCCTCGTCGAGCGCCAGCTCGGGCAACCCGTCGGCGTCGCCGCGCAGCGGGAACGGCAGCACACCGAGCCCGCCGAGCCAGTGGTCGGAGTTGCGCACCGGCCCGGGCCACGACCCACGGCACAGCCCGGCGACCGCCACCACGTCCCACTCCAGCCCCTTCGCGGCGTGCGCGGTGACCACCTGTACCGCGCCCTCCACCACTTCGACCTCGCCCGGGGCGAGACCGCGCTCCTCGTCCTCGGCGGCGGCCAGGTAGGACAGGAAACCGGAAAGCGTCGCGCCGGGCGTCTCCCCGCTGAAGCGGGCCGCCACGTCACCCAGGGCGTCCAGGTGCCCCCGGGCCAGGCCGGCGTCACCGGCGCCCTCGCGGCCGGCGCGCACCGCGACCTCCACGTCCAGGCCGATCGTGCGTTCGATGTCCGCGATCAGATCCGGCAGGGCCTGGTCCAGGCGGTACCGCAACAGGGCCAATTCCATGCCGTACGCGCGCAGCCGCGCGAACCCCTCCGCCGAGTACGCCTGCGCCGGGCCGAGGTCGGCCAGCGCCTCCACCAGGGTCGCCTCGTCCAGCAGATCGGGGCTGATCTCCGCGTTCTCGTCGGCGGCCACCTGGCGTCGAGCGTTGGCGATGGCCCGGGCCCGCCGGTGCAGCGACACCAGGTCACGTGGCCCGATCCGCCAGCGGGCCCCGGTGAGCAGCCGCAGCAACGCGGCCCCGTCGGTCGGATCGGCAAGCACCCGCAGCGTGCAGACCACGTCGCGGACCTCGGGAGTGTCCAGCAGACCACCCAGCCCGACGACCTCCACCGGCAGGCCACGCTCCCGCAACGCCGATTCGATCGCCGGAATCTGGCTGCGGACCCGGACCAGCACGGCAGTGGTCGGTCGCTGCGCCACCGGTATGTGCTCGGGCGCCGCGCCGGGCATCCGGGCCGCGCCGCGCCAGGCGGCGAGCACGCTGTCGGCGATCCACGCAGCCTCGTCGGCGTACGTGGGCAGCAGCGCGCAGTGCACTGTCCCGCCGGCCGCCCCGCCGGGGCTGCGGTGCGGGATCGGGTCGCGGACGGTAAGCGCGGAGCGCAGCTCCGGCACCCGGGCGCCGGCCGCGCGCAGCGGGGTGGAGAGCGCGTTCGCCACCCGGAGGATCTCCGGACGGTTACGCCAACTGGTGGTGAGCCCGAGCGCCGGGGCCGGCTCACCGTCGGCGCGGGCGAACTCGGTGGGGAACCGGTCCAGGGTGCCCGCGCTGGCCCCCCGCCAGCCGTAGATGGACTGACACGGGTCGCCCACCGCCGTCACCGGATGCCCGCCGCCGAACAGCGCGTTGAGCAGCACCACCTGGGCGTGGCTGGTGTCCTGGTACTCGTCGAGCAGCACCACCCGGAAACGGTCCCGCTCGATCTCGCCGACCCCCGGATGATCCCGGGCCACCCGCGCCGCCCGGGCGAGCTGGTCGGCGAAGTCCATCGCCTCGAAGTCCGCCTTGCGCCGGGCGTACGCCCGCACCAGCGGCAGCAGGCGCAGCCGGGTCTGTTGCAGGGTGAGTGCCTTGCGCACGTCGGCGTACACCCGGCCGGGCCGCGACTGCACCTCGGCGAAGAACCGCCCGGTCCAGGCGGCCAGCTGGTCCGGGGCGACCAGGTGCTCGTCCAGCTCCCCGGCGAGCGCCAGCACCGCGTCGGTGATGGTGCTCGGCATCCGGTCCACCTCGGACATGTCGCCGTCGTAGTTGCGCACCAGCAGGTCGACCAGCTGCCAGCGGGACGCCTCGGTGAGCAGTCGGGTGGACGGCTCGTAGCCGGCCCGCAGACCGTGCTCGGTGACGATCCGGCCGGCGTACGAGTGGTAGGTGGAGACGGTGGGCTCACCGGCGAGCGGGTCGTCCAGCGGGTCGCGACCCTGCCGGCCGAGGCGGCGGATGAGCTGGTCGAGCCGGGTACGGACGCGGTGGGCCAGTTCGCCGGCCGCCTTGCGGGTGAAGGTCAGCCCGAGGATCTGCTCCGGGCGCACGTACGAGTTGGCCACCAGCCAGACCACCCGCGCGGCCATCGTCTCGGTCTTGCCCGACCCGGCCCCGGCCACCACCAGCAGCGGCTCCACCGGGGCGGCGATGATCGCGGCCTGCTCCCGGGTGGGCGCCGGCAACCGCAGCAGTTTCGCCAGCTCCACCGGGGTGTACCGGGGCCCGGAGTCCGCCAGCCGGGGCGTCGGCGCGGGGGCCGCGCCGAACAGGGTGGGCTGGGTCATGGATTCTCCGGAGGACGGACGGTCGGCGGCTCGACCACCTGGCGCCCCTGCCCGGAGACCGGGCAGCTGGTGCGCACCGGGCAGACCCGGCACTTCGAGTTGGCCACCGCGGCGAACGTGGCGGCTGCCATCGTATCGGCGGTTCGCCGGACCAGCGCCGTCGCCCAGCCGGCCGCCGGGCCCTCGCCCGCCGCCGGCTGGTTCTGCTCCCGCGCATCCTTCGCGGAGGTGCCGAGCTGCACCAGCGCCGCGCCGCCGGACTCGTCGCCGAACTCGGCGAACGCGCCCGCCTCCACCGCCGCCTGGTACGCGCCGAGCTGCGGGTGCTCGGCCAGTTCGGAGCCGGTCACCGCTGTCGACTTGCCGGTCTTGAGGTCGATCACCACCAGCCGGCCGGCCTCGTCGACCTCCAGCCGGTCGACCCGCCCGGCAAGGTCGACGGGCCGCTGCGGATCGTCCAGGCGGACCGCGAACTCGTGCTCGATGGCGAGCAGCCGGCGTGGGTTGGTGGCCAGCCAGCGCAGCAGCTTGTCGACCATCGCCTCGGCGCGCTCCCGCTCGGGGCCGGCCATCCACCTGGCGGCCAACTCGATCGCGTCGAACCGGGCGGCCACGTAGTCGAGCAGGGCGCCCCGGTCGGCGCTGGCGTCCTCGGCGAGCATCGCGGCGGCGTGCACCAGGTTGCCCACCCCCTGCGCGGTGCTGGTCGGGCCACTGCCGCCGTGCCGTTCCAGCAGCCAACGCAGGCTGCACCGCAGCGCGCTCTCCATCGCCGAGGGAGTGACCCGCACCGGCGTTCCCTCGTCGACGAGCGGCCGGTCGTCGGAGAGCGCCCGCAGCCCCCACCAGTCGTCGGGGTGCGCGCCGGGCACACCGGCGGCGGCCAGCCGGGCCAGCTCGACCGCCGCGGCGCGCCGCCGGGCCGCCGGCGCGGCGGGGTCGGTGATGGCGGTACGCAGTTCGGCGACCAACGCCGGCAGGGTGAGCGCCCGGGGCGGCCGGGTGACGGGCAGCGCGCCGGGCTGGTCCTCGCCGTCCTCCTCGGCCCCACCCTCGCTGCCGGAGGCGGCGACACCGCCGCCGGTCGCGCCATTGCCAGTCGCACCATTGCCGGTCGCGCCATTGCCGGTCGCGCTGGTGCCGGTCGCGCTGGTGGCGGCCACGCCCTTGCCGGTCGCGCTGGTGGCGGCCACGCCCTTGCCGGTCGCGCCGCCGTGGGCCTCGTCGCCGCGGGTCGCGCCGTTGCCGGTCGCGCCGTCGGCGGCGGTCGTGTCGCTCGGCGAGCCGGCGACCGACTCGCCCCCCGGAGGGCCGGAACGCGGACCGGGCGGCGTGCTCGGCGGGGTGGGCGGCGCGCTCGGAGGCGCGGTGGGCGGCGTGCTCGGGCCCAGCTCGTGCAGGAATCGGCTGGGCTGCTCCTCGTGGTCGTCACCGCCGACCGCCGCCGACGCCACCGCGCTGACCAGCAGGCGGTGCCGGGCCCGGCTGATGGCGACGTGGAAGAGCCGGCGCTCCTCGTCGAGCAGGGCAGAGGTCTGCCCCACCACGTTGGCCGCCCGGGCGCCGCCGACGGATCGGCCGGCCAGCACGTCGACCAGCCGCTCCGAGCCGAGCAGGCTGCCGCGTAGGCGCAGGTCCGGCCAGATGCCCTCCTGCACCCCGGCGACCGCGACCAGGTCCCACTCCAGGCCCTTCGCGGCGTGCGCGGTGAGCAGTCGGACCGCCGCGCCCCGGTCGGCGGTCGGTGCGATCGTGTCCGCCGGCAGGTCCTGGGCGAGCACGTGGTCGAGGAAGACCTCGGTGCGGGCGCCGGGCAGCCGGTCGGTGAAGCGGGCCGCCGCGTCGAAGAGCACCAGCACGGCGTCCAGGTCCCGGTCGGCCGCCTCGGCTCGCCGGCGGCGGGCCAGGTCGCCCTCGCCGGCCGCCGGCCGTCCCTGGGTGATCGCGCCGGCCCAGCGCTCGGCCAGCCCGCTGGCGTCCCAGACCTCCCAGAGCACGGTCTCGGCGGTCGCGCCGGGTTGGGCGGCGGCGTCCCGGGCGGTGGCGAGCAGACCGGCCACTGCCTGCGCCGGCTCGGCCCACCGCCTGTCGATGCCGGCCAGCTCCGTCGGGTCCTGCAGTGCCTCGACGATCAGCTCACCGGACGGGCGGCGGTCACCGCCGGCCAGCGCCAGGGCACGCAGGCCCTGCCGGAGCCGCCGTTCGGCGAGCGGGTCGGCCCCGCCCAGCGGCGAGTGCAGCAGCGCGACCGCGGCCTCCTCGTCCAGACGGGCCGGCTCCAGCGCGCAGCGCAGCAGGAGCAGCAGTGGCGCGACCGCCGGTTGCAGGTGCAGGGGCAGGTCCTCGCCGTGCACCACGGTGGGGACACCGGCGGCGTGCAGCGCGCGTTGCAGGGTGGGCAACTGCAACGCGGTGGATCGCACCAGCACCGCCATCCGCGACCACGGCACGCCGTCGAGCAGGTGCGCGGCGCGCAGCGCGTGGGCGAGCCAGGCGGCCTCGCTGGTCGCCGACCGGAACGTGTGCACCTCGACCACACCGGCCGGCGCCTCCGGCAGCGGGTGCAGCCGGCGGTGCGCCATCGGACCGCGCAGCCGGCGGCCCAGCCGGGCCATCGCGGCGAGCAGGACCGGGCCGGCCCGATAGGAGGTGCTCAGCAGCACCTGGGCGGCCGGCGCGCCGGAAGCCGTCCGGAAGCGGTGCCCGAAGGTGGTCACCCCGGCCGGGTCCGCACCACGGAAGGCGTACGTGGAGGAGTCGGGATCGGCGAACGCGACGAGCGACTTGCCCCCGCCGGCGATGACCGAGAGCAGTTCGAGCTGGGCGGGATCGGTGTCGGCCAGCTCGTCGACGTACACGTGGGCGAGGCGGCGACGCTCGGCGGCCAGCAGCTCCTCGTCATCGCGCAGCAGACCGGTGGCGGCACGGACCAGCTCGGCCGGGTCGTACGCGATGGAGCCCCGGTTGCTGACGTCGCGCAGCGCGAGCACCGCGACGTACTCCCGCAGGAAGCGGGCGGCGGCCGGCCAGTCGGCGCGGCCGAGCTTCTCACCCAGCCGGGCCAGGTCGACCGGGCCCACCCCGCGCTCGGCGGCGCGCATGAGCAGGTCGCGCAACTGACCGGCGAAGGCCCGGGTGCGCAGCGCCGGGCGCAGATCGGTGGGCCAGCCGACCGGGTCGTCCTCGGGCTCCTCGCCGACCACGTCCAGCAGCTCGCGAATGATCAGATCCTGCTCGGGGCCGGTGAGCAGGCGGGGCGACGGCTCGCCGCGTTCGGCGGCGGCCCGGCGCAGCAGCCCGAAGGCGTACGCCGGGAAGGTGCGAACCAGTGGCTCGCGCAGCACCCGGTAGCCGTCCTGCGCGACCCGGGCCTCGATGCGTTGACGCAGCGCGGTGGCACCACGACGGCCGAAGGTCAGCACCAGGACGCGTTCGGGATCGACCCCCTCGGCGACCCGGGCGGCGACCGCCTCGACGAGGGTGCTGGTCTTGCCGGTGCCGGGACCGCCGAGCACCAGCATCGGCCCGTCGGTGTGCCCGACGACCTCGGCCTGCACCGGATCGGCCCGGAAGCCCGGGTCACCGCTCGCCGGCCCTGAGCCGCCGACGGAGTCCGGCTCAGCGGCGAGGGAGGCGCCGCCGCCGACGGACGCACCGCCGCCAGCGGGCAGGGTGCCGGCCCCGTCCCCCCGCGCCGGCCCGCCGGACCGTCGCACCAACCGGTACGCCTGCATCACCAAATCCCATCACGCCCATACGACACCCATCCGCCCCAACCTCACCCCATCCACCCCCGTCGATCATGTGGTTGGCGGCACGACACGCCGACGGCCCTGCCGCCAACCGCATGATCGGTGGTCCGGAGTCAGGGTAGGGCGGCCTCCAGCGCTTTCAGGGCCTCGGGGACCGTGGCGACCACGGTCAGCAGGTTGCGGCCGGCGGGTTTGAGGAAGTGCTGGTCGGTGAGGCTGGTGAGCCAGTCCAGCAGAGGCCGGTAGAAGCCGTCGGCGTCGATCAGCACCATCGGCTTGGCGTGCAGGGCGAGGGTGGCGGTGGTCCAGACCTCGAACAGCTCGTCGAGTGTGCCGAGCCCGCCCGGCAGGGCGAGGAAGGCGTCCGACCTGTCGATCATCAGGGTCTTGCGGCTGGCCATCGAGTCGGTCACCAGCAGCTCGTCCGAGGCGAGGTCGGCGACCTCCAGATCGACGAGCGCCTGCGGGATGACGCCCACGGTGCGCCCGCCGGCGGCGCGGGCGCCGTCGACCACCGCGCCCATCATGCCGACGCAGCCGCCGCCGCTGACCAGTGTGTGCCCGCGCCGGGCCAGCTCAGCGCCGGTCTCGGCGGCGAGGTCGAGCCAGCGTTGGTCGAGGGTACGGGACGAGGCGCAGAAGACGCAGACCGCCGCCATCAGCCCTCCCGGGACCGGTCGGCGGCCTGCTCGGCGGCGGCCTGCTGGTCGGCGCCGGTGCGGGCGACTGCCTCGTCACGGACCGCGTCCTGTTTGACGGAGAGCGCCGCCTCGGCCTCGACGATGTGTCGGACGGCCGCGTTGACGTCGTCGGTGAGGCAGATCAGATCCAGGTCCACCGGGCCGATCTTGCCGCTGGCGGCCATGGTGTCGCGCAACCAGTCGAGCAGTCCCTGCCAGTAGGCGACCCCCATCAGCACGACCGGGAACCGGGTGACCTTGCCGGTCTGCACCAGGGTGAGCGCCTCGAACAGCTCGTCCATGGTGCCGAACCCGCCGGGCAGCACCACGAACGCCTGCGCGTACTTGACGAACATGGTCTTGCGGGCGAAGAAGTAGCGGAAGTCGATGGCCAGGTCGACCCAGTCGTTGATGCCCTGCTCGAACGGCAGCTCGATGCCGAGCCCGACGGAGAGCCCGCCGGCCTCGGTGGCGCCTCGGTTGGCGGCCTCCATCACGCCAGGGCCACCCCCGGTGATCACCGCGTAACCGGCCCGCGCGAGCGCGCCGCCGATCTCCTCGGCCAGCTTGCACTCGGCCGTGTCCGGGCCGCTGCGTGCCGAACCGAAGACGCTTACCGCCGGCGGCAGGTCGGCGAGGGTGTCGAAGCCCTCGACGAACTCGGAGAGGATCCGCAGCGCCCGCCAGGCATCCCTGGTCTTCCAGTCCTCGCGCCCGCGCGAGTCCAGCAGCCGCTGGTCGGCGGTGCTGCTCGGGATCGCCCCCCGGCGCAGCGTGACGGCGCCCCGGTGCCGCTCCCGCCCCGGGCTGCGGCCGGCCTCCCGCCCGTTGTTCTGGCTCATGCAGCAACCGTAGTGGAGCCGCACACGCCGGGGGCGCGGGCTACGGACGCCGGGAAATAGTTCGCGATCAAGGGCAACTATTTGGCTTCCCCGTACGTCTTACTATTCACATACCGGGTATGCCCCGGCGCGCGCCTTCGGGGGAGGAGACAGCGTGATCAGCAACAGCGAGATGATCCGGATCCGTCGACAGATGCAGCGGCGGATCCACGACGTGGTGGCCGAGCGCCGCCGCACCCGCGATCACGACCCCGCCCTGTCGCCCGCCGCCGCCACCACGGGATCCGGAGCCGATCAAGAGGTTCGCGCCGCCGACAACGGGCCAGGCTGACGCGAACCTCTTGATCGCCGGAACGGGCCGACCGGAGCGGTTCCGACCGGGTCAGGCCGGGGCGAGCCAGCGGTGCAGGGTCGCCGCGCCGTCACGGATCTTGCTGATCTCGACGTGCTCGTCGGGGTGGTGGGCGAGGTTCGGGTCGCCCGGGCCGAAGTTCAGCGCGGGGATCCCCATGGCCGCGAACCGGGCCACGTCCGTCCAGCCCAGCTTGCCGATCGGCGCGGCGCCGACCGCCGCCAGGAACTCCTTCGCCGGGGCCGCCTCCAGGCCCGGCGCGGCACCCGCCGCGGTGTCGGTCACCCGCACCTCGAAGCCGGCGAACACCTCACGCAGGTGCGCCTCCGCCTCGGCGGGGGTGCGGTCCGGAGCGAACCGGTAGTTGACCTCGATCTCACAGAGATCGGGGACCACGTTGCCGGCCACGCCGCCGTTGATCCGTACCGCGTTCATGCCCTCACGGTAGTCACAGCCGTCGATGGTGACCCGGCGCGCCTCGTACGTCTGGAGGCGTCGCAGCACCTCACCGGCAGCGTGGATCGCGTTCACCCCGTGCCAGGAGCGCGCCGAGTGGGCGCGTACGCCTGTCGTGGTGACCACCGACCGCATGGTGCCCTGGCAGCCCGCCTCGACGATGCCGTACGTCGGCTCCAGCAGCACCGCGAAGTCCGCCTCCAGCCACTCCGGGAACGCCTGGGCGACCAGGTTCAGCCCGTTGTAGCGCGACTCGATCTCCTCGGCCTCGTAGAAGAAGTACGTCACGTCGTAGCGCGGCTCGGGCAGCGTCACGGCCAGGTGCAGGGCGTACGCGGTGCCGGACTTCATGTCGGAGGTTCCGCAGCCGTACATCAGGTCGCCGCGCATGGTCGACGGAAAGTTGTTGTTGAGCGGCACGGTGTCCAGGTGACCGGCGAGCACGACGCGCTGCGACCGGCCGAGGTCGGTGCGGGCCATCACGGTGTTGCCGTGTCGGTACGTGGACAGGTGCGGTACGCCCCGCAGCACCTCCTCGACACAGTCGGCGATCGCCTTCTCGTTGAGGGACACGGACTCTATGTCAACCAGTACGCGGGTCAGCTGCACCGGATCGGCGAGGACCTCGGGGGTCAGCGGGTTCTCCATGGCTCGCACGGTACCTTCAGGTCTGTCAGCGCGAGGAGCGAGCCGAGGCCGGCCCGGCCGCGACCGAGAGGTGTAACAGTGACGTCCGCAGATTCCGCCTGGGGCATCGGCCTGGCCACCGTCACCGCCGAGGGGCAGGTGCTCGACACCTGGTATCCGACCGGCAAGCTGGGCCTGGGCGAGCTGCCGTTGGTCGCCGGTGAGGGCGAGTCGGACGTGCTGGACCTGCCGCCGGGCGCGCTGGGCGACCGACCGCTGCCCGGTCTGCGTACCGTCCAGGTGGTCACCGTGATCGGCTCGCTGGACGACCCGATCAAGGACGCCTCCGACGCGTACCTCCGGTTGCACCTGCTCTCCCACCGCCTGGTGCGACCCAACCAGCTCAACCTCGACGGCATCTTCGGCAAGCTGGCGAACGTGGCCTGGACGTCCGCCGGGCCGTGCCCGCCGGAGCGGGTGGACGAGCTGCGGGTGATCGAGCGGGCGGCGGGTCGCCACCTGGCGGTGTACGGGGTGGACAAGTTCCCCCGGATGACCGACTACGTGGTGCCCTCCGGTGTGCGGATCGCCGACGCCGACCGGGTCCGCCTGGGCGCGCACCTGGCCGCCGGCACCACAGTGATGCACGAGGGCTTCTGCAACTTCAACGCCGGCACGCTCGGCACCTCGATGGTCGAGGGGCGGATCGTGCAGGGCGTGGTGGTCGGGGACGGCTCCGACGTGGGCGCGGGCGCATCGATCATGGGCACCCTCTCCGGCGGCGGCACCGACAAGGTGAGCATCGGCGAGCGGAGCCTGGTCGGCGCGAACGCCGGCATCGGCATCTCGCTGGGCGACGACTGCGTGGTCGAGGCCGGCTGCTACGTGACCGCCGGTTCGAAGGTCACGCTCCCGGACGGCCGGGTGGTCAAGGCCCGGGAGCTGTCCGGCGTCGACGGCCTGCTGTTCTGGCGCAACTCGGTCACCGGCGCGCTGGAGGCCCGGCCACGCACCGGCCGGGGCATCGAGCTGAACGCCGCCCTGCACGCCAACGACTGACGGCCCCGCCGGGTCCGCGGCACTCGGCCGCGGACCCGACAGGGGTACGCCTCAGCGCAACCGGTACGCCTGGATGATCCGTTCGGTCACCGTGTTGCCGGCGGTGTCCCGAGCGGTGGCCCGCAGCGACACGTGGCCGGCACCCGCCGGATGGCGCAGCACTGCCAACCAGCCATCGCCGGAGGCGCGGACCAGCGTCGCGTTGCGCCAGGTCTTCCCGCCGTCGTACGAGACGTCGACGGTCAGCTTCTCCACCCGGGCGGCCGAAGCGCCGGGCTGCCGCTGCACGCGCACCGGAACGACGAAGCCCTGACCGGCCGGAGCGCTGTTGTCGACGCGCAACGGCGGCGCGAAGCGCACCGCCGACAGGGGCAGCCGGGCCGGCGTGTCACCGGCGACGTGCCCGGACCGGAAGGTCCAGGTGGACTCCACCTCGGTGCTCAGGTCGGTGACGCTGCGCTTCGCCGACGTGACGAGCCGGTAGTTCCCCGTACCGGGTGGCACGGTGAACTCGCCGAAGCCGGAGTACTCGCTCTCGCCGACCAGCTTGCCGTCGCGCCAGAGCTCGGTCCGCTCGCTGTCGACGAGCGACGCGCCCGGGTGCCCGGCGGCGTCGCTGAACATCGGCAGGCTGACCAGGATGGTGTCACCGATGCGGGTGACGCTGTCCTCGGGCCAGCGCGGAGCCGGGAACGACGGCCCGTACGGGGCCTGGTTCCAGGTCTCCTGCACGGTCCGCCCCGCCCGGTACGCGGTCGGGACGGAGAAGAGCGCCGTCTGCGGGTTCAACCAGCCGTCCTCGTCCCGCGTTCCGAAGTAGATGTCGGACTCCCACTTCACGCCCCTGGTGTTGTAGTGCTCGACCCGCTGACCGGGAACGGCTGTGGGCAGGACCAGAGCGGAACCGCCGACGTTGTACTCCAGCACGGGGTACACGGTCCGTTCGGCCTCCAGCCCGGGATCGCCACCGCGGAACTGGTGCACGACGGTGGCCAGGTCCCGTCGGGAGTAGTTGCGGACGAACCCGGTGGGCAGCCGGCCCGGGATCGCTTCGGCCAGCGCGTACAGGTAGGGACTGCTGGCCGTGTCCGGCTTGATCCACTGACTGCTGATCGTGGCGACGAACCGCTCGTCGGAGACCGGCTTGCCCAGTTGACCGCTGGTCAGGCCGGTGAACGTGTCCGCCCAGATCCCGATGGTGTATCCGCTGCCGTCGTCGGCGGTGAAGTTGCCACTGACGTCGACCAGCTCCGGGATGGCGCCCCCCTCGGGGACTGTCGTCCGCACCGGCCTGGTCCGACGGGCGTCCACCACGATCCGGGTGTCCCGGTCGACTGTCAGTTCGGGCTGCGCCAGCACCGACATCGCACCCGGCTCATCGTCCGGTGCGGGCTCGAAGATGAGACTGGTCAGCCCGTAGTGCCCCTTGGGCACCCGCACGGTGGCCACCCCGTCGGGGCCGTAGAGGTCCCACCAGGCGAAGCTGTCCAGGCCGACCAGGCTGCTCGAATGCTCCGCGGCGCGGTCGCCGGAACGGTTCAGGTGCTCCACGGTCAGCGTGTAGCTCTCCACCTCCCGGTGCACGGCCAGCGGGGTGACCGCGACCGCCGCACCGGATCGGGCCACGATCCGCCCGGTCCAGTAGCCGTCGGCGTCGCCGAGCCGGGTGTTCGCGGTGACGGTCGTGGCGGCCGTGCCGCCCGCCGGCACGGTGAGGTGGTTGGTGCCCAGGACGAACAGGCCGGCCGGTAGCGCGCGACCGTCGGGGCCGGCGCCCTCGACGCCCAGGTCCACGGTGACCGGGGCCGGACCGTCGTTGCGCCAGGTCACCGTGCGGGTGATCGGGGTGTCGTCACCGTGCGGCCAGAGCGTACGCCCGAACGAGACGCTCACCGGGTCGGTGCTGATCTGCTCGGTGATCGCGTGCGCGACGTCGACCCGCCCGGCGCCCTGCTGGTAGGCGGTCTGCTCCGGGTGTGGCTTGGCGGCGGCCATCAGGGTGGCCTTGAGCCGGTCGGCCTGCCATCCCGGGTGCTGCTGGGCCAGCAGCGCGGCGGAACCGGCCACGTGCGGAGTGGCCATCGAGGTGCCGGAGAGGGTGACGTAGCGGTCCCCCACCGGGTCGCCGATGACACCTGTGGCGGACCGTGCGGCGACGATGTCGACGCCGGGGGCGGTGATGTCCGGCTTCAGCGCGTCGTCGCCGATCCGCGGGCCCCTGCTGGAGAAGTCGGCCAGCTTGTCGTCACGGTCCACAGCGCCCACGGCGAGGGCGGCGTCGGCGCTGGCCGGGGAGCCGACCGAGCCGTCCGCGCCGTCGTTGCCGGCGGCGAGGACGAACAGTGTGCCGGTCTGGGCGGTCAGGGTCTGCACCGCCTCCTCCAGCGGGTCGACCTCCGGGGTGTCCCAGCCGCTGAGGCTCATGTTGACCACCGCGGCGTTCTTCTCCACCGCGGCCCACTGCATGCCGGCGAGGATCGCCGAGTCGCTGCAGCCCTGGTCCTCACAGACCTTGCCGTCCAGCAGCGTCGCGTCCGGCGCCACGCCCCGGTACTTACCGCCGGAGGCCGCGCCGGTGCCGGCGATGGTCGAGGCCACGTGGGTGCCGTGGCCGACCGTGTCCCGAGCGTCGGGGGCCTCGCTGAAGTTGCGTGCCTCGGCCACCTTGCCGGCCAGGTCCGGGTGGGTCGCGTCGACGCCGGTGTCCAGCACCGCGACGGACACTCCCTTGCCGGTGAACCCGGCCGCCCAGGCGGCGGGCGCGCCGATCTGCGGCACGCTGTGGTCGAGGGTCACCCGACGGCGGCCGTCCAGCCAGATCCGCTCGACGCCCCCCGCCGCGTCGACGCGGGCACCGGCGGGAGCGGTGGTGACCGTCGCCCAGACCGCGCCGAGGGAGGACTTTCCGGTGCTCAGGGCGGCGCCGCGGATCGCCGGCAGGTCACGGGTCACCCGCGTGCCGGGCAGCGCGGCCGGGGTACGCCAGGTGGTGCCCGTCGAGCCGTACGACACCAGCAGCGGCAGGGTGTCGCGGTGGGCGTCGTCGTAGCGCGCCTCGACCAGCCCGGTGACGTCGAACAGTCGCCGGTCCACCCGGCCCGAGCGCAGCAGCGGCAGCGCGTCCGTCGGTGTCACCGAGAGGCGCCCGTGCTGGCGCTGGACCAGGAACCGCACCCCCTCGCGGCCGGGGCCGCGGTGGACCGAGGCGCCGGCAGCCGTGACCGTGACCCGGTCACCGGTGATCAGCGTGACGGTGGTCGAGCGGTTGGCGATGGGCCCACCCGAAGTGGACTGTTTGCCGGCGTGACCCGGCGGGGCGGGTGCGGCGGTTGCGGGGACCGGCGCGGAGAGCGCCAGCGCGGACACGAGGCCGAGAGCGGCCAATCTTCTTGCCTGGTGCAACGGATCCTCCTCGTCAAGCGTCTTGATGTACGGGAGTCACATTGACAATCCAGAATTGCATACCGGGTATGCAAAAAGAAGGCCGAAAGATGACGGACCCGCCACAAGTCGACTACGCAAGCCGGCATGATCGAGCAGTGACCTCCATGAAGGACAGGATGCTCGCCGGCGAGCCCTACCTGGCCGACGATCCCGAGCTCGTCGCCGACCTGGACCGGGCCGCCCGGCTGATGGAACGCTTCAACACCAGCTCGGCGGCTGATCCGGGGGCACGGCTCGCGGCCCTGCGCGACCTGCTCGGCGACCTGGGCGAGGACACCTCGATCCGCCCACCGTTCTCCTGCGACTACGGCTGGAACATCCGGATCGGCCCGCGCAGCTTCGTCAACTACAACGCGATCTTCCTCGACGTCGCGGCGATCACCATCGGCGCGGACGTCCAGATCGGACCGAGCGTCCAACTGCTCACGCCCACCCACCCGGTGGAGCCCGACCCGCGCCGCGCCAAGTGGGAGGCCGCCAAACCGATCACCATCGGCGACAATGTGTGGCTCGGCGGCGGCGCGATAGTGCTCGCGGGCGTGACGATCGGCGCAAATACCGTCGTCGGCGCCGGGGCGGTGGTGACCCGCGACCTGCCCGCCAACGTGGTCGCCGTCGGCAACCCGGCCCGACCGGTCCGCGAACTCGACTAGGAGAACCGCATGGGCACGATCCACATCGACCTGTTCGCGACACTCGACCTGGTGGCCCAGGCACCGGGCGGCCCGGACGAGGACCCGGAGGGCTTTCCGTACGGGGGCTGGCAGGCGCCGCTGCTCGACGAGACGGGCGGCCAACAGGTCATGGAGGGCATGCAGGGCATGGACGCGCTGCTGCTGGGCCGCCGGACGTACGACATCTTCGCCGGGTACTGGCCGCAGCAGGGCGAAGGGATCGACGGCGACATCGCCACCCTGTTCAACCGCATCCCGAAGTACGTCGCCTCACGGGGCAACCCGGACCTGGGCTGGGCCGGCTCGACCCAGCTGGGCCCCGACCTGGGCAGCGCCGTGCGTGAGCTGCGGGACAGGCACGAGAAGATCCACGTGATCGGAAGCCTCAACCTGGTCCAGACGCTCCTGCGCGAGCGCCTCTTCGACCGGCTCAACCTGTGGATCTTCCCCATCGTGCTGGGAGTCGGCAAGAAGGTGTTCGACGGCGGGGCCGTACCCGCCAACCTGACCCTCGTCGAGCCGGCCGCCACCTCCACCACGGGCGCGGTGCTCCTGCGCTACCGCCTCGACGAGGGGACGCCCGCGACCGGGGACATGACCCGCGACGACCGAGGTCAGTGAGAGCGGGGCCCGCTCAGCCCACCGACGGATCGGGCAGGCGGACCACCAGGTCCGCCCGGTCCGCCGTGGGAGTGACGCGGGCCGCGTTCGCCTCGTCGCTGCCCAACGCCCAGGTCCGTGCCTGCTCCGGTGACCGCCCGTACGCCTCGTGCCGGGCGGTCAACCGGCGCTGGCGCAGCTCGGCGTCCAGGTCGAGGAACCACACCTCGTGCAGCAGCGTCCGGACCTCCTGCCACGGGAAGTCCGGAACCAGCAGATAGTTGCCCTCGGTCACCACCAGGCGGACCGACGGCGGCACCTCTATCGCCCCGGCCACCGGCTCCTCGATCTCCCGGCGGAACTCCGGCGCGTAGACCGAGGTCGGCTCCAGCCGGCGCAACCGGCGCAGCAGCGAGACGTACCCGTTGGCGTCGAAGGTGTCGACCGCGCCCTTGCGGTCGGCGCGGCCCAACCGGACCAGCTGCGATTGCGCCAGGTGGAAGCCGTCCATCGGCACCAGCCGGGCGCTCGGCCCGACCTCGGCGACGATCCGCTCGGCGAGGGTGGACTTCCCGGCGCCGGGCGCCCCGGTGATGCCGAGCAGTTGTCGCGGACCGGCGTCGGCCAGCGCCCGCGCCCGCGCCACCAGCTCGTCGACGGCCAGCACCCGGGCCGGAGGCATCAGCCCAGCACCGGATCGCTGATCGTGAACCGGGCCTGCACCGCGGCCTGCACGGTCTGCGGCTGGGGGTCCAGCTCCAGCTCGGGCACCCCGCCACCGGCGCCGACGTCGAACCCCGCGCGGGCGAACATCGGCCGGTCCCCCGGACCGGCGTCGGCCAGCTCGATCAGCGCGGTGACGCGGGCGCCGAGCGCCTCCGCGTACTCCCGGGCGCGCAGCAGCGCGTCGCTGATCGCGGCGTGCCGCGCCTCGCGGTACGCGGGGCTGTCCGGGCGCAGCTCCCACCAGGGACCGGTCACCGAGACCTGGTCCTGGTCGGCCAGCCGGAGCATCAGCTCACCGAGAGCTGTGAAATCGGTGACGGTGACAGTCGTGGTGACGCTGCCGAGCCAGCCCACCACACGCTCGCCCGAGCGCTTGGTCTGCGGCCGGACCCACAGGTCGCCGGCCTCCCGCCCGGCCACCGCAGGCTCGGAACCGTCCAGCAGCACCCGGACGGCGGCGGCCCGCTCGGCGAGCTGCGTCAGCGTCGCCTCCCGATCCCGACCGCGGGCCGTCACGACGACCGCGAAACGCGCCAGCTCGGGCGGCACCTCCCGGGTCACCTCGCCGCGCACCTGCACCACCGGGCCGTCCGTCGCCATGCCTGCCAGCCTAGTCAGCCACCGGCAGCCACGCCGGGTAGGAGACGACGTCCGGGTCGATCCGGCAGCCCGTCAGATGGCCACCGGCGTCGCCCAGCCCGCGCAGCCAGGCCACCTCGGCGGCATGGTCGCCGCCGGCCGGGAACTCGCGGTCCGCCGGAGCGAACCGGCGGCCCCGCAACGCCGACCGCGCAGCGCCGGCCTGCGCGTACCGGGCGGTCAACCCCGTGGTGTCGCCGGCCCGCAACGCGTCCGCCAGCTCATCCAGGAGTACGCGCACCTCGGCCAACTCGTGCAGCACCCGTTCGCGGTTGCCGAGCAGCATGTTCGCCGTCCGCTCGGCCGGTGTGCCGGCGACCCGGGTGCCGTCGGAGAAGCTGCCCGCGGCCAGCGCCAACACCGCGTCGCGCAGCGGCGACCGCTGCACCGCCCCGGCCAGCGCGCCGGCCAACACGTGCGGCACGTGCGACGCGAGCGCGGCCACCGAGTCGTGCGACGGCGCGGACATCGGCACCACCCGGGCGCCGAACAGCTCCACCAGCAGGCCGGTCAGCCAGCGGAAGGCGACCGTCGCCGTGCCCGTCGCCGGGCAGAGCACCCAGGCGGCGCCGGTCAGCAGCGTCGGGGAGGCCGCCGTCAGGCCGGCGGACTCCGCGCCGGCCATCGGGTGCCCGGGCACGAAACGGTCGGTGAGCCCCAGCCGATCGGCGGCCGCGGCGACCTCGGCCTTGGTGCTGCCGACGTCGGTCAACACACAACCCGGCGCGGTCAGGTCGGCCACCTGGGCCAGCGTTCCGGGCAGGGTGGGCAGCGGACCGCAGAGGAAGACCACGTCCCGCCCGGCGACGGCCTGCTCGACGGTGTCCGGCGCCGACACGCCTCGGGACCGCGTGTGCTCCCGGGTGGTCGGGTCGGGATCCCAGCCGGTCACGTCGAGGCCCGCGTCGCGCAGCCGCAGCAGCACCGAACCGCCGATCAGGCCGGTGCCGACGACCGCCGCCCGCACCCGGGCGTACGGCCCGTTCGGCGCCGGGCGTGGCCCACCGGTCGACGTGCCGGCCCCGGCATCCGGCGTCGGGACGGTCGTGCCGTCGGTCATCGCCGCCCGCCGGGGTCAGGCCCGCAGCCGGCCGGCGACCGCCGCGACGTGCTCGTCGGACTCGGTCAACGCGACCCGGACGTGCCGCTGCGCGGAGGGGCCGTAGAAGACACCCGCCGCGACCAGGATGCCGCGCCGGGCCAGCCAGTCGACCGTCTGCCAGCAGTCCTCGTCGCGGGTGAGCCAGAGGTAGAGGCCCGCCTCCGAGTGCTCGACAGTGAAGCCGGCGCCGGTGAACGCGGCGGCGAGCACCTCGCGTCGGGCGCGGTAGCGCTCCCGCTGCTCCGCGGCGTGCCGCTCGTCCTGCAACGCGGCCACCATGGCGGCCTGCACGGGCGCGGGCACGATCATGCCGGCGTGCTTGCGGACCTTCAACAGCTCGGCGACGAGAGCCGGATCGCCGGCCACGAACCCGGCCCGGTAGCCGGCGAGGTTGGACCGCTTGGAGAGCGAGTGCACGGCGAGCACCCCGGTGTAGTCGCCGCCGCAGACCTGCGGGGACAGCACCGAGACCGGCTCGGCCGACCAGCCAAGCGGGAGGTAGCACTCGTCGCTGGCGACCACCGCGCCGCGTTCCCGGGCCCAGTCGACGACCTTGCGCAGGTGCGCCGCCGGCAACACCCGCCCGGTCGGGTTACCGGGCGAGTTGACCCACACCAGCCGGACGCGCGACGTCGGCCCGACCGCGGTGAGCGAGTCGGCGCGCACCACAGTGGCACCGGCCAGCCGGGCCCCGTCCTCGTAGGTGGGGTAGGCGATCGACGGCACGACCACCACGTCGCCGGGACCGATGCCGAGCAGGGTGGGCAGCCAGGCGACCAACTCCTTGGAGCCGATGGTCGGCAGCACGCCGAGACCGTCGACGCCGGCGCCACAGGCCCTGGCGACCCACGCGGTGATCGCGTCGCGCAGAGCCGGTGTGCCGGCGGTCAGCGGGTAACCCGGGGCGTCGGACGCGTCCGCCAACGCCTGACGGATCACCGCCGGAACCGGGTCGACAGGCGTACCCATGGAGAGGTTGATCAGGCCCTCCGGATGCGCCGCGGCCAGCGTGGCCGCGGCGTCCAGGGTGTCCCAGGTGAACTCGGGCAGCCGTGCCGAGACCGGCGCGGGCCGGTTCAGTGGCCCTCGCCGCGCGGCGGCTGCGCGGCGACGAAGGTGGCGTCCTTCTCCACCTTGCCGATCTTCGAGGCGCCACCGGGCGAGCCCAGCTCCTCGAAGAACTCGTAGTTCGCGCCCGTGTAGTCCTTCCACTGCTCCGGGACGTCGTCCTCGTAGAAGATCGCCTCCACGGGGCAGACAGGCTCACAGGCACCACAGTCGACGCACTCGTCGGGGTGGATGTAGAGCATCCGGTTGCCCTCGTAAATGCAGTCGACCGGGCATTCCTCGATGCATGCCTTGTCGAGCACATCCACGCACGGCTCGGCGATGATGTAGGTCACCGGTCTTCTCCTCCGCAAGACGCGCCGCGATCTCCCGCGACGGTAAGAGCCTAGTATCTCGCCGGGGAGGGGGTCGATCGTGCTCCGACAGCAGGATGTGGGACACCGGATCGTGGTCCGCCGGATTGTGGGGATTCGCGAAGGCCGCCCGCTGTTTTCCGATGCCCTCGGCGAGCTGGTGGAGTTGAGCGAGACTCATCTCACCCTCGCCACGGCCCAGGGCCCGCTGCGGGTTCCGGTGGCGCAGGTGCACCGGGCCAAGCGGGTGCCGCCGACCCGCCGGCCGACGGCCGCCGCGGTGGTGGCGCTCGAACGGGCCGCCGACGAGGCCTGGCCGGCGCCGACGCGCGGGCGGCTCGGTGACTGGCTGCTGCGGTCGGCCGAGGGGTGGACCGGCCGGGCGAACTCGGCGCTGCCGATCGGCGACCCGGACCGGCCGCTGCCGGCGGCGGTGGACGCGGTCGAGCGCTGGTACGCCGACCAGGGCCGACCCGCGATGATCAACACACCGCTGCCGCTCGCCGCCCCGGTCGGCGCCGAACTGGACGAACGCGGCTGGAGCAGCCGCCCACCGACACTCGTACAGACCGCGCCACTCCCACTGGCGACGCCCGGTCTCGCCTCCGTCGGCGGGGTCGTCGAGTTGGCGACCGCGCCGACCGACGAGTGGCTGGCCGTCGCCGCCGGCCGCAAGGGCGGCCTGCCGGATGCCGCCCGGCACGTGCTCACCGCCGTCGACCAGGTCCGCTTCGCCCACGCGTACGTCGACAGCACGCTGGTGGCGATCGGGCGGGGCGCGGTGACCGGTCAGGGGCGTTGGTTGGGGCTCAGCCTCATCGAGGTGCTGCCGCCGCTACGCCGACAGGGGCTGGCCCGGCGCGTGATCGACACGCTTGTCGAGTGGGGCACCGCGACCGGGGCGACACACGCGTTCCTCCAGGTGGAGCAGCACAACGCCGCAGCGGTGGCGCTCTACCGAACGCTCGGCTTCACCACCCACCACACCTACCTGACCCGGGTGGCGCCGCACTGACCGGACGCCCCGAGGTGATCCACTCGCGTTCCAGGAAACCGTGGCATCCGAGTTGCCCCGACACCGCGACTTCCTGGAAGCCGAGTCGATCACCGCTCCGCCAGGCCGCGGCGCGGCCCGTTCAGCGGCGCACGACGCGGCGGGGCTTGGCGGCCTTGACCTCGGCGTACCGCTTGAGCTGCTGTGAGCGGTGGTCGAGACCGAGGGCTGTCGCCACCAGGTACCCGATCATGGCCCCGAGAAGGGTGGTGAGCAGGTAGAGCCAGATCTGGGCGAAGAACGTGCCCGCGCCGCCGGCGAACGGGTTGTGGCCGACCAGCAGCGGCCCGACCAGCACGGTCAGGGCCATGGCCACCAGCACCACGACGGCCACGTCGCCCGCCCACACGGCCAGCGGCCGCAGGCGCCCCCAGCGGAAGGCGACCGCCGCCAGGGTCAGCCCGATCACCACGAACATCACCAGCGACACCCGGTCGGCGGCGGTGTCGTCACCGTCGAAACCGAACCGGATGATCAGCCGGGCGACCACGTTGACCGCGAAGAGCCCACCCGCGAGCACCCCGATGGTCCCCCACCGCTTGTCCATCGCACGACCTCCTGCCGTACGCCCCGTGCGCGGGGCCCCATCCCTGGCAGGAATATCTACCACTCTTACCTGTGTGCCGTCACCAGTTGCCGAGCGTGGGCGGCGGTGCGAGGACCTGCCGGAAACCCATCACGGCGAACGTCATCGCGCCGGCCACGATCATCGCCAGGCCGACCCAGTTGTCGCCGGCCAGCAGCAGGTCGCCCTCCGTGGTGCGGATGGCGGCCACCGCCATCAGGGCGAACCACGGCACCGCCGGCAGCGCCACCGCCCAGCGTCGGCCGACCGCCTCGTGCGCGAACCAGCTCAGCACGATGTTGGCACCGACGGCGAGCAGCGCCGAGACCCCGATGAGCTGCCCGCCGACCCGGAGGGTGGCGAGCAGCAGCTCCAGCACACCGGTCACGACCCCCGCCACGATCACGACGATCGCGCCGCTCACCCGCAGACCCAGGTCCAGCAGTCGCGGCGGTGGCCCCGCCTCGGGTGGGGAGTCCTGATCGTCGACTACCGACATCGGCGCGGCGGGGAGCGTCACCGGGAACCGGCCGCCGCGACCGGGGACCGGTCCGCGATGGCCTCCCCGGGGAGCCCGGCGAAGAGGTCGCTCTCCCAGCCGTACGGGCCGACGCCCGGGCCCTTCGTGCCGACCGCGAGGGTGAAGAACTCCACGCCCATGAACTCGCCGCCGAAGTTGCCGGCGATCGAGTAGAGCCAGGAGGTGGCCGGGATCTGGGTGGCATGCGCCCGCATCGCCGCCTCCTTCGCCGTGTGCTGGTCGGTGCCGTCGATCCGGGCGGCGATCTGGTCGTCCGGGGTGCCGAAGGGCAGCTCGGCCAGATCCTGGATGCCGGCGAACGGGTTGTCCGAGGATTCGGCGAAGTGCGCCATGCCGGCTTCCAGCACACTGAGCGGCATGGCCGTCCAGTAGACCTTGAGCGGAGCGCAGCCCTCGGCCGCGGCCAGCTCGACGGCGCGCATCGCCACCCGGTGCGCCTGGATGTGGTCGGGATGGCCGTAGAAGCCGTTCGGGTCGTACGTGATCAGCACCTGCGGGCGTACCTCCCGCATGATCTCCACCAGGTGCCCGGCGGCCTCGTCGAGGTCGGCCTGCCAGAAGGCGCGGGGGTGGTCGTTCGTCGCGAGGCCCATCATTCCCGAGTCGCGGTAGCGGCCGGCGCCGCCGAGGAAACGGTGGTCGCTGACGCCGAGCGCTGCGCAGGCGGCGGCCAGCTCGGCGATCCGGTACCCGCCGAGCTGGTCGGCCTCGGCGGCGGCGAGCTGCGCGAGCGCCGGTACGTGGATCTCGCCCTCCTCGCCGAGGGTGCAGGTCACCAGCGTGACGTGTGCGCCGGCGGCGGCGTAGTGGGCCATGGTCGAGCCGGTGCCGATCGACTCGTCGTCGGGGTGCGCGTGGACCAGCAGCAGGCGGCGGTCGGGCAACGTCGTCACGACGGTCACTCTAACTGGCCGTTCTCCCCAGGAGTCGTCGACGCGTCCGCCCAGGTCGGCCACATCACGCCCGGCGCGGCTCTACGATTTGGCCTGTGGACTTTCCGGAGCTGGCCGCCCGTACCCGCCGGTTCAGCCACGGCGCGCCGCGCGCTGTCTCCGTGGCCGAAGACGGCTCCCGGGTGATCTTCCTGCGCTCGGCGGGTCCGGAGGACCCGGCGGACGCGCTCTGGCTGCTGGACGTGGCGACAGGCGAGGAACGCCTGGTGGCCGACCCGGCGACCCTGCTGGGCGCGGACGGTGACGTCCGGGTGCTCTCGCCGGGTGAGCGGGCGCTGCGGGAGCGACTGCGGCTCACCGCCGCCGGCATCGGCTCGTACGCGTTGGACGGCGCCGGCCGGGTGGCGGTGTTCGCGCTGGCGGGTCGACTGTTCCGGGCCGACCTGGTGCACGGCGACGTGGTGGAGGTGGCCGCCGTCGGCCCGGTGCTGGATCCTCGACCGGATCCGACCGGGGAACGCCTGGCCTACGTGACCGACGCGGCCGGTGGTGTGCGCCGGGGTGAGCTGCGGATCATCGAGGCGGATGGCACGGACACCCTGCTGGCCGGCGAGGACGCCGGGGTGAGCTGGGGGTTGGCCGAGCACATCGCGGCCGAGGAGTTCGGCCGGTTCCGGGGTTACTGGTGGGCGCCGGACGGGCGGATGGTGCTCGCCGCCCGGGTGGACGAGTCCCGGCTGGACCGCTGGCACCTGCACGACCCGGCAGAGCCGGCCAGCCCTCCGACGGCCGTCGCGTACCCCCGGGCCGGCGGCCCGAACGCCGAGGTCAGCCTCCACCTGCTGGACCTGGACGACGGCTGGGTCGACGTGCACTGGGACCGGGAGACCTACCCGTACCTGACCGCGGTGAGCTGGGGCGAGGGCAGCCCGCTGATCACCGTGCTACGCCGCTCGCAGCAGCACGGGCTGGTGCTCGCCGTGGACCCGCGAACCGGTGAGACGCAGGTGCACGCCGAGCTGGCGGACCCGCGCTGGGTGGAGCCGATCGCCGGCACCCCGGCGCACCTGCCCGACGGCCGCGTGCTGGTCGGCGGCGAACTGGCCCACGACGGGTACGACGCGCGGTGCCTGTTCGCCGACGGCACCCTGCTCACTCCCCCGTCGCTGTACGTGCGGCGGGTCGTGGGTCGACTGCCGGCCGTCAGTGGCCCGGCCGACCTGCTGGTGGAGGCCAGCGACGGA
The DNA here is from genome assembly GCF_040678875.1 of Micromonospora sp. NPDC049274. NCBI lineage: Bacteria > Bacillati > Actinomycetota > Actinomycetes > Micromonosporales > Micromonosporaceae > Micromonospora > Micromonospora sp. NPDC049274. Next base: position 379,507 of record NZ_JBFAQS010000002.1, read on the forward strand.
GAACCGAGCGAACGGCACCTGTTCCGCGTCCGTACGACCATCGGGGGCGGGGTGGACGCCCGGCGGCTCACCACCGACTCGGGCTGGCACACGGCGGCCGTCGGCGGGGATGTGCTGGTGGTGGGGTCGGCGTCGCTGGACCACGCGGGCGTGCGGTGGACGGTGTCGCGCGGTGGCCAGGAGCTGGCCGCGCTGCGGTCGCTGGCCGCGAACCCGCCGTACTCCCCGCTGCCCCTGCTGGAGCGGGTGACCGACCGGCGGCTGCCGGCTGCGGTGCTCTACCCCGACAACCACGTGACGGGCCGGCGGCTGCCGGTGCTGCTGGACATCTACGGCGGCCCGGGGCACCAGGAGGTGGTGGCGGCCCGGGCCGCGTGGTTGGAGCGGCAGTGGTGGGCCGACGCCGGGTTCGCGGTGGTCACCATCGACAATCGGGGTACGCCGGGAGTCGCGCCGTCGTTCGAGAAGGCGATCCACCGGCGGTTGGCCGACGTGATCCTGACCGACCAGATCGACGCGCTTACCGCGCTCGCCGGCAAGCATCCGGACCTGGATCTGGAACGGGTGGCCGTGCGCGGCTGGTCGTTCGGTGGGTGGCTGGCCGGTCTGGCGGTGTTGCGCCATCCGGAGCTGTTCAAGTGCGGCATCGCCGGCGCCCCGGTGACCGACTGGGCGCTGTACGACACCGCGTACACCGAGCGTTATCTCGGCCTGCCGGAGGACGGCATGGACGTGTACGCGCACCACTCGCTCATCGAGCTGGCCGCGGAGCCGGTCATCGGCCCGGACCAGGCCCGCCCGTTGCTGCTGGTGCACGGCCTGGCCGACGACAACGTGGTGGCGGCGCACACCCTGCGACTCTCGGCGGCGCTGCTGAGCACGGGCCGCCCGCACGCCGTGCTCCCGCTGACCGGCGCCACGCACATGGCCGCGAACGGCACCGCCGAGCGCCTGCTCCCGCTGGAACTGGATTTCCTCCGTACGCATTTGCGCTGAGCGGCATTCGGCGGACCGGGCCCTTCGCCGCGTGCCATGCTGACGGAAGCGGGACCCGGATTTTCCTTGTGCCGAAAGGATTCCAGCATGGTGGGCATTGCGCAAAAACCGTCGGTCGCCGCCGTTGGGGAAGGCGAGTTCCCGATCACGCACTTTCGCACCGCGACAGTGAACGGGATCGACATCTTCTACCGCGAGGCAGGCCCGGCCGACGGCCCCGCCGTTCTGCTGCTACACGGATTTCCCACGGCGTCCTCGCAGTTCCGCCATCTGATTCCCCTGCTCGCGGATCGGTACCGGGTGATCGCGCCGGACTTCCCGGGTTTCGGCCACAGCGCCAGTCCGGACCGGTCGACGTTCGACTACACCTTCGCCAATTTCGCCGATTTGATGGACGGTCTGCTCGGCCAGCTCGGCGTGGATCGCTACGCGCTCTACTGCTTCGACTACGGGGCGCCGACCGCCTACCGGCTGGCCCTCAAGCGGCCGGAGCGGGTCAGCGCGCTCATCGTGCAGAACGGCAACGCGTACGAGGAGGGCCTGAGCGAGTTCTGGGATCCGATCAAGGCGTACTGGGCCGAGAAGACCGACGAGCGCCGTCAGGCCATCGCGTTCATCCTCAACTCGGACACGGTCAAGCAGCAGTACACGGCGGGTGTGCAGGACCTCAGTCGGCTCGACCCCGACAGGTGGCTCCACGATGACACGCAGCTCGGTCGGCCCGGCAACGCGGACATCCAACTGGATCTGTTCTACGACTACGGCAGCAACGTCACGCTGTACCCGGAATTCCATGCCTTCTTCCGCGACCACCAACCACCGACGTTGATCGTCTGGGGCCAGAACGACCCGGTCTTCCCCGCCGCCGGCGCGCACCCCTATCGGCAGGACCTGCCGTCGGCCGAGTTCCATCTGCTCGACACCGGCCACTTCCTGCTGGAGGACAAGCTCGACGTCGCCGCGCCGATGATCCACGATTTCCTGGACCGCTCCATCGGTCGTTCCTGAAGTCCGGGACCGCTCGCCGGTCGACGCGGCGGCACTTTCAAGACCGCCCTCGATCCAGGATCACGTGGCTTTCCGGTCGCCACATGGCCACTCGATCCTGGATCGAGCATGACCTTGAGGGAGAAGGGACGAGTGGCTGGCGCTCGCGAGGGCTGGCCCGAGGGTGGCCGGGGACTGGGCTCCGGCATCGCAGCAGGGACAATGAGCCGGTGTCGGATCTCTCCAAGCCACTCGGCTACCGCCTCATCACAGGGCCCGATGATGCCGAATTCTGCGCCCGCGTCAGCGCCCTCCTCGATCAGGGCTATCAACTGCACGGATCGCCGGCGCTGACCTTCGACGGCGACCGCGTCATCGCCGCTCAGGCGATTGTGCTGCCGCGCTCCGTCGGCTCCGAGGCGGCCGAGGGAAGCGCCGGATAGAGACCACGCCGCTGGTGCCGACGCCCGATCACCAACGCTCCACAAGGTGTTCCCGGCCCTGTGGTGGATCGTACGGCTCGGGCCAGTAGTCGATTATCTTGCTGATCAGGCCATGGTCGGACGTCTCGAGCCAGACGCACGCGTCCTGCTGCTCGTCGCCGACGCGGACGTCGAGCAACAGGGCAGCGATGCGGCCGTCGGCGATCACCCGTCGCGGCCGCAGGTGCCAGTCGCCGGGATATTCGGTGTTGAACCGCAAGAACGCGTCCCTGCCGCGAATGCGCTCCCGAGTCTGCGGCATCTCGTAGATCACGTCATCGGTGAGCAGAGCGGCCAGTCTTGACCAGTCGCGGCGCTCCAGAACGTCTACGTAGGCATGGGCGGTCTGCCGGACCATCGAGGTGTCGTCCACGACGCTGGACCCTAGCCTCCGCCACCGCGCGGACGTCAGAGACCGTACCTGCGGGACCGACAGAATCCGCCGACCGCTCGTCCCGAAAGTAGTGCGGCCACCGTCAGCGGTAGTACTGGACCAGGCAGAACTCGTGGTCCTCCGGGTCGGCCATGACGACAACCACGCCCTCGTCGTGGTCGTGCCGCTCACCGGTGAACCGGCCACCGAGATCGACGACCAGGGACATGGCCTCGTCGATCTGGTCGACGGAGATGTCGAGGTGAATCCGCACCTTGCCGGTCCTGGCTTCCGACACCGGCTGGAACACCAGCCGTGGCTGAGGATCACCTCGTTCGCCCAGGTAGACCCAACCTCCCTGCGACGGACCGGGCTCGCGACCGAGCAGGCTGCTCCAGAACCGGGCCACCCGCTCGGGGTCGAGGCAATCGATCGTCACACCGGACCAGGCGTTCGCCATGTATTGATCCTGACAGAGCTCCGCCGCTCGGCATCATCCGCCTCTGCCTTGACCTGAAGCTCACTTGAGGCCGGAGCATGAGTGCATGACGGCGACGGACGAGACGCGGCAGTTGCTGGAACGGCAGCGAACGATTGAGATCACCACGACCGGACGACGGAGCGGTCAGCCGAGGAGGACCGAGACGTGGCGCTATCGAGCCGGTGGCCGCTACTGGCTCACGGGAAGCCCTGGCTCCCGTGACTGGTACGCCAACGTGCTCGCTCATCCCGAGTTCACGCTGCATCTGGCCGACCGGGATCTTCAGGCGCGGGCCCGTCCCGTAACCGATCCCGACGAGCGGGCACTCGTGTTCGGCGAGATCGTCCCCACCCTGGACTGGGCCGAAAGCCTGGAAAGCTGGATTGCCGGAAGCCCGCTGGTGGAGATCGAGCTGAGCTGATGGCCTGGGGGTCGCGCTGAGGACTTCTGGGCGCCGTCTCCGCTGCGCGCGGCCGGACCCCCGAGATCGCGCTCGATCCTGGATCGAGTGGTATCCCAGCGCCCGGATGGCCCCTCGATCCAGGATCGAGCGTGACCTTGGATCCGACCCGGGCAGCGGCGCAGCGTTGATCATGTCGACGAGCGGTCGTGGCGCGCTGCGCGGAGCAGACGTCACGAGACCGACGGGGGCCAGCGGTGGGTGCGCCACTCGTCCCATGTGGCAAATCCGGCCGGCGGGTCGTCAATGGGTTCGGTGCCGTCCAGTTCGGCCGACGTGGGGATCTCGAAGCTGGCAGCCCACTCGGCCAACTCCTCGTCGGACATGGGCCACGTCGTGTGTGGCGCTTCGGCCTGGCGTCGATCGACTCGTTCGCGCTGCTCGGCGGGGGTGAGTTCGAAGTAGCGCATCTCCACCGTCGCGCCGACGTCCGCTGCCGCCTGCCGTAGCGCCGAGCGTTCGTCCCGACTCCAGAGGCCGAAGTCGATCACAACGTTGTTGCCGATTTCGAGGGCGCGCAGCCCGATATGGATGAGCCGGCCCTCGATCACGTCCGTGGCCGAGGGCGGATTCTCGTGCCCGTAGAGAGCCTTCACCCACTCGTCCTTGGTGAGACGAAGGGCTTTCTCCTCGCTCTCGATGCGCCGAGCAGCGGTGGTCTTGCCTGTGCACGGGAGCCCCACAGTCAGGAACAGCTTTGGTTGCCTCATCGCCACCCGCTTCCGACCGAACGCCTCATCATCGCTGACATCCGCCCAGGCCGCAGGTGGCACAACGCTCGCGCCGGCGAAGGTCAGCGGTCTGCGCTCCAAGGTCAGGAACCGTGAGCGTAAGGGTCCCCTCCCGACAGGATTGTCGGGAAGGGACCCCTGCCTGCGATCGAGTTACCGCCAGACGTACGCGTTCGCAATGTTCACGCGAGGCTGGGCGCGGCCGGCGCTCAGCCCTTGGGGTTGGGGCCGAATCGGTTCGCTCCGGGCGTGCTGTCCAACACGTAGAACACGAGCAGGACGATGCCACCCACGATCGGCACCAGGCCGATCAGCAACCACCACCCTGCCCGGTCGGTGTCGTGCAGGCGTCGCACCGCGATCGCCAGCGTCGGCAGCAGGAGTGCCAGGTAGGCGACGAGAGTGATGTAACCGGTCGACGAGTCCTCCCCGACGGTCAGCCCCAGCACGTTGTCCAGGATGGCAGCGGCAAGAATGACGAGGAACGTGAACAGGACGAACCACCAGTACTCAGACCGGCGAGCCCGACCCTTGAAGCCGACATACTGGCTAAAAGCCGACTTGATTGCGTCACCGAAGGACACAGCTATCTCCCGTTAATTGAGGGGTTTTCAAGGTCATCGCGAAGGCAGCCAAACAGATCGATGTCGCGGGGTCAACGGCTAATTGGCCGATCTTCTCCGCACGCATCTGCCGCTGTCCGCGGCTTGTCCGGCTCGTCTGAAGGTAGGCGCGCCGCGTCGATCAGGTGTGCGGCGCGGTGCTCGATCGGCGGCCACCGCCAGCCGTCCCGCCCAATCGCCTTCTCGTGCTGGGCGACCGCCCGCAGCGCGTCGTTCAACTCCACGGCAGCAGCGACCCGCGCCAACTCGGCGGCCGTCGGCCCGAACGCCGTCCGGTGACGGTCCTGTCCGTCGCCATAGTGAGTCGAGAGTGACGCGCCAGCACACGTTTCGCGGTCAATAAAATTGCCTCGATGGTCGGCGTTGGCGGGGGGATATCACCCGGACGTGGCGGCAAAGCGGGATTCCAGCCCACGCACTTAGCCGGCTTCAATCTCGGTCGAGAGTGGACATCAGCCCCGGCCAAGCCCAGATCCGGAACGGCCACACTTGGTGAATTCCGAGCAGAGCCAACAACCAAACCGCGTGCCATGATCTGAACATCGTCAGCCATGCACTACCGGCCACCAGCGGAACGAACAAGACGAAGAAGATGACAGACCTTATCGCAATCTGCCTCGCAGCTCGCTTCTTCAACTTCACCGCAAGCTTCGGGCCACCTTTCCATGTCAGCACGCCGGTATAAAACGGCAGGAGCTGCTCGCCTCCCCCACGGGAAGCGTACGCCAGCACTGACACCTTGTTACCGGTGCAGGAGAGAAGCGTGTCGCCTGGAATACCGCGAAGCGCGATGTTCAGTTTACGCAGGAACAGCAAGGTCCTGATACTTCCAAACTTCAGCAGGAGAAGGACCGCATTAAGTACGAGCGCGACAACACCGAGCAGCACTGCCGCAATAATCCACCCAAGAATTCCGTGCAACACGGGACACCCATTCCATTCATGAGAAAAGGTCGTCGACAATTCCTAGAAGACCGGCAGAATGATGTGCGCCTCCCGATCCAGGCCCAAATGGATCGCTGTCATTTCCGCTCGAGCCGGAGGACGTGCCCGGTGAACCACCACCACCAGAAGCGTTCTCCTCGATCCAGTTCCAGACGTCTACGGCCATCGCGTCGGTCCGATTTCCTACAACGCCGGCGGCCGCACCACCGAGCAGCCAGGTAACAAAGAACAGACCCCCGCGCCTATCCGGTGGAGCGCCCAGCGAACTCGCTACGGCGACGGCCGTAAGCGCGGCGCCGCCTCGTCTTGGATCAGACAAATCGGCGATTAGGTTTCGAACACCGAACGCGTATGAGGTCTGCGCGAGAGCCGCAGCGAACCCTTGCAAATCTGGACCGTCTGCGTCCGCCCCGGACAACCTTGCGTGCGCGACGAGGCGGGCAATTCGCGGCGAAGTTATTTCTTGGAGATCATCGAACCATGAATCGGGAAGACGGGGAGCCAACACCACTGGCCACAACGCGAATGTTGCAATTTCTAGCGTCATTCGTGGCGGGGGCGGCTCCGCCTGCAAGGTTGCGAGCCCCGCACCACACCTGACCACTCCGGCAGCGATCAAGCTGCGCAAGCGCTCCTTACCTCCGCTGGTTGAGGTCGCCGCGAGCGCAGCCTGCACTTCCGTGAGGCGTTTCCGGTGGCGTCGAGAGGTTCGCTTCGGTGAGGAACGAGAGGTATCTGCGATCTGTTCATCGAGCGAGACCGCCAGCTCGTCGATCCACTGCCGGAGTCGAACCAGGTCAGGATGACTCACCGGCGGCGTCGAGTTGCTGCGGCGAAATAACACGCGCGCTACGTTGCTCGCGTTCGGCGCCAGGCTGCAAGCGAGTGTCTAGTACCAGACACTCGATTTCACCCCAATAGATAGTCGCCCCCTGAGAAAGGGGCGATTTATCAATGATTCGCTCCTCACGATCATTTGCTCATCTGCCGCAATCCGCGCTGCATGCCCGACCGCGTTGGCCTGCTCACGGCTGGACTATCGAGATCAAAGTTGGCTCGCACCAGTGGCACCTCCTACAGAAACAGAAGGGCCCTCTCCCGACGACGCTGTCGGGAGAGGGCCCTGCTGGCCTGCGGTGCGACCTACTGCTTGACGTACGCGTTGACGAACGACGGGTAGCCGAAGACGCTGGAGATGAAGACCCCGCCCGCCTTGGACCCGTGCACGTGGTAGGCCACGTCGACGAAGAGCGGCACCACGGGCGCGAACTCCTTCATGATCCGCTCGTCGAGCTTGGCCCACTCCGGGCCCTGGTCGGCGGCGGGCATGGCCTGGATGCGGTCCATCTCGGCGTTGATCGCCGGGTCGTTGAAGTAGGACTGGTTGCTGTTGCCCTCGGGCTTGATGGTCCGGCCGTCGTAGAGCACCGGCAGGATCGACGCCCCGCTCGGCCAGTCCGCCGCCCAGTTACCGATGTAGAGGTCCCACGGGTTGTTCTTCTTCTTGATCTCGTCGAGCTTGGCGTCGTCCGAGATGTTCCGCAGCGTGATCTTGAAGCCGGCCCGCTCCAGGTTGGCCTTGAGCTGGGCGCCCTGCTGCTGCTCGGTCGAGTTGTCGGCGACACCGAGGACCAGCTCCGGCGTCTTGCCGCCGAGCAGCTCCTTGGCCTTGTCGACGTTGCCGTTGGCGCCCGCCGGGTACGCGTCGTACGCCTTGTAGCCGATGGTGGCCGGCGGCATCAGCGTGGTCAGCGGCGCGGCGACGGTCTGACCGCCCATCGCCTTGATCAGGCCCTCGCGGTCGATGGCGTAGTTGAGCGCCTGACGCACCTTCAGGTCGGTGACCCGCTGGTTGTTGATGACGAGCTGGTTGGCGCTCGGCGTCGGGGAGAGGATGGTGCGCGCCTTGAGTGAGGCGTCCCCGGCGACCTTCGCGACCAGCGAGGCGGGCACGCTGTTGAAGGCGAGCGCGCTCTGGTCGGCGCCGTTGTCGGCGATCACCCGGTTGCTGGCGGCGTCCGCGGTCGGGCCGAAGCTCCAGACGATCTGGTCCGGGTACTGGTGCCGGATCGGGTCGGTCTTCGGGTCCCAGTTGGGGTTGCGGTCCAGGGTGATCTGCACGCCGACCTGGTTCTTGGCGACCTTGTACGGGCCGGACGAGAACGGTTGCTTGTCCATGTCTACGCCGGTGTCCTTGTCGGCGGGCAGCGGCGCGGTGGTCGGCAGCGAGACCGCGAACGGCAGGTCACAGCGCGGCTTGGCGAACTCGAAGCGCAGCGTCTTGGCGTCCGGCGTGGTAAGGCCGGGCGGCAGCGACGTCTTGTTCTTCTTGAAGTCCCACTTGGTGTCGAACTGCGGGGTGTCGGCCAGCCACTCCTGGATGTAGGTCGGGCCGCCGGCGAGGTCCGGGTCGAAGGAGCGGGCGATGCCGTACGCGATCTCCTTGGAGGTGATCGGCCGGCCGTCCTCGAACTTCACCCCGTCCTTGACGGTGAATTCCCAGACCTTGCAGTCGTTGTTGACGTTCTTGCCCGGCGTCTCGGCCAGGTCACCGACGAGGACCAGGCCGCCCTTGCCGTCGTCCTTCCAGGTGGTCAGGTAGCGCGACCAGAGGGGGTTCGCCATCAGACCGGCGAACGAGTACGTCCGCTGCGGGTCGAGGTGGGAGATCGGCGACTCCCGGATGACGCTGAAAATGCCGCCCTTCGCGGCGCCGCTCACCTCGGCCGCCGGCCCCTGTGAGTCCTTCGGGTCGGTCGCGATGACCCCGGTCTGCTGCCGTTCGGTGTCCACAGTGGTGCCCTCGCCCGTGTTCTTCGAGCACGCACCCAATGTCACCGCCAGAGCGATCGCGCTGCCTGCGGCAGCCGCCACGCGTAGTCGCATGAAGTACCCCCTTCACCCATGTGCCGTGCGGTTCGCCGGGGCGAGAACCGCCGACGTCCCGAGGATCGTAAGGAAGAAAACCTACGAGTTGTGTAACAGTTGTCGATAAATTTCGCCACCGGCCACGCGCTTCACATCGACCCGCTCAGCGCAACCGGACCCGCGGGTCGATGGCCGCGTAGAGCAGGTCGACAAGCACGTTCGCCAGCACCACGAAGACGGCCGCGATCAGCACGGTCGCCATGATGGTCGGCAGATCACCCGAGCGCACCGCGTCCACCGCCGTACGCCCCAACCCCTGAATGCCGAACGTCGTCTCGGTGATCACCGTGCCGCCCAGCGCCCCGCCCACGTCCAGGCCGGCGATGGTCACCACCGGGGTGATGGCCGCGCGCAGCGCGTGACGCCCGTACACCATGGGTTTGGCCAGGCCCTTCGCCCGCGCGGTCCGGACGAAGTCCTCGGAGAGCGTCTCCAGCATCTGCGCCCGCGACAGCCGGGCGTAGATGGCCGAGAACAGGAAGGCAAGCGCCACCCAGGCGAGCACCAGGCCACTGGCCCACTTCGCCGGATTGTCGAACAGGGACGTGTAGCTGGGCACCGGCAGCAACCGCAGGTTGTAGACGAACACCAGCAGCAGCACCGCGCCCACGAAGTAGAGCTGCAACGACGCGCCGGTCAGCGAGAAGCCGATGGCCAGGCGGTCCAGCCAGGTGCCCCGGCGCAGCGCCGAGACCATGCCCAGCCCCACCCCGAGCACCAGCCAGAGGATCGCCGCCGGGATCACGATGCTCAGCGTCACCGGCAGCACCCGGCCGATGGTGTCCGAGACCGCCTCGTTGGAGACGTACGACCAGCCCAGGCAGGGCGCGTCACACCTGCCGCCCTGCGCGCTGCCCAGGTCCCGGCCGGTGACGATGCCCTTCATGTAACCGGCGTACTGGCTGATCAGCGGGTCGTTCAGGCCCAGGTCGTCGCGGACCCGCTCCAGGCGCTCCGGGTTGCAGTTCTTCGAGCAGATGCTGGTGACCGGGTCACGCGGCAGGGCGAAGAACATCAGGAAGGTCAGCACGCTCACCGCGAACAGGGTCAGCGTGGCGGAGAACAGCCGCTTGATCAGAAACCGGAACATGAGTCCACCCCTACCGGGACGACTTCGGGTCGAGCGCGTCCCGCAACGCGTCGCCGAAGAGGTTGAAGGCGAACACCAGCGCGAAGATCGTGATGCCCGGGAAGAAGACGTACGCCGGGTCGGTCTGGAGGAAGTCCAGACTGTCGTAGATCATCCGGCCGAAGCTCGGCGTCTCGTCGCTGAGCCCGACGCCGATGAACGACAGCGCGGCCTCGCTGGTGATGAACTGCGGCACCGCCAGCGAGAACGACACCAGGATCGGCGCCCAGATGTTGGGCAGCAGTTGCCGGAAGATGATGTGCCCCAACCCGGCGCCGCTGGCCTTGGCCGCCTCCACGAACTCCCGCTCGCGCAGCGCGATCACCTGCCCGCGGACCAGCCGTGCCGTGCTGGTCCAGCCGAAGATCGCGAACACGGCGATCAGCACGCCCACCCCGAAGGCGGACGACACCTGCCCCCGCTCCCCGTAGAAGCGCAGCGTGATCGTGGGGGTGAGCGCCAGCGCGATGATCAGGAACGGCATCGCCAGCGTCAGGTCGGTGATCCAGTTGACCACGGCGTCGAGCCAGCCGCCGAGGTAGCCGGCGAGCGCGCCGAGCACGATGCCGATCGTGGCGGTGATCAGCGCGGCGGCGAACGCGATGAACAGCGACGTCCGCAGCCCGTAGATCAACCGGATGAAGATGTCCCGACCCAGGTTCGGCTCCAGGCCGAACCAGTGGTCCCCGGCGACGCCCCCGGCGTAGCCCAGCGGCATACCGAAGCCGTCCAGCAGGTTCTGGAACTGCTCGCGCGGCCCGATCCCGTAGACCATCTCGATCAGCGGGGCGGACAACCCCAGGATCAGGAAGAACACCAGGAGTACGCCGCTGACCACCGCCGTCCGGTCACGGCGCAGCCGCAGCCAGGCGAGCTGACCGGGCGAACGACCGACGACGCCCTTCGCCGCGGGCGCGATCGCGTCCGGGTCGGACTCGATCTCGGCCAGCGCCACGCCCTCCACAGGGGACAGGCTCACGACGACACCTCCTCGACGGTCTGGGTGATCGACCCCGCGACCTCCGGGCTCGTGCTGGCCGCTTCCCCTTCGGGGCTCGTGCTGGCCGCTTCCCCTTCGGGGCTCGTGCTGGCCGCTTCCCCTTCGGGGCCCGCGCTGGCCGCTTCCCCTTCGGGGAAGTGACACGCGGTGGCCTGGTTGCCGCCGTCGCGGGGGATCAGCGCCGGTTCCTCGGTGGCGCAGATGTCCTGCGCCTTCCAGCACCGGGTGCGGAACCGGCAGCCCGACGGCGGGTCCAGCGGAGTGGGCACGTCGCCAGTCAGCCGGATCCGGCCCGCCGGGCCGAGCTGCGTCACGTCCGGAATCGCCGAGAGCAGAGCCCGGGTGTACGGGTGTTGCGGGCGCTCGTAGATGTCGGCCCGGTCGCCGATCTCTACGATCCGGCCCAGGTACATGACCGCGACCCGCTGGCAGAAGTGCCGGACCACGGCCAGGTCGTGCGCGATGAACACGAACGCCAGGCCCAACTCCCGTTGCAGGTCGCGCAGCAGGTTGACGACCTGCGCCTGGATCGAGACGTCCAGCGCCGACACCGGCTCGTCCGCGACGATCAGCTTCGGCCGCAGGGCCAGCGCGCGGGCGATGCCGATGCGCTGGCGCTGACCGCCGGAGAACTCGTGCGGATACCTGTTGTAGTGCTCCGGGTTCAGCCCGACCAGCTCCAGCAGCTCCTGCACCCGCGCCTTGATTCCGCCCGGCGGTTTGATCCCGTTGACCTGCAACGGCATCGCCACGATCCGACCCACTGTGTGTCGGGGGTTCAACGACGCGTACGGGTCCTGGAAGATGATCTGAAGTTCCTGCCGCAGCGGGCGCAGCTCCCGTCGACCGGCGTGGGTGATGTCCCGCCCGTCGAACTCGATGGTGCCGGCAGTCGGCTCCAACAGCCGCACCAGCATTCGGCCGGTGGTGGTCTTACCGCAGCCCGACTCCCCCACCAGGCCGAGCGTCTCGCCGGGGCGCACGTCGAAGTTGAGCCCGTCGACCGCCCGCACCAGGCCGGTGCCGCGCAGGCCCTGGCGGACCGGGAAGTGCTTGGTCAACCCGCGTACGCGCAGCAGTGGTTCGTCGCTCATCGGGCCACCCCCACGGATGCCACGTTCTCGGCATAGATCGATGCGCGCTCCTCGGCGCTCAGGTGGCAGGCCACCAGGTGGCCGTCCGCCCCGGCCGCGCGCAGCTCGGGCACCTCCGTGCGGGACCGGTCGCCGACGCGGTCGTCGTAGCGGCAGCGCGGGTGGAACGCGCAGCCGGACGGCAGGTTGATCAGGCTGGGTGGGTTGCCGGGAATGGGCACGAGGTCCGCGTCCGCGTCGCCGTGCAACGACGGCACGCTGGAGAGCAACCCCCAGGTGTACGGATGCTGCGGCGAGCGGAGCACCTGCTCGACGCTGCCGTGCTCGACGGCCCGCCCGCCGTACATCACCAGTACCTCGTCGGCGACCTGGCCGACGACACCGAGGTCGTGGGTGATCAGGATGATCGCGGAGTGGAACTCGGCCTGGAGGTCGGCGAGCAGGTCCAGGATCTGCGCCTGCACGGTGACGTCCAGCGCGGTGGTCGGCTCGTCGGCGATCAGCAGCGCGGGGTCGTTGACCAGGGACATCGCGATCATCGCCCGTTGGCGCATGCCACCGGAGAACTCGTGCGGGTACTGGTCGAAGCGGCGGGCGGGCTGGGGAATGCCGACCCGGTCCAGCATGTCCACAGCCCGCTGGCGAGCCTCGCGCCGATTGGCCTTCGGGTGGTGCACCCGGTACGCCTCGGCGATCTGCCGACCGACGCTGTAGTAGGGGTGCAGCGCGGACAGCGGGTCCTGGAAGATCATCGCCATGTCCCGGCCGCGCAGCCGGCGTACCTCCTCATCGGGGAGGCCGACCAGCTGCCGACCGCCGACGGAGATCTCCCCGGTGATCGTGGCCCGCTTCGCGTCGTGCAGCCCGAGGATGGCCAGTGAGGTGACGCTCTTGCCGGAGCCGGACTCGCCGACGATTCCGAGGGTGCGGCCCCGTTCGACGGCGAACGACACCCCGTCGACCGCGCGCACCACGCCGTCCGAGGTGTCGAACCGGACCCGCAGGTCGCGCACCCGCAGGTAGGCATCCGAACTGTCCACGGCCGCCTCCCTCAGTGACGAAGAGAACTTACATCAAACTTTCGAGGGTGAAAATAAGCTACAAAGTCGGCACGTGTCAGCGGGCCCGAGCGTAACGAGTCGGCATCGACCCCGCACCCCCGTCACCTCGCCATCCACACCCGTTCATGGCCCGCGCCCCGCGCCCCGCGTCAAGATCTACGCTCGAGCGCGATCTTGGTGACTCAACCTTGGCGATCACCGCGCCCTGAGCGGGCGTTTCATCTCGTGCTCGCACGTCGGGTGCGACCGCAGCGACTCACCGCCAGTTGCAATGGGACGCGTGATTACCCCTGGCGTTCACAGCCGCGCGCTGCCGTGGACCGAGTCGGACTACCTCGCCCTCGGTGAGACGGCCCAGCGCATCGAACTCCTCGACGGCGGACTGCTCATCGGACCATCGCCGTCCGTTCGACACCAGGTGATCGTCGGTGGCCTGATAGTCGCTCTCGAACGAGGCTGCGCCACGACGAATCGCACGGTGCTTCCGGTCATCAACCTGCGGCTGAACGCCACGCGGATCCTCAATCCCGACCTCGTGGTGACTTCGGAGCTGGATTTCACGGGGCTCTGCGTACCGGCAGACGCGGTCCTCCTGGTCGGCGAGGTCGCCGCGCCACACAGCGCCACCATCGACCGGGTGTTGAAGCCGCACCTGTACGCCGAGGCCGGTATCGAGTGGTACCTGCTCGTCGAGCAGGAGTCCCTGACCCTGCACCTCTATCAGCGACAGGGCGGCCACTATGTCGAGAGAGCAACGACGAAGCGCGGCGAGGTGCTGGAGTTGACCGAGCCGGTGAAGGCCACGATCCGGCCGGAGGAACTCGTCCCCTGACGGGTGTCGGTCGCCTGGCCTAGGGTCGGTCCATGACCGAGTTCGACGCGGCCACCGCCGCCGTCCAGGCCGCCCTCGACGCGGGAGCGCGGTACGCCGACGCGCGGGTGATGCACCGCCGCTACGAGTCGATGACCGCGCGCAACGGCGACGTGGAGGAGCTGACCCAGGACGAGAGCATCGGGCTGGGCGTCCGGGCGCTTGTCGGCGCGAGCTGGGGCTTCCACGCCGTACCCGATCTGTCGGACACCGCCGCCCGCGACGCCGGACGGCGCGCGACCCGGACGGCCATGGCGAGCGCGCGGGTGCCAGGCCCCCCGGTCGACCTGGTGGCTGTCGAGGCGGTCACGGCGAGCTGGGCCTCCGGCTGCCAGATCGACCCACTCGGGGTGCCCCTGTCGGACAAGGGCGACCTGCTGGTCGGCGCGACCCGCACGATGGCCGAGCACGGCGCGGATCTGGCGGAGGGGCTCTACCAGATCTGGGACACCGCGAAGTGGTTCGTGTCCAGCGAAGGCCACCGCATCGACCAGCGGATCCGCGAGTGCGGCGGTGGGATCTCGGCCACCTCGATCGGAGACGGCGAGACGCAGCGACGGTCCTGGCCGAGCTACCGGGGGCAGTACGGCACCACAGGCTGGGAGCTGGTCGAGTCACTCGACCTGGCCGCGCACGCCGCGCAGATCGCCGAGGAGTCCCGGGCGCTGCTCACCGCGCCGCCCTGCCCGGCCGGCGAGACGGATCTGATCCTCGGCGGTGAGCAGCTCGCCCTGCAGATCCACGAGTCGGTCGGGCACGCCATCGAGCTGGACCGGATCCTCGGCTGGGAGGCAGCCTTCGCCGGCACGTCCTGGCTGGACCTGGCCCAGCTCGGCTCGCTGCGCTACGGCTCGGAGCTGATGAACATCACCATCGACCCGACGATCCCGGGCGCGCTGGGCAGCTTCGGCTTCGACGACGAGGGCTCCCCCGCGGTCAAGCGGGACGCGGTGCGCGACGGTCGCTGGGTGGGCGTGCTCGCCGGCCGGGACTCGGCGGCGATGGCCAGCCTCGACTACGGCGGCAGCGTACGGGCCGACGGGTGGGCTCGGCTGCCGATGGTGCGGATGACAAACGTCGGCCTGGAACCCGGCCCGCACACCCTGGAAGAGATCATCGCGGCCACCGACGACGGCGTCCTGATGGACCTCAACCGGTCCTGGTCGATCGACGACAAGCGGCTCAACTTCCAGTTCGGCTGCGAGGTCGGCTGGGAGATCAAGAAGGGGCGGCGTGGGCGGATGCTGCGCAATCCCACGTACACCGGGATCGGCCCGCTCTTCTGGCGCTCGATGGACATGCTCTCCGGTGAGACGGTTTCCTGGGGCACGCCCAACTGCGGCAAGGGCCAGCCGGGCCAGATCGGGCACACCGGCCATCCGGCCGCGCCGGCCCGCTTCCGCAACGTCCGGGTGGGGGTGTCGGCGTGAGCGCGAGGAGTGAGTTGGAGCTGGCGGGGCAGGTCATCGAGCTGGTTCGGCGTCTCGGCGGGCCGGCCGCGCAGGCCGAGGCGGTGGTGACCCGGGCCGACCTGGCGCTGACCCGGTTCGCCAACTCGGCCATCCACCAGAACGTCGCCGAGTCCACCGTCGGCGTCCGGCTGCGGCTACACGTGGACGGGCGGACGGCCTCCGGCAGCGGCAGCGTGGTCACCACCGACGGGTTGCGCGCGCTTGTCGAGCGCACCCTGGCGGCGGCGCGACTGTGCCCGCCCGACCCGGGCTGGCCGGGGCTCGCGCCGCCGACGCCCGCGCCGGCCGCCCCGCCCGTCGACGAGGCCACCGCCTACGCCGAGCCGGAGCAGCGGGCCGATCGGGTCGGCGCGTTCGTGGCCGCCGCCGGGGGCCTCACCAGTGCGGGTTACTGCCGTACCGCGCACCGCTCGTCGGCGTTCGCCAACTCGGCGGGGCACACCGCGTACGGCCGCTCCGCGGAGGCCGCGATGGACGGCATCGCCCGGCGCGACGGCGCGGACGGGGTGGCCCGACGCTGCACCGACCGGCTGTCCGACCTCGACGGTGCGGAGCTGGGCGCGCACGCCGCAGCGAAGGCGCAGGCGGCAGTCGACCCGGTCGAGCTGCCGCCGGGGCGCTACGAGGTGGTGTTCGAGCCGGCCGCCGTGGCAGACCTGCTACAGAATCTCTCCTGGTACGGCTTCAACGGCAAGCGCTACGCCGAGCGGCAGTCGTTCGCCGAGCCGGGCGCGGCCCAGTTCGACCGACAGGTGACGCTGGTGGACGACCCGCTTGGCGCGTCGGGTCTGCCGTTCGACGCCGAGGGCACCGGCCGGCGGGCGGTGACAGTGGTCGAGGCGGGCACGACGCGGGCGGTCGTGCACGACCGGCGGACCGCCGCCGAGGCGGGCGCGGAGTCCACCGGGCACGCGGTCGCGGGCGGCGCCACCTGGGGCCCGATGGCTCGCAACCTGCGGCTCGCTCCAGCGGTGGCGGGCCCGGCCAGCGCGACGGGCCGGAGCACCACCGGCGCGGCGGCCGGGGCGGTGGTCGACGCGGACACCGCAGCGCTGGTCGCTGGAGTACGACGCGGGCTGCTGGTCACCGACCTGTGGTACACGCGGGTGCTCGACCCGAAGAGCCTTGTCGTCACCGGGTTGACCCGCAACGGGGTCTGGCTGATCGAGGACGGCACTGTCGTCCGGGCGGTCCGGGACCTGCGGTTCACCGAGTCGTACCCGCGGGCGCTCGGGCCGGGCGCGGTGCTCGGGCTGGGCTCGCGGGCGATGCGTCAACCGGACCGGGTGGACGGCGCCTGGTGGGCGGCGCCGTCGGTGCGGCTCGCGTCCTGGCACTTCACCGGTGGCGCCTCCGGCTGACGATCTCGACGAGGCGCCGCAAACCGGCGCGTCGAGGGCTTTTCCGCAGGCCAGACACACGGGACACTCCCTTGCGGGGACGGCTCGCAGAGATCGGCGTAACGTGTGTCACTTAGCTGCGTCGGTCGATCCGGCGTGGTCGTTGGTGTGCGCATGACGTGGCAGCGGGTGCGGGTTCGCCGGTCCGCGTGCCGACCGGAGAGAGAGACCAGCCCGCCCGTACGGGCCCGTCGAGGAGACGACTCGAATGACTTCAACGGCAACGAGGCCGCGGGGAGCGCGGGCGCGCGCCGCCATCGCGGCGAAGACGTTGCGTACCGACCGCTGGTGGTTCGCCCCGCTGATCACCGTGATCGGGCTCAGCGCCTGGGTGGCGTACGCGACGGTCCGGGTCTTCATGCACAAGTGGTACTGGGTGGACCAGTTCCACTACCTGACCCCGTTCTACTCCCCGTGCGTGACGGATCGGTGTGTCGAGGAGGCCTCGCACTTCGGCCGGTTCCTGCCCGGCTGGTGGATCATCCCGGACGCGGCGCTGACCCTGCCGTTCCTGCTGCTGTTCCGGCTCACCTGCTACTACTACCGCAAGGCGTACTACAGGTCGTTCTGGCTGTCGCCGCCGGCCTGCGCCGTCCCCGACGGCCACAAGGAGTACGGCGGTGAGACCCGCTTCCCGCTGCTCGGCCAGAACCTGCACCGCTACTTCTTCTACGCCGCCGCGATCATCTCGCTGATCAACACCTGGGACGCGATTCTCGCCTTCCACTCGCCGAAGGGCTTCGGCTTCGGGCTGGGCAACATCATCCTGCTGGTCAACGTGGTGGCGCTCTGGGCGTACACGATCTCCTGCCACTCCTGCCGGCACATCATCGGCGGGCGGCTCAAGCACTTCTCCAAGCACCCGGTGCGGTACAGGGCCTGGACGTTCGTCTCGGCGTTGAACGTCCGGCACATGCAGCTCGCCTGGATCACCCTCGGCACCCTCGCGCTGGCCGACTTCTACATCATGGCGCTCGCGGCCGAGTGGTTCTCCGACCTGCGGTTCATCAACTAAAGGGCCCCTGACATGACCACTACCACTCGCATCGAACGACACCACTACGACGTCGTCGTCATCGGGGCCGGCGGCGCCGGTCTGCGCGCGGCCATCGAGGCCCGGCTCGCCGGCAAGAAGACCGCGATCATCTCCAAGTCGCTGTTCGGCAAGGCGCACACGGTGATGGCCGAGGGCGGCGCGGCCGCCGCGATGGGCAACGTGAACAGCCGGGACAACTGGCAGGTGCACTTCCGCGACACCATGCGCGGCGGCAAGTTCCTCAACAACTTCCGGATGGCCGAGCTGCACGCGAAGGAGTCGCCGCAGCGAATCTGGGAGCTGGAGACGTACGGCGCGCTCTTCGACCGTACGAAGGACGGCAAGATCTCCCAGCGCAACTTCGGCGGGCACGAGTACCCCCGCCTGGCGCACGTGGGCGACCGGACCGGCCTGGAGCTGATCCGTACCCTCCAGCAGAAGATCGTCTCGCTCCAGCAGGAGGACAAGCGCGAGTTCGGCTCGTACGACGCCCGGATCCGGGTTTTCTCCGAGACGACGATCACCGAGCTGCTGCTCGACGGCGACCGGGTCGCTGGCGCCTTCGGCTACTACCGCGAGTCCGGCGAGTTCATCCTCTTCGAGGCCCCGGCCGTGGTGCTGGCCACCGGCGGCGTCGGGCGCTCCTACAAGGTCACGTCGAACTCCTGGGAGTACACCGGGGACGGGCACGCGTTGGCGCTGCGCGCCGGGGCGACGCTGATCAACATGGAGTTCCTCCAGTTCCACCCGACCGGCATGGTCTGGCCGCCCTCGGTGAAGGGCATCCTGGTCACCGAGTCGGTTCGTGGCGACGGCGGCGTGCTCAAGAACTCCGAGGGCAAGCGGTTCATGTTCGACTACGTCCCCGACGTCTTCCGCAAGCAGTACGCGGAGACCGAGGAGGAGGCGGATCGCTGGTACACCGACCCGGACAACAACAGGCGTCCACCGGAGCTGCTGCCCCGCGACGAGGTGGCCCGCGCGATCAACAGTGAGGTCAAGGCCGGCCGGGGCTCCCCCGCCGGTGGCGTCTTCCTTGACATCGCGAGCCGACGTTCCGCCGAGGAGATCCGCCGCCGGCTGCCCTCGATGTACCACCAGTTCAAGGAACTGGCCGACGTCGACATCACGGCCGAGCCGATGGAGGTCGGGCCGACCTGTCACTACGTGATGGGCGGCGTCGAGGTGGACCCGGACTCGGGCGCCGCCTTCGGCCACGTCCGTGGGCTGTTCGCCGCCGGTGAGGTCTCCGGCGGTATGCACGGCTCCAACCGCCTCGGCGGCAACTCCCTGTCCGACCTGCTGGTCTTCGGCAAGCGGGCGGGTGGGCACGCGGCCAGCTACGCCGACGGGCTGACCGCCCGGCCGAAGGTGGCAGTGGACGCGGTCGAGGCCGCCGTGGAGACCGCCCTGGCTCCGCTGCAACGGGACACCGGCGAGAGCCCGTACACCCTGCAGCAGGACCTCCAGGTGGTCATGGGGGATCTGGTCGGAATCATCCGGCGCGAGGGTGAGCTGGCCGACGCCCTGGTGCGGCTCGCGGAGCTGCGCGAGCGCGTCGCCAAGGTGAGCGCGGCCGGCGGTCGGCGCTACAACCCGGGCTGGCACCTGGCCCTGGACCTGCGCAACATGCTTGTGGTCTCGGAGTGCACCGCGAAGGCGGCGCTGGAGCGGCAGGAGTCGCGCGGCGGGCACACCCGGGAGGACTATCCGGCGATGGAGCCGAAGTGGCGGCAGGTCAACCTGGTCTGCTCGCTGGACGGCGACAGCGTACGGCTGACCCGCAAGCCGCTGCCGAAGATGCGGCCGGAGCTGATCGGCCTCTTCGACCGGGCCGAGCTGGCCAAGTACCTCACCGACGAGGAGCTCGCCGACTTCGACGCTCTCGTCGCCGACGCTGGAGAGGCGGACAACCGATGAGCGCGAAGCGTCAGTTCCGGATCTGGCGGGGCGACGAGACCGGCGGCGACCTGCAGGACTACATGGTCGAGGTGAACGAGGGCGAGGTCGTCCTCGACGTCATCCACCGCCTGCAGGCCACCGACGCGCCCGACCTGGCCTGCCGGTGGAACTGCAAGGCCGGCAAGTGCGGCTCCTGCTCGATGGAGATCAACGGCAAGCCGCGGCTGGGCTGCATGACTCGGATGTCGACCTTCGGCGACGAGGAGACCGTCACGGTCACCCCGCTGCGGACGTTCCCGGTCATCCGGGACCTGGTCACCGACGTCTCGTTCAACTACGAGAAGGCGCGGGAGACCCCGGCGTTCGCCCCTCCGGCGGACGTCGCCCCGGGCGACTACCGGATGCAGCAGGTCGACGTCGAGCGCTCGCAGGAGTTCCGCAAGTGCATCGAGTGCTTCCTGTGCCAGAACGTCTGCCACGTGATCCGCGACCACGAGGAGAACAAGCAGGCGTTCTCCGGCCCGCGGTACTTCATCCGGGCGGCCGAGCTGGACATGCACCCGTTGGACGCCCGGACCGACCGCAAGGAGTACGCGCAGGCCGAACAGGGCCTCGGTTTCTGCAACATCACCAAGTGCTGCACCGAGGTTTGCCCCGAGCACATCAAGATCACCGACAACGGGATCATCCCCATGAAGGAACGCGTCGTCGACCGCAGGTACGATCCCCTTGTGTGGCTTGGTAGCAAGATCTTCCGTCGGGGCGAGACGCCCCAGACCAGCGTGACCACCGCCCGTCAGGGCTCGGCGAGCCTGCCGGGCACGAGCCGGGGCGGGGTGCACTCGCACGCGGGTGGCTCGCACGACCCGCAGGCCGAGGCGCAGGCGCAGAGCGGCGTCAACTGGCACCGGGAGGTGCCCCACCCGACCGCGCCGGCGGTCGACGACAGGGGCCGCCTGCCGCTGACCGAGCTCACCTTCGACCGGGCCGCCGCGCCGTCGCCGTTCGGCGACGACGTGACCTTCCCGCTGCCTCCGGAGCACCTCAACTTCGCGCACCCGGACCAGGACGACAAGCACTGAGCAAGACCACCCGAACGGGGGCCGCGGCTGACGCCGCGGCCCCCGTCTCCATTCCACCCCCGTCCCGGCCCCCGGCTCGTCCCGGCCCCCGGCTCGCGTCGGTGATCATGAAGTTATTGCCCTGCCGACCGGCGTGTCGCGGCAATAACTTCATGATCAACCGGCGAGCAGGTGGGGGCGTAGGGCTGCCACTATCGGGGCGTCGGCGGGGAGCCAGGTGACCTCGTTCAGCTCGTCGGCCGCCAGCCAGCGCAGCGCCTGGTGCTCCAACGCCTGCGGCTCGTCGCCGTGCAGGAGGCGGGCCGCGTACACCTTGAGCACCGAGCGGCCGTGCGCCATCCGGACGTTGCGGCCGACCCGGTCGCCGATCTCCACGCGTACGGCCAGCTCCTCGGCGCACTCCCGGATCAGCGCCTCGGTCTCCCCCTCCCCCGGCTCGACCTTCCCGCCGGGGAACTCCCACATGCCGGCCACCTCCGGCGGCGCGGAGCGCGCACAGGCGAGCACCCGTCCGTCCCGGATGATCGCCGCCCCCACGATCACCTTCAGGTCCCGTCGTTCGGCCTGCCCGCCACCATTAGCCCGTTCGGTCTGCACGGGCGTCCAGGGTGCCAGATCAATCGGCGGTTTGGGTACCGACGCCATCCGCTAGGCCAATAGAACACGGAAGTGTGGGCGTGGACACCCCTAACGAGCGACGACAGACTAGAAGGCACCGACAAGACACGGGATGGCGACGATTTGGCCACAAGCCGGCAACGGCGCTTGGGGGGTGCGGTGATGCGCGTGCTGTTCAACAGCCGAGCCAAGCACGACTACCTGTCCGACGCGTTGACCTTGCTAACCGGTTGGACGCGGGAAGGTGAACAGATCCGGCGAACGCTCGTGATCGACGATACCCAACACGCGGCGCTGACTGAACGGGTCAAGGTCGTCGCCGACGCTCTGCACCTGCGTCCCGAGATCAGTCGCCGGTCCGACAGCACCCAGATCCGGGTCGGGCATGGCAACGACGAGCCGCTGACCGAGGGCGAGGTCCTGCTGGCCGCCCGCATCGAGGACGCGTACCGCGCGGTCACCGAATCCTGACCAGCGACCCGGGGACGTTGGCACCGGTTTTCTAGCCTGGGTGGCATGGCGAACATCGCGTACGACCGCAAGGAGCAGGTCCAGCAGATCGAAAGTGGGCTGCTCGACGGCGAGCAGATCATCGCCGTCTACGACGCCGTCGGCACCGGCACCGGGTTCATCGGGTTGACCGACCGGCGTGTGATCATCCAGGACCGCTCCTTCGTCGGCAAGCGGCATGCGATCACCAGCATCCCGTACTCGAAGATCACCAGCGTGAGCGTGGTCAGCAACAAGTCGTGGGGCGGCACGTTCTTCTCCACCGGCGCGATCGCGATCCACGTCGGCACGCACACCTACGAGGTGGAGTTCCGCGGCGCGCAGAAGAGTCACCACGTACACAACGTGATCCTGCACCACATCTCCTGATCACCCCCACGACCGCGGGCCCGGTGGGCGTTTATTGCCTTGCCGGGCTCACGGCGTCTCTGGTGTGCTCAGGCCACAGCCGCGCGGAAGGAGCAGCCACCATGCCGTACTCGACGAAGTCCCCCCGACCGAACGTCATCCGACCTGAGGAAACGAGGCTTCGTGAGCAGCTCTGCTCCGACCATCGCGGCGCGGGAGTGCGCCGCTGACCCCCTGACCAACCCCGGAGGCCGCTGATGTCGGTCTTCGACGATCCCGGCCTGTTCGGCCGGCTGTGGGCCGCCGGCTACGACAGCCCCGGCAACCCCGACCCGGCGCCGGCCGTGGACTTCCTTGCGGATCTGGCCGACGGTGGCCCGGTCCTCGAACTGGCGATCGGCACCGGCCGGGTCGCGCTGCCTCTCGCCGAGCGCGGTCTCAGCGTGCAGGGCATCGAGGCGTCCGAGGAGATGGTGGCGCAGATGCGGGCCAAGCCCGGCGGCGACCAGATCCCCGTGGTCGTCGGCGACATGGCCGACGTGCAGGTGGCGGGTCCGTTCCGCCTGGCGTACCTGGTCTTCAACACACTGTTCAACCTGGTGGACGCCGAGCGGCAGGCGGACTGTTTCCGCAACGTCGCCCGGGTGCTGACGCCGGGCGGAGCGTTCGTCATCGAGACGTTCGTGCCCGACCCGCGCAGCTTCGACGCCGACGAGCAGGTGCAGGTCCGCGAGGTGACCGAGGACTCCGCGACGATCCGACTGCATCGGTACGACCGGCCGGCGCAGCGGTTCATCCGCCAGACCATCACCTTCGACGGTGACGGTGTGCACCTGAAGCCGTTCGCCATGCGGTACGCCTGGCCGCACCAGATCGACGAGATGGCGCGGCAGGCGGGGCTCCGGCTCACCGAGCGGTACGCCGACTGGCACCGACGGCCGTTCACGGCGGACAGCCCGTCCCACATCTCCGTCTATCGGGCGGAGTAGCGGCGGCCGATCGACTCGGGTTCCGGGATTCCGTGGTGTCCAGACGCGTCTGACACCCCACCTTCCCGGAACCCGAGTCGATCACCGGGCCTGTTCGGTGCGCTACCGAGGGGTGCGCGGCGCTGGAGGGGCCGGCTCCGGATTGCAGGGCTGCGCCGGGGTGCCTGTCCTTCCGGAATTCGCCTCGATGAACAGCGTCGCGTAGGTCGCGCCGAGCACGAGGGTCGAGACGACAAGCCCGATCCACACCGCTGGATTGGCCGGCCCCACGTGCAGAAAGAGCTGAACGTACATGTAGATGATGAGCACGGGTGGCGCGAAGCTCATGATGACGAGCTCCACGCCCACCACCGCCTGATGAACCGCCCGTGTCCGTGCGCTCATGCTGGCCAGTTCAGCGGGGAACTCGCCGACCGCGAAGCCGGCCGACGGGCTCAACAGGAAGCTGACGTTCGAGGAGAAGAAGCCGGGATAGCGCTGACGAACGAGTTCCTGAAAACACTCGTCGAGCAGCTTGGCCTCCCGCGAGAGCACCGAAGCGCGCAGGAACAGATACGCCAACACCGCCGGCAGCAGGAGCCGTAGCGGGTCCAGCTTGGCCAGTGTCATGCCAACGCCCGAGACTTCGGAGATCAGGCCCCGGTTGAGGAATTCGAAGGCGGCACCCGCGGCGAGAGTGCCGATCAACGCGCGGTTCATCAACGAGACCATCCGATGGCGCGCGTCCAGCAGGCGCCACAGCAACTCCCGCGTCATGTCCGCATCCATCTCCGTGTCGGAGACGATCAGCCGAACATAATCCCTGACGTACATCGGGTTCGGCTGTCGTTTCAACCCTCGGCTCGCCACGAGAGGGAATTTATCCCAGCCGATCAAATGGCGGTCGATGGTCAGCCGGACGTGCGAGCCGGCGACCTTTCGCTCCGGGCTGATTCTGCTGTCGGCAGTCTTCGCTGGCCGACCGGACCCCCGCCGGGTCAACTGTCTGCATGCCTCGTTTCCCGCGTACCTCGCCCTACTGGCCGGTGGTGAGTCATCCCCTGCTGCGGCGCGTGCTGCCCGGGCTGGCGGTGTCCGCCCTGGGCGACGGCATGGCGGTGGTCGCGGTGACCTGGCTGGCCATCCAGCTCGCGCCGCAGGACCAGCGCGGCCTGTGGATCGCGCTCGCGGTGGCCGCGTACACCCTGCCCAGCGCGGCCGGGACGGTCATCTTCGGTCGGTGGCTGCGCGGGCGCGGCGGCGCCCAGCTCGCCGGCTGGGACGCGATCCTGCGGGCCGCCGCGCTCGCGGCGATCCCGATCGCCCACGTCGCCGGCATGCTCACCATCGGGCTGTACGTCGTCCTGCTCGCCGCTTCCGCGCTGCTGCACTCGTGGGGCTCGGCCGGGCGGTTCACCCTGATCGCCGAGCTGCTGCCCGAGCGCCACCACCTGCCGGCCAACGCGGTGCTGACCACCATCTCCGGGTTCGCCACGATCGTCGGCCCGCCGCTGGCGGGCATCCTGATCGGCTGGGCGGGGCCGGTATGGGTCATCGCCATCGATGCCGCGACGTTCGCCGTGCTGGCGCTCACCTATCGCCTCGCCCTACCCGGCACCCAGACAATCCAGCGGTACGAGCGCAGCGCCTCGCGTAGCGCGGGCTTCACGGTCATCCGCCGTCAGCCCGCGCTGTTGGGCCTGCTGGTGTTGAGCCTCTGGTTCTTCTTCCTCTTCGGCCCGGTGTACGTCGCCATGCCGATTCACATCACCGACGACCTGCACGCGTCCGCGACGCTGCTCGGCGTCTACTACACCGCCTTCGGCGTCGGCGGCCTCGTCGGCGGCGTGGTGGCCGGGCATCTCCGCCGCTGGCCGCTACGCGCCACCACCATCGGCATCGTCATCGGATTCGGCGTCGCCATGCTGCCTCTCGGCCTGGGCGCACCTGTCGGCCTGTCCCTGCCGGGGTTCGCCCTGGCGGGCCTGATCTGGGCGCCGTACATGTCCGTGTCGATGGCGCTGTTCCAACGCACCGCGTCCACCGAGCAGCTCCCCGCGGTGCTCGCCGCGAACGGCGCAGTCCTCGTGCTCGCGGTGCCGCTCGGGACGATGGTCGGCGGCCCATTGGTCGGTGCCATCGGCGCACGCCCGACGCTGCTGCTCTGCGCCGTGGCGATAGTTGTCCTTGGCCTGGCCGCCGCCGGGTTCAGGGTGGCGCGGCGGAACGCGCAGAGCTCGGGGGCCACAGAGGTCAGTGCCCGTCACTGATCTGGACGTCGTCCGGCGCCGGCCTGCCGCGCCCGGTCTCCACGAGCTCCTTGAGGCTCATCAGGAAGATCGCCCACTTGGTGCTGCACTCGCGCATGAGGGCGGTCGGCTCGCGCCAACCCGCGTGCGTGAAATCAACGATCGTGTACGTCCCACGCGAGTCGAAGCGCCAGTCGACCTCGGTGCCGATCCACTCGTCGGGACCACCGACGACCCGCCACCGCACCCGCCCGGCCGGATCCAGCTCCAGGATCTTCAGGTCGAACCCACCGTCGGCACCGAACCGCACGGCCAACCGCCCGCCGACCTCGCTCTCTCCGGTCGCGTCGATCGACCACCAGCCCGTGACGCCCTCGGGAGTCGCCACCACCCGGTAGACGTCGGCGAGCGGGGCGACGACGCCGACCTGATGCAGAATGTCCACCATTTCAGACTCCCTTGTCGCCTGCGCCGACGTGCAACCTTTGGTTGCTTAAACGTACGACGACCACCTCTCCAGCGCAACCTTTAGTTGCGTGTCACGATCGTGTCGTGACCCGCGGGGGCTGTCCCCCATAGCCGATGGGAGCCGTCGACAACGGGGCATTGAACGAGAGCGGTGCTCGCTAGACTGCCGCGCGTGTCGGTCAGTTATCCCGTTTTCCTCGTCGTCGTCGGCGGCATGCTCTTCGCCGCGCTGGTAGCGATCCCGACCGGCGTCCTCGCCGTCCGCTCGGGCGTTGCTCGCGGCGTCAAGATCGTAGGGACGATGCTCCTGCCCGTGGTGGGACTGTGGGCAGCGGTGGGCCTGCTTCGGTTGAACCCCGTCGACGGTGAATACCGAGTGGGGCCTCTGTTCGTCCTCCTCGGTGTGCTCGGCCCTTTCGCCGCCATCTACGACCTGCGCCGGGTGCGGGAACGCCAACGGGAGGGGCGAGTCAGGAGTGAACACGCAACGCAGGGCTCAGCCGATCCCTTGTGGATGGCCGACAAGCCCGTCGACCGCGAGTAGAGCTGCCGATCGTCACCGCCGGCGGGCGCGCAGCACGCCGGTCAGCATCGGCAGGGTGAACTCGCCCTCGGCGGTCTCGGGCCTGCTCCCGAGGAAGTCGCGAATCCGGCCGAGAGTCGCCTCCCGCTCCGGTTCCGGCATGACCAGCATGCCGGCCCGGGTTGCGAGCGTCGCGACGAGGGAGTCCGCGGTGCGGCACTGTCCGTGCGGAAAGTCGGCCTGCTCCGCCGAACCGAACCGGACCGCCACGCCATCGCTCGGAATGAGCATGCCGGCGGTCGCCGCGCGCCACCTGGTGAGGGTGTCCCGCGGGCCGATCGCCGCACTTCCGCTGACCCGTTCGAGGTCGGCGACCCAGCCGATCCGGTCGTCCATGATGTTCCACAGGCCTGCCAGGACACCTCCGGGCGCAAGGACCCGGGCGATTTCCGGCCCCGCGACGGCCATGTCGAACCAGTGCAGGGCGTTGCCGGCAACCACGGCGTCGACGGACGCGTCCGGCAACGGGATCGCCTCGGCGCTCCCCGGCAGGGCACGAACGGCCGGCATCGCGCGGCGCAGCTCGGTGAGCATCGCAGGGTCGGGTTCCACCGCGACGACGTCCGCGCCAACGGCGACCAACGTGGCGGCCAGCTTGCCGGTGCCGGCACCAAGGTCGAGCACTCGCGGGCCGGGCGCGAACTCAAGCGCCCACCGCACCGCGGCCTGCGCGTAATCCGGGCGATGCCGGGCGTACGCGGACGCCGCCGAACCGAACGACGAGCTGAGCGACATCCGTTCCTCCACGGCGCCCATCCTCTCGGATTTCTGGATGTCGCGGTGTCCCGGCCGCCCCGAGAACCCGCTTTCCAGGAATCCGAGTTGATCAGGCCCGGCTACGATGCCAGGTTCGTCTCCCGCACCACCACCGACTCGTCGTGGGAGACCGGCAACTGGTCGCGTACCTCGACCGTCGCCGGCCCGGGCTCGGCGAGTGGACTGCGGCGCTCTGATCGGGCAGGAAGTTGATTCGTGACACGAGGGGAGGGCGCGGCGATGGCGCAGGACGACGTAGCGGAATTGGCTGAGAGGTGGGGGCCTCCAACCCATTCCACTCCGGTCCATGCCAGCCGGCTGGCTCAGTTCGCAGGTGTGGTGCCCGATCTGCTGCTGGCGTACTGGCGTAGGTACGGCTTCGCCGGCTTCGGTAACGGGTTGTTCTGGTTGTGCGATCCCGAGGTGTGGCAGCCGGCGGTCGACGTTTGTACGAACGGCCTTGCCCTGCCGAGAGAGGAACGATGGATTGCGGTGAGCCGCAGCGCGTTCGGCGATCTGCAGGTGTGGGGGCAGCAGACGGGTTCACGGTTGACGATCACCGCGCAGTACGGGTGGGTGGTCCACACGGATCGGCCGGACCGCGTGCTGACGGACGATGGCCGCAATGACCGGCTCTACGCGATGCTGATGTGCCAGGACCGCCGCAGTGTCGACCTGCACGGCGCCGACAAGAAGCCATTGTTCGACCGGATCCTCGCACTGCGTGGCCCGGTGGGACCCGACACCATCTACGGCTTCGTCCCGGCCCTGGGTCTCGGCGGGGCGCTGCTTCCCGACCGGGCGGAGATCGTCGACGGACCCGTCCATCTGGAGCTGCTCGCCGAACTATCCGAGCGTCGCATCGTGAACGAAGAAGACCTCCTGCACATGTGGATCGGCCAGTGACCGGCCCAGGCGCTGCCGAAGACCGGCCGGCGAGCGAGCACCACCGGCGCGTGCCCGTCGAACAGCCGGCAAGGCCGACGTCGGCGGCGTGGCGGCCGGTGCGGGCCACCGACACGGGCCTGAATGGACGTACCGCGCGTCTCCTGACCAGCGAGCCGACCGACGACGCGGGATGGCCGGCGGATCTGCCCGCCGGTGCGACGGAAGTGGTCATCGTCGAGGACGCTGTCAGTCCGACAGCCACTCTGAAGGTGCGGACCGATGGGGACGCCGCGCCGACGACTGCGCGGATCAGGTTTGACCAGCTCGCCGTACGCGATGAGGCAGTGGAAGGGTGACCGCGGTAGTCGTGGACCGTCAGGTCGTGCCATGGACCAGGCGTTCCGGGTCCGCGGCAGCGCCTACCTACTGACCCTGCCGGTACTGATCATCTTGACGATCAACGGTTAGGGCCTGTTTCGGGCAAAGCGGGCGGGGGTCAGACGTTGAAGCGGAACTCCACCACATCGCCGTCCTGCATGACGTACTCCTTGCCCTCGATGCGGACCTTGCCCGCCGCCTTGGCCGCCGCCATCGATCCGTGCTCGATCAGGTCGGCGTAGGAGACCACCTCGGCCTTGATGAAGCCGCGCTGGAAGTCCGAGTGGATGACACCCGCGGCCTCCGGCGCGGTGGCGCCGACCGGGACGGTCCAGGCGCGCGCTTCCTTGGGGCCGGCCGTGAGGTACGTCTGGAGGCCGAGCGTACGGAAACCGACGCGGACGAGCTGGTTGAGGCCGGGCTCGTTCTGCCCGATCGACTCCAGCAGCTCGCGGGCCTCCTCCTCGGGCAGATCCACCAGCTCGGATTCGATCTTGGCGTCCATGAAGACGGCCTCGGCGGGGGCGACCAGGGCGCGCAGCTCGTCGAGGAACGTCTCGTTGGCCAGTTCGGCCTCGTCGACGTTGAAGACGTACAGGAAGGGCTTCGTGGTGAGCAGGTGCAGCTCGCGCAGGTGCTCCAGCTCGATCTTGGCGGCGGCGGCCCCAGAGTACAGGGTGGTGCCGCCGTCGAGCACCTCGATGGCGGCCTTCGCGGCGGCGACCGCGGCCGAGCGGTCCTTGCGGAGCTTGGCCTCCTTCTCCAACCGGGGCAGCGCCTTGTCCAGGGTCTGCAGGTCGGCGAGGATCAGCTCGGTGTTGATCGTCTCGATGTCGTCGGCCGGGGACACCTTGCCGTCGACGTGCACCACGTTCGGGTCGGAGAAGGCACGGACCACCTGGCAGATCGCCGAGGCGTCGCGGATGTTCGCCAGGAAGGCATTGCCTCGGCCCTGCCCCTTCGACGCGCCGCGAACCAGGCCGGCGATGTCGACGAACGACACCGGGGCCGGCAGCACCTTCTGCGAGGAGAAGATCTCGGCCAGCTTGCCGAGCCGGTCGTCGGGCAGCCCGACCACGCCGACGTTGGGCTCGATGGTGGCGAACGGGTAGTTCGCCGCCAGCACGTCGTTCTTGGTCAACGCGTTGAAAAGCGTGCTCTTGCCGACGTTGGGCAGGCCGACGATGCCGATGGTGAGACTCACGACGGGCCAGCTTACGCCGGTGCCGGCCGGGCCGGTCCACGCGGCTCCGATTCGGCCGGCCCCGGCGCCGGCCGTGGTCGCGCCTCGGCGGGTCCCGACAGTGGTTCGCCGTTGCTACCCTCTCGATGTCGCATACGACGTTAGGGGGCGATGTGGACCAGGTGACGGATTTCGACCGACTGTTCCAACAGACCCGACAGGCACTGGCGTCGATGCGGTCGACAGGTGGGGTGCCCGACGACCCGGACGTCCGGCCGGCGCGGGGCACCGGGTCGGCGGCGGGCGGTCAGGTCGAGGCCGTTGCGGTGGGCCAACGCGTCGAGTCGGTGACGGTGGACCCGCGAGCCCTGCGGATGGGCGCCGACATGCTCGGCGAGCAGATCACCCTGGCGGTCAACGCCGCGCTGGACGACCTGCGGCTCCAGGCCGGCGAGGCCACGGACGCGCCTGATGTGGACCCGGTGGCCCTGGGCCGGCAGCTCGACGAGTTGCAGAACGAGTCGGTGCGCAGCATGGCGGCAATGAGCGATGCGCTCACCGACGCGGTACGGCGCATCCAGCAGGCAGCGAGGTGATGGCGTGCGCGAGGACCTTCAGGTGCATCCGCCCGCGTTGCGCCAGGGCGGCAGCCACCTGACGACGGTGGCCGAGCAGCTGGCCGCGCAGTGGGAGGCGCTGCGCGCGCGGACGGCCGCGATGGGTGACATCTTCGGCGACGACGACGTGGGTGGTCTGATCGGCATGTCGTACCAGGTGGCGGAGGAAATCGCGGCGGAGTGCCTCGGGTCGGTGGTCGACGGCCTGCGCGGCTTCGGTGACGGGTTGAGCCTGATGGCCGACCAGTACGACCTGGTCGAGCAGGACAACGACGCCCAGTTCACGACGATGAGCTGGTAGGCGGGTCGATGGGCATCATGCTGCCCGGCGAACTCGCCGGCCTGCTCAACGAGCTGGGATACACGTGGCCCAAGTCGGACGAGACGAAGATGTTCGAGCTCGGCCAGATGTGGATGGAGATGGCCGACTCGTTGAACAATGCGGCGGCGGAGGGCACGGCCGCCGCTCAGCGCGTGCTGACCGGCAACCAGGGCGACGCGCTGGCCGCGTTCCAGGAGCGCTGGGAGGCGGACGGCTCGGCGATGTCGGTGCTCCGCGACGGTGGCACCGGTGCGCAGATGGTCGCCGCGACGCTCTTCGTGTGCGCGCTGATCGTCCTCGCCCTGAAGATCAACGTGATTGTCCAGCTGGTCATCCTGTTGGTGCAGATCATCCAGGCGCTGGCGACGGCCGCGCCGACGTTCGGTGCCTCGCTGCTGGAGATCCCCGTCTTCAAGAAGCTCACCGACATCGTCCTCAACATGCTGATCGACCAGGCCATCGGCGTGGTGCTGGGATGACCGCTCCCCTGCCCGAGCTGTACATCGGCGTCGACGTGGAGGCGGACGGACCGATTCCCGGCCCGTACAGCATGATCTCGCTGGGTATGGCCGTGGCCGGCCGTCCGGATCTGGCGTTCTACACCGAGCTGCGGCCCATCTCCGACGAGTTCGTTCCGGCCGCGCTCGCCGTGTCGGGCCTGGACCGGGACCGCCTGCTCCGCGAGGCGCCCACCGCCGAGGCGGCGATGTCGGCGGCGGCGGCCTGGGTCAATGGGCTGCGCCGGATCGGTCGGCCGGTCTTCCTCGCCGCGCCCGCGGTCTGGGACGGCATGTTCGTGCACTGGTACTTCGTACGCTTCGTCGGCCACAGCCCGTTCGGTGCCACCGGCTCCGGCGTCGACCTGCGCAGCTACTGGATGGGGTTGACCGGCAGCGAGTGGGTCCAGACCCGCAAAGGCAAGATCAAACACGAGCTGGGTCTGCACGACGTGCCGCACACCCACCACGCCGGCGAAGACGCCGCCGAGCTGGCGCAGGTCTTCGACGCAGTACTGCGCCGCCGGCGGTCCGGCGAGCCGACATGACAGGGCATCGGCGCGACCTGCCGGACGGCGCCACCGGCGCTGCCCGGGGCATCGTTGCGCAGGCCGCCCGCAGCATGATGCGGCGGGCCGACGATGTGGCCGGCGAGGCCGCCGAGGCTGCCACCACCCGGGCCGCCCGCCGGGTCCCACAGGGCTTCACCGAACGCCAGTGGACCCGCTTCGCCCGGGGCGCCCGGCAGACGCAACGGCAGGCCGGGCTGCCCGACGGGGACCTGGTCGCCCACGGCAGCCGGGTACGCGGCACCGCACGCCCGGACTCCGACATCGACGTGGCGCTCATCGTCGACGACAAGACGTTCTTCGACCTGGCCGAACGGTCCCTGTCCAGGGCACCGGACGGCACCCGGCTGCGCAAGACGATGCTGCGCCGGATCAACGAGAACGGTCAGCTCGCCAGCTTCGACCTGGGCACCGACTTCACCCACCTGCGCCGCGAGCTGATGGACTCGCACGTGCCGCACAAGGTGCAGTTCTCGGTGCTGCGCCGGGGCGGCAAGTTCGACAACGGCCCGTTCCTCCCGCTCGATTGAGCGGTTCCGCATCTGGCAAGGTGGCAGACGTGCAGACGACGTTGCAGTTCCTCATCATGGTCGACGGCCCGCTCACAGCGGCGGAGCTGCTCGACCTGATCCGCACCCGGCTGCCCGACGCGGTGCCCTACCGCCGGGACTCGGTGGACGTCCGCGGCAACCTGCTGGAGATCAACCCCAACGAGGCCGCCGACCCGCGGCTCGCCGCGACCGACGAGGACGACTACCTCTACTTCCGGTGGCGGGTGGAGCTGACCCCGATGGACAGGGCGGTCGACGAGGGGCACCAGATCGCCCTCGCCCGGGAGTTGCTGCGGGCGATCGACGGACCGGAGGTGCGGGCGACCGTGTGCGCCGCGTTCGAGGACCGGGTGTGACCCGTGCTCAGCCGAGCAGGCGCGGGGTGATGACCGTCTCCGCGACGGTGCCGTCGGCGGCGCGGCTGACCTCGTACGCCGAGACGCCCTCGCGGTCGGCGACCGCCTCGACCAGCCGGGTCCCCCGGTAGATCAGGCCGACGCCGTCGTCGGTGCAGTGGCTGGTGGGTAGCGTCCCGTCGCCGACCAGCTCGTGCATCAGCGGTCGGCGCTGGGCCTCGCTGTCGTAGTGCACGCCGTTGCCGTACGGCAGCCAGCCCAACGCCTCGGTGAAACCGCGCAGGCGGCGGCCGAAGCTGTCGGTGGCGCCGCCCACGTGCCAGCAGATCGAGCCGGCCGACACGCCGGCCAGCACCACGCCTGCCTGCCAGCACTCGTGCAGGATCTCGTCGAGCCCGTGTACGCGCCAGACCGCGACGAGGTTGGCGACGCTGCCGCCGTCGACCCAGATCACGTCCTGGGCGAGCAGGTGAGCGCGGACGTCGTCGACGTTCGGCATCGGGAACAGCGCGAGGTGCGACAGGCGGAACCGGGTGTCGGCGAACGCGCCGTAGACGGCGGCCAACGAGGTGGGCTGGTCACCAATGGCCTGCCCGAGGTAGCAGATCCGCGGTTGCGGACCGGCCTCGGCCAGCTCGGCCGCCAGCTCGAAGATCGGGCTGGGGCGCAGGTCGAGCGGCCCTCGACCGCCGCGAAAGAAGCCCATGCTGGTGGCGAGGATGGTCGGTTCGCTGGCGGGCATCGGGTTCCTCCTCGGTGGGGCCGGCACCCATCCTGCCGCAACGACCCGGACACGATCCCGTCGCCCTCCGCGCGACGATCATGAGGTTGGCGACGCTCGTGGGGATCAACGAACCTGCCAACCTCATGATCAACACGATCGGTCGGGCCGGCGCTGGTGGGGCACCCGGGCCTCCGGGGGCAGCTCGTCGAACGGACGGTCGGTCGCGGGCAGTTGCGCCGCGGCGGCACGAGGCAGGGTGAACCGTTCGGCGGCGCCCGGCCCGGCCCAGACCGACTCGCGCAGCATCCAGCGGACCTCGTCGGCCGTCCAGCCCAGCCCTGGCCGGGCGGCGATCTCGCAGACCAACCGCCTGGCGGCCCGGGTGTCGTCGTCGTAGAAGCGCATGCACCAGTGGTGTGTCCACATGCCGAGCGCCCGCAGACCGGCGTCGTCGAGCGAGCGGGCGAGCCGGCCGCAGGCGGTGTCGGCGAACGTCCGCTCGGGGTCACCCGCGCGGTCCCGCTCGATGGCACCGACGGCAGCCGGCGCGACGGCCCGCATCCGGCGGTAGAAGGACTGCACCACGGCGCGGGGCAGCGGCGGGAACGCGCCAGGTGTCGATGCCGTCGCCCGACCCGCCACGCTCGCCATCGCCGCACCCCTTCTTGAGTTGGTGGCCGGACGTTACCCGCCACGACCGACACTTCCGGGCGGAAACCCCCCAGCCGGCCCCCTTCCCCCTGGTGATCAAGAGGTCTACGTCACCGGACACGGGGTGTGGTGACGCAGACCTCTTGATCACCGTGCGGGGAGCGAGGGGGTGGGGTGGGAGGGTGGGGTATGGGTTTGGGCCGGGTGCCTCAGTCGCTGACCGGGCAGATCGTCACGCCCGGCGATCGTCGGTACGCGCAGCTGCGCTCCACGTACACGACGATGGCCTCGCCGGCCGCCGTCCTGCTGCCCAAGACCACCGCTCAGGTGACCGACGCGATCCGGTACGCGCGGGAGCAGCGGCTGCCGATCGCCGTACGCAGTGGTGGGCACGGCTTCTCCGGAGCCTCCTCGAACAACGGCGGGATCGTCATCGACCTGTCGATGCTCAACCGGGTGCGAGTGCTCGACGAGCGGGCCGGGCTGGTCCGGGTCGAGGCCGGCGCCCGCTGGGCGAACGTCGCGAAGACGCTGGCCCCGTACGGCCTGGTGGTCAGCTCGGGCGATTACGGCGGTGTCGGCGTCGGCGGGTTGGCCACCGGCGGCGGCGTCGGCTGGCTGGTACGCGCCCACGGCCTCACCATCGACCGCGTCCGCGCGGTGGAGGTCGTGCTCGCCGACGGAACGTTGGTACGCGCGGACGCGGCGCACGAACCCGAGCTGTTCTGGCTGGTCCGGGGTGCCGGCGCGGGGGCCGGTGTGGTGGTGGCGTTCGAGATCGAGGCCGCCGAGCAGCGCAACGTCGGCGTGGCGCAGCTGGTGGTGGAGGCCCACCCGGACGGCCGTACCGTCCACGAGTGGGCGAGTTACCTGGCACGGGCCCCCCGGGAGCTGTCCGCCGCCGCCGTGCTGTTCGCCGAGGGCCGCTCGACGCTCATGTCCGTCACCGCAGTGGTGGCCGCGGAGAGCCTGCGGCGCGTCCGGCCCGTCGTGGAGCCGCTGCTGGCCATCGGGAAGGTGCTCGAACACCGCAGTGACCTGCTGCCCTACCCGACGCTGGTGCCGACGGCGCACCTGCAACCGAACGTCGGGCAGCAACGGGGTACGACCACCAACGGGCTGTTCGCCGACCTGGACCCGGCCGTCGCCCGGGCGGTCATGCGGGCGACCACCGGGCCGGGGCGGGCGGTGATCCAACTGCGCTCGGTCGGCGGAGCGGTGAACGACGTCGCCGCGGACGCGACGGCCTACCGACACCGGCATCAGAACACCCTGGTCATCGCCTCGACGTTCCCACCGCACGGCCACGGCGCGTTGGACGCCGCCTGGCGGGCCGTCGGCGCGCGGGCCGACGGCGAGTACGTCAACTTCGAGAGCCGACCGGACCCTGCCGCGTTCGCGCGGATCTACCCGGGCGAGACCGGCGCCCGGGTGCGCCGGCTGTGGAAGCGGTACGACCCGGACGGCGTGTTCCGCTCGCCCCTGCTCGACGGCCAGACCAACCGGTCCGGCCAGACGGGCCGGTCGAAGCAGACGACGCGGTTCAGCCAGTCCGCTCGGTCCGGCCAGTCCACCCAGGCCGGCCAGCGGTCCGGCCAGTCCGCCCAGGCGGGTCAGCCCACGCAGGTCGGCCAGCGGTCCGGCCAGTCCGTCCAGGCGGGTCAGCCCGCGCAGGCCGGCCAGCGGTCCGGCCAGTCGGCCCAGGTCGGTCAGCCCGCCCAGGTGGGTCGACCCGCCCAGTCCAGGCAGTCCGCGTCCGGGCAGCGGTCCGGTCAGCCGCACCGGCGCCGCCGCCGCTGAACAGCGCCGACCTCGCGAACCGTCAGGCGGTAGGCCGCGCACGCCCAGGTCCGATTCCCGCCAGCCGAGGGCCCGACCAGCGGGGCACCATAGGTGACGTGGAGATGGACTTCGAACGGTGCTACCGAGCGGTGGACAGCCGTGACCAGCGGTTCGACGGCTGGTTCTACACCGGCGTGACGTCGACGGGGATCTACTGCCGGCCGTCCTGCCCGGCGACCACGCCCAAGCGGCGCAACGTCCGGTTCTTCCCGTCGGCCGCCGCCGCACAGGGCGCCGGGTTGCGTGCCTGCCGCCGCTGCCGGCCGGACGCCGCACCCGGCTCGCCGCAGTGGGACGTCCGCGCCGACGTGGTCGGCCGAGCGATGCGACTGATCGCCGACGGGGTGGTCGACCGGGACGGCGTACCGGGGCTGGCCGCCCGCCTCGGCTACACCGAACGGCACCTGCACCGGATGCTGCGCGCCGAGATGGGTGCCGGGCCGCTCGCGCTGGCCCGGGCCCAGCGGGCGCAGACCGCCCGGATCCTGATCGAGACGACAGGCCTCGGCATGGCCGAGATCGCGTTCGCCGCCGGCTTCGGCAGCGTGCGGCAGTTCAACGACACGGTCCGGGAGGTGTACGCGAGCGCACCGTCGGAGCTGCGTACGGCCCGTGGTCGGCACCTGGCGGCGGTCGGGGCGGGAACGATCACGCTCCGGCTGGCGTACCGTCCGCCGCTGCACGCCCGGGCGCTCCTGGACTTCCTCGCGCTGCGCGCGCTGCCCGGGGTGGAGGAGGTGCGCGACGGGACGTACCACCGGGGGTTGCGGTTGCCACACGGTGTCGGCCAGGTGGCGCTGACCCCGGCGGACGGGCACGTGGTTGCGACGCTGCGCCTGGCCGACCTGCGCGACCTCGCGCCGGCGGTGGCCCGCTGCCGACGCCTGCTCGATCTGGACGCGGACCCGGTAGCGGTCGACGCCACGCTCGCGGCGGACCCGGCGCTGGCCCCGGTGGTGGCCGCCGAGCCCGGCATCCGGGTTCCCCGCGCGGTAGACGGCTTCGAAATGGCGGTACGAGCCGTCATAGGCCAACAGGTCTCGGCAACGTCCGCGAGAACCACCCTCACCCGCCTCCTGACCCACCCCGTTGATCATGAGGTTGACGAGGTCGACGGAGATCGAGCCCCAGGTCAACCTCATGATCAACGCGATGGTCTGCGGGGGTTTCTCAGCCCGGAGGAGGTTCTGGGGTTGCCGGACTCCGCGTTCGGGATGCCGGTTCGGCGGCGGGAGACCATTCGGGGGCTTGCCCTCGCCGTGGCGGACGGGACAGTCGACCTGGCGCCGGGGGGTGACCGGGAGGAGACCGTCCGGCGGCTGCTCGCGCTGCCCGGCATCGGTCCGTGGACCGCCAACTACCTCGCCATGCGCGCTCTCGGCGACCCGGACGTGCTCCTCGACACCGACCTCGCGATCCGCCGTGGCGCAGCCGCGCTCGGCCTGCCCGACACGACCCTCACCGCGCACGCCGAACGGTGGCGCCCCTGGCGGTCCTACGCCACGATCAGACTCTGGAGAGCGGCATGAGCATCGACAGCACCGTGCTGACCACCCCGACCGGCCCGCTGAGCATCCTCGCCGGCCCGGACGGCGAGGTCCTGGCGGCCGGTTTCACACCCGACCCGGCGGCGCTGCTGCCCCTGATCCACCCGACCCTGCGGGCGCCGCTGCGGCAACGCGCCGACCTCGGGCCGGCCAGCACTGCCGCCCGGTCCTATCTGGACGGCGACCTCACCGCCATCGACGCGGTGCCGGTACGGCAGCACACCAGCGGCGAGTTCATGGCGCACGCCTGGCAGGTGCTGCGGGACGTTCCGGCGGGCACCCCGGTCACCTACACCGGGTACGCGGCGCTGGCTGGCCGGCCACCGGCGGTGCGCGCCGCGGCGGCGGCCTGCGCCCGCAACGCGGCGGCGCTCTTCGTGCCCTGCCACCGGGTGCTGCGCACCGACGGCACGCTCGGCGGCTACCGCTGGGGGCTGGACGTGAAGAAGTGGCTTCTCGGTCATGAGCGGCGGTTGACAGCAAGCTGACAGCAGCATCGACACCTATTGACGCTACCGTCGGGTAGTGCCTGTGGAGAGCGACGGCGACCGGGCCGCCCCGGTCGCCGCGGGCCGCCACCCCGTGCACAACCTCTGGCGGCTGCGACGCTACCTGCGCCCGTACGCCGTCGAGTTCGCCTGGTTGCTGGTCGCGGGGCTCGCCGGCACGGCCGCGGGGATCGCCGTACCGCTTGTGGTGCAGCGGGTGGTGGACGGGCCGGTGGCCCGCCACGAGCCCGCCGGCCTGCTCCAGCTCGGTGGCCTGGCGCTGCTGCTCGGCGTGGCCGAGGCGGTGCTCATCTTCATCCGCCGATGGGTGCAGTCCTCCTCGTCGGTGGGCATGGAGGCGGCGCTGCGCGCCGACGTCTACGCGCACCTGCAACGGCTGCCGGCCAGCTTCCACGACCGCTGGCAGTCCGGCCAACTGCTCTCCCGGATCACCAGTGACCTGTCGGTGCTCCGTCGGTTTCTCTCGTTCGGCGTCTTCTTCCTGGTGCTCAACCTGACCACCTACGTGGTGGTGGTAGTGCTGCTGGTCCATCTGCACGCGGTGCTCGGGCTGCTGGTCGCGGCCAGCGCCGTGCCCCTGCTGCTGATCACCCGCCGCTTCGGCCGGCACTACCACACCGCGTCCCGCCGGATGCAGGACCAGCAGGGCGACGTGGCGACCCTGGTCGAGGAGACCGCGCAGGGCCTGCGCACCATGAAGGCGTACGGCCGGGGGCCCGAGTTGGCGGCCCGCTTCGCCGCTGGGGCGCGGACGCTGCACGACACCGCTGTGGGCAAGGGCCGACTGCTGGCCAACAGCTCGGCGCTGCTCGACCTGGTGCCCAACGTGACCCTGGGTGTGGTGCTGGTGGCCGGGGCGGCCGCCGCCGCGCAGGGCGTGCTCACCATCGGCGAACTGGTGGCGTTCGCCAGCCTCCAACTGATGCTCATCTGGCCGGTGCAGTCGCTGGGCTGGATCATCGCCAACGGTCAGGAGGCGGCCACCGCCGCGGACCGCATCCAGGAGGTGCTGGACACTCCGCCGCAGATCGTGGACGCTCCCGACGCGCGAACGCTGGCCCGCGACGCGGTCCACGGCCGGCTCCGCTTCGAACTGGTCGACTTCCGTTACCCGGGCGCCACAGCCGCCGTCCTGCACGGGATCGACCTGACCATCGAGCCGGGCGAGACCCTGGCCCTGGTCGGGGCCACCGGCTGCGGCAAGAGCACGCTGCTCTCCCTGGTGCCCCGGCTGCACGAGGTGACCGGCGGCCGGATCACCCTGGATGGGCACGACCTGCGCGAACTGCGGCTGGCCTCGCTGCGCCGGCTGGTCGGGATGGCGTTCGAGGAGCCCACGCTCTTCTCCATGTCGGTACGGGAGAACCTCACCCTCGGTCGCCCGGACGCCGACGACGACGAGGTCCACGCGGCCCTCGCGCTGGCCCAGGCCGACTTCGCGTACGACCTGCCGTGGGGTCTGGCGACCCGCGTGGGTGAGCAGGGGTTGTCCCTCTCCGGTGGTCAGCGGCAGCGGTTGGCGCTGGCGCGGGCGGTGCTCGGCCGCCCGGCGCTGCTGGTGCTCGACGATCCGCTGTCCGCCCTCGACGTGCACACCGAGGCGCTGGTCGAGGCGGCGCTGCGGCAGGTCCTGCGGGCCAGCACCGCGTTGCTGGTGGTGCACCGGCCGTCGACGATCGCGCTGGCCGACCGCGTCGCCCTGCTCGACGGTGGACGGATCGCCGCGATCGGCCGGCACTCGGAACTGCTGGCCAGCGTGCCCGCCTACCGGGCGTTACTCGCCGCCGAGCCGCCCGCGTATTCAGCCGGAGCCGCCGAGCCGCCGCCCTCCGGAGCCGCCGACACGGAACCGGGGCGCACCGGGACGGCGAAGCCCGGCGCGTCCACCCCGGACGACTGGGGGCTGGTGCGCTCGTGAGCCCCGCAGAGCAGGTCGACCCTCCTGGCGAAGAAGAACAGGAGCTGACCCGCTGGCGGGGAACGGCCACCGACCCGGAGGCCGACCGGAGTCGAGCCGAGGAGACCACGCCGGAGGCGGTGGCCCGGCTACGCCGGCACAGCCGGGCCCTGCTGGCCGATCTGCTGCGCCCGCACCGGCGTCGGCTCGCCGCGGCCGTCGGTCTGCTGCTGGCGCAGAACGCCGCCGCGATGGCCGGCCCGTACCTGGTCATGGTCGGCATCGACCGCGCCATCGCGCCGCTACGCGCCGGGAACGCCACCCCGCTGGTCGCCGTCGCCGGGGCGTTCGGCGTGGCCGCCCTGACCGAGTACGCGGCCCGCCGCGGTTTCCTCGCCCTCTCCGCCCGGATCGGCCAGGCCGTCCTCCTGGACCTGCGGCAGCGGGTGTTCGGGCACTTCCTGCGGCTGTCGGTCGGCTTCCACGAGCGGTACACGTCCGGTCGGATGGTGTCCCGGCTCACCAGCGACCTGGACTCGATCGCCGAGCTGGCCGACGGTGGGATCGACAGCCTGGTTCTGGCCGCGCTGTCGATCCTGTCGGTGGCCGGCATCCTGCTCTGGCTGGACCTGCCGCTGGCCGCGGTGACGCTGTTCGCGTTCCCGTTCCTGTTCTGGCTCTCCCGCTGGTTCGCTCGAGCGTCGGCGAGCGCGTACCGGCTGACCCGGGAGGCCGTCGCGCTTGTCATCGTGCACTTCGTCGAGTCGATGCGCGGCATCCGGGCCGTGCAGACGTTCCGCCGGGAACCCCGCAACCAGCGGATCTTCGTGGCGCTCGGGGACGACTACCGGCAGAGCAGCCTGCACGCGTTCCGGCTGATCGCCACGTACTCGCCGGCGATCAAACTGATCGGCAACGTCACGGTCGCGGTCGTGCTCTGTTACGGCGGCTGGCGGGTGCTCGGCGGGCGGACCGAGATCGGGGTGCTCGCCGCGTTCCTCCTCTACCTGCGCCGCTTCTTCGAACCGATGCAGGAGCTGAGCCAGTTCTACAACTCGTTGCAGTCGGCTACGGCGGCGCTGGAGAAGCTAGCCGGGGTGCTCGACGAGCGGCCCGCAGTGGCCGAGCCCGCCCGGCCGGCGCCGCTGCCGACCGGCCCCGGTCACGGTGAGCTGACCTTCCGGGGCGTCTCCTTCGGCTATCGCGCCGACACGCCCATCCTCGCCGAGCTGGACCTTGAGGTGCCGGCCGGGCAGACGGTGGCGCTGATCGGGCCGACCGGCGCGGGCAAGTCGACGATCGCCAAGCTGGTCGCCCGGTTCCACGACCCGGACGCCGGCAGCGTCCTGCTGGACGGAATCGACCTACGCGAGGTGGCCGACGCCGACCTGCGCCGTGCGGTGGTGCTGGTGACCCAGGAGAACCACCTGTTCAGCGGCACGGTGGCGGAGAACATCAGGTTCGGCCGGCCGGACGCCGACGACGCCGAGGTGCGGGCCGCCGCCCAGGCGATCGGCGCGCACGAGTTCATCGCCGCGCTGCCCGACGGGTACGCGACGCAGGTGCACAGGCGCGGCGGCCGGCTCTCCGCCGGGCAGCGGCAACTGGTCGCGTTCGCCCGGGCGTTCCTGGCCGACCCGACAGTGCTGATCCTCGACGAGGCGACGTCGTCACTGGACGTCCCGACGGAACGGCTGGTGCAGCGGGCGCTCGGCACCATCCTGCGGGACCGTACCGCGCTGGTGATCGCACACCGGCTGTCCACCGTGGAGACCGCCGACCGGGTGCTCGTCCTCGACGGCGGGCAGGTCGTCGAGGACGGGCCACCCGCCGTCCTGGCCGCCACCGACGGTCGCTACGCGGCCCTGCACCGGCAGTGGCGCGACTCGCTCGTGTAAGCCGGCGATACGCAACTCCGTGGCTCGACCCCCTGGTGGTGCCTACGATCGGCAGATGACCGATACGGCGAGGACGGCCCGCGCCGGCGTTCCCGAGCGTCCGAGTCTGGACGGGCTCGAGGAGCGCTGGGCGCGCCGCTGGCAGGAGGACGGCACGTACGCGTTCGACCGCGCGAGACAGCGGGGCGACGTGTACTCCATCGACACCCCGCCGCCGACCGTATCGGGCGAGCTGCACATGGGGCACGTCTTCTCGTACACGCACACCGACACCATCGCCCGCTATCAGCGGACGCGCGGCAAGGCCGTCTTCTACCCGATCGGCTGGGACGACAACGGCCTGCCCACCGAGCGTCGGGTGCAGAACGTGTACGGGGTGCGCTGCGATCCGGCGCTGGCGTACGACCCGGTGTGGCGGCCCCCGACCACCCCTGTCGACGAGGCCGCGCGCCGCGACCCCACGCCGATCTCGCGGCGCAACTTCATCGAGCTGTGCGAGCTG
Source organism: Micromonospora sp. NPDC049274 (assembly GCF_040678875.1). Lineage (NCBI taxonomy): Bacteria > Bacillati > Actinomycetota > Actinomycetes > Micromonosporales > Micromonosporaceae > Micromonospora > Micromonospora sp. NPDC049274. The sequence goes on from NZ_JBFAQS010000002.1 coordinate 421,991, forward strand.
CTGACGGTCGCCGACGAGCAGGTCTTCGAGGCCCTCTGGCGGCGGCTCGGGCTCTCGGTGGACTGGTCCCTGACGTACACGACCATCGGTCGGGTGGCCCGCGCCACCAGCCAGCGGGCGTTCCTGCGCAACCTGCGCCGCGGTGAGGCGTACCAGGCGGAGGCGCCGACGCTGTGGGACGTCGGCTTCGCCACCGCCGTCGCCCAGGCCGAGCTGGAGGACCGGGAACGCCCCGGCGCCTACCACCGGCTGCGGTTCACCGGGCCGGGCGGGCGCGAGGTGCTGATCGACACCACCCGGCCGGAGCTGTTGCCGGCCTGTGTGGCGCTGGTCTGCCACCCCGACGACGAGCGGTACGCCGACCTGGTGGGCACGACGGTGCGCAGCCCGCTGTTCGGCGTCGAGGTGCCGGTGCGCGCCCATCCGCTCGCCGATCCCGCGAAGGGCACCGGCGTCGCCATGGTCTGCACGTTCGGCGACCTGAGCGACGTGACCTGGTGGCGGGATCTCGACCTCGACACGCGGGTGGTCGTCGGCCGCGACGGCCGGCTGCTGCCCGAGCCGCCGGCCGGGGTGCCGGCCGCGCCGTACGCGGCACTGGCCGGGCAGAGCGTCAACGGCGCACGCCGGGAGGTCGTCGGCATGCTCGCCGACGCGGGTGACCTGATCGGTGAGCCACGCCCGATCACCCATCCGGTGAAGTTCTACGAACGCGGCGATCGCCCACTGGAGATCGTCTCGACCCGACAGTGGTATCTGCGCAACGGCGGGCGGGACGCCGACCTGCGGGCGACGCTGCTGGCCCGGGGCGCGGAGCTGCACTGGGTGCCGGCGCACATGAAGCACCGCTACGACAACTGGGTGGGCGGCCTGACCGGCGACTGGCTGGTCAGTCGGCAGCGCTTCTTCGGGGTGCCGGTGCCTGTGTGGTACCGGCTCGACGACGCTGGCGAGCCGGACTGGACCCACCCTCTCACGCCCGACGAGTCCGCGCTGCCAGTCGATCCATCGAGTGATCCGGCGCCCGGTTTCGACGAGTCGCAGCGCGGCCGGCCGGGCGGTTTCCTCGGCGACCCGGACGTGCTGGACACCTGGGCGACCTCGTCGTTGACTCCGCAGATCGTCGGCGGCTGGGAGACCGACCCGGACCTGTTCGCGCGGGTCTTCCCGATGGACCTGCGCCCGCAGGGGCAGGAGATCATCCGGACCTGGCTGTTCGACACCGTGGTCCGGTCGCACTTCGAGCACGGGGTGCTGCCCTGGCGGGACACCGTGCTCTCGGGTTGGATCCTCGACCCGGACCACAAGAAGATGGCCAAGTCCAAGGGCAACGTGGTCACCCCGTTGGCGCTGCTGGAGCAGCACGGCTCGGACGCGGTGCGCTACTGGGCGGCCAGCGGCAAGCCCGGCATGGACCTGGCCTTCGACCCGGCGCAGATCAAGGTCGGCCGGCGGCTGGCCACCAAGCTGCTCAACGCGACGAAGTTCGCCCTCGGCCTGGGCGCCGGGGACGCGTTGCGCGCGGTGGCGACCGCCCCTCTGGACCGGGCCATGCTAGCCGAGCTGGGCACCGTGGTCAGCGCCGCGAGCACCGCCTTCGACTCCTACGACCACACCGCCGCGTTGCAGGCCACCGAGGCGTTCTTCTGGCGCTTCTGCGACGACTACATCGAGTTGGTCAAGGAACGGGCGTACGGCACCGGAGCGGCGGCCGACTCGGCGCGGGCCGCGCTGGCCAGCGCGCTGTCGGTGCAGCTGCGGCTGTTCGCCCCGGTGCTGCCGTACGTCACGGAGGAGATCTGGTCGTGGTGGCGGTACGGGTCGGTGCACAGCGCGCCCTGGCCCACCACCTACGAGGTGGCCCGGACGATCGAGGGGACGGGCGAGCCGGCGCTGCTGCGACTCGCGGGTGACGCGTTGGGCCAGGTGCGGCGGGCCAAGTCGGAGCGGAAGCTGTCCATGAAGGCGGAGGTGCCGCTCGCCGAGGCGCTGGGCCCGGCGGCGCTGCTGGAGCAGCTCACCCTGGTCGCTGACGACCTGCGCGCGGCCGGCCGGATCGGCAAGCTCGACCTGCTCCCGGACCGCACCCCGGAACTCGTCATCGCCTGCGCCTTCTGACCGGCGTCCACCGCCGCCCGGCACCCGTCCGGACGACTGTCCGCCGCCGCCCACCCCCCCGGGGGCGGCGGCGGACCCGTCGCTCACCAGCCGCGCAGGAAGCGCAGGCCGAGCAGGATGGCCGCCACGGCCGGGCCGACCAGCAGGGTGATCGCCTGAAGCCGGTACGGCATCCGGTGCCGGGTCAGCTCGCCCGCGTTGCCCAGCACGATCGCGCCGGCCAGCATCAGGAACACGCCCCACCAGCCCGTCTCCAGGTGGATCAGACGGATGTGGATCAGTTGCAGGGTCGCGCCGAGCAGCGCGCCGGTGAGCGCGAGCAGCGCCACCGCCCGGTGCAGGCCACGAGCCAGCGGGTGGGCGGCCCGCCAGCCGTACGTGCCGGCGACCGCCAGGCACGGCAGACCCACGAGCAGCGGCCAGCCCTTGCCCATCGCCCCGAACATCAGCAGGGCACCCACCACGAACACCAGCGTGCCGACGCAGGCGATGACGTACCCGGCGAAGGCCCGACCGCCGCCGCGGGCCAGTAACGGCCCGCCGCTTGCCGCGATCAACGCGGCCGGGATCAGGATGAAGCCGGCCCACCAGTGGAACCGGCCGCTGCCCTGGGCGGCCGTCGCGACCGTCGCGCACGCCAGCCCGGCGACCGCCAGGCTCGTGAGCCACGGCCGGCTACTCCGGGAGTACGGCTCAGCCAACGACGTCCACTCCGCTTCGACACTCACACCCACGAGCGTGTGCCCTGGCCCCCCGTCCGGTCCATCCGGCCAGCCCTACCCGTCGCCGGAGGCTGGCCGGACCCCTACTCCGCACCGGCGTCAGCTCGTCTCGCCGGCCACGCTGAACGAGCGCAGGCGGTCGATCGCCAGCACGGTGAAGCCGACACTGATCAGCACGGTCATCACGGACGCCACAGGCACCGAGACGGTGGTCTCCAGCAGCCCGCTGGGGGCGAGCCGGTCGGCGAGGGCGATCACGTACTGCTGGATGGAGAGCACCTTCGTTCCGCTGACGAAGTTGCCCAGCAGCCCCTCCCAGATCAGCACGTAGACCAGGCCGAGCAGTACCGGCCGCCTGGTGACCAGGCTGAGCGCGAGGAACAGCGCCGAGTACGCAAGCGCGCCGAGCGCCGCCGCGAACGCCAGCGCCAGACCGAGGCGTACCGAATCGGCAAGCACGCCCGCGACGTAGAGCGGCACCGCCACGGTGGCCGCGGTGACCCCGGCGGAGACCGCGAGCTTGGGCAGGATGATCTGCCAGCGCGGCAGCGGCTTGGTCAGGATGTGCACCACCGTGCCGTCGTCGATCTCCGCGCCCAGCACGCCGGTGCCGATGATCAACGCCACCACCGGCAGCACCACCGCCAGGCCGAGGCCGACAAGCACCGGCGGCCCCCACTGGCCCGGGTCCACGTTCAGCGACCGGCAGAGGATGGCCAGCCCGAGCAGCACCAACGGCAGCGGGAGCAGCAGCAGGAACCGGCGCCGGCCGAACAGCCCGCGCGCGGTGATCCAGGTAATGGTCGACATCTCAGGCCTCCACCAGGTAGGAGAAGACGCTCTCCAGGGACTCGTCGGACGGCACCAGCTGGCGCACCCGGATGCCCTGGCTCAGGGCGATCCGGGGCAGCGCCCGGGTGAAGGCGCCGTAGTCGCCGGCGCGCACGGTCAGGCCGGTGCGGTCCAGCTCGACGCCGCTCACCGACGCCTCGGCGATCAGGGCGACGGCCAGCGCCCGGTCGTCGGTGGAGCGCACCGCGAAGACGTGCGGACGGTTGGTCATCAGCCGGCGGATGGTCCGGAAGTCACCGGAGGCCGCCAGTCGACCGGCCACCATCACCTGCACCGTGCCGGAGACCTGCTCGACCTCCTCCAGGATGTGCGAGCTGAACAGGATCGTCCGGCCGTCGTCGCCGAGGGAGTGCAGCAGATCCATCATGTGCAGCCGCTGACGTGGGTCCATGCCGTTGAACGGCTCGTCGAGCAGCAGCACCTGCGGGTCGTGCACGAGCGCGGCCGCGACCCGGGCGCGCTGACGCATGCCCTTGGAGTACGTGCCGATCCGGCGGTCCTGCGCCGACTCCAACTCCACCAGGTCGATGGCCCGTCGGGCCGCCGCCGCCGGGTCGGCCAACCGGTGCAGCTTCGCGCTGGCGAGCACGAACTCGTACGCGGTGAGGAAGCTCTGCACCGCCTCCCGCTCGCTGACCAGCCCCAGCCGGCGGTAGACGTCGGGGTTGCGCCAGGTCGGCTCGTCGTCGAGGGTCACCGTGCCGCGCGACGGGGCGAGGAACCCGGCCATCATGTGCAGCAGCGTGGTCTTGCCGGCGCCGTTCGGGCCGAGCAGACCTGTCACGCCCGGCCCGAGGGCCATGCTGATGTCGTTGACGGCGACCACGTTGCCGTACCACCGGGACACCCCGGTCAGGCTCAGCGTGCTCATCAGGAGGCGACCTTCCGGTAGCGGGCCAGCAGGAGGGCGGTCGCGCCGGCGACCAGCAGCACCGCGACCAGGGCGTAGACCGGGCCGAAGCCGCCGATCATCATCTCGCCCGGATCGCCCTCGACCAGCAGGTCACCGAGCGACCAGATGCCCACTCCCTGCACCAGCGTGCTGGGTGAGGCCAGCCCGGCCAGCTGGTTGGCCGTATGCGACGGCAGGATGCTCAGCACCCCGACGATCGGGGTGGTCATCAGGAAGACCGCGACCACGCCGCCTGCGGCGAAAGCGCGCTTGCCGGTAAGCGACGCGACGAGCAGCCCCACCGAGGCGAAGACCACCGCCCACAGCCCGGCGTAGAGCAGACCGGGAAGCAGGTCGAGCAGCTCGTTCCAGACCCCGTGCAGCCCGTCCTTGGTGGTGAACGCGGCACCCAGGAACATCACCAACTGCGGCCCACCGAGCAGCAGCCAGAGGCCGGTGACAAGCGCCAGCAACTTGGCGAGCGCGTAGTCGGCGCGGGGCAGCGGTCGGGAGAAGTACAGCGGCAGCACACCGCTGCGCAGGTCCCGGGAGACCAACTCCGGCGCGGCCACCGCGACGAAGAACAGCACCAGCCAGCTCATCGCGTCGGCGAACTGGGCGTACGTGGCGACCGGCTCGCCGAGCTGGCTGCGTACTGCCGCCAGGGCCGCCGCGACCACTGTCACGATGCCGACCACCAGCCACGGGAAGATCTTGGCCTTGGCGCTGCGTCCGAACCCGAAGATCGTACGCAGCCCGTGCAGGTAGAGCGCGCCGAAGACGTGCCGGCGGCCCAACCGTGGGCCCTCGTAGCGCTGGTAGCCGATGTCGTGGATGACGCCTGTCGGCGCGGGCCGCACGGCGGCGGATGACAGCTCAGACATGGGTGAGTTCCCTCGCGGCGAAGAGTTCGGCCACCCGGTGCCGGCGCTGGTCCAGCCGATGCAGAGGCAGGTCCAGTTCGGCGACCGCGCCGAGGATCAGGTCGTAGGTGCTGTCGTCGGCGAGCGGTACGAGCAGCAGCCGCCCGTCCCGCGCCACCGGCAGCTTCAGCTCTGCGAGCCGGGCGGCCAGCTCCTCGGTGCCCTCGCTGACCTCGACGGCCAGCACGTCGGTGGCCGTGGTCATCGCGGAGATGTGGTCGGCGCGCAGCAGTTTGCCGCCGTCGATGGCGATCAGCGTGTCGCAGATCCGCTCGACCTCGCCCAGCAGGTGTGAGCACACCAGCACGGAGATGCCGAACTCGGTGCCGATCCGGTGCACCAGCGCCAGCATGGCGTCCCGGCCGGCCGGGTCCAGCCCGTTGGTCGGCTCGTCGAGCAGCAGCAGGTCGGGGTCGTGCACAAGCGCCTGGGCCAGCTTGACCCGCTGCTTCATGCCCGTGGAGTAGCCGCCGACCGGGCGGTAGCGCTCCTCGTAGAGCCCGACGTGGCGCAGCGCCTCCGAGGCGCGCTCACGGGCCGCCGTGCGCGGCAGACCGCTCATCCGACCGAGGTGGGTGACCAGCTCGGCGGCGGACAGGTCCGGTGGGAGGCAGTCGTGCTCGGGCATGTAGCCGACGCGGGCACGGACCGCTGCCGGTTCGGCGGTCGGGTCGATGCCGAGCACCGAGACCTGGCCACTTGTCGGGGGGATCAGGCCGAGCAGGATCTTGATCAAGGTGGATTTGCCGGCGCCGTTCGCGCCCACCAGGCCGATGATCCCGGGCTCGACGGCGACGGTGAGGTCGGTGAGCGCGGTGACTCGACCTCCGTACGTCTTGGTGAGCGACTGGGTCGCGATCAGTGTCACGACGCCAGCGTAGGGAGTCGATGCCCAGTGGCGACACCGGCGCGCCCCCGGCGCTCCCCTGATCCTCGTGGCGACCCACCCCTAAGGTCCACCGACGGCAACGACGAACGTTTGCGCCGGTCGCGCGCTCGGCCAGGTCGCGGTCGGCGGTGGGTCGCCGGGTCCGGCATGATCCGGCCACGCGGGTCGTGGAGTGGCGGCCTCGACCGATCGGCGGTCGGCTGCGAAACTGTGTGCCGGTCAGCGAGTGGGGGGTGTGGATGAGCAACGGCTGGGTGCTGCCCGACGAGGTGCTCCGGGACGCGCCGGCGTACACGCCGCGTCCCGGTGAGCTCGCGGATCTGGAGCTGCTGCTGACCGGCGCGTACGCCCCCCTGACCGGCTTCATGACCCGCGCCGACCTGGTGTCGGTGAGCCGACGTGGCCGGCTGGCCGACGGCACGCCGTGGCAGGTTGCGGTGACCCTGCAGGTGCCGGCCGCGCTGGCGCAGAACCTCGACCCGCGCGACCCGGCCCGCCGGGCCCTGGTGCTGACAGACGGCGAGGGCGCCCCGGCCGCCGCCCTGGACGTCGCGGACGTCTGGCCTGTGCACGAGGGCGTGGCGGGTCTGGGCGGTCAGCTCCATCGGCTCGGCGACGGCGGTCACGGCCTGTTCCAGCGGTTGCGTCGCAGCCCGGAGGAGGTCCGCGCGCTGCTGCCCCCGGGTCGGGTGCTCGGGGTCATCGCCGACCGTCCGCTGCACCGGCCGCAGCTCGCCCAGATCGCGCACGCCGCCCGCACCCTGGCCGCGCACCTGCTGGTCATGATCCCGGTCGGCGAGGGCGGTGTCGGCGGGCTCGCCCCGGAGGCGCTGGTGCGGACGATCTTCGCCGCCCGGGACCGGATGCCTCCGGCCACCCTGGTGGCCGTGCCGCTGTCGCATCGCCGGGAGGAGATCAGCGACGCCCTGCTGCGTGCGCGCGTCTCCGCCGCGTACGGGGTCACCCACCTGCTCTCCACCGGGGAGATGCTCTCCGGCGCCGGGTTGCGGGTGCTGGTGCCGCGCGAGCTGGCGTACGACAACCGGGACGGGCAGTGGCGCTGGCGCGAGGACATTCCGCCGCGTAACCGCCGCCTCGCCCTCACCCAGGCCGAGATCGACGACCTGCTCGACAGGGGTTTCCCGCTGCCGGAATGGCACACGCCTCCGGCTGTGGCGAAGGAGTTGGCCCGGGCCCGGCCGCCACGCCGGCACCGGGGGCTGGTGGTCTTCCTGACCGGCCTCTCCGGCTCCGGCAAGTCCACCATCGCCCGCGGGCTGGCCGACGCGCTGCGGGAGAGCGGCGACCGGACGGTGACCCTGCTCGACGGGGACGTGGTGCGCCGGGAACTCTCCGCCGGGCTGGGCTTCAGCAAGGCCGACCGTGATCTCAACGTCCGGCGGATCGGCTGGGTGGCGGCCGAGATCGCCCGGCACCACGGGGTGGGCATCTGCTGCCCGATCGCCCCGTACGCGGCGGCCCGCGCGACGGCGCGGGAGATGGCCCTGGCCGCCGGGGCGGGCTTCGTGCTGGTGCACGTCGCGACCCCGCTGGAGGTGTGCGAACAGCGGGACCGCAAGGGCCTGTACGCGCGGGCCCGCGCCGGCCTGCTCACCGGCATGACCGGGATCGACGACCCGTACGAGGAGCCGACAGACGCGGACCTGGTGCTCGACACCACCCATCTGAGCGTCGCCGACGCGGTACAGGCCGTGCTGCACCACCTGTCGGACAGCGGCTGGGTGGAGTTGAAGATCCAGTCGGCCTGAGGCGTCGCTGCACCCCTTTCCTTCCGCCGGTTCCGGGCACGCGCTAGTGTTCATCTTTGTTGGAACACGTTCGACCGCGTGAGAGTACGTGGAACCCGGGGAGGCACGGCGGATGCTCGCTCAACAGCGGCAGTCGGCCATCCTGGATCGGGTCCGGGCCTCCGGTGGCGTTCGGGTGACCGACCTCGCGACCGAGTTCGGCGTCTCCGACATGACCATCCGGCGCGACCTGGAGGCCCTGCACGAGCGCGGCCTGCTGGCCAAGGTGCACGGCGGCGCCACCGCGGCCGGCCCCAGCTCGACCGACGAGCCGGGCTTCCACGCCAAGTCGGTCCGCCAACTGCCGGAGAAGGCGGCCATCGCGGACCGGGCGGCGCAGCTCGTCCGGCCCGGTTCGGCGGTCGCCCTCTCCGCCGGCACCACCACCGCCGAACTGGCCCGACGGCTGGTGGACGTCCCCGGCCTGACAGTGGTGACCAACTCGCTGCCGGTGGCCGAGATTCTGCACGGCGGAGGCCGGCCGGACCAGACTGTGGTGCTCACCGGCGGCGTGCGGACGCCGTCCGACGCGCTGGTCGGCCCGCTCGCGGTCGGCGCCGTCCGGCGGCTGCACCTGGACCTGCTCTTCCTCGGCGTCCACGGCATCACCGAGCGGGCGGGCTTCACCACCCCGAACCTCATGGAGGCGGAGATCGACCGGGCGCTGGTGGCCGCGGCGGACCGACTGGTGGTGCTCGCCGACCACACGAAGTGGGGCACGGTGGGCATCTCCTCGATAGTCGAGCTGGCGGCGGCACACGTACTGGTCAGCGACGAGGCGTTGCCTCCGCCCGCACGACGGGTACTCGGCGAACAGGTGGGCGAATTGATCATGGCAAAGGCGACAGGGGCGGGCCGCGCGACGCGCACGCCGACGAGTGAGGAGACGGCGAAGTGAAGCGCACCGCGATCGACCTGGCCGACGGCCGGGAGCTGATCTACTTCGACGAGAGCGACGACGCCGTCCGCGACCAGCCGGACCGCAGGGACCTGCCGCCACCGCCGCCCGCCTCGCAACTGCGCTACGACCCGCTGACCGACGAGTGGGTGGCCGTGGCGGTGCACCGGCAGACCCGCACCTTCCTTCCGCCCGCGAACGAGTGCCCGCTCGACCCCTCGCAGGGCGACCGGCTGACCGAGATCCCCGCTCCGGACTACGACGTGGTGGTCTTCGAGAACCGGTTCCCGTCGCTGAGCGGCCGCGTCGCCGACGAGCCCGGGGAGATCACCCCGTTCACGCCGGTCCGGCCGGGCGTGGGCCGGTGCGAGGTGGTCTGCTTCACCTCCGACCACAACGCCTCCTTCGCCAGCCTCCCGCCGCGTCGCGTCCGCACGGTGTTGGACGCGCTCGCCGACCGGACCGAGGTGCTCGGCGAACTGCCCGGCGTCGAGCAGGTGTTCTGCTTCGAGAACCGGGGCGTCGAGATCGGTGTCACGCTGCACCACCCGCACGGGCAGATCTACGCGTACCCCTTCGTGACGCCGCGCACCCGGGCGCTGCTGGCCGCGGCACGCCGGCACGCGGAGCGGACCGGCGGGGGCAACCTGTACGCGGACGTGCTGGCCGCCGAGCGCGCGACCGGCGACCGGGTGGTCACCGAGAACGACCACTGGACGGCGTTCGTGCCGGCGGCGGCCCGCTGGCCGTTCGAGGTGCATGTCGCGCCGCGCCGCGTGGTGCCGGACATCCCGGCGCTGACCGACAGCGAGCGGGACGCCTTCGGACCGCTCTACCTGGACCTGCTGCGCCGATTCGACGGACTGTTCGACATGCCGATGCCCTACATCGCGGCGTGGCACCAGGCGCCGGTGCGGATCGACCGCGAGCTGGGCCACCTGCACCTTCAGCTGTTCAGCATCCGGCGGGCCAAGGACAAGTTGAAGTACCTGGCCGGCTCCGAGTCGGGGATGGGCGTCTTCATCAACGACATCTCCCCCGAGCGCGCCGCCGAACTGCTCCGCGCCGCCTGAACGGCTCTTCGCCGCGCGTCCTCAACGTGGGCGCGGGCCGGGCGGGAACAGGGCGCGGGGGGCCCGGGACAGGGCCCCCCGCAGGGAAGGGACGGCTGGCTGTGCTGGACACAGCCGGGAAGGCTGCCTGATCGGCACGCACACCGCGGTCGACCGCGGTCAACCTTCCGTGGACGCGACTGGCATCTCGTCCACCCTGGTCAACGAGGCGCGCCAGGCCCGGTGACGCCGCAGACGTGTCACCCGGCGGACACGCCGGAGCCCGCCGGCGAGTGCCGACGGGCTCAGGTGCTGGTGCGGTCGAATCAGGCGGCGAGCCTGCGGGCCAGGTTCTCGTCGAGCGCGTTCATGAACTCGTCGGTGGTCAGCCACGGGGCGTCGCGCGAGATGAGCAGCGCGAGGTCCTTGGTCATCTGGCCGCCCTCGACGGTGTCGACGATGACCTGCTCCAGGGTGTTGGCGAACTCGGTCACCGCCGGCGTGCCGTCCAGCTTGCCCCGGTGGGCCAGGCCACGGGTCCAGGCGTAGATCGACGCGATCGGGTTGGTCGAGGTCTTCTCGCCCTTCTGGTACTGCCGGTAGTGCCGGGTGACAGTGCCGTGCGCGGCCTCGGCCTCGACGGTACGGCCGTCCGGGGAGAGCAGGACCGAGGTCATCAGACCCAGCGAGCCGAAGCCCTGCGCGACGGTGTCGGACTGCACGTCACCGTCGTAGTTCTTGCAGGCCCAGACGTAGCCGCCCTCCCACTTGAGCGCGGCGGCGACCATGTCGTCGATGAGCCGGTGCTCGTAGGTGATGCCGGCGGCGTCGAACTCGGCCTTGAACTCGGTCTCGAACACCTCGGCGAAGATGTCCTTGAACCGGCCGTCGTACGCCTTGAGGATGGTGTTCTTGGTGGACAGGTAGACCGGGTAGTTGCGGTCCAGCCCGTACCGGAACGACGCCCGGGCGAAGTCGCGGATCGAGTCGTCGAAGTTGTACATGCCCATGGCGATGCCGCCGCCGGAGAAGTTGGCGACCTCCATCTCCATCGGCGCGCCGCCGTCGGCCGGGGTGTAGGTGATGGTCACCGTGCCCGGACCGGGGACGACGAAGTCGGTGGCCTTGTACTGGTCACCGTGGGCGTGCCGGCCGATGATGATCGGCTTGGTCCAGCCGGGGACCAGCCGCGGCACGTTGGACATGATGATCGGCTCGCGGAAGACGACGCCGCCGAGGATGTTGCGGATGGTGCCGTTGGGCGACCGCCACATCTTCTTCAGGCCGAACTCCTCCACCCGGGCCTCGTCCGGGGTGATGGTGGCGCACTTGACGCCGACGCCGTGCTCCTTGATGGCGTTGGCGGCGTCAATGGTGACCTGGTCGTCGGTCTCGTCGCGGTACTGGATCGACAGGTCGTAGTAGTGCAGGTCGACGTCGAGGTAGGGCAGGATCAGCTGCTCCCGGATCTGCTTCCAGATGATCCGGGTCATCTCGTCGCCGTCGAGCTCCACGACCGGGTTGTTTACCTTGATCTTCGCCATCGGCCGGCGCTCCTCTCGGGGGACACGTGCTCAAGCAGTACGAGCGTACTGCAATTGGGCCGGCAGCCCCCAGCCGGCCTCGACCGACCGGCGAAATCCGGGCTGCGCGGAACAGGAATGCCCTGGAATCATGGCCCGATGCCACTGAGCCGCACCCTCGGGTCTATCACGGTGACCGCCCTCACGGACGCCGAGGGTGCCTTCTTCCAGCCCCGCGCGGAGGCATTTCCGCAGGCCACGGCGGCCCAGTGGCAGGAGGCCGATCGCCGCGACCCCGCCTCGGTCACCGCCGACGGGCGGTGGTGGCTGCCGTTTCGCAGTTTCGCGATCCGCTCCGGCGACGGGCCGGTCATCCTGGTCGACGCCGGGGTCGGGCCGGCCGACTCCCTGGCCGCGAGCTGGGCGCCGGTGCCCGGCCGGCTGCCCGCCGAGCTGGCCGCCGCCGGCATCGACCCGGCCGACGTCGACACGGTCGTGCTGACCCACCTGCACAGCGACCACATCGGCTGGGCGGTCACCGGCACGCCGGGCCGGCCGCACTTCCCGAACGCGAGCTACCTGCTCCAGCGCACCGAGCTGGAGGCGGCCGAGGCGATCAACCCGGGACTGCCGGCCGGGCTGATCGCGCCGTTGCGCGCCGCCGGCCAGCTCCGGGTGGTCGACGGCGAGACAACCCTGACCCCCGCGGTACGACTGCTGCCCACTCCCGGGCACACCCCCGGCCACCAGTCGGTGCTGCTGAGCGCGGCCGACGAGCGGATGCTGCTCACCGGCGACCTCCTGGTGCACCTGGTGCAACTGATCGACCCCACCCTGGCGTACGCCCACGAGGAGGACCCGGACGAAGCGAGCGCCTCCCGCCAGTCCGCCCTACAGACTCACAACCCCACCGTCCTGGCGACCCCCCACCTCTCCACCCCGTTCACCCCCCTTCGATCGCGTTGATCATGAAGTTATTGCCACGACACGCCGGACGGAAGGGCAATAACTTCATGATCAACGGCGCGGCGCGGGGTGGGGCGGCGCGGCGTGGGGTGGGATGGGGTGGGTGGGGTGGGACGTGGCGCGTGGGAGGGCGCGCCGGCGAAGCCGGCGCGCCCTCCCACAGCGGTGGTTCGGGGGACTACATGCTGGCGACGTCGCCCTGCTTGGCGCGGACGGCCTCGGCGGCGGCCAGGAGGCTGGCCCGCTCGTCGGCGTCCAGGTCGGTCTCGATGACCCGACGAACGCCCTCGGCGCCGATCTCGGCCTCGACACCCAGGTAGACGCCGGAGATGCCGTACTCGCCGTCGACCCAGGCACAGACCGGCATGACGTCGCCGGAGTCCTCGGCGACAGCCTTCGCCATCCGGGCGGCCGCGGCGGACGGGGCGTAGTACGCCGAACCGGTCTTGAGCAGCGCGACCACCTCGGCGCCACCGTTGCGGGTCTTGACGACCAGTTCCTCGATCTGCTCGGCCGGCATCGCGTCGCGCAACGGCTTGCCGTTGACGGTGCTCTTGGACGGCACCGGGACCATCGTGTCGCCGTGCGAGCCCAGGGTCAGCGTGCGGACCGACGCCACCGGCACGTTGAGCGCCTCGGCGACGAAGTTGCTGAACCGGGCGGTGTCGAGCATGCCGGCCTGGCCGAGCACCCGGTTCTTGGGGAACTGGGTGGCGATCTGCGCCAGGGCGGTCATCTCGTCGAGCGGGTTGGAGACGACGATGACGACGGCGCTCGGGGCGTACTTGGCGACGTTCTCGGCGACCTGCCGCACGATCTTGGCGTTGGTCTCCAGCAGGTCCATCCGGCTCATGCCCGGCTTACGCGCCAGGCCAGCGGTGATCACGACGACGTCGGAGCCCTCGATGGCCTCGTAGCCCTCGCCGTTCGGGCCGGTGGTCACGCCGACGACAGTGGTCTCGAAGCCCTCGATGGCCCGCGACTGGTTGAGGTCGAGTGCGAGGCCCGCGGGCTTGCCCTCCACGATGTCGGTGATCACAACGGTGTCGAAGACGTCGTACTCGGCCAGGCGCTGTGCGGTGGTGGAGCCGTAGAAGCCAGCCCCGACGACAGTGACCTTCTTACCCATGGTCGTCCCACTCCCTGATACCAGTCGGTTTTCCGGACCGTATCAGCCATCCTGGCACCGATCCGGCCAGGGGCGGACAGTTATGACGGGACGGACGCGAACGGCACTCGTGGGACGGCGTCGACGCGTCAGCCCCGCTCGGCGCGCTCCACGACGTTGGTGAGGAGCATGGCGCGGGTCATCGGGCCGACGCCGCCGGGCATCGGCACCAGCGCGCCGGCCGTCTCGGCCACCTCGGGGTCGACGTCGCCGGTGTAGCGGCCCTTGCCGTCCGGGCCGACGACCCGGGTGATGCCGACGTCCACGACCACCGCGCCCGGATTGATCATGTCGGCGGTCAACAGCCCCGGTACGCCGGCCGCGACGATCACGATGTCGGCGGCCCGCGTGTGCGAGGCGAGGTCGAGCGTGCCGGTGTGGCACAGGGTGACTGTCGCGTTCTCGCTGCGGCGGGTGAGCAGCAGGCCGAGGGGGCGGCCGACCGTGTTGCCCCGGCCGACGACCGCCACGGTGGCACCGCGCAGCGCCACGTCGTGGCGACGGAGCAGCTCGACGATGCCGCGCGGGGTGCAGGGCAGCGGACCGTCGTAGCCGAGGACGAGACGACCCAGGTTGACCGGGTGCAGGCCGTCGGCGTCCTTGGCCGGGTCGATCAGCTCCAGCACCCGCTGGGTGTCCAGGTGGGCGGGCAACGGCAGTTGGACGATGTAGCCGTGGCAGGCCGGGTCGGCGTTCAGCTCGGCCAGGACGTCGTCCACCTGCTGCTGCGTGGCGTCGGCCGGCAGTTCCCGGCGGATCGAGGCGATGCCCACCTCGGCGCAGTCACGGTGCTTGCCGTTGACGTACGCCTGGCTGCCCGGATCGGCCCCGACCAGGACCGTGCCGAGCCCGGGGGTGATGCCGCGCTCCGCGAGAGCCTTCACCCGTATCCGCAGCTCGTCCTTGATCTCCGCCGCGGTCGCCTTGCCGTCCAGAACCGTCGCCGTCACCATCAGATCGTCTCATGTCCGGCACCTGCCGATCCGGCGACCTCGCTCCGGCGGGCCACCGAGGCCCCCGCCACGCCGTCGACCCTAACGATGAGTTACGTGTCTCTCATCACTATGCGTGACATTCTGTGCAACCCATCACCGGGAAAACGGCCAGACCCGCCAAGGTCGGTCGGGACCGGACCACTGGTCCGAGGCGGCCGAATCCATCCCAGGCAGCCACACGCCACCCCCTCGCCGTCGGCGAATGTGCAGCTCAGCGCCGACCGTCCCGTTTGGGGTAGCACGCGCGGCGGCACCCGGCAAGGAACGCGTCCTCGGACCGTTACGCACCCGCAACCGGGTCGTTGTCGACGGCCGGTAAGGCGACCTACCGTTACCGCTTGTTGCGCAGCGTAAACCCAGCGTCGGGCCTGACTGCGCAGCGTGAGGAGATGAGGAGGCTCAATGCGAGTTCGTAGACTCGCCGCCTGGACCGCCCTCCCGCTCGCGGTGACGCTGGGCCTCGCGGCCTGCGGCAGCGGCGGAGATGGCGGATCCGGCGGCAGCGGCAATTCGGCGGTCAGCATCCAGATCGGCGAGCCGAAGCACCTGGTTCCCACCAACACCACCGAGACGGCCGGCGCGCAGGTGCTCACCGGCCTGTTCAGCCCGCTCGTCGACTACGACGCCCAGAACAAGCCGTACGAGGTCGCCGCGCAGTCGGTCACCTCGTCCGACAACAAGGTCTGGACGATCAAGCTCAAGGACGGCTTCACCTTCCACAACGGCCAGAAGGTGACATCCGAGGACTACATCAACGCCTGGAACTACGGCGCGTACGCCCCCAACGGTCAGGACAGCAACTACTTCTTCGAGAAGATCGCTGGCTACCCGGACCTGCAGGGCAAGCAGCCGAAGGCCAAGGAGATGACCGGCCTGAAGAAGGTCGACGACCTCACCTTCACCGTGACGCTGGCCGAGCCGTACATCGACTTCCGGACGATGCTCGGCTACACCGCCTTCTACCCGATGCCGGAGGCCGCGTTCTCGGCCCCGGGCGTGCTCAAGGACTCCTACGAGCAGGCGCCGATCGGGCAGGGCCCCTTCAAGATGAAGGGCACCTGGCAGCACGACAGCAAGATCGATGTCGAGCGCTACGACGCGTACCCGGGCGAGAAGGCCAAGGTGCAGAACATCGAGTTCCGGATCTACCAGCAGCTCACCGCGGCCTACGCGGACGTCCTGGCCGACAACCTGGACGTGCTGCCGACGATCCCGAGCGAGAGCCTGAGCACCGCGCCGACCGACCTGGGCGACCGGTACCAGACCAGCCCGATGTCGTCGTTCCAGTTCCTGGCGTTCCCGACGTTCGACAAGGACTACGCCAACCCGGACGTGCGCAAGGCCATCTCGATGGCGATCGACCGTGACGAGATCACCAAGTCGGTCTTCAAGGGCTCGCAGCAGTCGGCGCGCTCCTTCGTCTCGCCGGTCCTGCCGGGCTACCGGGAGAACACCGCGGGTAAGGCGGGCGAGTTCAACCCGACCGAGGCCAAGAAGCTCTACCAGGCCGCCGGCGGCCCGAAGAAGATCGTCATCTCCTACAACGGCGACGGCGGTCACAAGGACTGGGTCGACGCCACGGTCAACCAGCTCAAGGCCAACCTGGGTGTCGACGCCGTCGGTGTCGCCGAGCCGAAGTTCGCCGACCTGCTGACCAAGGTCGAGAAGAAGACCCCTGTGGGTGCGTTCCGGATGGGTTGGGTCATGGACTACCCGACCATGGAGGACTACCTCGGCCCGCTGTACAGCACCAACGGCTCGTCGAACTACTACGGCTACAGCAACCCGGAGTTCGACAAGCTCGTCAAGGAGGGTTCCGCCGCCAAGACGCAGGACGAGGCGATCGCCAAGTACCAGCAGGCGGAGGACATCCTGGCCAAGGAGATGCCGGTGATCCCGCTCCGCTTCGGCGAGAACGTGTTCGGCCACTCGTCCAAGGTCAAGAACGTGCAGATGGACCTGTTCCAGCGGGTCAACCTCGTCAAGATCGAAGCGGCCAGCTGAGCTGACCAACGGTTGCGGGTCACCCGGGCTACGACGCCCGGGTGGCCCGGACCGCGCTATCCGGCGCGGGCCCGCACGTGGGCCGGACCGCCGGTAGCGCCGGCCTCCCCCGGGCCGGACGGCACGTCTCGGATATTTCGGGTACGACCAGAGATGCCGTCCTGCGACCCTTTCGCATATTTCCGGAGAGACTGCTAAGCATGTTCCGCTACATCTTGCGGCGCCTACTGCAGATGGTCCTGGCGTTCTTCGGGACCACCCTGATCGTCTACGCGCTGATGTTCGCCGGCCAGGGCGACCCCATCCAGGCCCTCGCGGGCGAACGACCGGTGACCGCGGCCCAGCGGGCCTACCTGACGGAGAAGTACCACCTCGACGCGACAGGCGTCGGCGGCTTCTTCTACCGCTACTTCGACTACGTCAAGAGCCTGCTCCAAGGCGACCTCGGCCAGTCCCTGACCGGCCGCCAGATCGGTGACATCCTGCAGGCGGCCTGGCCGGTCACCCTCAAGCTCGCGCTCATCGCGCTCGCCGTGGCGATCATCTTCGGAGTCAGCGCCGGCGTGGTCGCCGGCATCCGCCGAGCCAGCATCTTCGACAACTCGACGCTGG
Organism: Micromonospora sp. NPDC049274; assembly: GCF_040678875.1. Classification (NCBI taxonomy): domain Bacteria; kingdom Bacillati; phylum Actinomycetota; class Actinomycetes; order Micromonosporales; family Micromonosporaceae; genus Micromonospora; species Micromonospora sp. NPDC049274. The sequence continues at coordinate 439,413 of NZ_JBFAQS010000002.1, forward strand.
TGCTGACCCTGCTGGTGCTGGGCATCCCGACCATCGTGCTGGCGCCGCTCGCCCAGTACTTCCTGGGCGTCAAGTGGCAGCTCTTCCCGCCCACCGCCGGATCCCAGCCGACGTTCTACGCGCTGCTGCTGCCGGGCATCGTGCTCGGCTCGCTGTCGCTGGCGACTGCGCTGCGGCTGACCCGTACCTCGGTGGCCGAGAACCTGCGCGCCGACTACGTCCGGACCGCGCGGTCCAAGGGCCTGGTCAAGCGCCGCATCGTCACCGTCCACGTGCTGCGCAACTCGCTCATCCCGGTGGTCACCTTCCTCGGTGTGGAGCTGGGCAACCTGATGAGCGGCGCGATCATCACCGAGGGCGTCTTCAACATCCCCGGCGTGGGCTTCAACCTCTTCCGCGGCATCCGCACCGAGGACGGACCCCTGGTGGTGGGCATCGTCAGCGTGCTCGTCGTGGTCTACCTGGTCTCGAACCTGGTGGTGGACGTCCTGTACGCCGTACTCGACCCGAGGATCCGCTATGAGTGATTTTGAAACGGTGGCGGCCAGCGAGAACCAGGCCGCCCGGCGTGGCCCCTCGGGCGAGCCGGGCACGCCCAACCAGGTAGGCGCCGCGAACAAGCCGCGCAGCCTGGCCGGCGACGCCTGGCGTGACCTGCGCCGCAACCCGATCTTCTGGATCTCGCTGGCGCTCGTCGTCATCTTCACCGCGATGGCGCTGGCCCCCGGTGTGTTCACCGCCAACAGCCCGAACGACTGCCTGCTGTCCCGGCAGCACGCCGGGCCGTCCGGCGGGGCCATCTTCGGGTACGACTTCCAGGGCTGCGACACGTACTCCCGGGCGGTCTACGGCACGCGGGCCTCGCTGCTGGTCGGCGCGCTCGCCGCGCTCGGCACCGGCATCATCGCGCTTGTCGTCGGCATGCTGGCCGGGTACTTCGGCCACTGGGTCGACGCCGTGCTCTCCCGGGTGATCGACGTGGTGCTCGGCATCCCGCTGCTGCTGGCCGCGATCGTGCTGCTCAAGCGCGTGTCCAGCGACAGCGACAACGCACGCATCGCCGCGGTGATCTTCGTGCTGGCCATCCTGGGCTGGACCACCGCCGCCCGGGTGGTGCGCTCCTCGGTGATCACCGCCAAGGAACAGGACTACGTGGCGGCGGCCCGGATGCTCGGCGCCGGCAACGGCCGGATCATGTGGCGGCACATCCTGCCGAACTCGCTCGCCCCGGCCATCGTCGTGCTGACCATCGCGCTCGGCTCGTTCATCGCCGCCGAGGCGACGCTCTCGTTCCTGGGCATCGGCCTCAAGGCGCCGACCATCTCGTGGGGCCAGGACATCGACACCGGCCGCATCCACATGCGGGAGGCGGCCACGCCGCTGATCGTCCCGTCGGCCTTCCTCGCGCTGACCGTGCTGGCATTCATCATGCTCGGCGACGCGATCCGTGACGCCTTCGACCCGAAGCTGCGGTGATCCCTCATGCGAGCGCGAGGAGTGAGCGAAGCGAGCCCCGCAGTCGCGAGCGAAAGGCAGGCACAGCCATGACCGTTGATCCGACGCCCGCCTCCGCCACGCCCGAGGGCGGCCACCTGCTGGAACTGCGGGACCTGCACGTCGAGTTCCGGACCAACGAGGGCGTGGCCCGGGTCATCAACGGCGTGTCGTACCACCTGGACGCCGGTGAGACCCTCGCGGTGCTCGGCGAGTCCGGCTCCGGCAAGTCGGTCACCGCGCAGGCGATCATGGGCATCCTGGACACGCCGCCCGCGTTCGTCCGCTCCGGCCAGATCCTCTACCGGGGCCAGGACCTGCTCACGGCGTCCGAGGAGCAGCGCCGGCAGGTCCGCGGCAAGGAGATCGCGATGATCTTCCAGGACGCGCTCTCCGCGCTGAACCCGGTCTTCCCGGTCGGTTGGCAGATCGGCGAGACGCTGCGCCAGCGCTCCGGCATGTCCCGGGGTGACGCCCGTCGGCGGGCCGTCGAGCTGATGGACCTGGTCAAGATTCCGGGGGCCGCCAAGCGGATCGGCGACTACCCGCACCAGTTCTCCGGCGGTATGCGGCAGCGCGTCATGATCGCCATGGCCCTGGCGCTGGACCCGAAGGTGCTGATCGCCGACGAGCCCACCACCGCGCTCGACGTCACCGTGCAGGCCCAGATCATGGACCTGCTGGCCGACCTGCGCCGAGACCTCAACATGGCGATGATCCTGATCACCCACGACCTGGGTGTCGTCGCCGGTGTCGCGGACCGGATCGCCGTCATGTACGCGGGCCGGATCGTCGAGCACGCCGACGTCCGCTCGCTCTACAGGGCGCCTGCCCACCCGTACACCAAGGGGTTGTTGGAGTCGATCCCGCGGATGGACGTCCGCGGCCAGGAACTGTCGACGATCAAGGGTTTGCCGCCGAACCTGATGCGCATCCCCTCCGGCTGCCCCTTCCACCCCCGGTGCCCGTACGTCCAGCAGGTCTGCGTGGACGTGGTGCCGCACGACCTGGTCCTCGGCGACGGCCGGACCAGCGCTTGCCACTTCGCGCAGGAGGTTCGTGATGACAGCGCCCGCTAGCTCCACCAAGGTCCGGGGCGAGACCATCCTCTCCGTCGACAACCTGGTGAAGCACTTCCCGATCAGTCAGGGTGTGCTGTTCCGGCGGCAGACCGGTGCGGTCAAGGCCGTCGACGGCGTGAGTTTCGAGCTGCGCCGGGGCGAGACGCTGGGCGTGGTCGGCGAGTCCGGCTGCGGCAAGTCGACACTCGCCCGGCTGCTGATGCGGTTGGAGACGCCGACCTCCGGGCGGGCCACCCTGGAGGGCAAAGACCTGTTCAAGGCCTCCGGGTCGGAGCTACGCCGGCTGCGCCGCAACATGCAGATGGTCATGCAGGACCCGTACACCTCGCTCAACCCGCGGATGACTGTCGGCGACATCATCGGCGAGCCGTTCGAGATCCACCCGGACGCCGCGCCGAAGGGCAGCAAGGCCAGGCGGGTCCAGGAGTTGCTGGACGTGGTCGGGCTCAACCCTGAGCACATCAACAGGTACCCGCACCAGTTCTCCGGCGGTCAGCGTCAGCGCATCGGCATCGCCCGCGCGCTCGCGCTGCGGCCCGAGGTGATCGTCTGCGACGAGCCCGTCTCGGCGCTGGACGTCTCCATCCAGGCCCAGGTGATCAACCTGCTGGAGCAACTTCAGGACGAGTTCGGGCTGTCGTACATCTTCATCGCGCACGACCTGTCCGTGGTCCGGCACATCGCCGACCGGGTGGCGGTCATGTACCTCGGTCGGATCGTCGAGATCGGCACCGAGGACGAGATCTACGAGCGTGCCACCCACCCGTACACCCAGGCGCTGCTGTCGGCCGTGCCGGTGCCGGACCCGGAGGTACGCGACCAGCGCAACATGATCCGGCTGGTCGGCGACGTGCCGAGCCCGGCCGACCCGCCGAGCGGCTGCCACTTCCGGACCCGCTGCTGGAAGGCCCAGGACATCTGCGCCAAGGAAGATCCCCAGACGGTTCCCCGGGCAGCGGACCCGCACCCGTCCGCCTGCCACTTCGCCGAACTCCGCCCCACCCCAACCCCCACACCCTGACCGCCCCGGCCCGGCCCGCCTCAGGTCGCTGATCATGAAGTTATTGCCCCGCACATCGGCGTGTCGGGGCAATAACTTCATGATCGACGGGTCTGTGGGTTAGTGGAAGAAGTGGCGGGTTCCCGTTAGGTACATCGTTACGTTTGCCTTTCGGGCCGCCTCGATCACCTCTTCGTCACGGATCGAGCCACCGGGCTGGACGATGGCGCGGACGCCGGCGTCGATGAGGATCTGCGGCCCGTCGGCGAACGGGAAGAACGCGTCGGAGGCCGCGACCGAGCCCCGCGCACGGTCGGCGCCGGCGCGGGTGACCGCGAGCTGCGCCGAGTCCACCCGGTTGACCTGACCCATGCCGACCCCGACGGTGGCGCCGTCCTTGGCGAGCAGGATCGCGTTGCTCTTCACCGCGCGGACGGCCCGCCAGGCGAACGCGAGGTCGCGTAGCAGCTCCTCGTCGGCGGCCTCACCGGTCGCCAACTGCCAGTTCGCCGGGTCATCGCCGGGGGCGTCCACGCGGTCGGCGACCTGGGCCAGCACCCCACCGGTCACCGACCGCAGCTCCACAAGCGCCGGTGTCCAGGCCGGCGCCCGCAGCAGCCGGACGTTCTTCTTGCCCTGCAACACCTCGACCGCGCCCTCGTCGAAGCCGGGGGCGACCACCACCTCGGTGAAGATGTCGGCGACCTGCCGGGCCAGCTCGACCGAGACCGACCGGTTGACCGCGATGACACCCCCGTACGCCGACACCGGGTCGCAGGCGTGCGCCTTGCGGTGCGCCTCGGCGACGTCCGCGCCCACCGCGATCCCGCACGGGTTCGCGTGCTTGATGATCGCCACGGCCGGCTGATCGGCGAAGTCGTTCGCGGCCCGCCAGGCGGCGTCGGCGTCGACGTAGTTGTTGTACGACATCTCCTTGCCGTGCAGCTGCTCGGCCTGGGCCAGCCCCGCCGGGGCGTCCGGGTCGGTGTAGAGCGCTGCGGGCTGGTGCGGGTTCTCCCCGTAGCGCAGCACAGTCGACTTGCGCAGGGCGGACCCGACGAACGTCGGCCAGGAGTCGTCGGCCGGCGCCAGCTCCCGGGCGCACCACTGGGCCACCGCGACGTCGTACTCGGCGATGTCGGCGAACGCGCGGGCGGCCAGCGCGCGACGCTGGGCCAGCGTGAAGCCACCCTCGTCGAGCGCGCCGAAAAGCGCCGGGTAGGCGGCCGGGTCGGTGAGGACCGCGACCGAGGCGTGGTTCTTGGCTGCGGCCCGCACCATGGCCGGGCCACCGATGTCGATCTGCTCCACGCACTCCTCGACGCCGGCGCCGGAGGCGACTGTCGCCTGGAACGGGTAGAGGTTGGAGACCAGCAGGTCGAACGCGGCCACGCCCAGCTCGTCGAGCTGGGCCACGTGGGTGTCCTTGCGCAGGTCCGCGAGGAGACCGGCGTGCACCTTCGGGTGCAGGGTCTTCACCCGGCCGTCGAGCACCTCGGGGAAGCCGGTCACCGTCTCCACAGGCGTCACCGGAACCCCGGCGGCGGCGATGGTGCCCGCCGTGCTACCGGTGGACACGATCTCCACACCGGCCGCGTGCAGGGCCTGGGCCAGCTCGACCAGCCCGGTCTTGTCGTAGACGCTGACCAGCGCCCGCCGAATCGGGCGGCGCCCGTCCTGAGTGGGACTCACGGAACCGTGACCTTCCTTCCGGTGATGGTCCAGCCTTCGCGGACCAGGCGGCCGACCTGCTCGACGAGCTGGCGGCGCTCGGCTTCCTTGATGCGCTCGGTGAGCGCGTCGACGTCGTCGTCGTCGAGCACCGGCACCGCGACCTGCGCCACGATCGGCCCGGTGTCCATGCCGGCGTCGACGAAGAAGAGCGTGGCCCCGGTGAGCTTCACGCCGTAGGCGAGGGCGTCACGCGGGCCGTGGATGCCGGGGAACGCCGGCAGCAGGGTGTTGTGGGTGTTCAGGTAGCGGTCGCCGAAGGCGGCGAGGAAGTGCGGACCGACCAGTTTGAGGAAGCCGGCGGAGATGACCAGGTCGGGCTGGTGCTTGGCCACGTGCGCGGTGAGCGCGACGTCCCAGTCCTCCCGCGTGTCGTGGTCGCGGACCCGCTCCACGAACGTCGGCACCCCCGCCGCGTCGGCCCGGTCCAGGCCCGCGATGCCGTCGCGGTCCGCGCCCACCGCGACGACCTGCGCGCCGTACGCGGGGTCGACTGCGGCGTCCAGCAGGGCCTGCAGGTTGCTCCCGGAGCCGGAGATGAGGACGACGATGCGGGCGACAGACGCGGGCTCGGTCACCGGGCCACCCTATCGGGCAGGTCAGGACGCCCCTCGGTTGGGCGGTTCGCCGATCTGTGACAGTGACCGACGGGCGAAGTGAACGGTTATCAGGCATATGCGTGGCATGTCGTCGCGCTGCTGTGCTGTGCCTGGGGAGGTCTGACCGCGATCATGGATGGGAACAACAGCAGCAACTGACGGAACCAGTCCAAGGAGCTTTTCGAATGCAGCCCGGCAACCCCGGTCAGGACCCGTACGGCCAGCAGCCCAACCAGGACCCGACCGCACCCCAGCCGCCGCACGACCCGTACGCCCCGCCGCCGGCCGCCCCGTACGGCCAGCAGCCCACCTCGGGTCAGCCGTACGGCCAGCCCACCTCGGGTCAGCCCTACGGTCAGCCGCCGGCCGCGCCGTACGGCCAGCAGCCCGGCGCCCCGTACGGCCAGCAGCCGCAGGACCCGTACGGCACCCCGCAGGCCCCGTACGGCCAGCAGCAGCCCTACGGCGCCCCGACGTACCCGAACGCCGGCTACCCGCAGCAGCAGGGCCAGAACAACACCCTGGGCCTCGTGTCGATGATCCTCGGCATCGCGTCGATCCCGCTGGTCTGCTGCGTATTCCTGGGCATCCCGGTGGGCATCGCGGGCGTGGTGACCGGTTACCTCGCCAAGCAGAAGGTCGCCCAGGGCCAGGCCAGCAACGCCGGCCAGGCCAAGGCCGGCCTGATCTGCGGCGCGGTCGGTGTCGGCCTGGGCATCCTGCTGCTCGTCCTGAACATCGTCGGGGCCTTCAGCCTGCCGACCGAGCCCTGACAGACCCTGCTCCCGACGGGGCGCTCCGGATCCGTCCGGGGCGCCCCGCGCCATATCCGCACCACCGCCGACCAGGCCACCGTCCGCCGCAGCCGCGCCAGCGACGGCCAACGCCCCGGCCGCGCCAGCGGGCAGTCAGAACCCGCCCGCGCCGGCGGGCGGTCAGAGCCCGGGCCGCGGCGGCGGGGTCGGGGCGGCGCGCGGGCTCCGGGCGAGCACCCGGGTGGCGGCGGCGCCGAGCAGCGCGCCGGCCGCGACGACACCGGCCGCCACGGCGCCGACCTGCCAGGCCACCGGCCCGAGCTGCGCCAGCCGCCCCCCGCCGAGCGGCCCACCGGAGGCCGCGGCGGCGGCGCCGAGCAGCACGCCGGCCACCGGCCCGGCCAGCGCCGCCGGCGCCAGCAGCTCCGCCCAGCGCCGCGGCGGGCGCTCCGGCCCGTCGGACCGGGCCAGCCGGCGAGCGAGCAACCAGCCGGCGACCATTCCGGCCAGCACCGGCACCGCGAGCAGCAGCGCGCCGAGGCCGTCCACCGGGCCGCGCGGCAGGCCGGCGAGCAACGGTACGGCCGGCAGCGCGCCGACCGACACCTCACTGGTACGCACGGCCGTGTCGACGCCGACCGCGAAGCCCGGCCCGAGCAGGTAGCTTGTCGACCACACCGCGGCGTTCGGCGCGTACGCCGTGCTGACCAGGGTGATCCCGGCCTGCCCGGCCACCCCGGTCCGGTACGCGCCGATCATGTCCGCCGCGTCACCGCCACCGGTGGCCACGGCCAGGCCGGCCGCTCCGGCGCCCGCCCCGAGCAGGAGGAGCGCGGCCACCAGCCCGGTGCGTACGCCGTCGCGCAGCGGGCCGGGTATCCGGGTGACGAGCAGCCGGGTCACGGCGGTGACCCGGATCGCGCCGACCAGTGCGCCGAGCGTGCCGACCACCGCGAACGTGGCCGCCGTCCGCACCGGGGACACCTGCGGCCCGCCCGCACCGATCAGCACCGCGGCGAGCGCGCCGAGCAGCGCGTACGCCAGGCCGACCGCTCCGGCGGCGAGCAGCGCGCGGCGCGGTGAGCGGGTGTCGCGGGCGCCGATCGCGCGGCTCGCGTGCACGCCGGCCCGGGTCAGTCGCCAGATCGCGAGGACGGTGAGCGCCAGCGGGGCGAGCCCGAACGGGCCCGCCTCGGTGTGCAGCGGCACGCCGTGCCCCACCAGCCAACCGGCCAGCGCGGTGCGCAGAGTGCCTTCCAGCGTGGTGGAATCCGCGCCGAGCTGAACCAGGCCGAGGACGATGGCTACCGGCAGGTACGACGTGAGGGCCGCCCCGACGGCTGCCACCCCGGCGGCGACGGGCAGTGGTGCGCGCCCACGCGGCGACCCACCGGCGCGCGGCGCGGGCACCCGCCGACGCGGCGCGGCGCGGTCGACCGGCCGGTCGTCGGCGCGTACGCCGCCGGCACGGCGGGGTGGGTCAGGGGTGACGGGGGACATCCGCTCTACTCTGGCACGTCGCGCGGGCGGTGGCAGTCCGTTAACCCGCCTCCGACGGCGGCGAGTTGGGCGAACCGGGGTCGGGGTGGCCTCGTCGGGTCTAGCGTCGGGCCAGAGAGGGTGGCCGTCGCCGGCAACCGGGGCTCATCCGCCGATCGCGGCCCGGGTCGGCCCGCCCGCCCACGACCGCCCGGAGGTAGCCGTGACGTCCGCATACCCGCCACCCCCGCCGGCCAGGGGACGCGACCGCACCACGCTCTGGGGCGTGCTGGGCATCGTCCTCGGCCTGATCTGTTGCGGCATCCTGGGCATCATCTTCGGCTACCTGTCGCTGCGCGACGCGCGGCGCAACGGCCAGTCGCCGGTCCTCGGGTACCTCGCCATCGTGTTCGGCGTGATCAACATCATCGGCGGCTCGATCCTGCGTCTCACCGGCAACTACCCGTTCTGGAACAACGACTGACCCGGCGGTACGACGAAGGGGCCGACCAGTTCTGGTCGACCCCTTCGCTGTTGTCGTGCCGGCTCAGCTGCCGGACATGATCTCCCGCATCAGCTTCGCGGTCTCGGTCGGCGTCTTGCCGACCTTGACGCCGACGGCTTCGAGCGCCGCCTGCTTCGCCTCGGCGGTGCCGGCCGAGCCGGAGATGATCGCCCCGGCGTGACCCATGGTCTTGCCGGGAGGCGCGGTGAAGCCGGCGATGTAGCCGACCACCGGCTTGGTGACGTTGCCCTTGATGAACTCGGCGGCCCGCTCCTCGGCGTCGCCACCGATCTCACCGATCATCACGATGGCGTCGGTCTCCGGGTCGGCCTCGAACGCCTTGAGGGCGTCGATGTGCGTGGTCCCGATGATCGGGTCGCCGCCGATGCCGACGCAGGTAGAGAAGCCGATGTCGCGCAGCTCGTACATCATCTGGTAGGTCAGCGTGCCGCTCTTGCTGACCAGGCCGATCCGGCCGGCGCCGGTGATGTCGGCCGGGATGATGCCGGCGTTGGAGGCGCCCGGCGAGGCGATGCCGGGGCAGTTCGGCCCGATGATCCGGGTCCGCTCGCCCTGCGCGAGGTTGTACGCCCAGAACGCGGCGGTGTCGTGCACCGGCACGCCCTCGGTGATCACCACGGCCAGCGGAATCGCGGCGTCGATCGCCTCGACCACGGCGGCCTTGGTGAACTGCGGGGGTACGAAGATGACCGAGACGTCAGCCCCGGTCTCGGCCATGGCGTCCGCCACGGACGCGAAGACCGGCAGCTCGGTGCCGTCGAAGTCGACCTTCTGGCCCGCCTTGCGCGGGTTGACGCCGCCGACGACGTTGGTGCCGGCGGCGAGCATCCGCCGGGTGTGCTTGGAGCCCTCGGAGCCGGTCATCCCCTGAACGATGACCTTCGAGTCCTTGGTCAGCCAGATAGCCATGATCAGACCCCCGCAGCTGCCAGCTCGGCGGCCCGCTCGGCCGCGCCGTCCATGGTGTCCACCCGCTGTACGAGCGGGTTGTTCGCGCCGTCCAGGATCGCCCGGCCGGCTTCGGCGTTGTTGCCGTCGAGCCGGACGACGAGAGGCTTGGTGACCTTCTCGCCGCGCTGCTCCAGCAGGGCGAGCGCCTGGATGATGCCGTTGGCGACCTCGTCGCAGGCGGTGATGCCGCCGAAGACGTTGACGAAGACGCTCTTCACTGCCGGGTCGGAGAGCACGATCTCCAGCCCGTTCGCCATCACCGCGGCGCTCGCGCCGCCGCCGATGTCGAGGAAGTTGGCCGGCTTGACGTTGCCGTGCCGCTCACCGGCGTACGCGACGACGTCGAGGGTCGACATGACCAGACCCGCGCCGTTGCCGATGATGCCGACCTCGCCGTCGAGCTTGACGTAGTTGAGGTCCTTGGCCTTCGCGGCCTGCTCCAGCGGGTCCACGGCGGCCTGGTCGACCAGGGCCTCGTGGTCCGGGTGCCGGAACGCGGCGTTCTCGTCCAGGGTGATCTTGGCGTCGAGCAGCAGCAGCCGCCCGTCACCGTTCTTCGCGAGGGGGTTGACCTCGACCAGGGTGGCGTCCTCGGCGACGAACGCCTGCCACAGGCCGACGGCCACCTCGACGACCTGGTCGGCGACCTCGGCCGGGAAACCGGCGGCGGTGACGATCTCCCGCGCCTTGGCCTCGTCGACGCCGGTGTTGGCGTCGATCGGCGCCTTCACCACCCGGTCCGGGGTGTCGGCGGCGACCTGCTCGATGTCCATACCGCCGGCCACGCTGGCGATGCAGAGGAAGGTGCGGTTCGCTCGGTCGAGCAGGTACGAGAAGTAGTACTCCTCGGCCACGTCGGCGGTCACGGTGATCATGACCTTGTGGACGGTGTGGCCCTTGATGTCCATGCCGAGGATGTCGGTGGCACGGGCCACCGTCTCCTCGGCGCCCTCGGCCAGCTTCACGCCGCCGGCCTTACCTCGGCCGCCGACCTTCACCTGCGCCTTGACGACCACGCGACCGCCGAGGCGTTCGGCGATCGCACGGGCCTCTTCCGGGGTAGTGGCGACGCCGCCGGCCAGCACGGGCAAGCCGTGCCGCTCGAACAGGTCCCGCCCCTGGTACTCGTACAGGTCCACGATTGCGCGTCCCGTCCCGTCTCCGCGGCGCGCCGTCGCGCCGCCACCAGCGTTCAGAAAACAGTTTGACGCCTGTCATCAGTTGAAACAGGCCATTGGCGGCAGCCTAGCGAGGTGGGCACCGCCGGCAACCGAGCGGGTGCACGGTGTGCGGTAATGCACAACCGGGTGCCGACTGCGGCTGATTTCGGCCGCGTCGCGGTCGGCATCAATCGTCCGGGCGATGTTGCCGGGGGTCCGTAACCCGCCCGTCGGGGCGTCGTTGAGTCAGGTGTCGGCGCGCTGAGCAGCGCAAAGACGGGATACGGCCGATGCCCTGTCGGTCGAGGGGTGGCGGCGGGGCATCGTGCATAGAGGGGCCGGACGTGTGAGGGGTGCGTCCGGCCCCTCCCCCGTGCCCAAAATCGGGTCAGAGCGGCCGACCGGCGCCTCGGGCGACCGGCCGACGCCTCAGGCGACCGGCTGCGCCACGTTCTGCCGAACCCACTCGACGATCGCCTGCGTGGTGGCGCCCGGCGTGAAGATCTTCGCGACGCCCAGCTTCTCCAGCTCGGGGATGTCGCCGTTGGGGATGATGCCGCCACCGAACACGACGATGTCGCGGGCGTCCCGCTCACCCAGCAGCTCGAGCACGCGACGGAAGAGCGTCATGTGCGCGCCGGAGAGTACGGAGAGACCGACGGCGTCGGCGTCCTCCTGGATGGCCGTCTCCACGATCTGCTCGGGCGTCTGGTGCAGGCCGGTGTAGACGACCTCCATCCCCGCGTCGCGCAGGGCACGTGCGACGACCTTCGCGCCACGGTCGTGGCCGTCCAGACCGGGCTTCGCGACGACGACCCGAATACGAGAGCTCATCAGCGCACACCTTTCACCGGCTCCACGGCCTTCACCTGAACGAACGGTAACCCGCCCGACCGGCACCGGGAAATCCGGGCCGGAAACACGTCCGACATTCCGCCGACGTCGGGGCGTCGCCTGCGGCACCTCCTCACCCGGGCCCCGGCGTCAAGCCGGACGACTCCGCCGGATCGGTCACGCTCGGCGACGAACGGGTGGTTACGGGGGCACCGTTTGACGGCGCGATGCATGACAATCTTGGACGCAAACGGACAGATCGACACGCCAATTCGGCGCTCTGGCTTGTGACTCGCCTGGTGGTTGGCTAACGTGTCCACGGTTGTCATCAGGTCCATGGACGGGTGACGACGCGGTTGGCAGACGTTCACCAGAGCTTCACGGACGTCCACCGGCCGCCTCGGAACCCCGACAACGGAGGGTGTGCGTGCGCCAGCGCCTGTCGTCTGAGCCCGATCGATATCGCGGTCGCCGCCGCGTACCCACCCCACCGCGTAGTCGTTACGCGGCCGTCGTCACCACCGCCTTCGTCGGCGCGGGCATCGTCGCGCTGGGTGCGTCGGCCCTGCCGGACGCCAAGGACGTCAGCCCGACGGTGCTCGACGAGCTCAAGCAGGCGTCGATCACCAGTCAGGACGTCGCGGCCCGTGCGGACAACGCCGATCGCGCCTCCCGGGACAGCCGCACCAAGAAAGCGGCCGAGTCCGAGGTCTGGATGCTGCCGCTGCAGGGCTACGACTTCAACTCCCCGTACGGGTTGCGGTGGGGCAAGCTGCACACCGGCGTTGACCTGGTCGTCCCCGAGGGCACGCCGTACGTGGCGGTCCACGACGGGCTGGTCACCAAGGCCGGCTGGTTCGGCGGCTACGGCTACGCGGTCATCGTCCAGCACAGCGACGGCAGCGAGGCCATCTACGGCCACTCCTCCGCGCTCAGCGTCAAGGAGGGCCAGCAGGTCAAGGCGGGCGACCAGCTGGGCCTGGTGGGCCAGACCGGCCACGCCTACGGCACCCACCTGCACCTTGAGCTGCATGTCAAGGGCGCGCCGATCGACCCCGTGCCGTATTTGCAGGACCGCGGAGTGGACATCAAGACGCAAATCGAGGCAATCTACAACGACGTAGCGGGTTCCTGACGCTGCGTACTGCTCGTTGACCGCCCGGATCTATCGATCTGGGCGGTTTTTCGTTGCCCCGGTCCGACGCATGTCTGCTGGATCACAGGACGGACTGTGACCGACGGCACGACGGCGCATGATCACTTTTCCGGACGGACCGCTTCAGACCGGCGCATACCCGGTCAGCCGGTCTGCCACCCACGATCCCGACGCCCGGTCCCGGGCGGTCGTCCGGCTCGGCCCGACACCAGTATTTCGAGGTCAAGTGCCCCTCGACTGTGAAGGTCCGCCGTGCAGGAAGACAGCCCCGTCCAGAACGAGAACACCCCCGACACCACCGTCGAGCAGCCGCGACGTGGCCGCCGACGGAACCGCCTCATCGTGCTCGGCGCGGCCGCGCTGGTCGCCCTCGGTCTGGGCGGAGTCACCGTCGCCACCTCCGGGCCCGACCGGCCGGCACCCACCGCCGTCTCGCTCGACGCCCAGTCCCGGGCCGATGCCGCCAGTCGGGCCGACCGCTCGGCCCGCGAGTCCAGCGCGCCGGCCTCCCCGTCCGCCAGCCCGACCGTGAGCCCGTCAACGGCCAGCGCGAGCCCGACGCCGACGAAGACGGCCACCGCGAAGCCGAAGCCCAAGCCGAAGAAGACCACCAGGCCGACTGCCGCCTGGGTCGACCCGCTGCCGGGCGCCTCGGTCACCTCCTGCTTCGGAGAGCGGTGGGGCACCCTGCACGCCGGGATCGACCTGGCGCTGCCCTCGGGCACCCCCATCCGCGCCGCGGCCGCAGGCACCGTCACCCAGGCCGGTGACGCCGCCGACGGGTACGGCAACTCGGTCTTCATCGACCACGGCAACGGCTACCTGACCCACTACGCCCACCAGAGCCGCATCGCGGTCAGCGTCGGGCAGGCGGTCAAGGCCGGCCAGGTGATCGGTTACGAGGGCGCCACCGGCGATGCCACGGGCCCGCACCTGCACTTCGAGGTGCACCAGGGCATGTGGAACCAGATCGACCCGGCGCCGTTCATGCGCGCGCACGGCGTCGACCTGGGCTGCTGAGCCTGGCGGCCGGCACACGATCCTGAAAGAGTGGCCTCCGCCGGCGCGGAGGCCACTCTTTCCATGTTCTAGCGCGATCTTGCGGTGCCGCCTCGGGTGTCAGAGCTTGTCGACCGGGGCGTGGCGCAGCACCAGCCACATGGTCTGGTCGCCGAAGTCGATCTGCGCGCGAGCACCCGGCCCGTGCCCCTCCACGGCGAGCACGCGCCCCAGCCCGTAGCGCTGATGGTTGACCCGGTCGCCGGCGGCCACCTTCGGCCCCTGCGGCAACTCGCTGGCCGTGGTGAGGCGACTGGCGTCCACGCCGAGCCGCTGGGCCAGTTGCGCCGCCTTCGGCGTACCCCCGGTGAAGGTGCCGCGCCCGCCGGGCACGCGGTCCGCGCGCCCGCCGACGCCGCCGCCCCCGCCGGCCCACGAGGTGTACGACCCCTCGGTGCGCTCCCAGCGCACCAGCTCCGGTGGCAGCTCCTCCAGGAATCGCGACGGCGGGTTGTAGGAGGGCTGTCCCCATGCCGAGCGGGTGACCGCCCGGGAGAGGTAGAGCCGCTGCCGGGCGCGGGTGATGCCGACGTACGCCAGTCGGCGCTCCTCCTCCAGCTCACGAGTGTCGCCCAGCGAGCGCAGGTGCGGGAAGACGCCGTCCTCCAGCCCGGTCAGGAAGACCACCGGGAACTCCAGGCCCTTGGCGGTGTGCAACGTCATGAGCGTGACGACACCCTGGTGGTCGGGGTCGTCGGAGGGGATCTGGTCGGCGTCTGCCACAAGCGCGACCTGCTCCAGGAAACCCGCCACGGTGGCCCGCTCGCCGTCCGCGCCGGTCGCCTCGATCCGCTCGGTGTACTCCCGGGCGACACTGACCAGCTCCTGGAGGTTGTCCACCCGGCCCGCGTCCTGCGGATCCAGGCTCTCCTCCAGCTCGGTGAGGTAGCCCGAGCGGGTCAGCAATGCCTCCAGCACCTCCTCCGGGGTGCCGGTCTCGGCCAGCTCCCGCGCGCCGTCGAGCAGCGCCACGAAGTCGCCGATGCCGTTGGCCGCCCGCGTGGAGATGCCGGGCGCCTCCCGGGCCCGGCGCAGCGCCGCGCCGAAGGAGATCCGATCGCGGCTGGACAGCGCCTCGACGCACGCCTCCGCGCGGTCGCCGATGCCCCGGCGGGGGGTGTTCAGCACCCGCCGCAGGCTCACCGTGTCGTCGTCGTTGACCACCGAGCGCAGGTACGCCAGAGCGTCGCGGACCTCCTTGCGCTCGTAGAAGCGCACCCCGCCGACCACCTTGTACGGCAGGCCGGCGCGGATGAACACCTCCTCGAAGACACGGGACTGGGCGTTGGTGCGGTAGAAGACCGCGACGTCGCCGGGGCGGGTCTCGTCGGCGTCGACCAGCCGGTCGATCTCCCGGCCCACCCAGTCCGCCTCGGCGTGCTCGGTGTCGGCCACGTAGCCGACGATCCGCTCGCCGTCGCCGGCCTCGCTCCACAGCCGTTTCGGCTTGCGGGAGGTGTTCCGGTCGATCACCGCGTTGGCGGCGTTGAGGATGGTCTGGGTGGAGCGGTAGTTCTGCTCCAGCAGGATCGTCCGCGCGTCGGTGAAGTCCCGCTCGAACTCCAGGATGTTGCGGATCGTCGCGCCCCGGAACGCGTAGATCGACTGGTCGGCGTCTCCGACCACGCACAGCTCGGCCGGCTCCAGCCCGTCGGTGCCGGAGACCAGCTCCTTGATCAGGACGTACTGGGCGTGGTTGGTGTCCTGATATTCGTCCACCAGCACGTGCCGGAACCGCCGCCGGTAGCTCTCCGCGACGTGCGGGTGGGACTGGAGCAGGTGCACCGTCGTCATGATCAGGTCGTCGAAGTCCAGTGCGTGGGCCTCGCGCAGCCGGCGCTGGTAGAGCGTGTACGCCTCGGAGAGCGCCCGCTCATTGGGCCCGCTGGCCCGCGCGGCGAACTGCTCCGGGTCGACCAACTCGTTCTTGAGGTTGGAGACCTGGGCGGCCAGGCCACGCGCCGGGTAGCGCTTCGGGTCGAGATCCAGCTCGCGGGTGACCAGCTGCATCAGTCGCCGGGAGTCGTCCGCGTCGTAGATCGAGAACGTCGACTTGAGGCCGGCGTGCTCGTGCTCGGCCCGCAGGATGCGGACGCACGCAGAGTGGAACGTCGACACCCACATCAGTCGGGCCCGTGGCCCGACCAGCGCGGCGACCCGCTCCTTCATCTCGCCGGCCGCCTTGTTGGTGAAGGTGATGGCGATGATCTCACCGGGATGCACGTCCCGTGCGGCCAGCAGGTAGGCGATCCGGTGGGTGAGCACCCGCGTCTTGCCGGACCCCGCACCGGCAACGATCAGCAACGGGGAACCGGCGTGGCTGACGGCGTCGCGCTGCGGCCCGTTCAGGCCGGCCAGGAGCTGCTGCGGATCGAGGCGGGCGGAGGCCGACCCGGGCCGGTGCGGACGGGCCGGCGCGGACTCCGGCGCGGGCGGGGACGCGGGAATGTCGAAGAGAGGATGCATCGCGCGACAAGTCTATGCCGCCGGCCGGACACTTCCCGAGCGCGCCGTACGCCAGGGCGGGCCGTCTCGCCGGCGCCTGCGGGTACGGGGCCGGGCCGCCCTTTTGGGCGTGAATCCTTGCGCGTCGGCCACCGGCGTGGGCATACTCGACGGCGTGATCGCTGCGCGCTACTACTTTTACTACGGCACCGGGAGTCCGGCAGCCGTAGGTCGCGCCTGATCGACAGACCTACGAAAAGCCCCGGGCTCCTGGAGCCCGGGGCTTTTTCGTCCCGGGTTCCGGGCACCGGGCACCACAGCGCGAGAGGTACCCGATGATGACAGACGTGGTGGAGCAGAACGGCGGTCCGGCCGGCCCGGAGGCGGGCCAGCCCTCGGTGAGCGGTGGCACACCGGAGGTCCCTTCGGCGCGAAGCGACGACCCGGCCGAGGCACGGACCGGCACCGTGGAGCCGACCGCCGCCGCGCGGATCGTGCAGATCAGGGAACGGATCGACGAGATCGACCACGCGTTGATCGCGCTCTGGCAGGAGCGGGCCGCGTTGTCGCAGGAGGTCGGGGCGACGCGGATGGCATCCGGCGGAACCCGCCTGGTGCTCTCGCGGGAACGGGACATCCTGGAGCGCTTCCGGGTTGCCCTGGGCGCCGACGGCACCCAACTGGCGCTGCTGCTGCTGCGCGCGGGCCGCGGGCCGCTCTGAGGCCCCGTCGGTGGGCCGCCGGTGTCTCGGGCCGGGCCGAAGCGGCGCGGGAGCGTGGCGGCCGGCTCAGGCACCCCGGACAGACGAAACCGCCTGCCGTCGTCGTGGTGACGTCGGCAGGCGGTTCCGGTGACTCACGCCTCGTGGGTGGCGACGATCTCGCGCCGCTCCGCGAAGTGGCAGGCGCTCGGGTGGTCCGAGTCGCGCCGGATCTCCAACAGCGGGACCTGCTCGGCGCAGACTTCCTGCGCCTTCCAGCAGCGGGTCCGGAACCGGCAGCCCGAGGGCGGGCTGATCGGCGACGGCACGTCACCCGTGAGCCGGATGATCGTCTTGTTGTTCCGCTGGGTCGGGTCCGGCACCGGCACCGCCGAGAGCAGCGCCTGGGTGTACGGGTGGGTCGGCCGCTCGTAGATCTCGTCCTCGGTGCCGATCTCGACGATCTTGCCGAGGTACATCACCGCCACCCGGTCTGAGAGGTGGCGGACCACCGACAGGTCGTGGGCGATGAAGATGTACGAGAGCCCCAGCTCGGTCTGCAGCTTCTCCAGCAGGTTCATGACCTGCGCCTGGATGGAGACGTCCAGGGCCGAGACCGGCTCGTCGCAGACGATCACCTCGGGCCGCAGCGCGAGCGCGCGGGCGATGCCGATGCGCTGACGCTGACCGCCGGAGAACTGGTGCGGGTACCTGTTGATGTGCTCAGGGTTGAGCCCGACCAGGTCGAGCAGCTCGCGGACCTTGGCCCGACGACTGCCCCGGGGCGCCACCTCCGGGTGGATCTCGAACGGCTCCCCGATGAGGTCACCGACAGTCATCCGCGGGTTGAGCGAGGTGTACGGGTCCTGCATGACCAGCTGGATCTGCCGACGCAGTCGACGCAGCGCTCCACCGGAGAGCTTGGAGATGTCCTGGCCCTTGTAGACCACGCTGCCGGCGGTCGGCTTCTCCAGGTTCATCAGAACCCGGGCGAGGGTCGACTTGCCGCAGCCGGACTCGCCGACGACGCCGAGCGTCTCTCCGGACCGCAGACCGAACGAGACCCCGTCGACGGCCTTGACCTGACCGACGGTCTTCTTGAACACCACACCCTGGGTGACGGGGTAGTGCTTGACCAGGTCACTGACCTCGAGGATGTTCTCAGACACGGTTCACCAGCTCCTCGGCGAAGTGGCAGGCGCTGGCCCGGGCGGGGCCCACCTGAAGCAGCGGGGGCACCTTCTCCCGGCACACCGGCTGAGCCATGGGGCAGCGCGGGTTGAACGGGCAGCCCGGCGGAATGTTCATCAGGTTCGGCGGGAGGCCCTTGATCGTCCGGAGCTGCTGCCCCTTCTCGTCAAGACGCGGGATCGAGTCGATCAGACCCAGCGTGTACGGGTGCGCCGGCTTGGCGTACAGGTCGTACACGTCGGCTTCCTCGACGATCCGGCCCGCGTACATGACGGCGATCCGGTCCGCGACGTCGGCAACCACACCGAGGTCGTGGGTGATCAGGATCATGCCCATCTGCCGCTCACGCTGGAGTTCCGCGAGCAGGTCCATGATCTGGGCCTGCACGGTCACGTCGAGCGCGGTGGTCGGCTCGTCCGCGATCAGCACCTCGGGGTCGAGCGCCAGCGACATCGCGATCATCGCGCGCTGCCGCATACCGCCGGAGAACTGGTGCGGATAGTTGTTGTACCGGCCCTTGGCGTTCGGGATCTTGACCTGGTCGAGCATCTCGATCGCGCGCTTCTTGGCCTCCGCGCGACCCAGACCCCGCCGAACCCGGAACTGCTCGGCGATCTGGAACCCGACGGTGAAGACCGGGTTCAGGGCGGACAGCGCGTCCTGGAAGATCATCGCGATGCCCTCACCGCGGATGCGGCGGCGCTCCTCGGCGGACATGCGGAGCATGTCCTTACCGTGGAAGCGGACCTGCCCACCGGTGACGAAGCCGGGGGGCGTGTCGAGGATGCCCATGATCGTCTGCGCCGTGACGCTCTTACCGGAGCCGGATTCGCCGAGCACGGCGAGGGTCTCCCCCGCGTCGACGTGATACGTGACCCCGTTGATGACCTTTGCGACGCCGTCCCGGGTACGGAACTCCACCCGCAGGTCGTCGACCTCGAGCAGCCGGCCGGAGGGGCGCCCGGACCCGCCGGATCCCGGCGCGGACTGCTCAGACACGAGAATGTCGGACACTGGATCTCCCCTAGCGGAGTTTCGGATCGAGGGCCTCGCGGACCGCTTCACCGAGCATCACGAAGCTCAGCACCGCGGCGACGAGGAATGCGGCCGGGAAGAACACGAGCCCCGGCGCGACCCGGATGAAATCCTTGCCCTCGCTGATCATGATGCCCCAGGACACCACCGGCGACTTCAGGCCGACACCCAGGAACGACAGGGTTGCCTCGGCGCCGATGAACGAGCCGACCATGATCGTGCCGTAGACCAGCAGTGGGGCCAGGCAGTTCGGCAGCAGGTGCTTGAGGATGATCCGGCCGCTGCCGGCACCCAACGCGCGCGCCGCAACGATGTAGTCGGCCTCCTTGGTGGAGAGCACCGAGGAGCGCATCAACCGCATCACGACCGGCCAGCTCAGCACGATCAGCGAGATGATCACCAGGCCCATGATCTCGGCCTTGCTGTTGCTGCTGCCCGAACCGTTGAACGTGGTCAGGATGACGATCGCGCCGAGCACGAACGGCACTCCGAAGAACACATCCGCGACCCGGCTGAGAATCGTGTCGACCCAGCCACCCAGGTAGCCGGAGATGATGCCCATGAAGCCGCCGACCAGCAGGGTGCCGACCACGGAGAGCACGGCGACCACGATGGAGGCACGGGCGCCGTAGATGACCCGGGCGTAGACGTCCCGGCCCTGCAGGTCGTACCCGAACCACGCGTCGCCGGACGCCTTGTTGAGGCTGCGCGAGAGCGCTCCGTTGACCGGGTCGCCCGGGGCGAACAGCGACGGGAAGGCCGCCATCAACAGGAAGATGACGATGATCGTCGCCGAGATCCAGAACAGCGGCTTGCGGCGCAGGTCCCGCCAGGCGTCACCGAGCAGACCACGAGGCTTCTCGTTGCCCTGCGGCCCGGGGGTGGCGGGGGTGTCGGTCGGCTGCGCGGCAGGGGTGCTGACGATCGATGCGGTACTCGGGTCACTCATAACGGATCCTCGGGTCCAGGGCGGCGTAGAGCAGGTCGACCAGCAGGTTCATCAACAGATAGACGACCACCAACACCACCACGATGCCAACCACGGTAGCGCTCTCCTTGGTGACGATCGCGCGGTAGACCTCGCGGCCGATCCCGTTGATGCCGAAGATGCCCTCGGTGACGATCGCGCCGCCCATCAGGGCGCCGAGGTCGGTGCCGAGCAGGGTGACGACCGGAATGAGCGAGTTGCGCAGCAGGTGCACACCCACGACCCGGCGCATCGGCAGGCCCTTGGCGATGGCGGTGCGCACGTAGTCGGCACGGCGGTTCTCCGCGATGCTCGTTCGGGCCACCCGGGCGATGTACGCCACCGACGCGCTACCGAGCACGAAGCCCGGCACGATCAGCTCGGAGAACCGCATCTCGGAGGAGACGGTCGGCTTGACGATGCCCCACTGCACACCCAGCAGCCACTGCAGCACGAAGCCGACGACGAACACCGGCAGCGCGAGCAGGAAGAGGGTCGAGACGAGG
The DNA here is from genome assembly GCF_040678875.1 of Micromonospora sp. NPDC049274. Taxonomy (NCBI): domain Bacteria; kingdom Bacillati; phylum Actinomycetota; class Actinomycetes; order Micromonosporales; family Micromonosporaceae; genus Micromonospora; species Micromonospora sp. NPDC049274. The sequence goes on from NZ_JBFAQS010000002.1 coordinate 460,084, forward strand.
ACGAGGTTGTCCAGGAAGCCGTTGCGGCGCAGACCGGTCAGGATGCCGGCGCCGAGGCCGATCACGGCCTCGATGGCGAGCGCGACCAGAGCCAGCTTCAGGGTGTTCGGGTACGCCGTGGCGATGATGTCGCCGATGTCGCGCTGCGAGAACGTCTGGCCGAAGTCGCCCTGGAGCAGGTTCTTCATGTAGTTGCCGTACTGCACGAAGACGTTCTGGTCCAGGTGGTACTTCTCGGTCATGTACGCGACGTACTGATCGGGGCAGCGGCGCTCGCCACACTTGCCGGCGAACGGATCGCCGGGGACGGACCAGACGAGCCAGTAGATCAGGAAGGTCGAGCCGATGAAGACCGGCACGAGTTGGAGCAGCCGTCTCAACAGATAACGGCCCATGGGGTGGTCCTCCAGACAGGGGGCGCGTCGGACGGCCGACACGGTGGTGACAACGTGGCGAGTGGAGTGTTGTAGCACCCACTCGCGGAACGGCCCCGGGTCGGGCTCACCGGATGTGGCGAGCCCGACCCGGGGTCAGACCGTTCGGATCAGAGCTCGACCGAGGTGATGTCGAGTTCGCCGACGTTGTTCAGCTCGAGCTTCTTGATCTTCTCCGAGTGGCCGGACTGCTGGCCGTAGAAGTAGATCGGGATGCTCGGGACGTCCTGGTCGACCTTCTCGATGGCCTTGGCGAAGGCCTCGTGCGAAGCCTCGAGGCTCGGCGCGGAGCTGGCCTGCTTGGCCAGGGTGTCGACCTCGGGGTTGGTGTACAGGCCGTCGTTGGACGAGCCACCCTTGACGTAGAGCGGGTTGACCCAGTTCTCCACGTCCGGGTAGTCCTGCTGCCAGGCGGCACGGTACGGGCCGGTCATCTTGTGGGCGTTGATGTTCTGACGGAACACCGCGAAGGTCGGGATGCCCTCGGCGCGAGCGTCGATACCGAGGTTGGTCTTGACCTGCTGCGCAACCGCGTCCATCCAGTCCTTGTGGCTGGAGTCCGAGTTGTAGTAGAAGACCATCTCACCGGTGAAGCCGCCGGCCTCGGTCAGCAGCTGCCTGGCCGTGGTCGGGTCGAACTTGCAGGCGGTGCAGTTACCCGGCTTGGCGCCCGGGGTCAGCGGGTTCGCCCAGCTGTCGGCCGGCTTACGGGTGCCGAAGAAGATCTTGTCCGAGATCTCCTGCCGGTTGATCGACAGCGAGACCGCACGACGCAGCTTCGGGTTCTGGAAGCGCTTGTCGTAGATCGGGAACGCGATCAGAGCGGTCGACGGCGTGACGGTGTTCAGGCCACGCTCACCGAGGTCGGTCTTCCACTTGTCGCCGGCGAGCGCCGAGGTGGGGACGACCTCCATGAAGTCCAGGTTGTTGGCGAGCAGGTCGGCGTAGGCCGCCGTCTCGTCCTGGTACAGCTTGACGTCGACGTCCTTGATCTTCATCTTGTCGCGCAGGCTGTAGTCGTCGAAACGAGTCAGCTTGATGAGGACGTTGTCCTGCCACGAGACGAACTTCACCGGGCCGTTACCGATCGGCTTCTTGCCGAACTCCTCGGGCTTCATGGTGAAGAACGCGTCCGGCAGCGGCATGAACGCGCTGTAGCCGAGCTTGGTCGGGAAGACCGCGGTCGGGGCGGCGAGGGTGACCTCGAAGGTCTGCTCGTCGATGACCTTCAGGCCGGACAGCTCCTTGGCCGTCGGGGCCGGGGCCTTCTGCGGGCCGTCGGCGCCGTCCGGGTCCTCGGTGTAGGTCTTGTCGAAGCCCGCGATGTCCGAGAAGAAGGAGCCGTTCTGCGCGCCGTTCGGCGAGTACGCGGCCCAGTTCCAGGCGTCGACGAAGTTCTTCGCCTTCACCTCGGTACCGTCGTGGAACTTGGTACCCTTCTTGATCTTGATCGTGAAGACCTTGGAGTCCTTGGTGTCGATGGACTCGGCCAGCGCGTTGCGCGGGGCCCCACCGTCGTTGGGGTACTCGACCAGGCCGGTCCACAGCCAGTCGATGATCTTGCCACCGCCGGTCTCCGTGGTGTTCGACGGAACCAGCGGGTTCTCCGGCTGGACGCCGTGGATGACGATCGCGCCATCCTTGCTGGCGGCGGCGTCGCCGTCGCCGTCACCGCTCGAGCAACCGCTCGCGACAAGCGCGGCAGCCGCGCTGAGCGCGATAGCGCTCGTCGCCCGCTTCGAGACTCTCATTCCGAGGGGCCTCCTCTTTCTAAACCTGGTTCCGTCGTGGGTTTCACGCACGTTTGGGGGGTGACACCGCCCGACCACCCCGGGGCGGGGGTCGCCGGGACCACAGGGAAGTTTGGGGACACCCCTGATGTTCCGATCCGCCGGGCTCCCTCACCCGACGATGCACGACCCTACGCAGGCGGCGCAGCCACGAACCCGCCGGGAAACAGCGAAGGTCGTGGTCGTCGGGCCGTGCGGAGTGCCACACACCAAGGGTGAGGTGCTGCCACTGTGACACCCACTGGCCTCTTTCGTGAAGGTGCCGTTATCAAGCCGTTAGTTGCCCGCCACGTTGCCGATACTTGAAAAATGATCATAAAACGGTCGTGATCAACGTCCCCGACCTGGAAGGACACCGCCTGCTGGCACGCTCCCCGCAGCGCTCAGGCTCGGCTTCTGTGAGCTATTCCGCTTGACGAGCACACGCAACGAGGTCCATCTCGGGCTCGATTTTCTTTGCCCGTCCGGACGAGGTCGGCGTCGTCTGCACGGGCACCATCGCCGGCTGGGTGGACGAGGGTGCCGTAGTCGGTTCTCTGACCAGCAAAGGGTCGACTCGGCGCCTGTCGACGCCGGCCGGCGCGACGACGCCGGCCCCGGCGCCGCACGAGGCGGGGCCGGGGCCGGCGGTGTGGCGGGGATGGATCAGGCGGTGAAGCGGACCTTGCGGCGACGCACCAGAAGCACGGCGACCGCACCCGCGGCGAGCAGCAGCAGTCCGGCGGTCGCCGCCATCGCGATCGGCGAACCGGTAAGCGGCAGGGCTCCACCGTTGCTGACCGGCGAGGTGGACGGCGCCGGGCTGGCCGGCTGCGCCGAGGCCGACGGAGTGGCCGACGACGCGCTCGGGGTCGGCGACGAGGTGGCCGGCGGCGTCGCGGGGGTGGCCGTGAAGGTGGCCCCCGCCCGGGCGGTGACGGTGGCGCCGGTGCTGCCACCGAGGATCAGCTTCTGCGCCGCCTTGGCGCCGGTGAACAGGAACACCCGGCCGAAGGAGACCGAGTCCTGCGCCGTCAGGGTCACGTTGACCGTGCCGGCGGCCTCGGCGGCCAGCCAGAACTGCCCGCCGTTGGTGGTCGTGGTGACAGGCTTGCCCTCGGCGTCGACGGCGGTGCCGCCGGTGACCGCGACGGTGATGGCGCCCGCCGGGCCCTTCACCGTGAACGGACCGGCCTTGCCGCCGACCGTCGCGGTGGCGCTGGCCGGGTCGACGGCCAGCTCGGCACGCGGCTCGGGCTGGTCGGTGGCGTTCGCGACCAGGTAGTCACGAACGCCCTGGATCACCGCGTACTGATCGCGGGGTTGCAGGCCCTTTTCCCAGGCGCCCAGCTCGATGCCGTCGCTGAAGTGCCAGACGGCGGTCTGGGTGCCGAAGTAGAGCAGCGTGTCCAGCTGCTTCTTACCGATCTTTGCTGGCGGCGTGACATGCGCGGCGGCGAGAAGCGCGGCGGAGTCGGCGTTCGGGTAGCCGTGGGTGAGCACCCACTGCACCTTCCCGAGGTTCTGCACCTCGGACTTGTCCCAGGTGCCCTCGTCGTACTTGCCGTCGAGCTTCACGTTCGTGTGGTAGTCGATGCAGAACGCCGGCACCAGCTTGCCGTCGATCTTCAGCGCGAGCGCGGACGTGGTGCGCGTCTTGCCGTCGAGCTTCAGGGTGACCTGGCTGCCCTCGACCACCTTGGCCACACCGGTAGCCGGAGCAGCGGCCGCGGCGCCCGCCACGCCGAGCGCCAACGCACCGCCGGCGACGGCCGCCAGTGCGACCCGCGCCCAGTGTCGTCCTCGTTGTCCCAACATCAAGAGTGTGTACCTCTCCCCCAGGGGTGACCCGCGACCGCGGGCACGCGTGAGCCGCCGCTTCCGCGGGATGCCAACACCCACGCGCGGAAACGGGACCGGGGCAGTATGGGGCGACGGATGATCGTTTGTCAGCCCCGCCCGGCGGCATCCGTGGCATGTGCCCGAAATGCCGGGGCGGAGGAATAGATCACACGAGCCGGCGGTCCGCCGCCCAGCGGGACAACTCGTAGCGGTTGGACATCTGGAGTTTGCGCAGCACGTTCGACACGTGTGTCTCCACCGTCTTGATGGAGATGAACAGCTCCTTGGCGATCTCCTTGTACGCGTATCCCCGGGCCAGGAGACGCAGCACCTCCCGCTCCCGGTTGGTGAGCTGGTCCAGCTCCGGGTCGGCAACCGGGGCGTCCGGTCGGGCCGCGAAGGCGTCCAGCACGAACCCGGCGAGCCGGGGGCTGAACACCGCGTCACCGTCGGCGACCCGACGGACCGCCGCGGCCAGCTCGTCCGGTGAGATGGTCTTGGTGACATAACCCCGCGCGCCGGCCCGGATCAACCCGATCACGTCCTCCGCCGCGTCGGAGACGCTCAGCGCCAGGAACTTGACCTGCGGGTGGGTGCGGCGCATCGCCTCCAGCACGGCGCGACCACCGCCATCAGGCATGTGGACGTCGAGCAGCACCACGTCCGGACCGGTGGCGGCGATCCGGGTGACCGCCTCGGCCACCGTGCTCGCCTCACCCACCACCTCGACGTGGGCGCCCAGCTCGGCACGCACCCCGGCCCGGAACATGGCGTGGTCGTCGACGAGGAACACCCGCAGGCGTTCGGGGCGGCTGGTCGCCGGGTCGAGGTGCTCCATCGGCTGCTCGGCCATGGTCATTTGTTCCTCTCCGCTGCGGACGAGTCCCGGGAGATCGGCAGGATCAGCCGGACCTCGGTCCCCTCCCCCGGGCCGGACCGGATCTCGGCCCGTCCGCCGTGCCGCTTCATCCGTCCGATGATCGAACCGCGTACGCCGTGCCGGTGGTCCTCCACCGTATCCGGATCGAAGCCCTTCCCCCGGTCCCGGACGAAGACGCTGACCTGATCGGGCTCCACCTCGGCGTAGAGCGACACGGTCTGCACGCCCGCGTGCCGGGCCGCGTTCACCAGCGCCTCCCGCGCGGCGGCGACAAGCGCCCCGACCTTCTCGTCGGTCTCCCGGTCACCCACCACGACGGTCTCCACCGTGATCGCGAAGGTGTCCTCGACCTCGGCGGCGGCCTGCTCCAGAGCGGCGGCGAAGCGCTCACTCGGTGACGCGGTGGGCTTGTAGAGCCAGTTTCGCAGCGAACGCTCCTGCCCCCGGGCCAACCGCTGCACCGTCTTGACGTCGCTGGCGTTGCGCTGGATCAGAGCGAGGGTGTGCAGCACCTGGTCGTGCACCATCGCGGCCAGTTCGGCCCGCTCCTGCTCGCGGATGCGCCCCTCGCGCTCCGAGCGGAGCTGACTGTACGTCCGCCAGAGCACCGGCGCGGCGACCACGCCGACCCCGGCCAAGCCGACCAGCGCGAAGATCACCCCGTTGATCACCGCGTCGAAGTTCTGTGCCGGCGAGTAGACCGCCGCGACGCCGATGATGCCGACCGCGACAAGCACCCCGCCGCCGATGAACCGGAGGACGAAGGCCCGCCTGTCGCTCTCCTCCACTACCGCCCCGAGCCACGGGACCGGCATCGTGTCGCCCCAGCGCCGCCGCCGCTCGGGCGCGGACTGGTGCCAGATGACCCCGGCGCCGACGGCGATGATCGCCACCAGCCAGCCGGCGGTGCCCGCCGCGCCGACCGAGTCGAAGACCATCACCTGGATGAGCAGGACACCCAGCCCGATCCCGACGAACGGGAGGAGCTGGGCCACGTCGCGCCGGGGTGGCACGGCGGTGTCACCGGGGCGCAGCGGCACCACCGCCCAGAAGGCCGCGTAGAGCAGCAGCCCGAGCCCACTCAGCCCGAGCAGCACCATGAACGCGACCCGCACGCGCAGCACCGAGATGCCGAGATGGTCGGCGATGCCGGCGGCGACACCGGCGGCCATCCGATGCTCGGGGGCGCGGTAGAGGCGCGGAGGCGGGGTCACGGTGCTGATCGGAAGCTCCCTGGTCATGGTGGTGGGCGGGGCGCGGTCGGTGAGTTCGATCGTCACACGCTGCGGCGTCCGCCGACCACGGGTGACGCCCCCGACATTCCGGCCGCTCGGATCTCAGGGTGGGGTCAGGGTCGGGTCCTGAGGCCGTTCGGGCGAAGCGGGCAGCAGGATCGAGGCATGACCGAGGAAGCTGCCCCGCCGCCCCGCCCCGGGTCGGCACAGCCGGGCGGTTCAGCACCGCCCGCATCAGCCGGAACGCCCGCCGGCTGGACCGAGCCCACCACGTTCGGCCCGCCCGCCCACACCGGCCCGGCCGCCGGACCGACGCCGGGCACCTACGAGCCTCCGAGCCCCAGCTACGCGCCCGACGCCGGCTGGGCGGCCGGCACGGACCACGGGCCTGGAGGGGGTACGACCGCCACGGACCACGGCCCCGGCGCCGGCTTCGCACCCGGCGCGGGCTACGGACCCGGCGGGGGCTACGGACCCGGCGCGGGCTACGGACCCGGCGGGGGCTACGGACCCGGCGGGGGCTACGGACCCGGCGGGGGCGGGGGTACACCTCCCGGGCCCGGCGGGCCGGGGTCGTCCGCGGGGCCGCTGGGCGGCACCGGTTTCACGTCGCGGTACGGGTTGGTCCGGCCGCGCGACGGCCGTTACCTGGCGGGGGTCTGCGCGGCGATCGGGCGCGCCACCAACACCGATCCGGTGCTCTGGCGCGTGCTGCTCGCGGTGCTCGGGTTCTTCGGCGGCATCGGCATCCTCGTGTACGTCGCCGCCTGGCTCATCATCCCGAACGAGGGCGACACTGCATCCCCGGTGGAGTCGATGCTGGGGCGCGGCCGTTCCAGCATGTCCCCGGTGACCGTGATCGTGCTGGGCATCCTGGTGGCGGCCAGCTTCGGCTACATCGTCACCGACGCCTTCCGCGCAGTGCTGCTCGGCGCGGCCATCCTGATCGGCGGCGCGTTGCTGCTCAACCGGGACAGCCGTGGGCCACAGCCCGGCGCCCAGGGCGGGCCGGTGCCGCCCACCCCGACCGGTACGCCACCCGGGCCGGTCCCGCCGGTCGCCTGGCCCGCTCCGGCGCACGGCGCGGTGCCGTCCACCGGTCCGCTGGCGACCGCGCCGTTGGCGGGCGGCTCTCCGGCGTACGCCGCGACGGCGCCGGGTGAAACGCCGAGCGCACCCACGTCCGTCCACGGCACCCAGCCGGCCACCGCCCCGCAGCCACTCGTCGGCGCACAGCCGGTGTCCGGGGCAGCCATGTCGTACGGGCCGGTGTCCGGGCAGCCGGCCGTCGCCACGACGGGGCAGGAGGCCGCCTGGCCGGCACCCGAGCAGGGCTGGACGGCCACCGCCACCGACGGCACGCCCACCGTCAACTGGCCGTCGGCGCCGGTGACGGCGGTGCCCGCCGGTCCGTCCGGTTACCCGGTCGCGGCGACGCCGGGCGGATATCGCCCCCCGTTCGCGCCACATGGCCCGTACGCCGCGCCGGCGCCGGCCGCGTACCCGCCGCGGAAACCGCCAAAGCCGCCGAAGCCACCGAAGCGGCCCCGGGAGCGTTCGCCGCTCGGCGCGGTGACCTTCTCGCTGATCTTCCTGGCCCTCGGCCTGGTCGCCCTGCTCGACCTGTTGGACGTCTTCGCCGTCACCGCGTCGGCGTACTTCGCGGCCGCGTTGGCCACGATCGGACTGGGGCTGCTGGTCGGCACCTGGTTCGGTCGGGCCCGCTGGCTGATCGCGCTCGGCCTGGTGACCGCCGCGGCACTGGGCACCGCCACCGTCGCCGAGTCCTACGACCGCATCCGCGGGGTGGACGGGGCGGTCACCTGGGCGCCCACCGACTACCGCGACCTCGCCGACCGGTACGAGAACAGCTTCGGTGACGCCGTGCTCGACCTGCGGGGCATCGACTTCACGAAGCGGGACAGCCAGGTGACCGTCGCGATCAACTTCGGTCAGGCGACAGTTGTCGTACCGCCGAACGTGGACGTCACCACAGTGGCCGACGTCAACGCCGGCGACGCCACCGTCTTCGGCAACCGTTCCGGCGGGATCGACGGCCGGCTGCGGGAGTCCACCGACCTGGGCGCGGACGGTCCCGGCGGCGGAAAGCTACGCCTGTACGTCCACGTCAATGCCGGCAACCTGGAGGTGACCCGGTGAAGGCTCACCGCACGGACCTGCTCTCTTTCGCCTTCGGGCTGCTGTTCCTGGCGCTGTCGGCCTGGTGGCTGCTCGCCCAGATTCTCGGGCTCGCGCTGCCACCGGTCGGCTGGTTCCTGGCCGGCGCGCTGATCCTGATCGGCGTCTTCGGTCTGGTCGGCGCGTTGGGCTCCGGCCGCTCCGGCCGCTCGGAGCCGAACGACGTCGCCGATCCGGCCACGATCGCGGCCCTGCAAGCCGGCGCACCGACCTCGGCGGCCGGGCCGGTCGCGGCCGCCGCCGAACCGGGCGTGCCGACGTCCGGGGTGCCCACCCCGACCTCCGACGCGGGCCTTCCGACGTGGACCGCAGACCACTCCACCTGGGACGCTCCCGTGCCGGGACCGGCGTCAGAGGCACCGACCGTGGCGATGCGGGCACCGGAGGCGCCGACAGCCGAGTTGCGGGTACCGGAGGCGCCGACCGCCGAGATGGGTCTGCCGGAGGCGTCCACCGCCGAGTCGCGGGCACCGGAGGCGTCGGCGGACGCGATCCACCCGGCCTGGCTGGCCCACGCGGCGTCGGAGTCGGAGGCCGCGCCGAGCTCCGACGGGGCCGACGCGCCGACCCGACCCGACCACCCGAGCGCGGCGTCGGCGGACGAGCCGGCGGACGAGCGGGAGGGCCGACGGCGGGAGTCCTGACCCTGGTTGTCGGTCCGCGCCGATGCCACGGCGATGCGGGCGGCGTGGGCAGGCGCATATGCTGGCCGGTGGAGATCTCGCCTCCGCCGGCCGGCCCGTCCCGCCGTGGCGGCCCCGCCGCGATTCCCGTCTCTACCCCGTCAGGAGCCCGCCCGACATGACGCAGTCCCCCGCCGTGCGTACCACCGGCCGGTCCGGTCCGGTCCGCATCGGCGAGCGAGCCGCCCGTACCCTCGTCACCGAGCTGGCCCGGATGAACGACCCGAAGGCCACCCTGCTGGTCGGCGCGAGCCCGGAGTCCCCGGTGCTGGCCGCGGCGATCGAGGCACTGCTCCCCGGTGACCAGCTCACCGTGGTGCCCGCCGAGTCGTCCGGCGCCACCGTGCTCCGCGAGCACATCACCGCCCAGGGCCGGTGGGTCGCCGATCGGGTACGCGTGGTCGACTCGCTCGCCGACGCCGAGGCCGCCGCCGTGGTCATCGCCGGCGAGGCGTTCACCGGCACCGCCGAGGAGACCCGGAGTGCCATCAACGGGCTGTCCAAGCACCTGACCGACGGCGCGGTGCTGAGCGTGGCGACCACCGCGACGCCGGGCCGGACGACAGGCGCGGCCACCGAGCTGGCCCGACAGGACGCCCTGTACGGCGTCGGCGGGGATCTGGTGCTTCGCAACACGCCGCCGGTGCGGGTCTACCGGCTGCGCTTCACCCCGGCCAGCCCGGCGGCGGCCGACCGGCTGGCCCCGGCGTACCGGCCGTCGAGCGTGCCGCTGACCCGGGGCATGCACATCGACTCCAACGGGGTGGCCGCGGCGGGCATCACGCTGGGCCTGGCGGCGCTGGCCCGGGTGGCGCGTCCGTCGTCGAAGCTGTGGCTGCTGCCGGCGCTGGCCGCCGGGCCGGTCGCCGCGTTCTTCCGTGATCCCCAGCGGGACGTGCCGGAGGATCCGAACGCCGTGGTGGCCAGCGCGGACGGCAAGGTCCTGTCGGTGCAGCGCCTGCACGACGAGCGTTTCGGCGACGGCGAGTGGCTGCGCGTCGCGGTCTTCCTCTCCGTGCTGGACGTGCACGTCAACCGGTCTCCGGTCGCCGGCAAGGTGGTGGACTACTTCGTCGCCGACGGCGGCTTCGTCAACGCGATGAAGCCGGACGCCGAGCACAACGTCGCCGCGTACACCGTCCTGGACACCAGCCGCGGCACGGTGGTTGTCGCACAGCGGACCGGCCTGATCGCCCGCCGTATCGTGCAGCGCGCGCCGATCGGCGCGCTGCTGGCCAAGGGGGAGCGCTTCGGTCTCATCCGGTTCGGCTCGCGGACCGACGTGTACCTGCCGGCCGAGGCCGCGGACCCGCTGGTGGGGCCGGGCGACAAGGTGGTCGGCGGCTCCACGGTCATCGCCCGCTGGCGCTGACACCGAGACGCGAAAACGGGGCGCCGCTGTCCGCGGCGCCCCGTTTCGTGTGTCGGATCAGGCGGTACGACGCTGGCGCAGCCAGAGCACCGGCCCACTGACCAGGTAGCCCACCACGATCAGGGCGAAGGTGAGCCGGATGTCGACGAGCGCGCCGAGCACCGGGGCCAGCCAGAGCCACGGCGGCAGCTTCACCAGGCGGGCGAGCTTGGCGTACGGGAAGCTGGACACCATCGCGAAGGCGAGCAGCGCCACCCCGGCGACAAGCACCAGGCCGGGCACCGGCAGGCCGATCGCCACGGTCACCGCGAGCACGGCCGCGGCCATGGTGGTGGGGACACCACAGAAGAAGCGGCCGTCCTTCGGCGAGACGTTGAAGCGGGCCAGACGGATCGCCGCACACGCCGCGACCAGGAAGCAGGCCACCGCCGCCGCAGCCGTCGACACGGAGCCGGCGAGCGAGGCATAGACCACCACGGGCGCGGCGAGGCCGAACGAGCACATGTCGGCCAGCGAGTCCATCTGGGCGCCGAACGGGCTGGCCACGCCGAGCTTGCGAGCCAGCGCACCGTCGAGGCCGTCGAAGGCGACGCAGGCGATCAGGCAGAGGGCGGCGATCCGCACCTCGCCCTGCATGGCGAGGAAGATGGCCAGCATGCCGAGCATGAGGCTGGCCAGGGTGCAGGCGTTGACCACGCCGAACTTCATCCGACGGGCCATCGTGCGCTCGCCGGGGAGCAGGGGGATCGACCCGGCGGTGGCCTCGTCGGCGTACGCCATCGGCGGCAGCGCCGGGCTGACGGGCATGACCGCCTCGATCTCCGCCCGGGTGGCGTCGATCGGCTGCCGGCTGAGCCGCTCCAGGCCGTAGCGACGGCGCTGGCGGTCGGCGTACCGGTGCTCAGGCAGTGTCAGGTCGGTGGTCCGCAGGTCACCGTCACGGCGACCCACCCGGACCAGCAGCACCTGGCGGGCGAACGTGCTGCTGCGGCGCAACGGGCCCGCCCAGCGACGCCCTGCGGGGCGCGGACTGTCAGTCGTACGACGCCGGCGCCATGGGGCTCTCGGCACGTTTCCTCCATCACCGGATCGGCTTGCCGCCGTTGTGGGGCGGGTGTCCGGCTGTCTCGTGCCGGACCTTGCGTGGCCCGGCAGCCGTTTTGCGGAGTACACCATCGCATAGGGGAACGTGGCTTGGCGATAGCTGCCGGCGGTACTTATCTGGTACAAACCGCGCGAACCGCCTTGTTATTCCCATCCCGGGCTCGATCGCCCGTTTCCTCCATCATTCCCGTCTCCGACTGTACCGGAGGGTCACCATCTCGGCTCGTCGAGCCGGGTGCTATCGACCCAGCTGTCCGATTGCCGAAGCAGCGATGCCGCTCAGTGGCAGGTCAGCCGTCTCGGCGACGGTGAACCAGCCCGCGCGGGCGGTCGAGCCACCGGCGGACTCGGTCACCACCGCGTCGGTGGGTACGTCCACCAGCACCCGATAGATCACCCGGACGCCGTGCCAGTCGAGCGGACGGCCCTCGGGACCGAGCGCGGCAGGGTTGTGCAGGTTGTCCACGCCGAGCAGTTTCACCACCCGGCCCACCTGGCCACCCTCCTCCACCAGCTCGCGGAGCAGTCCGGTGGTCGGCTGTTCGCCGTGATCGGTGCCACCGCCGGGCAGGTGCCACTTGCCGGCCCCGGGATAGCCGTCCGCGATCTGGGTGAGCAGAACCCGCCCAGCCGGGTCGGTGACCAGCCCGTACGCCCCGAAGCGCAACCGACGATCCGGATGCGACGGCGGAAGTGGCTCGGCGGACGGCTGCGCGCCGGCCGGGAGCGGGGTGACCGGCAGTCCGAGCAGTTCGGCGCTGAACGGCGTCAGCGGCAGTCCGGCTGCCTCCTCGGGGGTGACCCAGCGGGCCTCGACCCCGTCGTCGCGCAGCGTGCCGCCCTGCACGCTCACCTCGAACAGCAACCGGTCGGTGTGCAGCGAGACGTCGCCTTCTGCGAGGTTGGTCACGTCGGCCGCCACCACCCGCAGCCGACCGACCGTCACGGTCAACCCGGTCTGCTCGGCAACAACACGAACCACCGCACGCTCAGGGTGCTCGGCGTGGGCGACCGAACCCCCCGGCAAACTCCAGAATTCGGAACCCGCACCGCGCTCCAGAACAATCAGAACCCGCCCGGAATCCCGCAAAACGCCGTAAACCCCAACCCGCCGCACCAGTACCATCCCCCGCCCACTCCCCCGCGGACCGCGCCGTCCCTGCGCCGTCCCTACGCCGGCACCCGGCCCCGCCCGTCGATCATGAAGTTATCGCCGTCCATCTCGGCGTGTCCTGACAATAACTTCATGATCACCGCGACGGGTGGGGGTGGGGGTGGGGTTGGGCGGGGTTAGGTTAGGTGGGCTGCTTGGACTGCTTCCGCTGTCACCTCGGTCAGGCGGTTGGCGGGGAGGGCGCCCAGCTCCTCGCGGGCGAACCAGCGCGCCTCGCAGGTGGAGCCGCCCACGTCGGTAATCGTCGGCGCGTTGGGCTCGTCGACGACGACCCGGTAGAAGGCGCGTACGCCGTGCCAGTCGATCGGGTAGCCCTCCGGGCCGAGCGAGGCGGCGTCACGGTGACTCGCCACCCCCAGCAGCTCGACCAGGCGGCCGGACTGGCCGGTCTCCTCGACAAGCTCCCGGATGAGCGCCGCGCCAGGCTGCTCGCCGTAGTCGGTGCCGCCGCCCGGCAGGTGCCAGCAGCCGGCGCCCGGGTAGCCGTCGGAGATGCGCGTGAGCAGCACCCGACCGGCCGGATCGGTGCACACCGCGTACGCGGCGAAGCGCTGCGCCCGGTGCAGCCCGTCCGGGCCGGGCACCGCGTAGAAGGACGGGAACTCGGGCACCTCGTCAGGCACCACGTCGGCCGAGGAGGCGGGCAGGCCGAGGGCACGCGCCGTGAACGAGCGCAGCGGCAACTCGCGTGCCTCGTCGAGCGTGTACCACCGGGCGAGGTCGGTGGGGCGCTCGCCGACCCGGTCGGCGAGGGTGCCGCCGCGCACCGCGACCCGGTAGATCAGCCGGTCGGTGTGGATGGTGATGCCCCGCTCGGGCAGCGCCCGCATGTCGGCGAGCACGTCGGCCAGGCCCGAGACGGCGACCGAGAGGCCCGTCTCGGCGGCGGTCTCACGGACGACCGTGTGGTGCGGGTCCTCGCCGTGGTCGACCGCCCCGCCGGGCAGCGACCAGGTGCCGGGGGTGCCGGAGCGCTCCGATGCGCGGACCAGCAACACTCGGCCGTCTGAATCAGCACAAACTGCGTATGCCGCGATCCTGCGAAGCGGCTCCAGCAAGGTGGTCACGGGACCAAATTCTCCCCGGGTCGGGTTACCGGGACGGAAAAGAGTCGGATTCCTGACTCTTTGCTACCTACTCAGGGATCGGTCAGGGTAAGGATCCGGGCGGTCACCGAGGGCGGGCCCAGCGCCGGCGCGGACCGTGGAGACATGACATCCACCGCCGCTCCCCACGCCCCGTACAAGCAGCTCCGGCGACCCACCACCGACCGCATGGTGGCGGGGGTCGCCAGCGGTCTCGGCCGCTACTTCGACATCGACCCCACACTGGTCCGCGTGGCCTTCGCGGTCACCGCCCTGCTCACCGGCGGGCTCGCGCTGTTCGCGTACCCCATCATGTGGTTCCTGATGCCCGAGGAGCCCGCCGGCGCACCCGCCTGGCCGCACCCGGCGGGCGTCGCGCCGCAGCCCACCGCCGGGTCCGCGCCGGTTGGCCACCAGCCGGGGTACGCCCCGACGCAGCCCTACCCGCCGACGGCCCCGCCCCACCTGCCGCCGGTCGCGTGAGCCGTGATCACTCCCACTCGATGGTGCCCGGCGGCTTGCTGGTCACGTCCAGCACCACCCGGTTGACCTCGGCGACCTCGTTGGTGATCCGGGTGGAGATCCGGGCCACCACCTCGTAGGGCAGCCGGGACCAGTCGGCGGTCATCGCGTCCTCGCTGGAGACCGGGCGCAGCACCACGGGATGCCCGTAGCTGCGCCCGTCACCCTGCACGCCGACGCTGCGCACGTCGGCGAGCAGCACCACCGGGAACTGCCACACACCCCGATCGAGCCCGGCAGCGGTCAGCTCCTCGCGGGCGATCAGGTCGGCGCGGCGCAGCAGGTCGAGCCGCTCGCGGTCGACGGCGCCGATGATCCGGATGGCCAGGCCGGGACCCGGGAACGGGTGCCGCCAGACCATCGCCTCGGGCAGGCCGAGCTGGAGGCCGAGCGCCCGGACCTCGTCCTTGAACAGGGTGCGCAGCGGCTCGACAAGCGCGAACTTCAGGTCCTCCGGGAGGCCGCCGACGTTGTGGTGGCTCTTGATGTTGGCGGTGCCGGTGCCGCCGCCGGACTCGACCACGTCCGGGTAGAGGGTGCCCTGGACCAGGTACTCCACGTCGCCGTGCGAGGCGATCTCGCGGGCCGCGGCCTCGAAGACCCGGATGAACTCCCGACCAATGATCTTGCGCTTCTGCTCCGGGTCGGTCACCCCGGCCAGCGCGCCGAGGAACCGGTCGGCGGCGTCGACCACCTTCAGCTTGATGCCGGTGGCCGCCACGTAGTCCTTCTCGACCTGCTCGGCCTCGCCCGCGCGCAGCAGACCGTGGTCGACGAACACGCAGGTGAGCTGATCACCGACCGCCCGGTGCACGAGCGCGGCGGCGACCGCCGAGTCCACCCCGCCGGAGAGGCCGCAGATGACCTCCTTGTCGCCGACCTGGGCGCGGATCCGGGCGACCTGCTCGTCGATGATGTTCTCGGGCGTCCAGGTCGGCTCGATGCCGGCGATGTCGTACAGGAAGCGGGTAAGCATCTCCTGACCGTGCGCGGTGTGGCCGACCTCCGGGTGGAACTGCACGCCGGCCCGCCGCCCTGCCACGTCCTCGAAGGCCGCCACCGGAGCGCCCGCCGACTCGGCGGTCACCGTGAAGCCCTCGGGCGCCTCGGTGACGCAGTCGCCGTGGCTCATCCAGACCGGCAGGTCCGCCGGGAGGTCGCGCAGCAGCACACCCGGCTCCAGGAGGCGGGGGCGCAGCGGCGTGCCGCCGTACTCGCGGTTGCCCGTCTGCGCGACGGTGCCGCCGAGCGCCTGGGCCATCGCCTGGAAGCCGTAACAGATGCCGAAGACCGGCACGTCGGCGGTGAACACGCCGGCGTCGATCTGCGGGGCGTCCGGCGCGTACACGCTGGCCGGACCGCCGGAGAGGATGATCGCGGCCGGGTTCTTCGCCAGCATCTCGGCGACCGGCATCGAGTGCGGCACGATCTCGGAGTAGACCTTCGCCTCGCGGACCCGGCGCGCGATGAGCTGGGCGTACTGGGCTCCGAAGTCCACCACGAGGACGGGGCGAGGCAGGCTCATGTGCGCAAAGCCTACCGACCGTCACCGCCGGCCCGAGCCGCGCCCCACGCAGTTCGCGCCTCGTCGCCGACGTCCACCGGTACGTCCGCGATGTCCGGTGGGGCCGCGACGGCGCTCCGCGCGCCGATACGGTGCCCAGCGAAACCCCACACGGACCGAACAGGGGCACGCCGATGACCGAGGTGACCATCCGAGCCTTCCGTCCCGAGGACGGCGAGGTGCTGTCGGCCCTGGTCATCCGCTGTCTACGCGAGGTGAACAGCCGCGACTACCCGGCCGAGCTGATCGACCGGATGTGCGCCCACTTCACCGCCGACCGGTTCCGCGAGCTCGGCGTCGAGCGCCGGATCTACGTTGCCGAACAGGACGGGCGGCCGGTCGGCACGGTGTCCCGCGACGGCAACAAGGTGTACACCATGTTCGTCGACCCGGACGCGCACGGCCGCGGCGTCGGCCGTCGGTTGATGCGACACGTCGAGGAGCTGGCCCGCGCCGAGGGGCACGAGTTCATGGAGACCGGCGCAAGCCTCACCGGGCACGGCTTCTACAAGCGGATCGGTTACACCGACGTACGGGTCAGCGACACCGTGTTCGGCATCAACTACATCCTCCGCCGCCCGCTGTCAGGGGCGTAGCGCGGCCGGGGCGTCCGGCGGCACCGCCGGCCGTCGGGGCGGCACCGCGTCGAGTCGCCGGTACGGATCCCCGAGCGCCGGGCGCGGATCCTCCTCGCCCCGGTTGGGCCAGAAGGACATCGCCCGTTCCGCCTGCGCGGTGATCGTCAGCGACGGGTTCACGCCGAGGTTTGCCGACACGGCCGCGCCGTCGACGACGTGCAGCCCCGGGTGGCCGTACACCCGGTGCCAGGGGTCGATCACCCCGTCGGCGTCGGTGGCGCCGATCACCGCCCCGCCCAGGATGTGCGCGGTGATCGGGATGTCGAACGGTTCGGTGAGCGAGCCACCAGGGGTGCCCCCGATCTCCTCGGCGAGCAGCCGCGTGGCGGTGTTGCCGGCCGGGATCCAGGTCGGGCTCGGGGTGCCGTGGCCCGGCCCGGTGACCAGCCGACGACCGAAGATGCCGCGCCGCCAGCGGGTGGTGAGCGAGTTGTCCGCCGACTGCATCACCAGGGCGATCACCGTCCGCTCCGACCAGCCGCGCACCGACAGCATCCGGGCGGCCAGCCCCGGTTGACGCACGATGCTGCCCAGCCAGCGCCGGACGCGGTGCGGGCCGCCGTCGACGAGCAGCGACTGGAGCAGCCCCATGGCGTTGGAGCCGCGCCCGTAGCGGACCGGCTCGATGTGGGTCTGCGGGTCGGGGTGGAACGAGCTGGTGATCGCCACCCCCTCGGTGAAGTCCAGCCGCTCGGAGCGGGCCCGTCGGTGGTCCACCGAGGCACCCAGGATCGCCTCCGAGTTGGTCCGGGTCAGCTCGCCGAGGCGGGACGAGAGCCGCGGCAGCGCGCCGTCGGTCCTCATGGCGTGCAGAAGGCGTTGGGTGCCGAGCGCCCCGGCGGCGAAGACCACCTGGTCGGCGTGGATCACCTGCCGCCGTCGGCGCGACCAGGCGCCGGTGCGCTCGGTGTGCACCTCGTACCCGCCGTCGGCGGCCGGGCGGACGGCCGTCACAGTGGTCAGCGGGTGCACTGTGACGCCCAGCCGCTCGGCGAGCCACAGGTAGTTCTTGACGAGCGTGTTCTTGGCCCCGTGCCGGCAGCCGGTCATGCACGAGCCGCAGTGCAGGCAGCCGGTGCGTTCCGGGCCGACGCCGCCGAAGTACGGGTCGGCGACGCGCTGACCGGGGCGGCCGATGTGCACGCCCACGGGGGTGGCGTGGAAGGTGTGGCCGACCCCCATCCGGTCGGCCACCGCCCGCATGGCGCGGTCCGCCCCGGTGTCCATCGGGTACGTGGTGACGCCGAGCATCCGCTTCGCCTGGTCGAAGTGGCGGGCCAGCTCGTCGTGCCAGTCGGTGATGTCACGCCACTGCGGGTCGGCGTAGAACGCCGGCAGCGGCTCGTAGAGGGTGTTCGCGTAGACCAGCGACCCGCCGCCCACCCCGGCGCCGGAGAGCACGAGCACGCCGCCGCCGGATCGCCGGGTGGCCGGACGGAGCAGGGTGAGCCGCTGGATGCCGTAGCAGCCCAACTTCGGCGCCCACAGGAACCGGCGGGCCCGCCAGGACGTCTGCGGGAACTCGTCGTCGGCGAAGCGGCGGCCGGCCTCCAGGACGCCAACCGAGTAGCCCTTCTCGGCCAGGCGGAGCGCGGTGACGCTGCCACCGAAGCCGGACCCGATGACGACCACGTCGTACCGCATGGACGCATCATTACTCGCGAGTAGCGCTCGCGCCAGCGGCAGTTTTCGCGCGATCATGCACCGGCCGTCCGACCCGGCGCCTCCCGGCCGCAACCTGGGGCACCCGTCGGAGCGTTGTTCCGGATACGGGTGGAAGGAAACCACGATGATCCTGGGGTCGATGGAACCGCGACGGCGGTGGCTGGTGCTCGGGCTGGCGGCCCTCGCCGTCGTCGCGCTGATCGCGGGCGGCGCGGTGGTGATCACCCGGCTGACCGGGGGCGACTCGCCCGCCGGCACTCCGGTGGCCGGCCCGCCGAGCCCGTCGCCGATCGGCACGCCCACTCCCAGCCCGAGCGGCCCGCCGCCGGGCGCGACCATCACCGGCCCGCTGACGCTGCTGCTGGTCGGTGTGGACACCCGGGTCAGCGTGCCCGGCTGGGAGCCGCACTCCGACGCCGTGCTGGTGCTGCACGTGCCGAAGGGGCTGGGCCGGGCGTACCTCTTCTCGCTCCCCCGCGACCTGCTCGTGGACATCCCGGCGTTTCCCAAGTCCGGCTACAAGGGCGGCCGGACCAAGCTCACCCACTCGATGAGCTTCGGCAGCCGGGTGCCCGGCAAACCCAAACAGCCCAGCACCGCCCAGGGGTACGAGCTGCTGCGGAGCACGGTGAGCGGCTACACCGGGCTGCGGATCGACGCCGGCGCGGTGCTCACCTTCACCGGCTTCGACAAGCTGGTGAACGCCCTCGGCGGGGTGGACATCTACGTCGACCAGCGGGTCGCCTCCCTGCACCGCAAGCCGGACGGCAAGTACCGGGACAGCGCCCCCGGCGGATACACCGGGCCGCAGCAGGTCTACGAGAAGGGCAACCAGCACCTCAACGGGTGGCAGGCGCTGGACTACGCGCGGCAGCGCTACATCGCCGGTGGCGACTACGCCCGGCAACGCCACCAGCAGCAGTTGGTGCGGGCCCTGGCCCGCAAGATCCTCGATGAGGGCCTGGCCCGGCAGCCGGAGCGCGTCGACCAGGTGGTCGCCGCGCTCGGCGACACCCTGGTCTACGTGGGCGGCAACCGGATCGTCGACCTGGCGTACGCGCTCGGCGGAGTGCCGGAGAACAAGTTCGTGCTCGTCGGACTGCCCGGCTCGGGTGTCGGCAAGGGCAGCGCCTACCAGGGTGAACAGCTCACCAGCGAGGGCCGGAAGTTTCTCGGCGAACTCCGGGCCGGCCGCGCCGACGCGTACCTCGCGGCGCACCCCAAGCTGGTCGTCAAGACCTGAACCCGGGCCAGGACCTCGGCCGAGCCGAGGTCCTGGCCGGCGATTCCTAGAGCTTCTTGGGCTGGGCCGGCTTCTTGGTGCCGTTGAGCCACGCCTCGAAGAGAGCGTCGAGCTGCTTGCCGGAGATCCGCTCGGCGAGGGCCACGAACTCGGCGGTGGTGGCGGTCCCGTTGCGCTTCTCCGCCGCCCAGGTCTTGACGATCTGGAAGAACGCCTTGTCGCCGACCGCCACCCGCAGCGCGTGCAGGGTCATCCCGCCGCGCTGGTAGACCGACTCGCTGAACAGGTCCTTCATCCCCGGCTTGCCCGGCGGGGTCTTCCACACCGCGGCCGGCACCCGCTCGTAGCGGATGTCGAACGCCTGCTTGGCGGTGTACCGCTTGGTGTGCTCGGCCCACAGCCACTCCGCGTACGTCGCGAAGCCCTCGTTGAGCCAGATGTCCTCCCACTTGGCCAGCGCCACGCTGTCGCCGAACCACTGGTGGGCCAGCTCGTGGGCGACCACTTCGGTGTTCTCGCCACCGCGGAAGAAGCCGGCCGAGTAGACCGGGCGGCTCTGCGTCTCCAGCGCGTACGCGATCCGGCTGTCCGAGACGACCACACCGCCGTACGCGTCGAACGGGTACGGCCCGAAGACGCTCTCCAGGTAGTCGGTCACCTTGACGGTCTGCGCGATCGACGCGTCCGACGCGCCCTTGGCCACCTTGGTGGTGACCGCGCTGTAGACCGGCTTCCCCTTGTGCTGGCCGGTGGTGATCCGGAACTTGCCGATCACCACGGTGCTCAGGTAGCTGGCCATGGGCGACTTCTCCGACCACTTCCAGGTGGTCCAGCCGTCAGTGGTGGTGTTGCCGCCCGGCACGCCGTTGCTGACGGCGGTCAGGCCCTGCGGGACGGTGATCTCGAAGTCGTACGCGGCCTTGTCGGACGGGTGGTCGTTGACCGGGAACCAGGTGCTCGCCGACTCCGGCTGGCCCAGCGCGATCGCGCCGTCGGAGGTGTGCAGGAACCCGCCCTCGCCGAGCACCTCGTTCTTCAGCGGCTTCGGCACCCCCTCGTACACGATCTCCGCGACGAACCCGTTGCCCGTTATCAGACCGGCCGCCGGCTTGATCACCAGCTCGTTCTTGTTCCGGGTGTGGGTGGCGGGCGCGCCGTCGACGGTTACCGACTTGACTGTCAGACCGGCCAGGTCGAGGTTGAACGTCGACAGGTCCGCCGTCGCCGTGGCCTGCACGGTGGCCGTACCGGTGAGGGTGTCCTTCGCCGGGTCGTAGCGCACCTTGACCGTGTACTTCCCGACGTCGTACCCGCCGTTGCCGTACGTCGGAAAGTACGCGTCGCCGACTCCGGCCGCCCCGGCCGTGAAGGTCCGCGAGGGCGTCGGGGAAGCGCTCGGCGACGGCGCCGCAGCCTCCGGTGTGGACGAGTCACATCCGGTCAGCACGAGCGCCCCGGTCACCAGCAGAGCAGCACCCACCCGCAGCCCGTGCCGCGTTTCCCGCATCATGAACCCTCCCCGTACGCCCGGTGCGGGTGGCCTCGGCCGCCCCGCGACCGGCGCTCCTGGCCGATCGCAGGCGGCAGCCTATCGACAGATGATCACGGCGTCGTCACGGCGGGGTGGGCGCCGCGCCGCCCACCAGCCAGGCGTCGAAGAGGGGCCGCAACTGTCGGTTCGCCACCCGCTCGGCCAGCGCCACGAAGTCTGATGTGGTGGCGGTGCCGTTGGCCCGCTCGGTGGTCCAGGTGCGCAGGATGCGGAAGAAGGTGTCGTCGCCGACCGCCCGGCGCAGGGCGTGCACGGCGAGCGCGCCTCGCTTGTAGACGGCGGTGCCGAACATCCGCTCCCGTCCCGGCTCGACCGACGGCTGTGACCAGTCGGTCGACGCGTACTGCAGCTCGAAGTTGCGCTGCGCGGTCCGGCCGCCGTCGTGCTCCTCCCACAGCCACTCGGCGTAGCTGGCGAAGCCCTCGTTGAGCCAGATGTCACTCCACCGGTGCAGTGACACGCTGTCGCCGAACCACTGGTGGGCCAGCTCGTGTGCCACCACGCCGGGGTTGGGATGGTCGTCGGTGAAGAAGGCGGGTCCGTAGACCGGCCGGGACTGGGTCTCCAACGCGTACCCGATCCGGTCGTCGGCGACGGCGATGCCGCCGTACGAGTCGAACGGGTACGGGCCGAAACGGCTGGCCAGGAAGTCGACGATCTCGCCGGTGCGGGCCAGTGAGCCGGCCGCCCCACCGTTCGTCGGCAGGCTCGCCGCGACGGCGCTGACCAGGGGTCGTCCGGCGTGCTCGCCGGTGGCCACCCGATAGTTGCCGATCACGAGGGTGCTCAGGTAGCTGGCCATCGGGGTGCGCTCCGACCAGCGCCAGGTGGTCCACCCGTCGGCGCTGCTCTTCGGGCCGGGCACCCCGTTGCTCAGCGCGGACAGTCCGTCCGGGACGGTCACCTCGACGTCGTAGCTGGCCTTGTCCGACGGATGGTCGTTGACCGGGAACCAGGTGGCCGCCGAGTCGGGCTGACCGAGAGCGATCGCCCCGTCGGCGGTGTGCAGAAAACCGCCGCTGCCCAGCTCACCGTCGGTGACGGCGGTGGGCACGCCGGCGTACTCGATCGCCACCGTGAAGGACCGGCCGCGCGGAAGCCCGTCGCGCGGGGTCACCACCAGCTCGCCCTCGTCGCGGCGATGCGTGGCGCGCCCGCCCGCGACGGTGACCGCACCGACGTCCAGGCCGACCAGGTCCAGGTTGAACCGGGACAGATCCTGGGTGGCCGTCGCCGTGATGGTCGCCCGACCGGTGAGCCGGTCGGTTCCCGGGTCGTAGCGGACGTCCAACCCGTAGTGCGTGACGTCGTAGCCGCCGTTGCCGTGGCCGGGCACGTACGGGTCACCGGCGTCCGCGGCGCCGGGTCGGAACCCGCCGTCGTCGTCGTCGCCCGTGCAGCCGGCCGCGGTCAGGGTGACGGCGCAGCTCAGCACCAGGGCGGCGGCGAGCCGGCGGCGGGACGGTGCGCGTCCGCTCAGGACCATGCACGACTCCTTCTGCGCCATCCCCGGGTCAGGACGAGCGTAGCCAGCGAGACGCCGTCCGATGCCCGTATCGAGGGCGAGCCCCGCGCGCGGCGGACGACGAAAGGCCGGCCCCGCGGGATCGCGGGGCCGGCCTTCCAGCGTCAACGAGGACTTCTCAGCGGTCGAGGACCAGGCCGACCTTCTGGAACTCCTTGAGGTCGCGGTAACCGCACTTGGCCATCGCCCGGCGCAGCCCGCCGAACAGGTTGAGCTGACCGTCGGCCTCGTCCGCCGGGCCGAAGAGCAGCTGCTCCATCGACCCGAGCGGCTCACCGGCGACCTCGAACGCGCCCCGGGGCAGCGACGGGTGGCTGGCCGCCGAGTGCCACCAGGCACCGCCGGCGGGCGCCTCGTCGCAGAGCGACAACGGCTCGCCGAGCATCACCGCGTCCGCGCCGCAGCCGAGGGCCTTGGCGATGTCGCCGGAGGTCTGGATGTCGCCGTCGGCGATCAGGTGGACGTACCGGCCGCCGGTCTCGTCGAGGTAGTCCCGGCGGGCCGCCGCGGCGTCGGCGATCGCGGTGGCCATCGGCACCCGGATGCCCAGCACCGACTCGGTCGTCGACCACTCGTCGCCGCCGATCCCGACGATCACGCCGGCCGCGCCGGTACGCATCAGGTGCAGCGCCGTCTTGTAGTCGGTGCAGCCGCCGACGATCACCGGCAGGTCGAGGTCGGCGATGAACTCCTTGAGATTCAGGGGCTCGTCGGTCGTCGACACGTGCTCGGCCGACACGATGGTGCCCTGGATGACCAGGATGTCCACCCCGGCGTCCAGGATGACCGGGGCCAGCGCCAGGGTGTGCTGCGGGGAGACCCGCACCGCCACCGTGCCGCCACCGGCGCGCAGCTCCCGCACCCGCTCGGCGATCAGGTCCGGACGGATCGGCTCCGCGTACACCTCCTGGAGCCGCTTGGTGGCGCGGGCCTCCTCGTCGAGGCCGGCCAGCTCCTCCAGCACCTTCGTCGGGTTCTCGTAGCGGGTCCAGAGCCCTTCGACGTTGAGCACGCCGAGACCGCCGAGCTGACCGAGCCGGACCGCCGAGGACGGGCTCATCGTGGCGTCCGAGGGGTGCCCGACACAGGGGATGCCGAACGGGTACGCGTCGAGCTGCCACCCGGTCGAGACGTCATCGACGTCCCGGGTCCGGCGGCTCGGCACGATGGCGATGTCGTCCAGGTGGTAACCGCGCTGCGCGGTCTTGCCCAGCCCGATCTCGACCACGTCACGCATGGGGGACTCCAGGTTGTTGGGGGATGGTCAGCGGGAGTGGTAGTTGGGCGCCTCGACGGTCATCTGGACGTCGTGCGGGTGGCTCTCCTTGAGCCCGGCTGCCGTGATCCGGATGAGCTGACCGCGCTCGTGCAGCTGGGCGATGGTGGCCGCGCCGCTGTAGAACATGCCCTGACGGAGACCGCCGGCGAGCTGGTGGACCACCTGCGCGAGCGAGCCGCGGTAGGGAACTTGACCTTCGATGCCCTCCGGGATCAGCTTGTCATCCGAGCTGACGTCGCCCTGGAAGTAGCGGTCCTTGGAGTACGACTTCTGCGCGCCGCGGGTCTGCATCGCGCCGAGCGAGCCCATGCCCCGGTACGACTTGTACTGCTTGCCGTTGATGAAGATCAGATCCCCAGGGCTCTCCTCGCAACCGGCCAGCAGGCTGCCGAGCATCACCGAGTCGGCGCCGGCCACCATGGCCTTGGCGATGTCCCCGGAGTACTGCATGCCGCCGTCGCCGATCACCGGCACACCGAGCGGCCGGCAGGCCCGGGCCGCCTCCATGATCGCGGTGATCTGCGGTACCCCGACCCCGGCCACGACCCGGGTGGTGCAGATCGACCCGGGGCCGACCCCCACCTTGACCGCGTCCGCGCCGGCCTCGGCGAGCGCCCTCGCGCCGGCGTACGTGGCCGAGTTGCCGCCGATGACCTGGACCTGGGTCTCCCGCTTGAGTCGGGAGATCATCTCCATGATGGCCCGGCTGTGGCCATGGGCGACGTCGCAGACGATCACGTCGACGCCGGCGTCGATCAGGGTCCGGGCCCGCTTGTACGCCTCGTCGCCGAAGCCGATCGCGGCGGCGACCCGCAGCCGACCTGAGTCGTCCTTGCTGGCGAGCGGGAACTGCTCGCTCTTGGTGAAGTCCTTGACGGTGATCAGGCCGCGGAGCCGACCGTCGGCGTCCACGAGCGGGAGCTTCTCGACCTTGTGCCGGCGCAGCAGCTCCAGCGCGTCGGGCTTACTCACCCCGACTGGCGCGGTGATCAGCGGAGTCCGGGTCATGACCTCGTGGACCGGGGTGTCCAGGTCGGTGACGAAGCGCATGTCGCGGTTGGTGATGATGCCGACCAGCTTGCCGGCGGCGTCGGTCACTGGCAGCCCGGAGATGCGGAACCGGCCGCAGATCACGTCCACGTCCCGCACGGTGTCCTCCGGTGAGCACGTCACCGGGTTGGTGATCATGCCGGACTCGGAGCGCTTGACCAGGTCGACCTGCTGGGCCTGGTCCTCGATCGAGAGGTTGCGGTGCAGCACGCCGATGCCACCCTGCCGGGCCATGGCGATCGCCATCCGGGCCTCGGTCACGGTGTCCATCGCGCTGGAGACGAGCGGGAGTGCGATGTCGATCTCGCGCGTCAGTCGGGTGCCGGTGTCGATGTCCTGCGGCGCGATGTCCGACTCGGCGGGCTGGAGCAACACGTCGTCGAAGGTGAGCCCGAGCGGGATGACCCGCGCCGAGCCGGCCGGCAGCTCCGGCAGGTGGCCGCCGATCTCGCCGGGGTCGGCCCCGGTCAGCTGGTCGGCGCTGGGCGAATTCTCCACGATTGCTCCCATGAGCTGCTCGGACGGGCTTCAGCGAGGTAGCGCGCGGGCACCGGCGCACGCCGGGCTGACGGCATGTGCGTTCATCGTACCCACTGAGCTGCGCCGCCCTGGTCGGTGCCGGCGCGGGTCCGCGAGGCCACCAGGAGCGGCGCGGGGACGCGGCGCGCGGGGGTTGGGGCTACGGTGAGGGGGTGCACGACGAGCCCATCGACCCGTTCAACGGCGACCCGGCCGACCCGACCGCGGGCCTGGACGACCCGGGCGACGACGCGACGCCGGATCCGCTTACCGACGTCGAGCGGCAGGATGTGCTGGAGGACCTCGCCGACCTGGAGATCTACCAGGCCCTGCTGGCGCCCATCGGGGTGCGCGGGCTGGTCATCGAATGCGAGGACTGCCGGGAACCGCACTACTTCGACTGGGACCTGCTGCGCGGCAACCTGCGGCACCTGCTCAACTCGGGGCGGCCCCGGGTGCACGAGCCGGCGTACGACCCGGATCCGGATCACTACGTCACCTGGGACTATGCCCGCGGGTACGCCGACGGGGTGCACGACACCCTGACCGAGGGCACCGAGGACGACCCGGGCGCCGCCACCAGCGCCGACTGATCGCTGGCTGACGCCGCCCGGGGCTGGGTCGCGGGGTGGGTCAGGAGACCAGGCCGGCGCGGAAGCCGGCGGCGACCGCGTGGGCGCGGTCCCGGGCGCCGAGCTTGCGGAACAGCCGTCGCGCGTGTGTCTTGACGGTGTCCTCCGACACGAACAGCTCCCGGCCGATCTCCGCGTTGCTCTTGCCCTCGGCCATGCCCAGCAGCACCTGGAGTTCCCGTTCGGTGAGCCCGATCGAGGCCCGGTTGGGGCGGGCGTTCGGGGTGGGTCGGATCGGGTCGGTCTGACTGGTGCCCGACCCTTCGGTCCCGGACTCGACCTCGTCGTCACCGCGCTGCACCGGCACCGATGCCACGCCCGACGACCCGTCGCCGTTCGCAGCCGTCCAGCCGGGTTCGGCCGAGTTGCGTACCGATGGCGCGGAGCGGCCCGAACCACCCACCGCCGCCGTGTCCCGGGCGGGGTCGGTGACCCGCTGCCGGGAGGCCCGGCCGGGTGCGGTGAGCAGCAGCAGGGCCTTGGCCACCGCGCTGGTCAGGTCGTGGTCGGCATTCTGGATCAGACCCCGCGCGCCGGCGCTGATGGTGGCGGCGGCGGCCTCGGACTCCTCGGCGCCGAGCAGCAGGACCGCGGCCTGCGGCGCGCGGGCCAGCACCCGGCGGACGAAACCCGCGCTGTCCGGCCGGGTGAGAGCCGTGTCGGCCAGGATCACGTCGGCCGGCCGTTCGGCGAGTCGCAGCATCACCTCGGGATCGGAGACGGCGGTACGGACGATCGCGGACAACCCCAGTCGGGCGGCAGCAGAAGTGAGGTGCTGAGCCGCGAGCGGTGTCCGAACGCACACAAGAACGGTACGCACTGTGGTGGTCTCCTCTCCGCACACGAGCAGACCATGACGGCGTCAGCTGGGGAGGGGGTTCCCGGCAATCATCTGAACTTTTCCGACAGATAGGACAAAAGCCGCATCCTGTCGGGCGTTTTGGATCACAGACGTGTGAGCGGGCGACAGCCCGGGTACCGGGAGGTCCAGGCCGGGAACGGTGCGCCTGCGCGGCCCGCCGCCCGGAAGCCGGCCACAAGGATTCTCGCGGTGCCGCGCGGGAGGAGGGGTGCTGATGTCGAACGTACGTAGACTGCCCGGACCCATCGTCGATCTCTGGGACTGGCAGCGGCTCGGTGCCTGTCGAGGCCGGGACAGCGCCCAGTTCTTCCACCCGGACGGGGAGCGGGGCTCCTCCCGGCTGCGGCGGGAGTCCGCCGCCAAGTCGGTCTGCCGCGCCTGCCCGGTCCGCGCCGAGTGCGCCGCGCACGCCCTGGCGGTCCGTGAGCCGTACGGCGTGTGGGGTGGCTTCAGCGAGTCCGAGCGGCTGCGCCTGCTCGCCGTCGGCTGGGAGGACCTGGCCGACCGCCGGCAGATCCGGGTCGACGTGGCCCGGCTGGAGGCGCGACTGGGCCGCCCGCACAAGTCGACAGTCCCGGCCCAGCGCAACGTCGCCTGACCGACCCACCTCCGCTGCACGCGAGAACCGTGTCCCATGAGGGGCACGGTTCTTCGCGCTGGCATCCCATCGCGCACAGGTGGGCGGGCTACGGCCGCCGAGGGGCAGGCGGTCGCGCCCAGCACACGGGCGAGGGGCGTGGATAACGAAGGATCCCGCGGCAGCCCGGACTTGATCCGGGCTGCCGCGGGAGATCCAACTGCAACCGACAGAGTGTCTTACAGATCGAGCTCAGTCCTCGTAAATCCAACCGCCCACTGCACATTTCTGCCAGCCCGAACTGGCAGAGCCGTTGAAGTAGAGGTCGACGCAGAAGGCGCCCTGGGCCACCGTGCCGGAGGTCTGGTAGTAACTGAGCGGGCCGAAGAAGCTCCAGCTTCCGCTCTTGATCATCCAGGAGCAACTCTCCGTAACCTTCGGAGTTTGCCATGTCCCGCTCGACAGCGTCTTGAGACTCGTCCAGTACGTAACCTTGCAACCGGTTGCGGTCGTGTTGGCATTCACGCCCATATACATTTCAACGACGGTGCGAACCTGGTTGCTCTGTGTGGCGGAGTTGTCGAGCAGCTCCGTGGTCAGCTCGATGTCGAAATCGTCCGCAGCGGTTTGTGTGCCGGCACCCCACCAACGGCCCTTGAGAGTCTCGGATGCCGCTTGGGCTGGGGCTCCAGCTGCAACGACCAGGCTGATTACAAGTGCCAGCGCAGTTCCTAAGCTCCGCAGACTGATAATCGCGGGCAGAACACTTCGAGCCCGACGCTGCGGTTCAGCAGAGACATTGACCATACGGCAACCCCTTTTCCACCCGACACCGATTGCACGGGAAATAGAAGGCGCCCCGCCGGTTGTTATGACAACTTATAGCGCGACTTCCCCGTTGCGACTTAGTTGAGCATGGGGACAAAGGGCGATCAAGGCCTTCAAAACTGCCAGAAGGTTAACACTACATTGCACATCATCGCTGTGTCGTCGATCCACACTCGGGGAGCGGACCCCCCTGCCATGTCGAGCAGGCAGCGACGCCGTGCACGACGTTCGGCAGACCGCGAGGTCCACCGGCAGCGGCTGGTGGCGGGTCAGCGGACGTTGACCGGGACCGTGTGCCAGCCGGTGGCGCCGTCCGGGGCGACGCTCTGCGTGCGCTCGGTCTGGGTCTCGCCTGTCGCGTCGGTCGCCCGGACCTGGAGCTGGTGCTCACCCGGCGTGGCGTCCCAGCGCCACGACCACTGCACCCAGGTGTCCACCGACACCGTCGGGGCCAGCTCCGCCTCCTGCCAGGGGCCGCCGTCGACGCGTACCTCGACCCGGCTGATGCCCCGATGCTGCGCCCAGGCCACACCTGCCACGGTCAGCGGACCGGCGGTCAACCGGTTGCGCCGTCGCGGTGTGTCGATGCGCGACTGGGTCTTGATCGGGCCCTGGGCGGACCAACCACGCGGCACCCAGTACGCGTCGAAATCGGCGAACCGGGTCAGCTCCAACTCGGTCACCCACTTGCAGGCTGACACGTAGCCGTAGAGGCCGGGCACCACCATCCGGACCGGGAACCCGTGCTCGACCGGCAGCGGCTCGCCGTTCATGCCGATCGCCAGCAGCGCGTCCCGTCCGTCACGCAGCGCGGCGGTGGGGGTGCCACAGGTCCACCCGTCGACCGACCGACCGACGACCTGGTCGGCGTCCTCCTCCGGCTGGACCTCGTCCAACAGCTCCCGCAGGGGCACGCCCAACCAGCGGGCGTTGCCGATCAGGTCCCCACCGACCTCGTTCGAGACGCAGGCCAGCGTGACGTACCGCTCGACCAGCGGCCGGGCCAGCAGATCGGCGTAGGTGTAGGTGCGCTCCGTGCCCACCCGACCGTGGATGCGCAGCCGCCAACTGTCCGGGTTCACCTGCGGCACCACCAGGGCGGTGTCGATCCGGTAGAACCCGAGGTTCGGGCTGACGTACGGCGCGAGCTGGGCCAGCGACAGGTCCGCGCCCGCCGGCACGGCCGGTGCGGGGGCGACCGGCGCGGGCAGCCGGATCGCGTCCCGGGCGGCGGACACACCGCGCCGCCCGGCCAGCCAGCGCCCGCCGAGACCGGCCACGGCGGCCGTGCCGAGCAGCACGCCGGTACCGGTCAGGAACCGCCGGCGCGACTCCGGATCGACGGTCGCGACAGGCGCGGCGGGAGTCACCGGCACCGGCGGAGCGGCCGGTGTCACAGGCACACCCTCCGTCGGCCCGGCAGGCGACACCGGGTGCCCGGCAGGCCCGGCCGGCGACACCGGCCGGGAGCTTGCCGAGCCCTGGGCGGTGGGTGGGGTCCAGGGCCAGGGGGGGGCCAGCTCGAACGGGCCGTCGATGAACAACCAGAGCACCAGGGCGCCGAGCCCGCCGCCGACAAGCGACGGCAGCGCGTCGAAGACGTCCGCGCCGGAGCGGGTCAGCGCGGCGGCCACACCAACGGCACCGAGCGCCGCGATGCCGGCCAGGCCGAGGGCCAACCGGCGGATCGCCAGCACTCCGAGCAGCGCGGCGAACCCGCCCAGCAGCAGGGCCGTCCCGGTCAGCAGGGCGATCTTGTCGGCGGTGCCGAAGACGTCGATGGCGAACTGCTTGAGCGGCTCGGGGACGGCATCGACGACCACCCCGCCGACCGCGACCAGCGGCGCCGACCGAGGGCCGGTCAGCACCGCGACGGGCTCCGCGGTTCCGATCGCGACGGCGGCGGCGGTGACTCCGGCCAGCGCGGCGTACCGCCGCGACGTGGTGCTCATCGGCCCAGTGTGCGCGATCGTCTCGCCGGGTCGCCAACCATGTCAGCGCTTGGTAATGATCGCGGAGACGAACCGGGGCACACCGCCGTATGACGGTGTGCCCCGAAACGGGTGTCGCTGCCGGTCAGAAGCCCGGGCCGTGCTGGTGGCCGTGGCCGTGGCCGCCGTGTCCACCGGCGGCGGCCGGCTCGGCCTGCTCCGGCTTCTCCACCACGAGGCTCTCCGTGGTGAGCAGCAGGCCGGCGATCGAGGCGGCGTTGGTGACCGCGTTGCGCGTCACCTTCACCGGGTCGATGATGCCGGACTTGACCAGGTCGCCGTACTCGCCGGTGGCAGCGTCGAGGCCGTGGCCCCACTGCATCTCGGCGACCTTCTGGGTCACGACGTAGCCGTCGTGGCCGGCGTTCTGGGCGATCCAGCGCAGCGGCTCGACGAGCGCCTTGCGCACGATCGAGACGCCGACCTTCTCCTCACCGGTGAAGCCCAGGTCGTCGTCGAGCACGGGGAGGATCTGCACCAGGGCGGCGCCGCCGCCGGGCACGGTGCCCTCCTCGACCGCGGCCTTGGTCGCCGCGATGGCGTCCTCGATGCGGTGCTTGCGCTCCTTCATCTCGACCTCGGTCGCCGCGCCCACCTTGATCACGGCGATGCCGCCGGAGAGCTTCGCCAGCCGCTCGGCCAGCTTCTCCCGGTCCCAGTCGGAGTCGGAGGCCTCGATCTCCTTGCGGATCTGGGCCACCCGGTCGGCGACGTCGGCCTTCTGGCCGCCGCCGTCGACGATCGTGGTGTTCTCCTTGTCGACCACGACGCGCCGGGCGGTGCCGAGCACCTCGAGGCCGACCTGGTCGAGCTTGTAGCCCAGCTCCGGGGCGACCAGCTCGGCGCCGGTGGAGATCGCGATGTCCTGGAGCATGGCCTTGCGCCGGTCGCCGAAGCCCGGGGCCTTGACCGCGCAGACCTTGAGGGTCTTGCGCAGCGAGTTGACCACCAGGGTGGAGAGCGCCTGACCGTCCACGTCCTCGGCGATGATCAGCAGGGGCTTGCTGTTCTGCAGGACCTTCTCCAGCAGCGGCAGCAGCTCCTCGATCGCCGAGATCTTCTGGGTGGTGACCAGGATGTACGCGTCCTCCAGGACGGACTCCTGACCCTCCAGGTCGGTGACGAAGTTCGGCGAGATGAAGCCCTTGTCGAACTGGAGACCCTCGGTCACGTCCAGCTCGGTGGTGAGCATCGAGCCCTCCTCGACGGTGATGACACCGTCGCGGCCGACCCGCTCCATCGCCTCGGCGATCAGTTCGCCGATGGTGGCGTCCTGCGCGGAGATCGTCGCCACGTTCGCGATCGACTTCTTGTCGGCGACCTCGACGGCCCGGTCGAGCAGCGCCTCGGAGATCTTGGCGGCCGCCGCGTCGATGCCCCGCTTGAGGCCGGCCGGGTTGGTCCCGGCGGTCACGTTGCGCAGGCCCTCACGGACCATCGCCTGCGCCAGCACGGTCGCGGTGGTGGTCCCGTCGCCGGCGACGTCGTTGGTCTTGGTCGCCACCTCCTTGACCAGCTGCGCGCCGAGGTTCTCGTAGGGGTTGGTGAGCTCGATCTCCTTGGCGATGGTCACACCATCGTTGGTGATCGTCGGCGCACCGAATTTCTTGTCCAGGACGACGTTGCGCCCGCGCGGGCCGAGGGTGACCTTGACCGCGTCTGCGAGGGCGTTGACACCGTGCTCAAGCAGGTGCCGGGCGTCGTCCGAGAAGCTCAGGATCTTCGCCATGAATGTCCCTTCGAAGCGCCGCTGCCCCGGCCCGGCGAGCCGGACCGGGGCAGCGACACTGATCGGTTGCTTACTTCTCGATGACCGCGAGGACGTCGCGGGCGGAGAGCACCAGGTACTCCTCGCCGGCGTACTTGACCTCGGTGCCGCCGTACTTCGAGTAGAGGACGGTGTCGCCGACCTGCACGTCAACCGGAACCCGGTTGCCGTTGTCGTCGACGCGCCCCGGGCCCACAGCGAGGACGGTGCCCTCCTGCGGCTTCTCCTTGGCGGTGTCGGGGATCACGATGCCCGACGCCGTGGTGGTCTCAGCCTCGTTCGCCTGGACCACGATGCGGTCCTCGAGCGGCTTGATCGCAACCTTGGTCGCGGTAGTCACGGGCATACCCTCCTGGGGTACTGGTTTCGTTGCCGGTCAGCGGGGCTGACCAGCGTCAATCTGCCTCATGCCACCGGGCGGAGCCGTCGTCGCGGGTGCCGGTCCGCCTGGCGTGCGCACCCGGGTCGCGAGACCCGGAAGCTGGCACCCTCAGGGTGAGAGTGCTAATCGCAGGTTATTCCGTGGCTAGCACTCCGTCAAGGAGAGTGCCAGCGCGTCGCGCCCCGCCACCCGGTATTTCCGGCTCGGCCGGGACAATGGCCGGGTGGACCTCGATCAGCTGGCGGCGCTGCGTACCCCCGAGGGGTCGGCCGCGCTCTCGGCGGCGGCCGCGCTGGCCGGCGGTGATCCACTGGCGGCGGCGTCGGCGCTACGCGCGGCCGGGGTGCCGCCCACGCTGGCCGCGGCGGCGCTCACCCAGGCCGAGCTGCGTCACCGGGCGGTAGGCAAGTTCGGCCCGGCCGCCGCCGGGATGTTCCTCACCCGCGCCGGGCTGGAGCAGGCCACCCGTCGGGTCGTCGCCGAGCGCCGTGCGGAGCGCCTGCGCGCGGCCGGCGTCCGCACGCTTGCCGACCTCGGTTGCGGCCTCGGCGCCGACGCGCTCGCCGCCGCCCGCGCCGGCATCCGGGTGTACGGGGTGGAGGCCGACCCGGTGACCGCCGCGATGGCCGTCGCCAACGCCGCCGCCGCGGGGCTTGCCGAGCTGTTCACTGTCGAGTGCGGCGACGCCACCGCGTTCGACGTCTCCCGGGTCGACGGGGTCTTCTGCGACCCGGCCCGCCGTGCGAGCGGCACCGGTCGGCGGATCTTCGACCCGCGTGCCTACTCGCCGCCGTGGGACTTCGTGACCGAGCTGGCCGAACGGGTGCCGCACACGGTGGTGAAGGTCGCGCCGGGCCTGGACCACGCGCTCATCCCGGCCGGCGCGGAGGCCGAGTGGGTAGGTGTGGACGGCGACCTGGTCGAGGCCGCGCTCTGGTGCGGCGACCTGGCCCAGGTGCCCCGCCGCGCCACCCTCTACCGGCGGGTGGGCGCCGAGACGCGCCGTTTCCAGCTCACCGGCTCGGGTGCCGCCGAGGCGTCGGTCGGGCCGCCGCGCCGCTACCTGTACGACCCGGACCCGGCGGTGGTACGCGCACATCTCGTCGCCGAACTGGCCACCGAACTGGACGCCACCCTCGGCGATCCGAGCATCGCCTACCTCTACGCCGACCGACCGGCCCGCACCCCGTACGCGCGCTGCCTGGAGATCACCGACGTGTTGCCGTTCTCGCTCAAGCGCCTCCGTGCGCTGCTGCGGGACCGTCGGGTGGGCCGGGTGGAGATCCTCAAGCGGGGTTCCGCGCTCACACCGGAGCAGTTGCGGCGGGATCTGCGGCTGGCCGGCGACCAGGCGGCGAGCCTGGTGCTCACCCGGATCGCCGGGGCACCGACGGTGCTGGTCGGCCGACCGGTCGACTAACGTCGTCGCCGTGGCGGGATCTGGCACTCCGGCAACGGCACTGTTGATCAAGCGTGGGATCGCGCATCGCACCCATCCGTACCGGGTCTCCCCGGACGCGCCGAACTACGGCGCGCTTGTCGCCGAGACGCTCGGCGTGGCACCCGAGCGGGTCTTCAAGTCACTGGTGACCGAGGTCGACGGCGCGCTGACCGTGGCGGTCGTCCCGGTCACCGGCGAGCTGGACCTCAAGGCGCTCGCGGCGGCGGTCGGCGGCAAGCGGGCGGCGATGGCCGACCGGGCGGTCGCCGAGCGGGCCACCGGCTACGTGCGCGGCGGGATCAGCCCGCTCGGGCAGCGCCGACGCCTGCCCACCGTGCTGGACGAGTCCGCACTGGACCTGCCGACGATCTATGTCTCCGCCGGTCGGCGCGGCCTGCAACTGGAGCTGGCGGCGGCGGATCTGGTGGCGCTCACCGAGGCCAGCACGGCGCCGTTGCAGGCCCGCTGACGCCTTCGTTACGTCGACTCCCCCGTGGGATACCCGGGGAGTAACAGTCGCGTTGCTGAATTGTTATCGCTTCCAACAAACTTGGCACCTGCGCGGTCTTGTGGGACCAGTGTGACGCGAAATACGTTGCCGGACACAACAAAACAACACCTCCCCCACCTCCGAAAGGACCCTGCACATGCGTAAGGGGATCCTCACCATCGCCGCCGTGGGCCTGCTCGCGACCGGCGGCTTGACCGCCTGCAGCGACGACTCCGGCACCGGCTCGGCCGACTCCAAGAAGACTCCCAAGATCGGCGTGATCCTTCCGGACAGCAAGTCCTCCCCCCGCTGGGAGACCGCGGACCGTCGCTTCCTCGAGGAGGCGTTCAAGGCCGCCGGCGTCCAGTACGACATCCAGAACGCCCAGAACGACAAGGCCGCCTTCCAGACCATCGCCGACCAGATGATCACCAGCGGCGTCACCGCCCTCATGATCGTCAACCTGGACTCCGGCACCGGCAAGGCCGTGCTCGACAAGGCCAAGTCGCAGGGCGTCGCCACCATCGACTACGACCGGCTCACCCTCGGCGGCTCCGCCCAGTACTACGTCAGCTTCGACAACGAGACCGTCGGGAAGCTCCAGGGCGAGGGTCTGGCGAAGTGCCTGACCGACAAGGGCGCCAAGAACCCCGTCGTGGCGTACCTGAACGGCTCCCCCACCGACAACAACGCCACCCTGTTCAAGGCCGGCTACGACTCGGTACTCAAGCCGAAGTTCGACTCCAAGGAGTACACCAAGGGCCCGGACGACGCCGTGCCGGGCTGGGACGGCCCCACCGCCGCGACCATCTTCGAGCAGCAGCTCACCGCGACCAAGGGCAAGATCGACGGCGTGTTGGCCGCCAACGACACTCTCGGCAACGCCGCCATCTCGATCCTGAAGAAGAACAAGATCAACGGCAAGGTGCCGGTGACCGGCCAGGACGCCAGCGTGGAGGGCCTGCAGAACATCCTCGCCGGTGACCAGTGCATGACCGTCTACAAGGCCGTCCGGGAAGAGGCCAAGGCCGGCTCCGACCTGGCCATCGCACTGGCCAAGGGCGAGAAGAAGGACACCGGCCAGACGGTGAAGGACCCGGAGGGTGGCCGGGACGTCCCCTCGGTGCTGCTCACCCCGAAGGCCATCTACAAGGACAACGTCAAGGACGTCATCGCCGACGGTTACGCGACGAAGGAGCAGGTCTGCACCGCGGCGTACGCCAAGTTCTGCGCCGGCGCCGGCATCAGCTGACCGACGCCGCAGTACCCGCCGGGACGACAATCGCCGCCCGGCACGGGAGCACCCTCCCGTGCCGGGCGGCGCCCGCCGGACGGGCCCCGACCCTCCCTTAAGAAGGAGACCCCGTGTCCGCGACTCCCCTGCTGGAACTCCGCGGGATCGACAAGAGCTTCGGTCCCGTCCAGGTGCTCCGCGACGTCGCCCTGAGCGTCCACCCGGGCGAAGTGACAGCACTTGTCGGCGACAACGGCGCCGGCAAGTCGACCCTGGTGAAGTGCATCAGCGGCATCTACCCCACCGACGCCGGTGAGGTCCTGTTCAACGGCGAACAGGTGCACATCGGCAGTCCCCGCGACGCCGCCACGCTCGGCATCGAGGTCGTCTACCAGGACCTCGCGCTCTGCGACAACCTGGACATCGTGCAGAACATGTTCCTCGGCCGGGAGAAGCACAGCGGCATCGTCCTGGACGAGCCGACAATGGAACAGCTCGCCGCCGAGACCCTGGCGGGGCTCTCCATCCGCACCGTCACCTCGCTCCGCCAGCACGTCTCCAGCCTCTCCGGCGGTCAGCGCCAGACCGTGGCCATCGCCAAGGCGGTGCTGTGGAACAGCAAGCTCGTCATCCTGGACGAGCCGACCGCCGCCCTGGGCGTGGCACAGACCGCCCAGGTCCTCGAACTCGTCCGCCGCCTCGCCGACAACGGCCTGGCAGTGGTGCTCATCTCGCACAACATGAACGACGTCTTCGCCGTCTCCGACCGGATCGCCGCGCTGTACCTCGGCCAGATGGTCGCCCAGGTGAAGACCACCGACATCACCCACGCCCAGGTGGTTGAGCTGATCACCGCCGGGCGCTCGGGCGGGCTCGGTCTCGGAACCGACCCGGGCAGCAACGGCGACGGCCCGCAGCCGGCCGACTCGATCTCAGGAGGCGTCCGATGACCACCACCGCCGTGCGGAAGGACGGCCCCGCGGCCGTCACACCGCCGCCGACCGTCGGGAGCCACGTCCGCAACTACGTGAGCCGGGTACGCGGTGGCGACGTCGGCGCGCTGCCGGCCGTGCTCGGCCTGATCGTGCTCTGCACCGTCTTCGCGATCATGCGGCCGTCGTCGTTCCTGTCGGCAGGCAACTTCGCGAACCTCTTCACCCAGGGCGCGGCGGTCACGCTCATCGCGATGGGCCTGGTCTTCGTGCTGCTGCTCGGCGAGATCGACCTCTCCGCCGGCTTCGCCAGCGGCGTCTGCGCGGCGGTACTGGCCAACGTGGTCACAGTGCTCGGCTACCCCTGGTGGGTCGCCGTCCTCGCCGCGGTCGCCACCGGTGTCATCATCGGCACCACGCTCGGGATGCTGGTCGCGAAGATCGGCATTCCGTCCTTCGTGGTCACTCTCGCCGGCTTCCTCGCCTTCCAGGGCGTCGTGTTGCTGCTCGTGCGGGAGGGCACCAACATCTCCGTCCGCGACGAGGTGCTGGTCGCCATCGCCAACCGCAACCTCGCCCCCGCGCTGGGCTGGGCGCTGACCGCCGTCGCCGTCGTCGGCTACGCGGCGGTGCAACTGCTGCGCCACCGCAACCGGGCGGCCCGTGGACTGATCACCGACCCGATCGCGGTGGTGGCGCTGCGAATCGCCGGGCTCGCCGTCATCCTCGGCACCGCGGTGTACGTGCTCAACCTGGAGCGCAGTCGCAACGTCCTCATCGTCTCGCTCAAGGGTGTGCCGATCGTGGTGCCGATCATCGCGGTGCTGCTGGTCATCTGGACCTTCGTGCTCCAACGCACCAGCTACGGCCGGCACATCTACGCCGTGGGCGGCAACCGGGAAGCCGCCCGCCGGGCCGGCATCGGAGTCGACCGGATCCGGATCTCCGTCTTCGTGATCTGCTCGTCCATGGCCGCCGTCGGTGGCATCGTGGCCGCCAGCCGAGCCAACTCGGTCGACCCGAACACGGGGGGCAGTAACGTACTGCTCTACGCGGTCGGCGCGGCGGTGATCGGCGGCACCAGCCTCTTCGGCGGCAAGGGCCGGGTCTTCGATGCCGTGCTGGGAGGCGCGGTGGTAGCGGTCATCGAAAACGGAATGGGCCTGATGGGGTACAGCGCGGGAGTCAAGTACGTGGTGACCGGCGTCGTGCTGCTGCTCGCCGCCAGCGTCGACGCCCTCTCCCGCCGCCGCGCGGCAGCCACCGGCACCCGCTGACCGCGCGGGAGGTAGCACGAGCATGCGCCCGGCACCCAGCCAGGAGGAGGTCCGACGGCAGAACCTCGGGGCCCTGCTGCGGCACGTGCACGTCCACGGCGCCACCACCCGCGCCGAACTCACCACCACTCTGGGGTTGAACCGGAGCACCATCGGCGCGCTCACCGCCGACCTGGCCGGCGTCGGACTGGTCAGCGAGGGAACACCGAAGGAGACCGGCCGGGCCGGACGGCCGTCACTCGTCGTCCGGCCCGAATCGACCCGGGTGTACGCGTACGCGTACTCCGTCGAGGTGGACCGGCTGCGCGCCGCCCGGGTCGGCCTGGGCGGCGCGGTGCTGGACCGCCGGGAGCTGGACCGGCCGCGCGGGCTGCTGGCCGCCGAGGCCGCCCCGCTGCTCGCCGGCGCGGTCAAGGAGATGCAGCAGGCGGTACCCGCCGACGCGATCTGCGTCGGCACCGGCGTCGCGGTCTGCGGGATGGTTCGTCGTGAGGACGGCCTGGTTCGGCTCGGCCCCACCACCGGTTGGGTGGACGAGCCGATCGGCGCGGCGCTCGGCGCCGAACTGGGCCTCGACGTGCCGGTCACCGTCGGCAACGTGGCCGACGTGGCGGCGTTCGCCGAGCACGCCCGGGGTGTCGCGGCCGGCTGCGACAACGTCATCTACCTGTACGGCGACGTCGGCGTCGGGGCCGGCATCATCGCCGGCGGGCGTCGACTCACCGGACACGGCGGGTACGGCGGCGAGGTCGGCCACATGAAGGTGGTCCGTGACGGCATGCCCTGCGAGTGCGGCGCCCGCGGTTGCTGGGAGACCGAGATCGGCGAGCACGGCCTGCTCCGCGCGGCCGGACGATCCGACGCCCGGGGCCGCGACGCGCTGCTGGCCGTCTTCGACGCCGCCGACCGGGGGGACGCCCGCGCCCAGACGGCGGTACGCCAGGCCGGTGACTGGCTGGGCTTCGGGGTGGCCAACCTGGTGAACGTCTTCAACCCCGAGATGGTCATCTTCGGCGGCACCATGCGCGATCTCTACCTCGCGGCTGCGGCCCAGATCCGCAGCCGGCTCAACTCCAACGCCCTCGGCGCCTGCCTGGAACACGTGCGGTTGCGCACCCCGAAACTGGGCGAGGACGCGCCCCTGATCGGCGCCGCCGAACTGGCCTTCGAACGGCTCCTCGCCGACCCCCTCGACGTGGGCTGATCCGCGTACCCTGTCCGGCGTGGATGTCGAGCTGCGCGCGTCCGACGACGACCGCCACCGGGTGGTCGCCGAGCTGCACCGGCACACCACCGCGGGCCGGCTCACGCTTGACGAGTTCTCCGAGCGGGCCGGCGCGGTCTGGGCCGCCCGCACCCTCGGTGACCTGGCCGCGCTGACCCGGGACCTGCCGGTGCTGCCCGATCCCGTTGCCGCGTCGGCAGGCGGTGTTGACCCGATCGGGCACGGCCGTCGGGAGCTGCTGGTGCTCTTCGCCGTCGCCGCGCTGACCCTGCTGCTGCTCGGCGGTTTCCTCGCACTCACCCGCTGATCCGCCTCCGCTCCACTCCGCCCATTTCCCCGCCACCCGTGGATGAACTGATCGGGCGGTCAGTCCGTACCAGTGGGCGGACGGGCGGCCGGCAGGGTGCGGCTGCCCGGTCCAGACGCGTTTCGGTCCGGACCGAGGAGGCACCGCAGACATGGCACCGCTCAGATCCGCCCGTCGTCGGCCGGGCAACCGGATGCACCGCGCGGCGATGCTGCTCATCGCTATCGTCGCGGGGGTCGGTGTCCTGCCCGGAGTGGCCATCGCCGCCCCCGCCGGCGGGCAGCAGCTCAACGCCGCCGACATGACACTGCTCAACGGTGTCCGGTTGGCCGGGCTGTGGGAGATGCCGGCCGGGCAGATGGCCGCCGAGAAGGGGCAGTCGGCGAAGGTCCGGGAGATCGGTGCGGGCATCGCCAACGAGCACCAGCGACTCGACCAGCTCACCGTGGACGCGGCCAACAAGCTGGGCGCGAGCATCCCCAGCGAGCCGACCGCCGAGCAGAAGGGCTGGCTGTCGGAGATGCAGAAGGCCTCCGGCGCCCGGTTCGACCAGATCTTCGTGACCCGGCTCCGGGTGGCCCACGGCAAGATCTTCCCGGTGATCGGCGCGGTACGGGCCAGCACCCGCGACGCCACCGTCCGCAAGCTCTGCGAAGAGGCAAACGGCTTCGTGATGCACCACATGCAGATGCTGGAGAGCACCGGGCTGGTCCGCTGGCCGGAGCTGCCGCCGGCCGCGCTGCCCGCACCCGGCCAGGACGGGCTGCTGGCAGCCGCCTCGGCGAACACCGGCCCGCAGGTCGGGGTCAGCAGCACAGTCGTCTGGCTGGTCTTCCTCGCCGCGCTCGGCACCGGCGGCATCGCCACCTACCGGATGCTGCGCCGCAGCTGACCACCTGAGTTGGTGGCCCCCGTCAGCGGTCGACCTGGGTGAAGTCCCAGGAGTGCGGGGCGCGGGCCACCAGCAGGGCTGGTGGATCGGGCAGCGACCGAGGGCTGCTGCGCCACTTGGAGATGACCACGACACGGTGGTCGGTGGAGGAGAAGACCTCACTGGAGACGTGCAGAGGGTCGTGCTCCAACTCGGGCAGGGCGGTGTCGCACACCCAGGTGATCAGGTCGGCGACGCCGTACGCCTCGGCGCGCGCCTCCCACATCCGCACGATCATCTCCGGTGCCCCCGTCACACGCTGACCGTTGTCAACGGCAACGCCGAGTCGGCCGGCAGGTCCAGCCGGCTCGGCGCGACCCCGGCGGCGACCAGGTGCGACCCGAGCGCGGCCACCATCGCCCCGTTGTCGGTACACAGCTTCGGCCGGGGCACCCGGACCCGGATGCCGTACTTCTCGGCACGCTGTTCGGCCAGTGCCCGCAGCCGGGAGTTCGCGGCCACACCACCGCCGATCACCAGCGTCTCGATCCCCTGCGCCCGGCAGGCGGCGAGCGCCTTGTTGGTCAGGACGTCACAGACCGCCTCCTGGAAGGACGCGGCCACGTCGGCCACGGGCACCGGCTCGCCGGCGCGCTGACGCGCCTCGACCCAGCGGGCCACAGCCGTCTTCAGCCCGGAGAACGAGAAGTCGTACCGGTGGGCGGCGAGATCCTTGGCGGCGGTCAGGCCGCGCGGGAACGCGATCGACGCGGCGTCACCGGCTCGGGCCTCCCGGTCGATGGGCGGGCCGCCCGGGAACGGCAACCCCAGCAGGCGAGCGACCTTGTCGAACGCCTCACCGGCCGCGTCGTCGATGGTGGCGCCCAGCGGGGTGACGCCGCGGGCCAGGTCGTCGACGAGCAGCAGCGACGAGTGCCCGCCGGAGACCAGCAGCGCGATGGCGGGTTCCGGGAGCGGGCCGTGCTCCAGGGTGTCCACCGCGACGTGCGCGGCGAGGTGGTTGACGCCGTACACAGGCTTCTCGGCGGCGAGCGCGTACCCCTTGGCGGCGGCGACGCCGACCAGCAGCGCACCGGCCAGGCCGGGCCCCGAGGTGACCGCGATGGCGTCGATGTCGGCGAGGGTGACGCCGGCCTCGGTCAGCGCCCGCTGCATCGTCGGCACGATGGCTTCCAGGTGGGCCCGGCTGGCCACCTCGGGCACCACGCCCCCGAAGCGGGCGTGCTCCTCGACGCTGGACGCGAGCGCGTCGGCAAGCAGGGTGTGCCCGCGTACGATGCCGACGCCTGTCTCGTCGCACGAGGTCTCGATGCCCAGGATCAGCGGTTCGTCAGCCATGGTCGTGTGGTCCGTCCCCGGTCGGCTCGGCGACGCGCTGCATCACCAGCGCATCGGTGTTGCTCGGTTGGTAGTAGCCGCGACGCACCCCGATCGGCTCGAACCCGTACATCGCGTAGAGCCGCTGGGCGGCGACGTTGTCCACGGCGACCTCCAGCAGGGTGCTGCGGGCGTCACGGCGGGCCGCCTCGGCGAGCAGCTCCTCCAGCAGGACGCGGCCGACGCCCCGCCGCTGGCTGTCCCGGCGGACGGCGATGTTCTGCACCCACACCTCGTCGGGCGGGGCTCCGGCCAGCCCGGCGTAGCCGAGCACGGCGCCGTCGGCGTCGGTCGCGACCCGGTAGTGGTGGCCGTTGGCCAGCTCGTTCCAGAACATCGCGGGTGACCACTGCTCGGCGCCGAACAGGTCCGCCTCGATCGGCAGCACCTCGTCGATGTGCCACCAACGGAACGGCTCCAGCCGCACCGCGGCACTCACGGGAGAACCGGTTTGCGGCCGGTGGCCGCCACGGCGTCCGGACGGCGCAGGTAGAGCGGGGTGAGTCGCTCGCCGGGCGCGCCGGCCCGGATCCGCTCGGCGGCGAGCTGCGCCAGCACGGTGGCCTCCGGGTAGCGCGGCTCGACCCGGACCGGCAGGTTCAGGGCCTCGGCGTACCGGTGCGCCCCGTCGCCGACCGCGACCGTCGCCCCCAGTTCCCGGGCGCGCGCGGCGGCCACCGCCGGAGTGGACACCTCGGGCCCGACGATCCGCTGACCGGCGCCGTCGTAGACAGCCCAGTACAGCTCCTTGCGGCGGGCGTCGCTGGCCGCCAAAACCGGCTCGCCGGCCGCCGCCGGGTAGCCCATCCCATCCAGGGAACACACGCCGTACGTCGGCACGCCGAGAACCTGCCCCATCGTGGCGGCGGTGACCAGGCCGACCCGCAGCCCGGTGAACGGCCCCGGGCCGAGCCCGGCGACGATGGCGCCCAGATCACGCGGGCGCGCTCCGGCATCGGCGAGAACCGCGTCGACCTGGGGCGCGAGCAGTTCACCGTGCGCGCGGGCGTCGACCGTGCACCGGTGCGCCCGGGACGTCACGCCGTCCGCCGAGATCTCCACCAACGCTGCGGTCACCGCGGGGGTCGAGCTGTCCACCACGAGTACGAGCACGGTTAGCCAGCCTAGCGGCCCCGCCATCGCCGCCCGGCCACGCCCCGCCCCCTGCCTGCGCCCGGGGGCAGCCACTCACTCCTGGACCGTCCTGGTGCCCGGGGTGCTGGCCGCACAGGCCCCGGCCGCCCGCCCGCCTGCCCGCCCGGCTGGCTGACTGCCCTGCCGGCCGCCCGCCTGCCCGCCCGCCCGCCTGCCCGGCCGCCCGCCCGGCTGGCTGCCCTGCCGGCCGGCCGGCCGCCTGCCCGCCCGCCTGCCCGCCCGGCTGGCCGCCCGGCCGGCTGGCTGCCTGGCTGCCTGGGCCGCCCGTCTGGGCCCCCTCGACCCTTGCGGAACGCCGCCGCTCGGCCGGGAGGCCACCTGCTGTGATGAGCGGTATACCTGTGAGTCATAGTTATGACTCACAGGTATACCGCTCATAAGCGAATGGCCCACCGACGTTGCCAAGTCGCTGGCTCACCGGAATCTCGGGCCAAGGCCACGCAGTCGTG
Organism: Micromonospora sp. NPDC049274; assembly: GCF_040678875.1. Lineage (NCBI taxonomy): Bacteria > Bacillati > Actinomycetota > Actinomycetes > Micromonosporales > Micromonosporaceae > Micromonospora > Micromonospora sp. NPDC049274. The sequence continues at coordinate 503,237 of NZ_JBFAQS010000002.1, forward strand.
AATCCGGCTCAGCGGTATCTGCGTCGGACCGGCGTGGTCCACCATGTCGGGATGCCGTCCACACGTCTTGGCACTCTGCTCGGCAATGCCGTTCGACAGCAACGGCACCTGCGCGAGCTGACCCAGTGCGAACTCGCCGAGTCTGCGGGGATCAGTCAGGCCGCGGTCGCACGGATCGAGAGTGGCAGCCGCGCACCCAGCATCGCGGTCCTCGAGGCGTTGTTCGCCGCGATGGACGTGCAGATGGTGGTCGAGGTCGAGCCGCTGGACGCGCACCTCGACGCCCGCATCGACGAACTGGCCGCCCGACCGATCACCGAGCGCATCGACGAGCTGGGCCTGGATCGGACGCTGGACCGACTCACCGACTTCCCGCAGGTGATCACCGGCAGCACGGCGGCACTGCTGCAGGGCGCGCCGGTGCCTGTCGACGCGCTGGAGATCGCCCTTCGTTGGCAGGACTCGAAGCGCTTCACCGGCTGGCTGCAGGCGAACTACGGCCAGCGGTGGAACGCCCGGTGGGGTGAGTTCGGTGGAGTGTGGTTGGAGCCGGAGGAGCCGGGCGAGCACCGTTGGTCGACCAAGTGGGGCGAGATCAGGGCAACGATGTGCGACGAGCTGCCCGAGACGATCGAGGTACGCCACGGTGGGCGCGACTACCGCGTGGTGCCGCTTGTCGAGTTGGAGCTGACCGAGCCGCGGGCCGCCGACCTGCTGCGCCGCTACCGGGCCCGGCAGCTCGCCAGCGGAAGCTGAGCCAGCGCCGGCTGAGCCAGCGCCGGACGCGCGAGCAGCAGGGCGTCGACCGCACGCCCGAGCCGAGCCGCACGCCCGAGCCGAGCCGCACGCCCGAGCCGAGCCGCACGCCCGAGCCGAGCCGCACGCCCGAGCCGAGCCGCACGCCCGAGCCGAGCCGCACGCCCGAGCGGCAAGGTCAGTCTGCGGTGCGCTCCCAGTCGATGGTGGGCCGCCCGGCGTCGGCGAGCGCCTTGTTGGCCGCGCTGAACGGGCGGCTGCCGAGGAAGCCGCGCGGGTTCATCGGGCTGGGGTGGCCGGCCTCCAGCACCACATGCTGCGGGTTGGTGACCAGGGCCGCCTTCTTGCGCGCGTAGCCACCCCAGAGCAGGAAGACCACCCGCTCCGGTGCGGCGTTGAGCGCCCGGATCGTGGCGTCGGTGAACTCCTCCCAGCCCGAGTTGGCGTGCGAACCCGGCGTGGCCTGGCGCACCGTCAGCACCGCGTTGAGCAGCAACACGCCCTGCGCGGCCCAGCCGTCGAGGTTGCCGCTGCGCGGCTTGGCCACGCCCACGTCCTCGCCCAGCTCCTTGAAGACGTTGCGCAGCGACGGCGGCACCGACACCCCCTCGCGGACGCTGAAGCTCAACCCGTGGGCCTGCCCGGCGCGGTGATAGGGATCCTGCCCGAGGATCAGCACCCGGGTGCTCTGCGGCGGGCAGAGCCGGTACGCCGAGAAGAGATCCTCCAGCGGCGGGAAGACGGTCTGCGTCGCGTACTCCCGGGCGACGAACTCGGCCAGCGCGGCGGTGCGGGCCGGATCGAGGTGCGAGGTGAGCACGGCACGCCACTGCTCCGGCAGCAGGGCCAGCAGATCCAGGGCGGGGGCGTCGTCGGACATCAGGAACCTCTTCCAGCGCGGGTCGGTCCCCCGCACTCTAGGCACCGGGTCCGACAGCGCCGCGCCGACACAGGCCCCTAACTCAGTTCGGCGAGCCGGCGGGCCCAGTCGCCGCCGACCGGGTCCAACTCGACGATCCGGGTGTCGTCGTCGCGGCGGTCGATGCGGACGCGCAGGTGCGCGTCGACCAACTGCTCCACCAGGCCCTCGCCCCACTCCACCACGGTCACCGACTCGTCCACCGAGGCGTCCAGATCCAGGTCGTCGATCTCGGCACGCGGGTCGCTGGCGGCGCCCAGCCGGTACGCGTCGGCGTGTACCAGGGCCACCCGACGGCCTCGGGCCGGATCCGGCCGGTGCACGCGGGCGATCACGAACGTCGGCGAGGTGACGTCCCCGAGAACGTGGAGCCCCGCGCCGACGCCCTGGGTGAGCGCGGTCTTTCCGGCCCCCAGCGGGCCTGTCAACAGCACCAGGTCACCGGCCCGCAGCAGCCCGGCCAGCCGGCGGCCGAACTCCCGGGTGTCCTCGACGGTCGGCAGTTTGACGACGAAACTCACCGGTCCTCCATGCTCTCCAGTGACTCGAGGAACCGCGCCAGCGCGGCGTTCACCTCGTCTGCGTGCTCCAGCATCACCACGTGGCCGCTGTCTTTGATCTTGATGAACTCCGCGTGCGGCAACCGCCGGACGATCTCCTCGGAGTGTGTCACCGGAGTGATCATGTCTTTGTCGCCGACGACCACCAGCACCGGCGCGTTCGCCAACGCGGCCAGCGCCGGGAAACGCGAGTGTGTGGCCAGTGTCCGCAGATAGCGGGTCACCGTGTCGGCGGAGGTCCGGGAGTTCATCGTCTCCACGTACGACACCAGCGCCGGGCTGGGCTTGCGGGTGCCGAAGCCGTACTTGCGGGTGAGCAGCCAGGCCACGTTCGACGTGGACTTGCGGGCCTTGTCGATCACCGGACCGCCGTACCGGGTGGCGTTGCTGACCATGTAGAGCACCGGCCCGCCGACCCGGCCGAGCAGCGCCGGCGCGACCAGCTTGGTCTCCGCGATCAACCCGCCCGACGTGGCCATCAGCACGGTGCCCACCACCCGGTCACCGAACAGCTCCGGAAACAGCTCGGCGAACGCCATGATGGTCATGCCGCCCATCGAGTGGCCGACCAGCACCAGCGGCCCCTCCGGGGCGGTCCGGTCGATGACCTCGCGCAGCGTCCGGCCCAGCACCGCCAGGTCGTACTCCCCGGTCTCCAACCGGCCGGACCGGCCGTGACCCGGCTGGTCGTACGCGACGACACGGTAGTCACCGCGCGCGGCGAGCATGCGGCGCTGGAAGTGGAAGGTGCCCATGTCCAGGCAGAAGCCGTGCACCAGCACCACCGTCGGGTGCCCCGGCACCGGGCGGGTCGGCTCGACCACCTCGACGTGGATATCCGTGCCGTCCGGCAGTTCCAGCCGGAACGCCTCGTCGTACCGTTGCTCGCCGAACCTCTCGTGCGCGTAGCGGTCGGCCGGGTCGGCCTTGAGCCGGCGGACCAGGGTGCGTTCGGTCGCGACGCCGGCGGCCAGGCCGGCCGCCGCCACCCCGACCGCGGCGCCGACCAGGCCGGCGACCCGGCCGGCCGCGGTCCGCGGACGTGGAATGCGGTACGTCATGAGGGGCGCTCACCGTCGTAGACCCGCGGCACCCGCGTGCTGCCGAACCGGGTGACGATCTCGTAGTTGATCGTGCCGACCGCCTCGGCCCAGTCGTCGGCCGTCGGCTCGCCGTCGGCGCCACTGCCGAACAGGGTCGCCACGTCGCCGTCGGCCACCGGGTCGTCGCCACAGTCGATCACGAACTGGTCCATGCAGACACGCCCGGAGATCGTCCTCCGCGCGCCGGCGAGCTGCACCGGCCCGCTGTTGGACGCGTGCCGGGGCACACCGTCGGCGTATCCGAGGGGCACCACGGCGAGGTTCGCGTCGGACTCGGTCGTGTAGGTGTGCCCGTAGGAGACGCCGGTGCCGGCGGGCACCCGCTTGGTGAGCATCACCCGGGCGCGCGCCGTCATCGCCGGCCGCAGCCCGTACGTCTCGCCGGCCACCGGGGACAGACCGTAGATGGCCAGCCCGGGTCGGACCAGGTCGAAGTGGGTGTCCGGGCGGGTCAGGGTGGCCGCCGAGTTGGCCAGGTGCCGCCAGCGGGGGCGCAGCCCGGCCCGCTCGACCATGGCCAGGCCCTCGTGGAAGACGGCGAGCTGCCGGTCGGTGGTCGGGTGGCCGGGCATGTCCGCGTACACGAAGTGGCTCCACACACCGACCACCTCGACCAGGCCCTCGGCCTGCGCCTTCGCGGCGGCGTCGAGCAGCGCCGGCCAGTCGGTGACGGTGGCGCCTCCCCGGGACAGCCCGGTATCGATCTTCAGGTGCAACCGGGCGGGGCGCTCGGCACGCCGGCTCGCCTCGACCATCTCGTCCAGTTGCGCAAGGCTCGCGGCGGCGAGGTCCACCCCGGCGCTCACCCCTTCGTGCAGCGGCAGCCCCGGCGCGAGCAGCCACGCCAGCACGGGCGCGGTGATCCCGGCCCGGCGCAGCGTGAGTGCCTCGTCGAGGGTGCAGACGCCGAGCCAGTCAGCCCCGGCGTCCAGTGCCGCGCGGGCGGCCGGGAGCATGCCATGGCCGTACCCGTCGGCCTTCACCACCGCCATCAGCTCGGCGCTGGTGCCGGAGCGGAGCCGGCTCACGTTCTCGCGGATCGCGTCAAGATCGACGCGTACCTCGGCCTGCCACATGCGCCCAGCCTACTTTCCACCCTGATCACCGTGGGCGGCGACGCACGGCCCGCTCTGGCGAACCGGCCAGGCGCCCCGGAACGGGAACGATCAGCCCAGCCGGGCGATGACCGGGCGCAGCGCCGTCACCACGTCGGGCGCGGTCACCGGGCCGCCGCGGGCCGCCTCCCGACCGGCGAGCCCGTGCAGGTACGCGGCCGAGGCCGCCGCCCGGTCCGCCGGCACCCCGGCCGCCAGGAGCGAGCCGAGCAGCCCGGCCAGCACGTCGCCGGTGCCGCCGGTGGCCAACGCCGGGGTGCCGGTCGGGTTGACGTACGCCCGGCCGTCCGGCGTGCCGATCACCGTGCGGTCCCCCTTGAGCAGCACCACCGCGTTCATCCAGGCGGCCAGCCGCAGCGCGGCCCCGACCCGGTCGGCGCCGGGCTCCTCCCCGCACAGCCGGGTGAACTCCCGATCGTGCGGGGTGACCACGATCGGCGCGTCCCGGCCGCGCAGCCGGTCGGCGAGCGAGCCGTCCACCAGCAGGGTCAGCGCGTCCGCGTCGAGCACCACCGGCACCGGGGCGGCCAGGACGGCCCGCAGCTCGGCCGCCGCGTCGTCGCCGGTGCCCAGCCCCGAGCCGCACACCCAGGCCTGCACCCGGCCGGCGTCGCTGACCCGCCCGGTGGCGATCACCGAGGGGTGCTGGTGCAGCACCTCGACCCGCGCGCCACCGGCGTAGCGGACCAGACCCGTCGGCCCGGCGAGCGCCCCGCCGACGGAGAGCACCGCCGCGCCCGGGTACGTCTCCGAGCCGGTCGACACCCCGACCACGCCCCGGGTGTACTTCTCCGACGCCGCGCCCAGCTCCGGCCACCACTGCTCGAGGTCGGACCACTCGGTGACCCGCAGCGCGGGAGTGCCCCGCAGCCAGGGTCGCAGCCCGATGTCGACAAGCTCCACCTCGCCGGCCAGCGCGGCGGCGGGCCCGACCACGAGGGCGGGCTTCAACGCGCCGAAGGCCACCGTCACGTCGGCGCGGACCGCGGTGGGCCGGCCGGACGTGGACAGCGGCACATGTCCGGTGTCCACCGCCACTCCGCTCGGCACGTCCACGGCCAGCACTGTGGCCCGGCCACCGTCGCGCCCGCGCAGATCGTCGAGGCGCTGGACCACCTCGTCCGCGCTCGCCCGCAGCCCGCCCGCGCCACCGATACCGACGATGCCGTCGAGGACCAGGTCGACGGGGCCGGCCGGGCGGTCGACCAGTCGGCCACCGGCGGCGCGCAGCGCGGCCAGCCCCGCGGCGTGCGCCCGCCCCGGGGTGAGCAGCAGGGCGGACACCTCGACGCCCCGGCGGGCCAGCCGTTCCCCGGCGTATAGGGCGTCACCGCCGTTGTCGCCGGAGCCGACGAGCAGCAGCACCCGGCCGCCGTACACCCCGCCCCGCTCGCCGAGCAGCAGGGCGGCCCGGCGGGCCAGCCCGGCGGCGGCCCGCTGCATCAGCGTGCCCTCCGGCAGCGTGCCCATCAGCCCGGCCTCAGCCGCCCGTACGTCGGCCGCCCGCCACACCGCTCTCATGTCACCGTGCCCCATTCCGCTCGCGGGTGGGCCGCCACGGCCACCCGGCCGACATCACCGTTCCGCGACCACCAGCGCCGACGCGATTCCACCGTCGTGTGACAGCGAGAGATGCCAGTGGTTGACCCCACGCGCGACGGCCGCCGCGGCGACGGTGCCCGAGACGGTCAGCCAGGGTCGGCCATCCGAGTCGGGCACGATCTCGCAGTCGTGCCAGCTCAGCCCGGCCGGGGCGCCGAGCGCCTTGGCGACGGCCTCCTTCGCGGCGAATCGGGCGGCGAGCGACTCCGGTGAGCGTGGGGTGCCGGAGCGGGTGGCCCGCTCGGCCGTGGTGAAGAGCCGATCGGCGAGCAGCGGCGTCCGCGCCAGGGACCGGGCGAACCGGTCGACCAGGACGACGTCGATGCCGACAGCGACGATCACCAGACCACCCTACCGGCGGCGGAGGCGGGAGATTAGCCGTCGGGCCCGCCGTGGGCAACGCCTGTGGACACACCGGCGTACGGCCGCAGCCCGCCGTCCACAGGGCACTCCGGCACGACCCCGACCTGCCTAGCGTCAGCGCGTGGATGCCGATCACGCACGGGGGTGGGTATGACCGAGGAGCCGTTTACCGTCCGGCCGCAGGAGCTGCGCATGGTCGCCGGTGCGCTCGACGACGAGGCGTACCGGTTGGCGTGGGGCCTGGCCGGGGCTTCCGGGCTGCTGGTGCCGGCGCCGGATTGGCGGGCCGCAACGGCGCTAGCGGAGCTGGAGTCGGCCACGCACGGCTGGTTCTGCCGGCTGGGGGCGGCCGTGGCGGCGACCGCCGGTGGGGTCCGGGCCGCGGCCGAGGCGTACGAGACGGTGGACGACCGGGCTGCCGGCCGGTTCACCGCCCTACCGCGGTGAGCGGTGTCGGCTACCGGCAGCTCTGGGCCGCCGATCCGGGAGGCTGGCGTGTGGCCGGGGCGGCCTGGGCCGGATTGACCGGGGCGGTCGAGGGGCACGCTGGCGAGTTGGCCGGTTCCGCCGGCCGGTTGCGGGGCGGCTGGTCCGGCGCGGCCGCGGTGGCGGCGGATGCTCGGCTGGCCGGCCTGCGGGGCGAGGTTTCCTCCGTGGCGCCCGCGCTGATCGAGGCCGATCAGGTGCTGTCCGAGCTGTCCGGGCGCCTCGTGGTGGCGAAGGCGAGGCTCGCCGAGGCGGTCGCTCGGGCCGACGCGGCCGGGTTGGTGGTGGACCGGTCCGGTGCTGTGCACGTCGATCCGACTCGCCTGGGACCGACCGCCGGGGCCGGGGTCGTGGCGGCGGCGTTGCGGGGCGCGCTGGAGTTGGCCGGCGCGGCCGACCGGTTGGCCGCCGACCGGCTGGACGAGCTGGCCCGAGCCGCCGGGACCGGGTGGGCGTCCCCGCCGCCGCCCGGCCGACCGTCCGCCGGGGCGACACCGGCGCTGGTGCGCGCCTGGTGGTCCGGGTTGACCCCGGCTCAGCGACGGTGGCTGGTCGGGCACGAGCCGGCCCTCGTCGGCGGCCTGGACGGGGTGCCGGTGGCCGCCCGCGACCAGGCCAACCGCCTGCGGCTCGGTGCGCGGCGTGGGGAGTTGCTGGCCGAGCGTCGGCGGTTGCTGACCCGGGTGCCGCCGGGGCCGCTCGCGTCGCTGCGGCTGCGGGCGGTGGCGGCGCGGCTGGCGGGCCTGGACACGCTCACCGAGCGCCTGACGGGCGGGGAACCACGGGCGTACCTGCTGAGGCTGGACCCGGCCGGTGAGGGTCGGGTGGTGGTGGCGCTCGGCGATCCGGACCACGCCGACCGGGTGCTGACGTACGTGCCGGGAATGACCGCCGGGCTTGACGACGCCCCGGGCGAGCTGGGCCGGGCGGCCCGAGTGCTGGAGCGCTGCGCCACGATCGCGCCGGGTGAGCGCAGTGCGGCGGTGCTGTGGCTGGACTACGACGCACCGGACTTCCTGAACGAGGCGGCGTCGGCCGGCCAGGCCCGGGACGCCGGCCCGGCGCTGCACCGCTTCCAGGAGGGTCTGCGCGCCACCCACGAGGGGCCACCGGCGCGGCAGACAGTGCTCGGGCACAGCTACGGGTCGCTGGTGGTGGGCGTCGCCGCCCGGGAGCACGGGCTGGCTGCCGACGCGCTGATGTTCGTCGGCTCACCGGGAGTCGGCGCGGCGCACGCCGCCGAGCTCGGCGTACCGGCTGGAGAGGTGTGGGCCGGCAGGGCTCCGGACGACGTGATCCGCCTGGCCCGGCCGGTGGACGAGCTGGGCCGCCGGGCCCTGTTGGGCGCCGCTCCGCTCGCCGCCGTGCTGGGCTGGCCGGAGCGGACCGGTCACGAGCTGTGGTTCGGTCACGATCCGGCCGACTCCGGGTTCGGCGGCCGGGTGTTCCCCAGCGGTCGCGGCGGGCACAGCGGCTACTGGGAGCCGGGCAACCCGGCGTTGGACGGGATGGCCCGCGTGGTGCTGGGCCGCTGAGGGCAGGCCGCTGACCACGGGCCGCTGACGCTGGGCGCGCCGGACTGGCATCGCTCGCACGGCAGGGCCCCGGGCACCGCGGGTGCGGTGCCCGGGGCCCCGGACGTCAGCGGCGACTACTCGACGGTGACCGACTTGGCCAGGTTGCGGGGCTGGTCCACGTCGTGCCCCCGGGCGGCGGCGATCTCGGCGGCGAGCACCTGCAGCGGCACCGTGGTGACCAGCGGGGCCAGCAGCGTGGGCGTACGCGGCACGTAGATCAGGTGGTCGGCGTACCGGACGACCGCCTCGTCGCCCTCCTCCGCGATCACGATGGTCCGCGCGCCGCGCGCCCGGACCTCCTGGATGTTGGAGACGACCTTGTCGTGCAGCATCCCCCGGCCCACCGGGGACGGCACCACGCAGATCACCGGGGTGCCCTTGTCGATCAGGGCGATCGGGCCGTGCTTCAGCTCACCGGCGGCGAAGCCCTCGGCGTGCATGTACGCCAGTTCCTTGAGCTTGAGCGCGCCCTCCAGGGCCACCGGGTAGCCGACGTGCCGGCCGATGAACAGGACTGTGGGCTCGGACTTCAGCTCACGGGCCAGCTCACGGACGGGCTCGATGCGGTCGAGCAACTCGCGCAGCTTGCCGGGGATCTCCTGCAACTGCGCGACCACCGCACCCACCTCGTCGGCGAACTTGATGCCGCGGACCTGGGCCAGGTGCAGGCCGATCAGGTAACAGGCGACGACCTGGGTGAGAAACGCCTTGGTGGAGGCGACGGCGATCTCCGGCCCGCCGTGGGTGTAGAGAACGGCGTCGGACTCGCGCGGGATGGTCGAGCCGTTGGTGTTGCAGATCGCCAGCACCCGGGCCTTCTGCTCCTTGGCGTGGCGCAGCGCCATCAGGGTGTCCATCGTCTCGCCGGACTGCGAGATCACCACGATCAGGGTGGACCTGTCGAGCACCGGGTCGCGGTAGCGGAACTCGCTGGCCAGCTCCACCTCGCAGGGGATCCGGGTCCAGTGCTCGATGGCGTACTTGGCGACCATGCCGGCGTGGTACGCGGTGCCGCAGGCCACGATGAAGATCTTGTCGACGTCGCGCAGATCCTGGTCGCTGAGGCGGACCTCGTCGAGGGCGATCTCACCGGTCTCGGTGAGGCGGCCGAGCAGCGTGTCGGCGATGGCCTGCGGCTGCTCCTCGATCTCCTTGAGCATGAACCAGTCGTAGCCACCCTTCTCGGCGGCCGACGAGTCCCAGTCGATGTGGAAGTCCTTGCCGCTGGCGGGCTGACCGTCGAAATCGGTGATCTCGATGCTGTCGCCGGTGATCAGGACGATCTGGTCCTGACCCAGCTCCACCGCCTCCCGGGTGTGCTCGATGAACGCGGCCACGTCGCTGGCCAGGTAGTTCTCCCCCTCGCCCCGGCCGACGACAAGCGGCGAGTTGCGCCGGGCGCCGACGACCGCGCCGGGCACCGAGGCGTCGACCGCGAGCAGGGTGAAGGCACCCTCGAGCCGCTGGCACACGACGCGCATGCCGGCGGCGAGCAGCTGCGGACCGTCCGGCTGGCCGGCGGCGCGCAGGTCGGACAGCGCGGCGGAGAGCAGGTGCGCGGCGCACTCGGTGTCGGTGTCGCTGGTGAACTGGACGCCGTCGGCCTCCAACTCGGCGCGGAGCTTGGCGAAGTTCTCGATGATGCCGTTGTGGATCACCGCGACGCGGCCGTCGGGGGCCAGGTGCGGGTGGGCGTTGCGGTCGGTCGGCCCGCCGTGGGTGGCCCACCGGGTGTGCCCGATGCCTGTGGTGCCGTCACCTATGCCGATCGGGCTGGCCGCGCAGGAGGCCGGGTCGTCGGCCGCGCGCTCGGAGAGCACCTTCTCCAGGTTGGCGAGCTTGCCGGCCTTCTTCTCGGTCAGCAGCTGGTCGTCGCAGACGATCGCGACGCCCGCTGAGTCGTAACCCCGGTATTCCAGCCGCCGCAGCCCGTCGAGCACGATACCCAGTGCGGGGCGCGCGCCCGCGTATCCCACGATTCCACACATGGCCCGCAGCCTAACCCAGTTTCGCTCAACATGGGTGCTCGAAAGTCGGCTAAACAAGCACCGAATTTGAGCGATCGGTGGCGGGCGGGCCGCAAACGGACGAGTGTCACCGGCCCGGTCGCGGTGCCGTCGATTCGACGGGGTTGCGCACGGCCAGCGGGTACGACAGTCTTCCGGCGGGTTCGGCGCGCGCTGCCCTGGCCCGCGCGCTCCCCCGGCCCGTTGGCCCCATACCCACTCCCGCCCGGAGCAGCCATGTCCGACGCGCCGCCGCCCGAGCCGACCCCGACGCCGCCGGACCCGACGGCCGGACAGCCGGCGACCCCGCCGTCCGACTGGGCCGCACCGGGTTCCTTTCCCACGCCCGACCCGCTGGCTCCGGGCCAGCCCTGGGCGCCCCCACCGGCCTGGGCGCCCGGCCCGCCGTCCACGCACTGGACGTCCGACCCGCCGTCGGGGCACTCGGCGTCGCAGCCTGAGGCGACACCCCGGCCCGAGAACCCGCCCACATCGTCGTGGACGCCCGATCCCACCGGAACCCCGTGGACGCCCCCCGGGCCGACCCCCTGGCCTGCCCCGGGTTACCCGCCCGCGGGCTATCCCCCACCGGGTTACCCACCGCCGTACCTCTACCCGGGCTATCCGCAGGTCGGTGGCCGTCCTCCCGGCAGCACCGGTCGAGTGGTCGGGATCGTCGTCGGGGTCGTCGTGGCGCTCGTCCTCGCCGTCTGCGGCTGCTTCTGCGTGGCCGGGCCCGTGATCGATCAACTGCTCCCGGAGCCGGTCGCCGAGGACCCGTACGACAGCGGCCCGTACGACGACGGCGGCTGGCCGCCGACCGCCGCGCCGGAGCCCAGCGAGGTGCGGCCCACCACGCCCACACCCACACCCGCGCCCACGAAGCGGCCGATCACGCGCCCGACCTCGGGGCCGGCGCCGGTGACAGTGGTCTACGAGGTGACCGGCGCGGGACAGGCGGACATCGCGTACTACGACGCGGAGAGCGATCTCATCCACGTGGACGGCGCGAGGCTGCCCTGGCGCACCACCATCCGGACCAGCGGCCAGAGCCGGGTGATGGTGGAGGCCAGGTGGTCCGACCATCAAGAGCGGCCGATCGCCTGCGCCGTCACCGTCACGGGCGCTGGCAAACCGGTCGTCAACAGGACTCGGGGGACCTGGGCGACCAGTTGTGAGCCCGAGTGAGGCTGGGGTTACGCCGATGTGTGGTCGTAGGCTGGCGCCTGTGACGACGAGCACCGATGTCGACCCGCTGGTGGCCCGGATGCGGCCGTTCGGCACGACGATCTTCGCCGAGATGTCCGCCCTCGCCGTACGGACCGGGGCGGTCAACCTCGGCCAGGGCTTTCCGGACACGGACGGCCCACCGGAGATGCTGGCCGCCGCCGCCGAGGCGCTGCGCGGCGGCCACAACCAGTACCCGCCCGGTCCGGGGATACCCGCTCTCCGCGCGGCCGTCGCGGCCCACCAGCGGCGCTTCCACGACCTGGCGTACGACCCGGACAGCGAGATCGTGATCACGGCGGGCGCGACCGAGGCGGTGGCGGCCAGCGTCCTCGCGCTCTGCGAGCCGGGCGACGAGGTGGTCTGCTTCGAGCCGTACTACGACTCGTACGCCGCCTCGATCGCCCTGGCCGGCGCGGTCCGGCGACCGGTGACGCTGCGTCCCGGCGCGGACGGCCGGTACGCCTTCGACCCGGCGGCGCTGCGGGCGGCGTTCGGGCCGCGTACCCGGCTGGTGCTGCTCAACTCGCCGCACAATCCGACCGGCAAGGTGTTCACGCCGGCCGAGCTGGCGCTGGTCGCCGAGCTGTGCGAGGAGTACGGCGCGTACGCGGTCACCGACGAGGTCTACGAGCACCTGGTGTTCACGGACGCGTCCAGCCCACACGTGCCGCTGGCCACACTGCCCGGAATGCGGGAGCGGACGCTGCGCATCTCGTCGGCCGGCAAGACGTTCTCCTGCACCGGGTGGAAGATCGGCTGGGTGAGCGGCCCTGCGGCGCTGGTCTCGGCGGTACTGCGGGTGAAGCAGTTCCTCACCTATGTCAACGCCGCGCCGCTGCAACCTGCGGTCGCCGTGGCGCTAGCCCTGCCCGACGACTACTACACAGGCTTCCGGGACAGTCTCCAGCAGCGGCGTGACCAGCTCGTCGGCGGTCTGACCGACGCCGGGTTCAAGGTGTTCGACTCGGAGGGGACGTACTTCGTCACCGCCGACATCACCGCCCTCGGCGGCTCCGACGGGGTGGAGTTCTGCCGTTCCCTGCCGGAGCGCTGCGGCGTGGTGGCCGTGCCGACCCAGGTCTTTTACGACGACGCCGAGGCCGGCCGGCGACTGGTCCGGTTCGCGTTCTGCAAGCGCCCGGAGGTGCTGACCGAGGCGGTCACCCGGTTGCGCGCCCTGACCCACTGACGCGCCGGGCGAACGCCCCGGCCGGCTCGGCCAGGGCCTGTTTCATAAGGGCGGTCGAGCCGAGGCGGAGTCCGGGCGGCGATCCGGCAAGGCGCGGTTTCGTCCGGATACCGGTGTTGTATCCGGACGAAACCGCAACGCCGCCGGTCGTCGTCCGGGCCCGCCGCAGGCCGACCAGTTCTTATGAAACAGGCCCTACGACGCGGCGGGGCTGGCGGTGCGGACGAGGGCGGCGATCCGCTCGGCGACCTCGCGGGCAGTCGCCTCGGTGGCCGCCTCGACCATCACCCGGACGAGCGGCTCGGTGCCCGACGGGCGCAGCAGCACCCGGCCGGTCTCACCCAGCTCCGCCTCGGCCCGCTCGACCTCGGCGCGGACGGCCGGTGCGGCGGCACCGACGGTACGGTCGCCGACCGGCACGTTGATCAGCACCTGCGGCAGCTTGGTGACCACGGACGCCAGCTCGGCGAGGGACTTGCCGGTGGCAGCCATCCGGGCCATCAGGTGCAGGCCGGTGAGGACGCCGTCGCCGGTGGTGGCGTGGGCGGGCATGACGATGTGGCCGCTCTGCTCGCCGCCGAGCGCCAGCCCGGAGGCGCGCAGCTCCTCCAGCACGTACCGGTCGCCGACCTTGGTCTCGATCAGCCGGATGCCCTGCGCGGACATCGCCAGCCGCAGGCCGAGGTTGCTCATCACGGTGGCCACCAGGGTGTCCTGGGTGAGCGTGCCGGCCTCCCGCATGGCCAGCGCGAGGATCGCCATCACCTGGTCGCCGTCGACCTCGTCGCCGTCGGCGCTTACCGCCACAATCCGGTCGGCGTCGCCGTCGTGGGCGATGCCCAGGTGGGCCCCGTGCTCGACCACGGCCTCGCGCAGCGCCTCGATGTGGTTGGAGCCACACTCGTCGTTGATGTTCAGGCCGTTCGGCTCCGCGTGGATCGCGACGACCTCCGCGCCGGCCTCGCGGTAGGCGACGGGGGCAACCTCGGCGGCGGCGCCGTTGGCGCAGTCGACCACGACCTTGAGGCCCTCAAGCCGGTGCGGCAGGGTGCTGACCAGGTGCTGGACGTAGTGGTCGGCACCGTCGAGCAGGTCGTGTACCCGGCCGACGCCGGCACCGATCGGGCGGTCCCAGGCGGTGGTGGCGTTCGTCTCGACAGCCGCCTCGATCCGCATCTCGATCTCGTCGGGCAGCTTGTGCCCGCCGGCGGCGAAGAGCTTGATGCCGTTGTCCGGCATGGGGTTGTGCGACGCGGAGAGCACCACGCCGAGGTCGGCCTTCGCCTCCGCGGTGAGGAACGCCACGGCGGGGGTGGGCAGCACACCGACGCGTACGACGTTGGCGCCGGCGCTGGTCAGCCCGGCGACGACGGCGGCCTCCAGCATCTCGCCGCTGGCCCGGGTGTCCCGGCCGACCACGGCGAGCGGCGGGTGACTGCGGTCCGTCTCGGCGAGCGTGTGCGCGGCGGCCACGGCGAGTGCGAGCGCCAACTCGGGCGTGAGATCCGCGTTCGCCCGCCCGCGTACGCCGTCCGTGCCGAACAACCGACCCATACCCGCCAACCTCCGATGAGCACTACCGAGAAGGAGAAAGCGGAACGACCGGCCCACCTCCCCGGTCGAGGGGAGGCGGACCGGCCGTCCGTCAGAAGTACAACGCGCTGGGAAAGATCAGCGCTTCGAGTACTGGGGAGCCTTACGGGCCTTCTTGAGGCCGTACTTCTTGCTCTCCTTGACCCGGGCGTCCCGGGTGAGGAAGCCGGCCTTCTTCAGGGCCGGGCGGTCGTCCGGCTCGTTGATGATCAACGCGCGGGCGATGCCGAGACGGAGCGCACCGGCCTGGCCGGTGGTGCCGCCGCCACGCAGGTTGGCGATGACGTCGAACTGCTCGGGCTTCTCGGCGGTGACCAGCGGGTCCTTGATGAGCTGCTGGTGCACCTTGCTCGGGAAGTACGCCTCGAGGTCCTGGCCGTTGCAGGTGATCTTGCCGGTGCCCGGGACGAGGCGAACCCGGACGATGGCCTCCTTGCGGCGGCCCACGGTCTGGATCGGCCGGTCACCACGAGGCGCGCGGGCAACGGGCGCCGGCGCCTCGGTGGCCTCGGGGGCCTCCGTGGCTTCCGGGGCGACCTCGGTCTCGATGATGTCGGTCATGCTGCTTCCTTCGCCCGCGCTCACTGCGCGATCTGCTTGATCTCGAACGGCACCGGCTGCTGCGCGAGGTGCGGGTGCTCGGCGCCGGCGTAGACCTTCAGCTTCTTGATCAGCTGACGGCCGAGCTTGTTGTGCGGGAGCATCCCCTTCACAGCCAGCTCGATGGCCCGCTCGGGGCGCTTGGTCAGCAGCTCGTCGTAGCCGACCTGCTTCAGACCACCCGGGTAACCGGAGTGGCGGTAAGCGACCTTGGTCTGGCGCTTGTTGCCGGTCAGCGCAACCTTGCCCGCGTTCACGATGACGACGAAGTCGCCCGTGTCGACGTGCGGCGCGAAAGTCGGCTTGTGCTTACCACGCAGCAACGTGGCGGCGTGGGTGGCCAGGCGGCCCAGCACGACATCAGAGGCGTCGATGACGTGCCACTGACGCTCGATCTCACCCGGCTTCGGGCTGTACGTACGCACAGGTCTACCTTGTCTCGTCGTCGGTCTGGGGTCGCGCGCCGAGGTGACCAGATCTAGCAGGCCGGACCAGCGCGCACGAACGACCAAGCGTACCTGATAGGGCACGCCTCTGGATGTCGTACAACAGCAGGCAACGATACCCGGCGCCCCATCGGCAGGTCAAAACGGGGGTGGGGTGCCGCGCGGCGACGCGCCGGCCGTGACCCGGATCATACCCCGGCGAGCCGGTGCGACCCCGGACGCCTGTAGACGACCCAGGTCACCGCGAAGCACAGCGCGTACCAGCCGATGAACGCCAGGTAGGCGGCGTCGGCATTGCCGGAGCCGAGGAACGACTGGCGGAAGGCGATGTTGACGAGCACCCCGCCGGAGGCGCCGATCGCGCCGGCGATGCCGATCAACGCGCTGGTCATTCTCCGCGCCCACCGCGCGGCGGCCTCCGGGTCGCGGGTGCCGGCGGCCACGGCGTCCGCCGCCCGCGCCCGGAAGATCGCCGGGATCATCTTGTACGTGGAGCCGTTGCCGACACCGGAGAAGACGAACAGGGCGAGGAACCCGGCCAGGTAGAGCCCGAACGAGCGCTCGCGGGCCGCGTACAGCACCGTGCCGGCGCCGATGGCCATCGCCACGAAGTTCCAGAAGGTCACCCGGGCCCCGCCGAGCCGGTCGGCGAGGTGGCCCCCCAGCGGCCGGATCAGCGAGCCCACCAACGGCCCGAGGAAGGTCAGCCAGGCGGCGTCGACGGGGGTGGGGAACCGCTCGGCGAACTGGAGCTGGAGCACCTGCCCGAACGCGAAGCCGAACCCGATGAACGAGCCGAAGGTGCCGATGTAGAGCAGCGACATGGTCCAGGTGTGCGGGTCCCGGGCGGCCTCGCGCAGCGCCCCGGGCTCGTTGCGCGCGCCGGACACGGTGTCCAGCCAGCGGTTCGCCGCCAGCGCGGCCAGCACGATCAGCGGCAGGTACACCGCGGGCACCAACCGGGGGTACGCGGCGCCGGCGGTGGCGAGCACCGCCAGCCCGACGAGCTGCACCGCGGGTACGCCGAGATTGCCGCCACCGGCGTTGAGCCCGAGGGCCCGCCCCTTGAGCCGGGACGGGTAGAACAGGTTGATGTTCGCCATCGAGGAGGCGAAGTTGCCGCCGCCCACGCCGGTGAGGCAGGCCAGCACCATCAGAGTGGAGTAGGACACCCCGGGTTCCAGCAGCACGGTCATCGGCACCGTCGGGACCAGCAGCAGCAGCGCGCTGATGGTCGTCCAGCGCCGCCCGCCGAAGCGGGCCACCGCCAGGGTGTACGGCAGCCGCAGCACCGCCCCCAGCGCGGCCGGCACGGCGGTGAGCAGGAACTTCCCGGCCGGGTCGATGCCGTACGCGGGGCCGAGGAAGAGCACGGTCACGGACCAGAGGCTCCACACGGAGAAGCCGACGTGCTCGGCGAAGATCGACACCCAGAGGTTGCGGCGGGCGATGGGGGCGCCGGTCGTACGCCAGAAGTCGGGGTCCTCGGGCCGCCAGTCGTCCAGCGGGCGTCGACGCCCGGCGACGGCGGGTGGCGCGGTGGTGACTGCGGTGCTGGTGAGCGTGCTCACGGCGGCTCCTCCTCGTCGATGCGACGAGGAGGAACGCTAGGAAGGCGGGGTTACCTGGCAGTGCCCGTCACGGGTCGGCCCGGAAACGGCTACCGCACCACGGGCCGGCGGCGATGGTGAGGTCCGGGGAATCAGAGCTGCTGGAGGATGCGCAGGGCGCGGCCGACCCGGAGCATGGTCTCGGTGTCGGCGACGTCCACGCACTCGGTGAACCACTTCTTCATCGGTGCGGAGATCCGGTCGGGCATCACCACGTACCGGCCCATCGACACGGCGAGGGGCGAGTCGCGCAGCAGCGACTCCTCGACCACCTCGGCCACGATCACGATGGGCACGTCGGTGGAGTTGTAGACGTCCGAGCTGATCACGAGCCCGAGGCGTTCCCGGGCGCCCTCGATGCGCCAGACCTCACCCCTACGCAGCACGCGGCCGTCCGCCGGAGAAGAGATCGTTGACCATGCCCACCTCGCGGGCGTCGGCGAGGGCTGCGGACTCCAGGTCGAGGCCGGCGCGGCCCACGGCGGCGGCGTGCGCGGTGAAGACCTCGCGCAGCGCCTTCTCCCGGGCGGCCTGGTCCATCCACGCCGAGAGGGACAGCCCTTCGCGCTTGGCGAAGCGTCGGGCCTCCTCGATGGTCTCGTCCGTGAACGACAGCGTCACCTTGGCAGTCATGCCGCTGAGACTACCCAGCGGTATGACCGTCAGTCATCCACGCGCCGACCGGCTCGTCTCCGGAGGTCGAAACGCACATATCGTCACCGGGCCCGACCGCCGAACACGGCGAAGCGCCACTCCTTGAAGTAGCAGTCGACGTCGACCAGGCCGGCCTCGGCGAGCCACCGGCACTGGTCGGCGACGCTCGCCGGCCGGTCGTGCCGCATCCGCTCCCGGGAAGCCGCGATCTCGTCGGTGGACGCGCCCAGCTCGGTGATCCGCGCCAGCCACACCTCGTCGTAGCGCCGGTCCAGAGCCGGCGTCGGGCCGGCCACCTGCTCGGCGTTGACGAACACGCCTCCCGGTGCCAGCGCGGCCCCGGCCCGCCGGTAGAGCGCCCGCTTGCCGTCGTCGTCCAGGTGGTGGATCGCCAGCGCGCTGACCACCGCGTCGTACCGGCCGGCCGGCAGTTCGTCGGCCAGGTCGGCCCGGACGGTCCGGTGCGGCACGCCCCGGTCGCGCAACTGCTCGGTGGCGCGGGCGAGCATGGCCGGCGCACCGTCCACCAGGGTCAGCCGGACCCCGGGCACCGCCGCGGACAGCAGCAGCGAGAGCAGCCCGGTGCCCGCGCCCAGGTCCAACACCTCCGGCGTACGGCCGGCGGCCAGCGCGGCCCGCAGTGGCGGCGCCGCCACCTCGACCGCTGTGCCGTAGAAGGCGTCGAAGCAGGGGATCAGTCGTCGGCGCGACTCGTCGTAGGTGCCGGCCACCGCGTCGAAGACGTCCGTCACGCTCATCAGGCGCTCCCAAGCGTTGAGACTGTTGTCCCACATTATAAGCGCTGTGCGTTAAAGAGTGCCGCTGCGTACGAGGTGAACCGCGCCGACGAACGGGCGACCGCTGCGGCGCTCCCGTTCCCACGCCAGCGTTCCTGGCCCCCGAACAGGCAAAAGCCCCGGCGAACCGGGGGCCTCTGCGCGCTGCTGGTCAGGCCAGGTTGTCGGACTTCGCCATGTCGACGAACGCCCGCCAGGCCGTCAGGCCGACGACCAACGCCGGCCCTGCCGCGTCCTTCGAGTCCCGCACGCAAACGATGCCAGGCAGGTTGTCCGCAACCTCGACGCAGTCGCCGCCATTGCCACTGCTGCGAGTGCTCTTACGCCACTGTGCGCCGGTCAGTTCCATGTCTTCGCCATCTCCGTAAGTAGATCGACGGATTGCCAGTGGGACAGCGCCTCACCGCGTACGTTCTCCCACGCGGCCAGCATCGCCGCTACGTCCTCGGCACCGGTAACGACTTGCCCCTGAAGCTGATTGTCGAGGTAGCCGGCAATCCGATGCTCGGAACCCACTGCGATCACGAAGGGGCCGTTCAGGCCAGCGTACGCACCGACAATTGAGGGCACGATGTGTACACGGACGTGCGGAGCTTCGCACGCGACGAGGAGGGCTTGCACCTGCTCGCGCATGGTGGTTCGTCCGCCGACCGGCCGCCGGAACACAGCTTCGTCAACAACGGCCGTGAAGTGTGGCGGGTCTTCACGGGTCAGGATGCTTTGCCGGGCGAGTCGTGAGGCCAGGTGCCGCTCGACGTCGCTGCGGGCGATGACGTCGGCTCCGGCGAGCACGGCTCGAGCGTATGCCTCGGTCTGGAGCAGGCCGGGGAGGACTGTCGACTGAAACGATCGCAGCGAGATCGCCTCGCGCTCGATCTCCTGCCATGGTCGAAACCAAACTGGTTCGCGGCGTCTTGAAGTGTCCGGCCAGATGTCCCCTATGGGCCGTCGGAGCGCACTCGCCGCCGCCTCCCGGTGCCGGGGGTGGGGAATGTGGTCGTGGTTCAGCCAGCGCGCGACCGTCTTTCGATCGACCCCGACCGACCCTGCCAGGGACTCAATCGAGTGCCCCGTCTCGGCCAGCGCGGCGCGTAGCGCATCGTTCACGACTTCCTCCATCGGATGCGCGGAATGTCTCGCGACCATATCGCTACGGGCTGTTCTTGCCCCATTACTGCCCGCAAGGTGGGAATCAGACGGCGCGGCCGGTAGGGATCACGGAACCCGGCGGACGCGTTCGTACTGGGGCCGCCCCTGCTCGCCCGCACGGGGCGGCCCCTTCCCAGGATGACGACCAAGGGGAGAACACCGTGCCGGACGAGCCGCCCGATCGGAATCCCAAGCCGGGGCCCAAGCGGCGAAGCCGCACACCGGCGACGTCCTGCACCTGACGCGCGCCCGTCGCTCAACCACGCGCGCTCCCGTCAGGCGACGGCCAGTGAGGGTCGGATGACCCGCCGCCCCCGTCCACACCATCCGATGCGCCCGGCGTGGCTCTGTCGCAACTGTGCTGCTCCTTGGCCGTGTGCGCCGGCTCAGCTTCACCTCGCGACCGAGTTCTACGGCCATTCGATCGCCCTGGCGTTCTATCTGGCAGCGAACATGCACGACGCGGTCGCCGACCTGTACTCCCTGGGCCTGCGTCCTGACCCCCGAGCACTGCACGCCCGGTTCCTTGGGTGGCTGTCCCTGACCCGCCGACCACATCGCGCCGACGTGCGCTGACCGCCCCCACGGGATGAAGGCCGCTACCGCCGCGCTGGTCGAGCGTCCGTACGCGTCAGCCAGCCGTTCTTCGCGCTGCCCCTGTGCGGTGTGAGCCCCACTTGACAGGACCGAAACAGAAGGGACCCGGACCGGAAACCGCCCGGCGGCACGCTTTCTGGACATGACAGACGGTGCACGGCCGGCAACTCGACCGGGGCGAACCCCCCGGGAGGTGGCGACGCACTGCCCGTATTGCGCCCTTCAGTGCGGAATGACGCTGCGCGAGGACGACACCGGGGTGAGCGTGCTCCCCCGCCAGTTCCCCACCAACCGGGGCGGGCTCTGCCAGAAGGGCTGGACGTCCGCCGAGTTGCTCGACCATCCGGACCGGCTGACCACTCCGCTGCTGCGCGACCCGGTCACCGGCGAGCTGCGCCCGGCGACCTGGGACGCCGCGCTGGACCGGATCGTCAGCGGCCTGCGCGCCATCCAGGGCAGCTCCGGTCGGGACGCGGTCGCCGTCTTCGGCGGCGGCGGGCTGACCAACGAGAAGGCGTACGCGCTGGGGAAGTTCGCCCGGGTGGCGCTGCGTACCCGCAACATCGACTACAACGGACGGTTCTGCATGTCCTCGGCGGCGGCCGCCGGGATGCGCGCCTTCGGCGTCGACCGGGGGCTGCCGTTCCCGCTGGCCGACCTCGGGCGGGCCGACACCCTGCTGCTGGTCGGCGCCAACCCGGCAGAGACCATGCCGCCGCTGGTGCGGTGGCTCACCGAGCAGCGCCGGGGCGGCGGCCAGCTCATCGTCGTCGACCCCCGCGTCACCGCCACCGCCCGCCAGGCCGACCTGCACCTGCAACCGCTGCCCGGCACCGATCTCGCGGTGGCCAACGCGCTGCTGCACATCGCGCTCACCGAAGGCTGGGTCGACCAGGCGTACGTGGCCGAGCGCACCACCGGCTTCGATGCGGTCCGACGCAGCGTCGCCGCCTGGTGGCCGGCCCGCGCGGAACAGCTCTCCGGCGTGCCGGTGGCCGACCTGGAGGCGACCGCCCGAGCGCTGGGCACCGGCGGCCGGGTGATCATCCTGACCGCACGCGGTGCCGAGCAGCACGCCAAGGGCGTCGACACCGTCACCGCGTATGTCAATCTCGCTCTCGCTCTCGGCCTGCCCGGTCGCGAGGGCTCGGGGTACGGCTGCCTCACCGGCCAGGGCAACGGTCAGGGCGGGCGCGAGCACGGGCAGAAGGCCGACCAGCTCCCCGGCTACCGCAAGATCGACGACCCGGCGGCCCGGGAGCACGTCGCCGCTGTCTGGGGCGTGCCGGCCGACGACCTGCCCGGCCCCGGCGTGCCTGCCTACCAACTACTCGACTCGCTCGGCACCGCGGGCGGTCCCCGGGCGTTGCTGGTGTTCGGCTCGAACCCGGTCGTCTCCGCTCCCCGGGCGGCGCGGATCGAGGGCCGGCTGCGCGACCTGGACCTGCTGGTCGTCGCCGACCTGCTGCTGTCCGAGACGGCGGCGCTGGCCGACGTGGTGCTGCCCACCGCGCAGTGGGCCGAGGAGGACGGCACGATGACAAACCTGGAGGGCCGCGTGCTGCGTCGACGGGCGCTGCGCCCACCACCGCCGGGCGTCCGGACCGACCTGGCCATCCTCGCCGACCTGGCGGCGCGACTGGCCGCCGCCGAAGCAACCGACACCGCGCCGGCGGGTGCCGAACCAGCCGCCGCCACCACGGCAGCCGAGATCGCGGCGGGGCGGTTCCCGGTCGATCCGGCCACCGTGTTCGCCGAGCTGCGCCGCGCCTCCGCCGGTGGGGTCGCCGACTACGCCGGGATCAGTTGGGACCGCATCGACGACGCCGACGGCGTCTTCTGGCCCTGCCCGAGCGCCGACGGGCCGGACACGCCACGGCTCTTCGCCGACCGGTTCGGCACCCCGGACGGCCGGGCCCGGTTCCACCCGGTGGACCACCGGCCCGCGGCCGAGGAGGTCTGCGCCACGTATCCCCTGCACTTCACCACCGGGCGGGTGCTCACCCAGTACCAGTCGGGCACGCAGACCCGCCGGGTGCCCGCGCTGCGTCGCGCCGCACCCGAGGCGTTCGTCGAGCTGCACCCCGACCTGGCGGCCCGGCTGGGCATCGACGACGGCGACCCGGTGCGGGTCACGTCCCGACGGGGTGAGTTGCGAGCGCCGGCCCGGCTCAGCCCGGGGATCCGACCGGACACGGTCTTCGCGCCGTTCCACTGGCCCGGCGCCGGCCGGGCCAACTCGGTGACAAACGACGCGGTGGACCCGATCTCCGGGATGCCCGAGTTCAAGATCTGCGCGGTCCGGGTGGAGAAGGCATGACGGCCCGGGTGGTGATCGTCGGCAACGGGATGGCCGGTGCGCGGCTCGCGGCCGAGCTGCACGCCCGCGAGGGCGACCGGAAGGTCACAGTGCTCGGGGCGGAGCCGCACCGCGCGTACAACCGGATCATGCTCTCCACGCTGCTGGCCGGCCGGATCGCCGAACCGGACGTGGAGCTGACCGAGGCCGCCGGGCACGGTATCGACATGCGTCCCGGCGTGCAGGTGACCGCTGTGGACCGGTCCGCCCGCGAGGTCCGCACCGGCGACGACGAACGGATCTCCTACGACCACCTGGTGCTGGCCACCGGCGCGCGGGCGGTGGTGCCGCCGCTGCCCGGCCTCGACCCGGCAGACCTGCCACGGCGGGTCGTTCCCTTCCGGACCCTGGACGACTGCCGCCGGATCCTCGCCGTCGCGGACGGCGCGCGCAGCGCCCTCGTGCTCGGCGGCGGGCTGCTCGGCCTGGAGGCCGCCCGGGGCCTGGCGACCCGGGGGCTCGCCACCACTGTGGTGCACCACACCGGGCACCTGATGGAGCGGCAGCTCGATCCGGCGGCCAGCGCGGTGCTCGCCGGCACGCTCACCGGGCTCGGCGTCACCATCCAGCTCGCGGTGCCGGCGACCGGAGTCGTCGCCGACGACGACGGCGTCCGCCTCGACCTGGCCGACGGCCGGTCACTGCACGCCGACCTGCTGGTGCTCTCCTGCGGGGTACGCCCCGACACCGCCCTCGCGCAGGCCGCCGGTTTGACCGTGCGACGCGGTGTGGTGGTGGACGACCGGCTCCGCACCAGCGATCGGAGCATCTCGGCGATCGGGGACTGCGCCGAGCACGACGGCGCGCTCACCGGACTGGTCGCCCCCGCCTGGGCCCAGGCCCGGGTGCTCGCCGATGTGCTCACCGGCACCGACCCGCTGGCCCGCTACCGGCCCCGGCCGGTGGTGACCCGACTCAAGGCGGCCGGGATCGACCTGGCGGCGATGGGCGACGCGGCAGGCGGCGGGCCGGGCGAGGAGCTGACCTTCACCGACCCGGCCCGGGGTACGTACGCCCGCCTGCGGATCCGCGACGAGCGACTGATCGGCGCGATCCTGCTCGGCGACAACCCGGCGGTCGGCACGGTGATCCAGCTCTTCGACCGGGGACACCCGGTGCCGGCCGACCGGCGGGCCCTGCTGCTGGGCCGGGCGCTCGGCGGGGCTGGTGCGGCACCGAGCGCGTCACCGGCGCTGATGCCGGACGCGGCAGTCGTCTGCCAGTGCAACACGGTGACCAAGGGAGCGTTGGTGCGCTGCTGGCGCTCCGGCGCGCGGACGGTCGACGCCGTGGTGGCGGCGACCCGGGCCGGCACCGGGTGCGGCGGATGCCGGGATGCGGTCGGCGGCATCGTCGACTGGCTCTCCGAAGCGGAATCTGTGGAGGTGACGCGATGAGCGTTCAGGACCTGGTCGTCATCGGCAACGGCATGGTGGGGCAACGCTTCGTCGACGCGCTGCGCGCCCGCGACCCGCAGGGGCGCTGGCGGGTGACAGTGCTGGCCGAGGAGGGGCGTCCGGCGTACGACCGGGTGCGGCTCTCGGCGTACTTCGACGGGGTGAGCGAGGACGAGCTCAACGTGCACACCCCGCACGACGGTGTGCGGCTGCGCCTCGGTGAGCCGGCCACCGCCATCGACCGCGCCCGTCGAGTGGTGACCACCGCCGTGGGCGAGTACGCCTACGACGCGCTGGTGCTGGCCACCGGGTCGTACCCGTTCGTGCCGCCGGTGCCCGGCGCGGACCTGCCCGGGGTCTTCGTCTACCGCACGCTTGACGACCTGGCGGCGATCCGGACGTACGCGCAGGGTCGGCGGGTCGGCGCGGTTATCGGCGGCGGGTTGCTCGGGCTGGAGGCGGCGAATGCCCTGCGCCTGCTCGGCCTGAGCACCGACGTTGTCGAGTTCGCGCCCCGGCTCATGCCGGTGCAGGTGGACCAGGCCGGTGGCGCGATGCTGCGCCGCTACGTCGAGGAGCTGGGTGTGCGTACCCACCTCGGGGTGGCCACCACCGCGATCCGCGCCGGGGCCGACGGCGCGGTCGACGCTCTGGAGCTGTCCGACGGCCGCGTGGTCGACGCCGAGCTGGTCGTGGTGGCCGCCGGCATCCGGCCCCGCGACGAGCTGGCGCGGGCCGCCGGCCTGTCGGTGGGTCCGCGCGGTGGGGTGCTTGTCGACGAGACCTGCCGCACCGCCGACGAACACGTCTGGGCCGTCGGCGAGTGCGCGGCTGTCGACGGCACCTGCCACGGCCTGGTCGCCCCCGGGTACGCGACGGCCGAGGTGGTGGCCGACCGGCTGGTCGGCGGCGCGGCGACCTTCCCGGGTGCGGACACCGCGACGAAGCTGAAGCTGCTCGGGGTGGACGTGGCGTCGTTCGGCGACGCGCACGGCACGACCGAGGGCTGCCTGGACGTCACGTTCACCGACCCGGCCACCCGGGTCTACGCGAAACTGGTGCTCTCCGACGACGCGCACACCCTGCTGGGCGGGGTGCTGGTGGGCGACGCCAGCGCGTACCCGACGTTGCGGGCCAGTGTGGGCGGCCCGCTGCCGGCCGCCCCGCTGGCGCTGCTCGCCCCCGAGGGCGGCGGCGCGGACGCCGGAGCGCTGCCCGCCACCGCCCAGGTCTGCTCGTGCAACGCGGTCACCCGCGGCGACGTGGACGACGCCATCGCGGGCGGCTGCGCGGACGTGCCGGCGCTGAAGGCGTGCACCCGTGCCGGCACGAGCTGCGGCTCCTGCGTGCCGATGCTGAAGCAGCTCCTGGACGCCGCCGGGGTGGCGCAGTCCACCGCGCTGTGCGAGCACTTCGACGTGAGCCGGCGGGAACTGTTCGAGATCGTCCGCGTCCGGAGCATCCGCACCTTCTCCCAGCTCATCGGCGAGCACGGTCGGGGGCGCGGCTGCGACATCTGCAAGCCTGTGGTGGCGTCGATCCTCGCGTCGCTGGGCAGCGGGCACGTCCTCGACGGCGAGCAGGCGTCGTTGCAGGACACCAACGACCACTTCCTGGCCAACCTGCAACGCGACGGCAGCTACTCGGTGGTGCCCCGGATCCCCGGCGGCGAGATCACCCCGGAGAAGCTGATCGTCATCGGCGAGGTCGCTCGGGACTTCCAGCTCTACACGAAGATCACCGGCGGGCAGCGGATCGACCTGTTCGGTGCCCGGGTGGAGCAGCTACCGCAGATCTGGCGACGTCTGGTGGACGCCGGTTTCGAGTCCGGCCACGCGTACGGCAAGGCGCTGCGCACGGTGAAGTCCTGCGTCGGCGAGACCTGGTGCCGGTACGGGGTGCAGGATTCGGTGGGGCTGGCCGTGGCGCTGGAGCTGCGCTATCGCGGGCTGCGCGCGCCGCACAAGCTCAAGTCGGCGGTCTCCGGTTGCGCCCGGGAGTGCGCCGAGGCCCGCAGCAAGGACTTCGGCATCATCGCCACCGAGACCGGCTGGAACCTGTACGTCGGCGGCAACGGCGGCTTCCGGCCCCGCCACGCCGACCTGTTCGCCACCGACCTGTCCACCGAGGAACTGGTCACGCTCATCGACAGGTTCCTGATCTATTACATCCGCACCGCCGACCGGCTGCAACGCACGGCCGGGTGGATCGAGGCCATGGAGGGCGGCCTGGACCACCTGCGCGCGGTGATCGTCGACGACTCGCTGGGGCTCTGCGCGGACCTGGACGCGGCGATGGCCCGACACGTGACGTCGTACTCCGACGAGTGGCGTGACGTGCTGGACGACCCGGAGCGGCTGCGCCGCTACACCTCCTTCGTCAACGCCCCCGACGTGCCCGACCCGTCGATCACCTTCGCCGTGGAACGCGGCCAACCGGTGCCGGCACGCGCCCTGGCGACCACCCGATCCGAGCCGGCCGACGCCCGCCGGCAGCCCGTCACACTCGGCCTTCCGGAGGTACGGCGATGAGCCACACGACCACGCTCGACTGGACCGCTGTCTGCACCCTCGACCGACTGGAGCCGAACCGGGGTGTCGCCGCCCTGGTCGACGGCGTGCAGGTCGCCCTCTTCCACACCGTGGACGGGCTGTTCGCGATCGACAACCGCGACCCGGTCTCCGGGGCGTACGTGCTGTCGCGGGGCATCGTGGGCAGCCGCGGCGGCGTGCCGACGGTCGCCTCGCCGCTGCACAAGCAGGTGTACGACCTGCGCACCGGCGACTGCCTCGACCTGCCCGGGGTGACAGTGGCCCGGCACGACACGCGCTGCCATGACGGGATCGTCGAAGTGCGGTTGCGACGGGAGGGCTGATGCGGGAAGAACTGGCCGGCTTCACCATCGGGGTGACCGCCGACCGGCGGCGCGACGAGTTGGCTGCGCTGCTCGAACGCCGGGGCGCCCGCGTGGTGCTCGCCCCGGCGCTGCGGATCGTGCCGCTGTCCGACGACACGGAACTGCGCGAGGCGACCCGCGCCTGCCTCGACCAGCCACCGGACATCCTGATGGCCAACACCGGCATCGGGATGCGCGGGTGGCTGGAGGCGGCCGAGGGCTGGGGGCTGGCCGAACCGCTGCGTTCGGTGCTCGCCAGCTCGTACGTCGTCGCCCGCGGCCCGAAGGCCCGTGGCGCGATCCGAGCGGCCGGCCTGCACGACCAGTGGTCACCGGCGTCGGAGAGCTGCGACGAGGTGGTCGATCACCTGCGCCGACGCGGCGTGGCCGGGCAGGTGATCGCCATGCAGCTGCACGGTGAACGGCAACCCGAGTGCACGCTCGCGCTGGAGGCGGCCGGCGCCACGGTGATCGAGGTGCCGGTCTACCGCTGGGCGCCGCCGACCGACCCGGCGCCGCTGCACCGGCTGATCGACCTGATCGCCGGCCGTCTGGTGGACGCGGTGACGTTCACCTCGGCGCCGGCGGCGGAGGCGCTGCTGCGGGCCGCCGGGGACCGTACCGACGCGGTGGTGTCCGCGCTGCGCACCGACGTGCTGGCGAGCTGCGTGGGCGCGGTGACCGCCGAGCCGTTGCTGCGCCACGGGGTACCGGTGAGCGCGCCTGGCCGGGCCCGGCTGGGCGCGCTGGTGCGGACCATCGTCGACGAACTGCCCCGCCGGACCGTGACGTTCAAGGCCGCCGGGCACCTGCTCACCCTGCGCGGGCACGCGGCGGTGATCGACGGCGAGCTACGCCCGCTCGCTCCCGCCCCGATGGCGGTGCTGCGGGCGCTGGCCCAGGCCCCCGGGCGGGTGCTGTCGCGCACGGCGCTGCTGCGGACCCTCCCCCGGGGCGCCGACGAGCACGCGGTGGAGATGGCGGTGGCGCGCCTGCGGGCCGGCCTGCGCGCGCCGCGCGTGGTGCAGACCGTGGTCAAGCGCGGCTACCGGCTCCGGGTCGACTGACGCGTCGCGGCCGGCCCTTGTGTGCCGACCGCGACGCGGCGGTTCAGCCGACCGGCGTGGGGAAGCCCCGACCGTGCTCGGCCTGCAGCCGGAGCATGGCGTGCTCGACCACCGTCACCAGCACCTGCTTGACCGAGTCCCGGTGCCGGGCGTCGGTCATCACCAGCGGCACCTGCGGCGAGATGGCCAGCGCCTCACGGACCTCGTCCAGCTCGTACTGGGGAGCGCCGTCGAACCGGTTCAGCGCCACCACGTACGGCAGGTTGCGGTTCTCGAAGTAGTCCAGCGGGGCGAACGCGTCGGTGATCCGGCGGGTGTCCACCAGGACGGCAGCGCCCACCGCACCTCGGATGATCTCGTCCCACATGAACCAGAAGCGGGTCTGACCCGGCGTACCGAACAGGTACAGGATCAGGTCCTGGGCCATGGTGATCCGGCCGAAGTCCATGGCGACCGTGGTGGTCTCCTTGCCCGGCACCTTGGACGGATCGTCGATGCCGACACCGGCGGCGGTCATCACCGCCTCGGTCGTCAGCGGCGTGATCTCGGAGATCGAGCCGACGAGGGTCGTCTTACCGACGCCGAAGCCGCCCGCGACGACGATCTTCGCGGAGACGATTCCCCGGCTCGGCCGCCCCCCAGCGGGGTCATAGCCTGCGAAGTCCACTTAGCACCCTTCCAAGCAGTTCCATCCGCTCCTCGAACCCCTCGGCGGGAGCAGCAGTGTGTAACGTCAGCAGGCTCTCGGCCACCATGTCGGCGACCAGTACCCGGGCGACGCCCAGCGGCATCCGGGTGTACGCGGCGATCTCCGCCAGCGACTGTGCACGGCCCTCGCAGACCGTGGCGATGCGGTGCTTGTCGTGCCCCGCGAAGCGGGACTCGGCAACCTGGGTGGGTGAGGCCGTGAGGACCGCCTCGAGGGCGATGTCCTGCCGGGGCTCGGTACGACCACGGGTGACCGCGTACGGGCGCACCAGAGCTCCGCGCGGGTCAGCGCGTCGTTGGTCCATCCCCGATCACCTCCTCGTCCCCAGCGGAGCCGGCCCACACCGCCTCCCATCCCTGTTCCGGCGCGCGTTCCGCGCGTCGGATTCCGCCACTACGAGCGCACCGCGTCCCTCGGCAGCGGCACCAGCGCGGCACCGACCCGCTCCACCAGGAGTGCCATCTCGTAGCCCACCTGGCCCACGTCGCAGCTCCGCGCGGCCAGTACGGCCATCGACGAGCCGTCGCTGATCGACATGAGGAAGAGGTAACCGCTGTCCATCTCGATGACGGTCTGCAACACCCCGCCCGCGCTGAACATCCGGGCCGCGCCCTCGGTCAGGCTCACCACGCCGGAGGTGATCGCGGCGAGCTGGTCCGCCCGGTCCCCCGGCAGGTCCCGGGAGGACGCGAGCAGCAGCCCGTCGGCGGACACCGCCACCACGTGGGCGATACCCGCCACGCTGTCGGCGAAGTTGGTGAGCAGCCAACCCATGTCCTGCATGGCAGCTGGCCTGTTCATCGGCTCTCCTTGGTCGAGGTGCTGTTCTGGTCCGTCCCGGCCGTCCGGCCGCGCTGCACGCCGCGGTGGTAGGCCGACAACAGGCCGCGTACTTCATCGGGGGTGCGCCGGCTGCGGTCCCGGCCACCCTTCGGTTCGATGCCGCCCGGCACGAGCTGCGCCTGCGGCACCCGCTTGGGCAGACCCGAGCGGGTGGTGCCGGCGGCGGCCGGCTCCGCGGCCCGGCTGGCCAGCGACCAGCCCTCGTCGGCCGCCGTCCGCCAGGCGTCCGGGTCCGTGGCACGCGGGGGCGTGGTCGGGGCGGCGGTGGGGGCGGGGGCCGCGACAGGCGCCGGCCGGGCGGCCGGCGGCGGCGGGGTGTACGACGGCGGGGCCTTCGGCGTCGAGGCGCCACGACCGCCGGTGTTCGCACCGCCGAATCCGTCCATGCTTCCCACGCTCTGTGCTCCGGTGCCCTCGGAACTGCCCGGGGTACGGGTGGGCAGTGGCGGTCGGGCCGGCGCGGTCGCCGGCGCGGACGCGGTGGCTGGTTGACCGCCGTTGGCCGTGCGCGGGCCGGCATCGGCGGCCGCGGGCGGTGTGTCGAACTGCGGCCGGGTGAAGATCGCGGTGGCGTCGTCGCCGTGCGATCGGAACCAGACCGCTTCCATCTCCCGGAAGATCGGCGCCTCGGCGGGGAACTCCGGCCGGGTGCTGATCGGCGCGGCGGGTGTCGGCGGCGTGGCCGGCGGAGCGGGTCGCACGGGCGCGGCGGGCTGCACCGGCGGGGCCGGCGTCACGGGCGGGGCCGGCGGGGCGACCGCGCCGGGGCCGGCGACCGGCCCGACGGGCAGCACCGGCGCGCTCCGACCGTCAGTGGTGTCGGCCGTCGAACCGCGTCGGGGCAGCGCGTCGATAGTCGGGTACGCCACGGTCGGGCTGCCCACCGAGGTGCCCGCGCCGTTGCTGTACGCCGGGCGGGCGGGCGGGACCGAAGTGGCCGGCGCGGCGGCGGGCGGCGCCGACGGGCGAGCCCCCGTGTAGCCGCCGGCCTGCACGGCCGGGGCGGTGTCCCGCGCGTCGACCGGAGACTGCCACTGCGCGGGCGCCGGGACGTTGGTCCGCCACTGGTCGGGTAGGGTCGCCGCCGCGGTGGTGGCGCCGGCGTACGACTCGGCGTGGCCGATCGGGGTGAGCGGCGTCTGCTCGACAGCCATCGGCTGGCGCGGACGGGTGAGCACCTGCTCGCGGCCGCGGTTGCTGGGCAGGATCACGGTGGCCGCGGGCAGCGTCACCTGGGCGACGGTGCCGCCCTCCACGTTGCGGCGCAGCTCCACCCGGATGCCGTAGCGGGAGGCGAGCCGGCTGACCACGGCCAGACCCATCAGTCGGAACGCGGCGACGTCCACGCTCGGCGGAGCGGCCAGCCGGCGGTTGAGCGAGTCGAGCTGCTCGTCGGTGAGGCCGAGCCCGCGGTCCTCGATCTGGATCAGGACATAGTCGCGGATGCGGCGACCGTCGGCGACCACTGTCGTGTTCGGCGGCGAGAACCGGGTGGCGTTGTCCAGCAGCTCGGCGACGAGACGTACCACGTCGTTCACCGCGTGCGCGGCCACCGAGATGTCGGTGTCGACGGTGCCGAACTCGATCCGGTTGTAGAGCTCCACCTCCGACTGTGCCGCGCGCAGCACGTCCACGACCAGCGCGTCGTCGCGACGCGGTGCACCGGAGTCTGCGCCGGCCAGGACCAGCAGGTTCTCGTCGTTGCGGCGCATTCGGGTGGCCAGGTGGTCCAGCTCGAAGAGCTGGGCCAACCGCTTCGGGTCCTCCTCGCCGCGCTCGATCGCGTCCAGCTCGCCGATCATCCGGTCGACCAGGGTCTGACTGCGGCGGGCGAGGTTGAGGAACATCGCCGAGACGCTCGTGCGCAGTGCGGCCTGCTCGGCGGCGACCCGCACCGCCTCCCGGTGGACGACGTTGAAGGCCAACGCCACCTGTCCGACCTCGTCACGGCTGTTCAGTTGGATCGGGTCCCGGACCTGACGGACGATCTCGTCCACGCCACCGTCACCCACGCTGCCCATGTTCTGCAGTCGCTGCACAGCGTCGGGCAGGTCGTGGTTGGCCACCGAGAGCGCGCCCTCGCGCAGTCGGCGCAGCGAGTGGTTCAGCGACCGGGCCAGCACCACGGCCAGCGAGACGGCGATGATCAGGGTGAGCAGCACCAGGATCGACTCGACCACGGCCTGCCGGATGACGTCCGAACGCGCCTGGTCGGCCTGTTCGAGCAGCCGGTCCTGAAGCTGGGTCTCGGCCCAGCGCATCAGGTCGTTGACCGCGCCGATGGCGGCGGTGGCGTCCTGCGCGGTGACCAGCGGGCGCTGCCCGACGGAGCGGGTGATGTCGCTGGCGACCCGGTCGGAGAGACCGACGGCGTCACCGGAGACGGTGCTGTCGACGAGGGCCCGCTGCACGGGGTCGGCGGCGAGCGAGAAGGCGACCAGGGCCTCCTGCTGGCTGGTAAGCGTGGCCACGAAGGAGGAGAACTGCTCCGGGTCGAGCTGGCCGGCGCTCAGCGCCGTGAAGGCGACCGCCTCCTCCTCGGCCACGGACGCCTTGGCGCGGGCGAACGCGGCGACCGCCCGGCGGCTGTCCGACAGGCTCTCGTCGCCGGGCAGCTGGGCCAGCCCGTCGCCGTAGGAGACCAGGTCGGTGAGGATGACGCCGTAGCGCAGGACCGACTCGGCGACCGCCATCTGCCGGCGGCCCAGTACCTCCTGGCGGGTGCCGTCCAGCGTGGCCAGGTGGTCGTCGATGGCATCCAGCCGGTCCCGCAGGGCGGCCGGGACCTCGCCGATCCGGCCCCGCTCGGCGCGGTACTCGTCCACGCGCTGCTGCGTCTGGCGCACCCGCAGGTTGTACGCGTCGGCGGGCTGCTGGGGAGCGGCCAGGTAGGCCGCCGCGGCCATCCGCTCGGCCTGGAGATCCTGGGTCAGCGCGCTGACGTCGATGGACAGCGCGGTGAGCGACCGGGCCTGGGTGGCGTCGTAGGCACCCTCGCCCACCGAGATGAGTCGGACGGTGGCCAGCGCGATCACGGCGGCCACCGGAACGACCAGAATCAGCGCCAGTTTGGACCGGATCCGGGCGTCCCGCAGTCTCGGCAGACGCCGGCGCGCGGGCCGAGCATTCTCGCCGAGCGCGGGCAGGGTCGTCGGTCCGGTGCTCACGACATCGCCTCCGTCGTTTCTTCCCCGCCTGGCCCGCCGAACCGTGCCGTAAGCGGAGGGGACCACGCGCGGCACGGCCGCGATTTCATCAGAGAAGATCGAGTTTGGGAAGCCGCAGTGAGGTAGGAAACGGTCGGACGGCGCGGAACCCGTGATCCGGTCAACTGATACCTTCATTTCCGCAAGCCCCTGAACAGGGCATGTAACTCCAGAGTGGTCACGCGTGTGTGCAAAGTGAGGTTTTGCAAACATTGCGTTACCCCAGCATGTGGGATGGCCGTCCCGAAAATGCAACCGGGGTCCGCGCTTGACCACAGCGCCGGCCATTGGCAAGGTTTTGCAGGCTTCGCGCACACACCGTACGGCAGACGAGATCCCGCCCTCCACTGAGGACGGATTAGCGGCGGTGACCGGGCAGCGCCCGCGCCCGCACCTGGAGGACTGAGTTGAGCCCCATCCGCTCCGCGACCATCGCGGCGCTCGCATCGGCCGTAGTGGCCACCACGCTCACCGGCTGCCAGTTCGGCGGAGCGGAGCAGGACACGAGTCCGATCGTGATCGCCGCCGATCTCGAACTCTCCGGCGCCGCTGCCCAGGTCGGTCAGACATACCAGCGGGCCCTGAAACTCAAGGTCGATCAGTTGAACGCCTCCGGAGCACTGAACGGCCGGAAGATCGATCTGAGGGTCAAGGACAACCGTTCCGACGCCGCCGAGTCGCTGCGCAACATCGCCGACTTCAGCAGCGATTCCCAAGTAAGCGCCATCGTCATGGGCGGCTGTAACGAATGCGCTGTCGGCGCCGTCGGTGTCATCAACGACAAGCGGATTCCGACCATTGCGCTCGCGGCTTCCGGCGCGATCGCGAGCCCGGTCGCCGATCGGCGCTACGTGTTCAAGCTGGGCCCGAACGCGGCGGACAGCGCCGCCGCGCTCACCACCGAACTGCGTCGTAAGAACGTCCGCAAGGTGGGCCTGCTCGCCAGCAACGACGACTACGGCCGCGAGGGTGTGCTCGCGTTGCGCCGCGAGCTGACCAAGGCCAACATCAAGGTCGCCGGAGAGGAGTCGGTGAAGACCACCGACACCGAGGTCTCCCAACAGGTCGGCAAGCTCACCAAGCTCAAGCTCGACGCGCTTGTCGTCTGGACCCCGCCGGAGCAGGCCGCGCTGGCCGCGACCAGCGCCCAGCAGGCCGCGTTCCGGGGATCGCTCTTCTTCGACGCGGGAGCGGCCGGCGACCTCTTCCTCGGCGCCGCCGCCCGGGCCACCGAGCGAGCCACGCTGATCTTCACCCAGACCATGGTGATCGATGACGTGATCGCCACCACGCCGGCGAAGGCGGCCCGGCGGCAGTGGTTCCAGGACTACACGGCGCGCTTCGGCGGCTACAACGGGTCCTCGTCCTTCGCCGCCGACGCCATCCAACTGATCGCCGACGCCGAACTGCGTGCCGGCGGGCCGGCCGGGAAGGTCGACCGGGACGGCATCCGCGACGTGCTGGAGACGTCCCAGATCGACGGTCTCTCCGGCCCGATCCGCATGACGCCCGACAACCACTCCGGCCTCATGCCGCAGGCGCTCACCACGCTTGTCGCCCGGAACGGTCGTTGGCGGTTGGCGGGGTAGCTCGGTTCGTCGTGCTCCAGGTGGGGTTTGGCCTACCGCGCCCGGCCCCGGGCGGTCAGGCTTGATCCCTCCGCCGGGC
This sequence comes from Micromonospora sp. NPDC049274, assembly GCF_040678875.1. Taxonomy (NCBI): domain Bacteria; kingdom Bacillati; phylum Actinomycetota; class Actinomycetes; order Micromonosporales; family Micromonosporaceae; genus Micromonospora; species Micromonospora sp. NPDC049274. Next base: position 537,734 of record NZ_JBFAQS010000002.1, read on the forward strand.
ACGGTAGGCCACAACCCCTCCGCGTCACTGTCAGTGGAAAGGGCCGGCCTCCTCGTGGGGGCCGGCCCTTTGCGTTGCCTTTGTTCGCTTTGCTCTGCCGGACGGGGTTAGCGGCTGCTTGTGGTCTCGCGCACCCAGGGCAGGGCGATCCGCTCGACGAGCACGAGCGTGGAGTAGAGCAGGATGCTCACCAGCGCCACCAGCATGATCGCCGCCCAGGCCGTGGCGGTGTCGCCGACGCCCGCGTACTGGGTGATCACGTAACCCAGGCCGCTCTCGCCGGCCTGGAACTCACCGATCACCGCGCCGATGGCCGCCAGCGGCATGGCCACCTTGAGCCCGACGAAGATCTGCGGCAGCGCTGCCGGGAACCGGACCTTGCGGAACGCCTGCCAGCGGGAGGCGTTCCACGATCGGACCAGCTCGGCCAGGTCGGCCGGCGTGGTGGTCAACCCCGTCGCGGTGGACAGGACGATGGGGAAGAAGCAGAGCAGGAACACCATCGTCAGGATCGGCTTCTGGCCCCAGCCCAGCGCCACCACCAGCAGCGGGCCCAGGGTGATCTTCGGCACGGCGTTCACCGCGACCAGCAGCGGGGTGAACATCCGCTCGACCGTGTGGGAGCTGGCCAGAGACAGTCCGATCAGGACACCGGCGGCGACTGACAGGACGAAGCCGACCAGGATCTCCAGCAGGGTGGCCCAGGTGTGCTCCAGCATCTGGGCGGGCTTGTCGACGAACGCGGTGAGCACGTCACCCGGCGGCGGCAGGGCGGCCGGGTGGACCAGCTCCAGCCGGGCGATCAGCCACCAGGCGGCCAGGGCCACCACGAGGCCGGCCGCGGGCAGCAGCGCCGCCCCGGCCCCCGCACGCAGGCCGGCGCCCCGACCCGCCCGACGTGCCTCCCGGCCGGCGCCCGGGGGTGGGGGCGCCGTCACCGCCGGCTCGGCTGACCGGACGTCGGCCATCTTGTCCTCCTCGAAATTCGACGGCCCTGGGGGCCGACGAGCGACGGGGGTACGCCCCACCGGATCCGGCGGGACGTACCCCCTGGTGACGACCGGACGATCAGGCCTTCGGCGCGAGGCTGAAGTCGATGATCTGCTCGGGGGTGATGTTCTGCTTGAGCGCGCCCGCGCCCTGCAGGATCGCGATGCTCTTCGCGACCCGGCCGCTGTCCAGCGTGCCGATGGCGGTGCCGGAGTTGCCGGAACGCACGTACGCGGCCATCAGGTCCAGCTCGGCGGCAGCAGCCACCGGGTTGGCGGCGTCGACGTTCTTCTTCAGAATCTCGCCGGCCTCCTTGGAGTTCGCCAGGCTGTACTCCAGGCCCTTGAGCAGCGCCGCGGTGAACCGCTTCACCATCTCGGGCTTCTCCTTGGCGGTCTTCGAGGAGGTGATCAGCACGTTGCCGTAGAGGTCCTGCATCACGTTGCTGTACGGCAGCATGACGGCCTTCTTGTGGGCCACCGCCTCGATGGTCGGCTGACCGACGACGAACTGACCGATGCCGTCCACCGACCCGCTGGCCAGGGTGCCGATCAGCGCCTGCGCCTCACCGTTGACCCAGGTCACCTTGCTGGCGTCCACACCGGCGAGCCGGGCGTACGTCGGGAACAGGTTGCGGACCACGGAGCCGGGGGTGTCGGCGAGCTTCTTGCCCTCCAGGTCCTTGGGCGAGTTGATGTTCTTGCCCTCGACCGTGGCGATGCCGGCCATCGTGCGCTGCTGGATCGCGGCCACGGCCGTGAAGTCCTTGGCCTGGCCGTTGCCGAGCTGGAGCAGACCACCGGTGAGGTCGATCGGCCCGAAGTCCGCCTTGCCGCCGACGACGGTCTGGATCACACCACCGGTGCCCTGACCCGCCTTGATGTCGACGTCGAAGCCGGCCTCCTTGAAGAAGCCCTTGTCCTTCGCCACCCAGGCGTAGGAGTCACGTCCGAAGTTGCCGAATGAGGTGAGGTAGGTCACCTTCTGCAACGATTCGCCCTTGCCGCCCTTGGCGTCGTCGGACTTGTCCGACCCGCTGCTGCAGGCGGAGACGAGGGCGAGGGCGGTGGCCAGCGCGGCCGTAGCGACCGTACGGGTCAGCCTTCTCATCAGTAGCACCATGTCCTTTCCGACCGGGGCCGCAGGCCACCGGAGGGGGTTGTCGCGACGGGACCGGCGGGAGGGGTCGAAGCCGGGCACCGCCATCGTGAGGGGACTCTTCGCGGGCACAGCGTACGAGAAGTCCACAGTTGTGACGCCAGGCGTATCGGGTTGCGGAACGGAAACAACCTGACGACGACCCCGGACGGTGCGAGATGTCAACGGTGCAGCTAGCCTTTGTCGGATTCCTGACCGTCCACTCAGCGGAGGTACGCCGCAGATGATCCGACTGTCCGGGGTGTCGCGTACCTTCGAGGGCCGATCCGGCCAGGTCGAGGCCCTCCGCGGCATCGACCTCGACGTCGCCGAGGGCGAGTTCGTCGCCGTGCTCGGGCGCTCCGGTTGCGGCAAGTCGACCCTGCTGCGGTTGATCGCCGGGCTGCTTCCGCTGACCTCCGGTGAGATCACCGTGGCCGGTACGCCGATCACCCGGCCCCGCCGCGACATCGCCATGCTGTTCCAGAAGCCGGCGCTGCTGCCGTGGCGCAGCGTGCTGGACAACGTGCTGCTGCCGGTGGAGATCTTCGGCTGGAGCCGCGCCAAGCACCGCGAGCGTGCCCGGGAACTCCTCGACGTGGCCGGGCTGGCCGGGTTCGAGAAGCGGCTGCCGCACGAACTCTCCGGTGGCATGCAGCAGCGGGTGTCGCTGTGCCGGTCGCTCATCGGCGAACCCCGGGTGATGCTGATGGACGAGCCGTTCTCCGCGCTCGACGCGCTCACCCGCGAGGAACTCTCCGGCGAACTGCAGCGCGTGCACATGGAGAACAAGCCGACAATCGTCTTCGTCACCCACTCGATCGACGAGGCGGTGCTGCTCGCCGACCGGGTGGTCGTGCTGAGCCCTCGCCCCGGGCGGATCCGCAAGGTCGTCGAGGTGGCCATCCCCCGACCCCGCACCCTGGGCCGCAACGCGCATCTCGCCGACGTCGCCCGGGTCAGCGCCGACCTGCACGAGCTGTTGATGGAACGCGACCAGCCGGCCGCGGCCGGCATGGAGGGACGATGACCATGCGGGTGTCGGTCTTCACCGAGCCGCACCGAGGCGCCGACTACGACACGCAACTCCGGTTCGCCCGACTGGTCGAGGATGGCGGTTACGAGGGCTTCCTCCGCGCCGACCACTACCAGTCGATGGGCGCCGACCCGGGCCTGCCCGGCCCGACGGACGCCTGGCTGACCCTCGCCGCGCTGGCCCGCGAGACCCGCCGGATCCGGCTCGGCACCCTGGTCACGTCGGCGACCTTCCGACTGCCCGGCCCGCTCGCCGTGCTCGTCGCGCAGGTCGACCAGATGAGCGGCGGCCGGGTCGACCTCGGCATCGGCGCCGGCTGGTACGAGCGCGAGCACACCTCGTACGGCATCCCGTTCCCGGCCGTCGGCGAGCGCTTCGACCGACTGGCCGAGCAGCTTGAGGTGATCACCGGGCTGTGGGCCACCCCGGTGGGCGAGACGTACAGCTTCACCGGTGACCACTACCGGCTGGTGGACGCGCCCGCGCTGCCCAAGCCGGTGCAGGTGCCCGGACCGCCGATCATCGTCGGCGGGCGCGGTCCCAAGCGGACCCCCGAACTGGCCGCCCGCTACGCCGACGAGTTCAACATGCCGTTCAAGTCCGTGGCCGAGACCGCCACGGCGTACGACCGGGTGCGGGAGGCGTGCGACCGCGTGGGTCGGACCGAGGCCGGCCGGGCGCCGCTGGTCCTCTCCGCCGGGATCGTGGTGGCCATCGGCCGTACCGACGCCGAGGCGCAGCTCCGGGCCGCGCCCCTGCACGAGAAGAGCGCTCTGCCACCGGAGGACCCGGTGGTCGGCTCGCCCGCGCAGCTCGTGCAGCGGATCGGCGAGTTCGCCGAGATCGGCGCCACCCGGGTGCACCTGCGCATGACCGACCTCGACGACCTCGACCACCTCGAACTGATCGCCGCCGAGGTGCTCCCCCAACTGGAGGCTGGACGATGACCGACGTGATCGACGGCACCGAACTCGGGCCGGTGGGCCAGGAGATCGTGTACGAGAACGACCGGGTCCGGGTCTGGCACATCCGGCTCGAACCGGGCGAGCGGCAGCCCCTGCACCGGCATGACCACCCCTACCTGGTGGTGGCGATCCAGGGCGCGAAGAACGTCGTCCAGACCATCGACGGCACTCGGATCGACGCCGACGAGCCAACCGGTGGGGTCGTCTACCGGGACCCCGGTGCCGTACACATGCTCACCAATGTCGGGGACACGACATACCTGGCCCGGCTGGTCGAACTCAAGTAGACGCGCCGGGGGCCGGCCACCACGCCGCGCGGCGCGCCGGTGGCGATCGGGTGTACCAGGTGCGTAACGTGCCGGACATGGCCTTTCGGACCTGGGGCAGACTACTGCTCACGGCGCTCGGGGTGAGCGTGCTGGCCGGAGCCGGCCAGCTCGGTGTCGCGTACGGCTTCGGCATCGTACGACTCACCGGCGCCTTCACCGGCACGACAGTCAACCAGTGGCCGGCCCAGCTCGTCTGGGTGGGCTGGTTCGCCGCGAACGCCGCCGTCGCCGGCGCCGTCCTGACCGGGCGCCTGGCCCGCCGGGACGCCCCGCCGGCCAGCACCGGCCGGCAACTGGCCATCGGCGGTGCGGCCGCGCTCGGCGCCACCGCCGTGGCCCCACTCTGCATGCAGCCCGCCCGCGCCGCCGAGTTGATCTCGGTGGACCCGGTCTGGGCGGTCGGTATCTGCGCCATCCTCGGGGCGGTCATCGGAGCGGGCGCAGCCATCGCCGTGCTGTTCCGACCGGAACTGGGCTGGAACATGGCGGCCGTGGCCGGGGCGGTCTGGCTGCTGGCGTTGATCTCCGTCCTGCCGTCGCTCGGCACGGCCGGCCCGCTGCCCACCGTCCGACTCGGCGTACTCGAACCGAACTGGCTGGACGACGCCGCCGCCCAGCGCCTGGCGCTGCTCCTGCTGCCCATGGTGGCGCTGCTCGCGGGCGCGGCTACCGCCGGGCTTGCCCGCTGGCGCGGCCAGGTCCCGCTGGTCAGCGCAGCGACCGGGGTGGCCGGCCCGGTGCTGCTGGCATTCGCCTACCTGACCGCCGGCCCCGGCGACGCGGTGGACCGCTACCAGACCACCCCCTACTACGGCGCGCTGATCGCGATCCTCGCCGGCGCCCTCGGCGCCGCTGCCGCCGCCCTGCTGCGCTGGCCCGTCGGCGCGCGCAGCGCCGATTCCCAGGCGATCGAGCCGAGCGACATCCTGCGCCCACTGCCGGCCGGCCCGCCGCTGCCGGGCACCGAAGCGGCACCGTCGACGGGTGACGACCACCGCGACACCGAGCCCACCACCGACGCGACCCGCACCGGCGGGCAACTGGCGACGACCGGTCCGGGTCCGCGCGCCGCCGACGACACCGCCACCGTACGCACCGTCCCCGCCCACTGGGACTGGCCGGCGACCACGGCGAGCGGCCAGCACGGCCCGGTCCCCGCCGACGCGGCGCGCCCGCGCGAGGCTTCCCGGCCGGCCGGCCGCCGCCAGCACGCCGACACCACCGGGGCCCTGCCGACGACGGTTGCCCCGACCCAGGACGTGCTTCTCCCGAGCGGGCAGCACGACCGCGCGACCAACCCGCCGGCCCCCGCCTCCTGGCTGACCGACCCGACGGGCGAGTTCACCGCCGGGCGACAGTCGACCCCGTCGAGCCGGGACGGGGACACCATCGGTGCCGCCAAACCGACACCCGTCACGGAGGCCGACGACCCGACCGGCAGCACGACGACGACCACGGCCGGTGGCGACAAGCCGGGCAGCGACGACACGACAAGCGGCCCGACGGCCCAGGTGACACCCGAAACGGTCACGGGCACGCCGAGCGCGAGCGGCGCGGGCACGCCGAGCGCGGGCACGCCGAGCGCGGGCACGCCGAGCGCGAGCACGCCGGTCGCGAGCAGCGCGAGCACGCCGGCCGCGAGCAGCGCGAGCACGCCGGCCGCGAGCAGCGCGAGCACGCCGGCCGCGAGCAGCGCGAGCACGCCGGCCGCGAGCAGCGCGGCCACGCCGAGCACGGGCAGCGCGGCCACGCCGAGCACGGGCAGCGCGGGCACGTCGAGCACGGGCAGCGCGGGTGACGGCACGGCCGACGCACCGGCACCCAAGCCACGCCGTACGCGCAAATCGAAGTCCACGCCGGTCGAGCCGAGCACGCCGGGACCGCACGCGCCCGCGACTGGCGCGGGCCTTCCCACTCCCGTCGGCTCGGAACCGAACCTCGCCGACGGCGACGCCCACGCACCGGCTGAGGCCACCGCTGACAATGCGCCAACAACCGGACCGACCGCCGACCGCACAGCAGCAGCCGCCGGATCGACCGGTGGGCGCACCAGGCGGCCGGCCCGCTCCGGCGCGGCCACCGACGGCACCGGCGTTGACTTCGCAGGACCCGTCGACCAGGACGCTGCACTGCCCGGCCAGGGCACCGAACCCAGCCAGGGAGAGCAGACCAGCGGGAAAGATCCGCAGGATCAGGCCATCGGAAACGGCGGGACGAGCCCGCGCGGCTCTGCCGCCAGCGCCGAGCCGGAGGGCACCACCGTCCCGGCTGCTGATCCCGCCCCAGTCGACGCGTTCGGGACGGGCCGCGCCGAACCGGCCGCGACCGAGGGCGATGGCGACGCTTCGTTGTTCCGCGAGGCGACTGCCGACGGCCCGGCGACCGACCGCTGGACTCCAGCGGCACCGGCCTGGCCGGTCACCTCGGCGTGGACCACCACACCGGCGACGGGGACTACCGAACCCGAACCGGCCGCTCCGGATGCTCCCGTCGCCGCGGAGGAGTCGGACTGGACGCCCCGCTTCCGGCACCGGGCGCCGCTGCCGGACCTGAGCCGCGCCAGCACCTGGGACGCTTTCAACACCAGTCGGCGCGCCGAATCGGATCGGACCACCAGCACGCCGGAACAGAGCGCCAGCACACCGGACCAGAGCGGGCCGACAGGTCCGACCATCAGCGGGGCAGACCGAGGCGGGCCGACCGACCAGGTTGCCAGCATGCCGGACCAGGGCAGCCCGACCGCCGCCAAACTCGGCCGGGGCCGGTCGAGAGACCGCGCCTCAAGCACGACCGACCGGGACAATGGCACGACCGACCAGGGCGTCGGCACGACCGACCAAGGCGTCGGCGCGACCGACCAAGGCGTCGGCACGGCCGACAAAGGCGTCGGCCGGCGCGGTCGGGTCGGCGAGGCTACCGGCGCGTCCGCCGTGGTGGGATCTGTCCTGCCGGCGTCGGCTGGTCCGGGCATACCTGAGCAGGGCGGCGCATCGGGCACCACCGACAGGGGCGCGTCCGGCGCCGCCGACAGCGACGGGCCGGACAGCGCTGCTCGGCGGGCCGCGCCGGCGTCCACGGACGACGTGGAGCAGTCCTCCCGGCGGGGACGACTCGGTGGCCTGTTCCGGCGTAACAGGGCTCGGGCCGAGGAGGAGAAGCGGCCCGCAGCGGATGAGGCAGAGTCGCTGCCCACGCAGGACGAGGAGTTCGTCGACTGGGTCGCCGGGCTCGGCAAGCCGATCGCGGACAACGAGCCGGAGCAGGAGAACGGCCGTCGCTCGCTGCGCTCCACCGGCCGTCACCACCGCGACTGACCACCCGATCCCGGATGATCGACTCGGGTTCCTGGAACCCGGGCTGTCCACCGCTCCCGGACACCCCGACTTCCGTGAACCCGAGTCGATCATGCTGCACCAGGTCAGGCGAGCGGCAGATAGACCTTGCCGCCCCCGGAGACGAACTCCTCCGACTTGTCCTTCATGCCGCGGGCCGCGTACTCCTTGAGCTCTTGGGTGATCTTCATGGAGCAGAACTTCGGGCCGCACATCGAGCAGAAGTGCGCCGTCTTCGCCGGCTCGGCGGGCAGTGTCGCGTCGTGGTACGACCGCGCCGTCTCCGGGTCCAGCGAGAGGTTGAACTGGTCCTCCCAGCGGAACTCGAACCGCGCCTTCGACAGCGCGTCGTCCCACTCCTGCGCGCCGGGGTGGCCCTTGGCCAGGTCCGCCGCGTGCGCCGCGATCTTGTACGCGATCACGCCCGCCTTCACGTCGTCGCGGTCCGGCAGGCCGAGGTGCTCCTTCGGCGTGACGTAGCAGAGCATCGCGGTGCCGAACATGCCGATCATCGCGGCGCCGATCGCCGAGGTGATGTGGTCGTACGCGGGCGCGATGTCGGTGGTCAGCGGACCGAGCGTGTAGAACGGCGCCTCGTGGCACCACTCCTGCTGGAGGTCCACGTTCTCCTTGATCTTGTGCATGGGCACGTGGCCGGGGCCCTCGATCATCACCTGGACGTCGTACTCCCAGGCGATCTTCGTCAGCTCGCCGAGCGTACGCAGCTCGGCGAACTGCGCCTCGTCGTTGGCGTCCGCGATCGAGCCGGGGCGCAGCCCGTCACCCAGGGAGAACGTCACGTCGTACTTCGCCAGCAGTGCACACAGCTCGGCGAAGTTGGTGTAGAGGAAGTTCTCCTCGTGATGGGCCAGGCACCACGCCGCCATGATCGAGCCGCCCCGGGAGACGATCCCGGTGACCCGGTCCACGGCCAGCGGCACGTACGGCAGCAGCACCCCCGCGTGCACAGTCATGTAGTCGACGCCCTGCTCGGCCTGCTCGATCACGGTCTCCCGGAAGACCTCCCAGCTCAGCTTCACCGGGTCGCCGCCGACCTTCTCCAGGGCCTGGTAGATGGGCACCGTACCGATCGGGACCGGCGAGTTCCGCACGATCGCCTCGCGGGTCTCGTGGATCCGCTTGCCGGTGGACAGGTCCATCACGGTGTCGGCGCCCCAGCGGGTGGCCCAGGTGAGCTTCTCCACCTCCTCGGCGACCGACGAGCTGACCGCCGACGTGCCGATGTTGGCGTTCACCTTGACCAGGAACGCCTTACCGATGATCGCCGGCTCGCACTCCGGGTGGTTGACGTTGAGCGGCAGCACCGCCCGACCGGCGGCGATCTCGGCCCGCACGAGTTCCGGGTCGACGTTCTCCCGGATCGCCACGAACTCCATCTCCGGCGTCACCACACCGGCCCGCGCGTACGCCAGCTGCGTCGGACGACGTCCGTCCACACCGGCGAGCGGCGTACCCGCGCCCCGCACCGGCGCCACGTCACCCCGTTCGGCGATCCACGGTCCGCGCATCGCGGGCAACCCCACCTCGGGGTCCGACCCCGGGCCGGACGTGTCGTAGAGCCGCACCGGCGGTAGGTCCCCGGTCAGCGCCACCTCGGCGAACGGCACCCGCACATCCGGCCGTGACCCCTCGACGTACACCTTGCCTCGTGCCTGCATGACAACCTCCCTGGTGATCAGGCGGACCAGCCGAAGTGATCCAGCGGCCCGCGCCCCGCGCCCAGCTCCCAACCCCGCGCGCCGGACAGCGCGCCGAGCACGTACTCCTTGGCGGCCCCGACCGCCGCCGGCACCGGATCGCCCAGCGCGAGCCGCACGGCGATCGCCGCCGAGAACGAGCACCCGGTGCCGTGGGTGTGCCGGGTGTCCACCCGTGGCCCGCGCAGCACGGTCGTGACGCCGTCCCCGTGCAGCACGTCGACCGCTTCGTCCCCACCGAGGTCACCGCCGGTGACCACCACGTACTCCGGGCCGCCGGCGGCAAGGGCCTCCGCGGCGACGACCATCCCGGCCACGTCGTCCACTCCGCGTCCGGTGATGGCCGCGGCCTCCGCGCAGTTCGGCGTCGCCACCCGGGCGTACGGAAGCAGCCGCTCCACCGCGCCCACCACGCCGAGCCGGTGGCCGCTCGTGGCGACCAGCACCGGATCGACGACGAGTTGGGGCAGCCGGCCGTCCCGGGCGGCCTGGGCCACCGCATCGGCGACGGCGGGCGTGCCGAGCATTCCCGTCTTGACCGCGCTCACCGTGAAGTCGGCGAGGACGCTGTCCAACTGCTCGGTGACCGTGCGCGGCGGCAGCGGCAGGACGGCATCGACGCCACGGGTGTTCTGGGCGGTGACCGCCGTGAGGACGCTGGTTCCGTACGCCCCGAGCGCCGCGAAGACCTTCAGGTCGGCCTGGATGCCAGCGCCGCCGCCGGAGTCGGAGCCGGCGATGGTGAGGATGGTCTTCGGGGTCACGGGCTTTCCTCGGTTGCGGTCTGGCTGTATGTGGTTGGGGTTTGGGGCTGCGGCCGCCCGTGCCCACTCCGGGCGGTCAGGCTTGATCCCTGCGTGGGCACGGTCGGCCGCAGCCCTGACCGGGAGACCTCCATGAGCCCGTGCCAGCTTTCGGGCAGCTTGGGGGTGACCGCCTCTCGAAAGGCGCCGCAGAGTGTGGCGGCTGTTTCGGTGGGGTCTTTGGCTCGCATGATCGCGCCCAGCACTGCCACCCCTGCGGCTCCTGCACGGACGCAGGCCCTTACCTGCTCTGGTGTCTCCACTCCCCCGAGGGCCAGGACCGGCACCGGGCTACGCCGGATCAGGCTCGCGAGACCGTCGGGTCGCAGGGGCGGGCCATAGCCGGGTTTGCTGCGGCTCGGGAAGACGGGCGACAGGGTGACGTAGTCCTCACTCGTGAGTCGGAGCAACTCCGCCTCGTCGTGGCAGGAGCGGCCGACGAGGCCGCACCGCGGTGGTGGGTAGGGACCGGCGGCCGGCAAGTGCACGGCGTCGCCGTCGAGCGGATCCGGGCCGGCCACGATCAACGTCCCGCCCGCCTCCGTGAGGATCGGGCGCAGATCGACCGCGAGGGCGGCACGCTCCGCTCGGGGCAGGTCCTTCTCGCGCAGCAGAACGGCCCGCACTCCTCCGGCCACGGCGGCCGCCACGACGTCAACAAGTGGTCGCCGTGCCTGCCGGCGGTCGGTCAGCACGACGATCCCCCGGATCGCCGAGATCTTGGTGAGAAAGCGCCCCTCCGAGGGCCGTTTCGTACCAAGATCTGGAGTCACTGAGCCCGTCGGCGCCGCCGAGCCCGTCCGCCCGGTCACAGGTCTGGTCTTCCCTCGTCGGGGGTGGATCCGAGGGCGTGGAAGCGACGGGCGATCCGACCCGCACCGGCGGCCAGCCGACCGGCCTCGACCGCGTACCGCATCGCCGTCGCCATCGCCACCGGGTCGGCGGCCCGGGTCACCGCGCTGGCCAGCAGGACCGCGTCGCAGCCCAGCTCCATGGCCAGGGCCGCGTCGGAAGCCGTGCCGATGCCGGCGTCCAGGATCACGGGCACGTCCACGCTCTGACGGATCAGCCGGATGTGGTGCGGGTTGCCGATTCCGAGCCCCGAGCCGATCGGCGCGCCGGCAGGCATCACCGCGGCGCACCCCACATCGGCGAGGCGGCGGGCGAGCACCGGGTCGTCACTGGTGTACGGCAGCACCGTGAAGCCGTCGGCGACCAGTTCCTCGGCGGCGCGGAGCAGTTCCACGCCGTCGGGCAGCAGTGTCCGTTCGTCGCCGATCACCTCCAGCTTGACCCAGTCGGTGTCGAACGCGTCGCGCGCCAGCCGGGCCACCTTCACCGCCTCGGTGGCGGTGTGGCAGCCGGCGGTGTTCGGCAGCAGCCGCACCCCGCACCGGTCCATCAGGTCGAGCAGCCCTCCGGCGGTGCCCGGGGCGGTGTCCACCCGGCGCAGCGCCAGCGTGACCAGCTCCGTGCCGGACGCCCGGATCGCCTGTTCCAGAACGTGCAGGTTCGCGGCGCCGCCGGTGCCGAGAATCAGCCGCGACGTGAAGGCCACCCCACCCAGGTCGAACGACACGCCGCTCACCCGCCCTGCGCGGCGGTGAGCACCTCGACGCGGTCGCCGTCGCGCAGCACAGTGACCGGCCAGCCGGCCCGGGGCACCACCTCGCCGTTGACCGCGACCGCGACGCCACGCTGGTGCGGGGCGACGTCACGGACGACGTCGGCCACCGACGCGCCGCCGGGGACGCTGCGCCCGGTCCCGTTCACCGTCAACTCCACAGGTCCTCCTCGGTCGTTCGTGCAGGTCCGCTCGGGTCCCCCGCGCCAGCCGGCATCACGTCGTCGATCCCGGCCGACGACGCGACGGCGCACCGGCGTCCGCCCAGGTCACCCGCGCCGGGCCGCGCCACGTCGCCGGGACGGACCGGTGGCGTGTCAGCGAACCGGCCCACGTCGCCGGATCCGGGCGGTGGCGTGTCGGTGAATCGGCCCGCGCCGAAGGATGCGAGCAGCGGGTCGGGCACGCCTGTGGTCACCAGGTCGGCGATCGTGTCGGCGGTGATCGGGGTGAGCACGATGCCGTGCCGGTGGTGACCGGTGGCGACCAGCACATCCGGCCGACCGGGCAGCGGCCCGAGGATCGGCGCGTTGTCCGGAGTGCCGGGCCGCAGACCGGCGACCGCCTCGACCAGGTCGTACTCGGTCAGCTCGGGCAGCAGGTCGACGCCGGCACGCAGCAGCCGCTGCACGGCGCCGGCGGTGACAGTGGTGTCGGAACGCTCCTCGACGGTCGCGCCGAGGACCACCTCGCCGTCGGCGCGGGGCACCAGGTACACGTGCTCGCCGTCGGCGTACCCCCGGATCACGTGCCGGAAGCCCGGCGTGACGCCGCCGGGCGCGCGCAGCCGCAGGATCTGGCCCTTCACCGGCCGCACGGGCAGGCCGGTGAGCACGGCGGCCCCGCAGCCGGCGGCGACCACGGTGAGTCGCGCGTCCACATCGGACAGCTTCCGGACCGGCCGCGGCACGAACGCCGCGCCGGCCCGCTGCGCGGCCGTGCGCAGTGCCGGCACCAGCAGCCGGGGGTCGACCTGGTGGTCGGTGGGCGCGAACGCGCCGCCGCGCACCCGAGGGGCGAGCGCCGGTTCGCGGTCGCGCAGCTCGCTGGGGCGCAGCGGGGTCACCGGCAGACCCAACCCCTGTTGGTACGCCCACAGCCGGCGCGCCTCGGCCAGGTCGTCGCCGGTCAGCCCGACCATCAGGGTGCCCTCGGTGCGGTAGCCGATCTCGGTGCCGCTCGCCTCGGTCAGCTCGGCGGCGAACCCGGGCCAGCGGGCGGCGGACGCCACCAGCAGCTCGGTCAGCCGCCGCTCACCGAAGTACGCCTCGGCGACCGGGGAGAGCATTCCGGCGGCGACCGCCGACGCCCCCGACCCGGGGGCCGGGTCGTGCACCGCCACCCGTAGTCCGCGCGTGGCGCAGCGCCAGGCGATCGCGAGCCCGATCGGCCCCGCGCCCACCACCGCTACGTCGACGGTGGGGGCGGCCGATCCCGTCACGCCAGGGCCCGGAGCAGCTCGGCGGTGGCGCCGGCCGGGTCGGCGGCGGCGGAGAGCGCACCGACCACGGCCACCCCGTACGCCCCGGCGGCCCGCAGCGCCGGCACCCGGTCGGCGGTCACCCCGCCGATCGCGATGACCGGCACGTCGACGGCGTCGGCGACGGCGCGCACACCGGTGGGCCCGATGGGATCCGGCAGGCCGTCCTTGGTGGTGGTGGCGTGGCACGGTCCGACGCCCAGGTAGGTGGCGCCCGCGGCAACCGCCGCGACCGCCGTCTGCGGTGCGCGTGCGGTGGCGCCGAGCACGCCGGTCGGGCCGAGCACGTGCCGGGCGGCGGCGACCGGCAGGTCGTCGGCCCCGACGTGCCCTCCAGCGGCGCCCACCGCGAGCGCCACGTGCAGCCGGTCGTTGACCAGGCAGGTCGCTCCGTACGGGGCGCAGAGCGCCAACACCCGGCCGGCCAGGTCGTACGCCTCGCGGTCGGTCGCGGAGTCCTCCACCCGGACCTGCACGACGAGGTCGGCGCGGGCCGCCGCGAGGGCGGCCCGGACCACTGTGAGTGGATCGCGCCCGGGTCGGGTGTCGGTGATCAGATGCAGTCGTCCAAGGGACGGCACGGCAACGCTCCTCCCTGCGCCGGCATTACCCGGATCAGGTTCGACGGTCGGGGGCTGTCAGCCCCCCTCTCAGCCCGGTACACCGGGCTCCCGTGGGTTACTTGCGTGTCACCGTACGACAGATCCCCGGGTCTGCCAAGGGAGGGGTCGTCGGCCACCACGGCTCCATCGATGGGGCGCTTTCTCCGGTCCTGTTCGGAATGTCGCCCGCCGTTGCAGAACCGTTACCCGCCGGCATCTTGCCCGACATCGATACACCAGAATTAATTTGTTCAGCGATTCGACAAAATGCCGGCGTGGACGCCCTGGCACGGCGTCCCCACCGGCTCCATCCGGGACGGTCTTCGGCGAGCCGGCCCCCGCGATTCCTGTCCACCGCGACATTGGAGGCGGCGTGTCCCGTTCTCGTCGTGCCCGTTTACCACTCACCGCTACCCTGCTCTCCCTAGCGCTCGCCTCGACGACCCTGCTCGGGTCGCCGGCGCAGGCCGCTCCGGCCGGAGCGCAGATCCCCGCGCGAGACGTGCCTGTCGCGGCTCCGCTCTCCCAGGTGGCGCCGAAGGCGCCGAAGGCCGCAGCGGCCGACCCCTACTCCGTCCTGGTCTTCTCGAAGACCGCAGGCTTCCGGCACGACGCAATTCCCACAGGCATCGCCGCCATCCAGCAACTCGGCGCGGCCAACGGGTTCACTGTGGACACCACCGAGGACGGCGCCGCGTTCAACGACGCCAACCTCGCCAAGTACAAGGCCGTGATCTGGCTCTCCACCACCGGTGACGTCCTCGACGCCGACCAGCAGGCGGCCTTCGAGCGGTACGTGAAGGCCGGCGGCGGTTACGCAGGCGTCCACGCCGCCTCGGACACCGAATACAGCTGGGCCTGGTACGGCGAACTGGTCGGCGCGTACTTCGCCAACCACCCCCAGAACCAGCAGGCCACCGTCAAGGTGGAGGACCATGCCCACCCGTCCACCGCCGGACTGCCGGACCGCTGGTCCCGCTTCGACGAGTGGTACAACTTCCAGACCAACCCCCGGCCGGACGTGCACGTGCTGGCCAGCCTGGACGAGAAGAGCTACACCCCGGGCGCCGGCGCGATGGGCGCCGACCACCCGACCGCGTGGTGCCAGGACTTCGACGGTGGCCGCTCCTGGTACACGGGGGGCGGGCACACCCGGGAGTCGTACGCCGAGCCCGAATTCCTCAAGCACCTGCTCGGCGGCATCCAGACGGCGGCCGGCGTGGTCGACGCCGACTGCGGCGCCTCGAAGACCTCCAGCTTCGAGAAGATCACCCTGGACAGCAACACCAGTAATCCGATGGAGCTGGACATCGCGCCCGACGGCCGGGTCTTCTACATCGAGCGCGACGGCCGGGTGCAGATCATCAAGCCGGACACCGGTAGCACCGTCACCGCCGTCGACCTGGACGTCTTCACCGGCAACGAGGACGGCCTCATCGGCATCCGGCTCGACCCGGACTTCGCCACCAACAAGTGGGTGTATCTCTACTACGCCCCGAACGACGGCGTCACGCGCAACCTGCTGTCCCGGTTCACGGTGACCGGCGACACCATCGACCCGGCGAGCGAGAAGCAGGTGCTGCGGGTCGACACCCAGCGCAACACCTGCTGCCACGCGGGCGGCAGCATGACCTTCGACAGCGCCGGCAACCTCTACCTGGCCACCGGCGACAACACCAACCCGTTCGAGTCGAACGCGTACGCGCCGCTGGACGAGCGGGCGGGCCGTCAGGACTACGACTCGCAGCGCACCTCCGCGAACACGAACGACCTGCGCGGCAAGGTGATCCGGATCCACCCGGAGGACGACGGGACGTACACCGTTCCGACGGGCAACCTGTTCGCGCCGGGCACCGCGAAGACCCGTCCCGAGATCTACGCGATGGGCTTCCGCAACCCGTTCCGGATCGGCACCGACCCGAAGACCGACACGCTGTACGTCGGGGACTACGGGCCGGACGCCAACGCGAACAACCCGGACCGGGGCCCCCGTGGCCTGGTCGAGTGGAACGTCGTCACCCCCGGCAACTACGGCTGGCCGTACTGCACCGGGACGAACGAGGCGTACAACGACTACACGTTCCCGTCCGGCCCGAGCGGGCCGAAGTTCGACTGCGCGGCGCCGGTGAACAACTCGCCCAACAACACGGGCCTGACCAACCTCCCGCCTGTCGTCCCGGCCACCGTCGACTACGGCTACGCCGGTGACGCGCGGTATCCGGAGATCGGTGGCGGTGGCGCCCCGATGGGCGGCCCGGCCTACCGGTACGACGCCGACCTCGACTCCCCGCGCAAGTGGCCGGCCTACTACGACGGCAAGGCGCTGCTCGGCGAGTGGAACCAGAACAAGATGTACACGATGCAGATGACCGCCGACGGCAAGTCGTTGGTGGACATCAACCAGCTGCTCACCGGCATGAAGATGATCCGGCCGATGGACTTCGAGTTCGGTCCGGACGGCGCGCTCTACCTGATCGAGTGGGGCACCGGGTTCGGCGGTAACAACGACGACTCCGGCATCTACCGGATCGACTACACCGCCGGTGACCTCGCGCCGATCGCCGCGGCGTCCGCCAACCCGACCTCGGGCCCGGCGCCGCTGACTGTCACCTTCTCCAGCACTGGCTCCCGGGACCCGGACGGCGGCGCGCTCACCTACTCCTGGACCTTCGGCGACGGGCAGACCTCCACCGAGGCCAACCCGACGCACACGTACGCCACGGCGGGCAACTACACCGCCCAGCTCACCGTGACCAACCCGAAGGGCCGTACCGCGGTGGCCAACGTGCCGGTCACCGTGGGCAACACCGCACCGACGGTGAGCATCGAGTTCCCGCCGGACGGTGGCTTCTTCAACTGGGGTGACCAGGTCCGCTACACGGTCAAGGTGACCGACCCCGAGGACGGGCAGATCGACTGCGACCGGGTGAACCTCCAGGTGCTGCTCGGTCACGACGAGCACGCCCACCCGCTGGAGCAGCACACCGGCTGCACCGGCACGGTCCAGACGTCGCTCGCCTCCGGGCATGGCGCCGAGGCGAACGTCTTCGCGGTCTTCGAGGCCACCTACACCGACGACGGTGGTGCCGGCGGCGCGGGCGCGCTCACCGGCCGGGACATCGAGATCCTGCAGCCCAAGCAGAAGCAGGCCGAGTACTTCACGGCCACCGGGCGGGTGCCGGGCGGCACCGGCGGCGGAGACGCAGGCGTGCAGCGCGAGGCCGGGGCCGACACCGCCGGTGGCGGCCAGAGCATCGCGTTCATCGAGGACGGCGACTGGTGGTCGGTCGTCCCGGCGGACCTGACGAACATCACCGAGATCCGGTTCCGGGCCGCCTCGGCCGCCGCCGGCGGTCGGATCGAGGTCCACGCGGGCGCCGTCGACGGACCGGTAGTGGCCACGGCCATCGTTCCGACGACCGGCGCGTGGCAGACGTACACGGACGTGAGCGCGCCTGTGACAGGTCCCGCGAGCGGATCGCTGTACTTCGTGGCCCGCGATCCGAACGGCGGAACCGGTTCGCTGTTCAATGTCAACTGGATGGACTTCGTCGGCCGCGGCGTCACCGAGAACGGGCCGCCGGTGGTCACCGCCACCGCGACCCCGGCCACCGGCACCGTGCCGGTCACCGTCGAGTTCGACGGCACGGCCACCGACGCCGAGGGCGACACCCCGCTGACGTACGCCTGGGACTTCGGTGACGGCGGCACGGCGTCCACCCTGGACGCCAGCCACACGTACACGAGCGTGGGTGCCTTCACGGCCACCCTCACGGTGACCGACAGCAAGGGTGCCAAGTCGTACGCCACGGTGCCGGTGCGGGTGAACGCGCCGGACACGTCCTGCTTCGGGGCGCGTTCGGACGACTTCAACGGCACCAGCCTCGACAAGGGCCGGTGGACCAGCGTGGTCCGGGAGAACCAGCTCTACTCGGTGTCGGATGGCGCGCTGCGGCTGCCCACCGGGGTGGGCGACCTCTACGGCGCACGCAACGACGCCACCAACCTGGTCCTCCAGGCGGCGCCGACCGGCGCCTGGGAGATGACCACCAAGGTCACTCTGCCGGTGACGGCCAACTACCAGCAGGCGGGCCTGCTGGTGTACGGCGACGACGACAACTACGCCAAGGTGGACCTGCTCTACAACGGCAGCCGCTCGGTGGAGTTCATCCGGGAGACGGCCGCCACGCCGCGCAACGACGCCGGCGACAGCACCGCCGCACCGGCGGGTGACACCGTGTACCTGCGGATCACCAGCGACGGGACGAACCTGACCGCGTCCGCCTCGGGCGACGGGCAGACGTTCAGCCCGGTCGGCCGTTCGGCCGCGCTCGCCGGCATCACCAACCCGCGGATCGGGGTCTTCGCGCTCAACGGAGGCACCGAGGCGCCAGTGGTCGACGCCGCGTTCGACTCGTTCGTGGTCACGCCGGACGCCCCGGCCGGCCCGGTCGACCCGTCGGACGAATTCACGGGTGACACGCTGGACAAGTGCCGGTGGGACGCCGTGACGCGGGAGGACCCGAACGGTTACCGGGTCACCGGTGGCGCGTTGCGGATCGACGTGCCGAACGGTGACATCTACGGCACCGACAACACCGGGCCGAAGAACTTCATCCTCCAGACCGCGCCCTCGGGCGACTGGACCCTGGAGACGAAGGTCGACGGCAGCCTGCTGAACGAGCAGTACCAGCAGGCGGGTCTGCTCGTGCAGGCGGACGACGACAACTACCTGAAGTTCGACTTCATCGCGGACAACCAGGCCGGCCAGACGGTGACGCGGCGGATCGAGTTCCGCAGCGAGGTCGGCGGCGTCGTCCAGAACCCGCAGCCGGAGGCGACAAGCCTCACCTCGGCGGTGTGGCACCTGCGGCTGGCCCGCACGGGCGACACCTTCACGGCGTCGTACTCGGCCGACGGGACCACCTGGACCACGCTGGAGGCGCTCACCAACAGCGCGGTCGGGGCCACCCCGAAGGTCGGTCTGTTCACCCTCGGCGCCAACCAGACGGCGTCGAAGACCGCCTCGTTCGACTACTTCCGGCTGAGCACCGAGGTGGTCACCGACGAGACCGCTCCGGTCACGACGGCTGCGCTGTCCGGCACCCCGACCGAGGGTTGGTACACCGGTCCGGTGACTGTCACCCTGACCGCCGCCGACGAGGCCGGCGGCAGCGGTCTGGCCGGTACGGAGTACCAGCTCGACGGGGCGACCACCTGGACGGCGTACACCGCCCCGGTGGCGGTGAGCGGCGACGGCGAGCACGAGCTGCGGTACCGCTCGACCGACAAGGCCGGCAACGTGGAGTCGACGAAGACCGTCTCGGTCAAGATCGACGCCACCGCTCCGGTCACCACTGCGACGTTCGCTCCGGCGAACGACGCAGGCTGGCACAACGGGACCATCCCGGTGGTGCTGACCTCGACCGACGCCGGTTCCGGCGTCAAGACGGTCGAGTGGTCGCTGGATGGCGGCGCGTGGACGCCGTACACGGCTCCGGTCTCCGTGACCGGTGACGGGCAGCACGAGCTGCTGTTCCGTTCGACCGACAAGGCGGGCAACGCCGAGACGCTCAAGTCGGCGGTGCTGCGCATCGACGGCACCAAGCCGACGCTGCTGGTGTCCGGGATCGCCGACGGCCAGCTCTACGGGGACAGCCAGGACGTACGGGTGTCCTGGCAGGCCGTCGACCCGACCTCGGGCATCGCGTCCGTGGTGGGCGACCTGGACGGCAAGGCGTACGCCAGCGGCACCCTGCAGGCCATGTACGAGCTCCCGCTCGGCCTGCACGAGCTGACCGTCACCGCGACCGACAAGGCGGGCAACACGACGACCTCGGCGGTCCGGTTCTTCGTCACCACCTCGTTCCGGGACATGCAGAACCTGCTGGACCGGTTCAAGGCGACGGGGCGGCTCTCGGCCAAGGCGCACAAGCAGTTGACGGCGAAGCTCGACGCGGCCCGTCAGGCCGAGGCTGCCGGCAACGACAACAAGGCGATCAAGCAGTTGACCGCACTCCGTGACCTCGCCGCCGACGCCACACTGGTGCCGGAGGCCGAGGTTCGGGACGTCCTGATCCGGGACGCCGACGCGATGATCGTTCGGCTCGGCGGCACGGCCAGCAAGGCCGGGGTCAAGGCGAACGACGGCGAACCGGTCAAGGGCACCGGACGGCTCGGTGGCGACGCCACCCGGCTGGCACCCGGTCGCCAGCTCTGATCCGATCGAGGCCCCTCCCCGACGCTCAGGTGTCGGGGAGGGGCCTCCCTCATCCGTAGTGAGGAGATGTCCGTGACGGGTATCCGCAAGGTGGTGGCCGCCGTGTTCGCCGGACTGGTCCTGACCCTGCTCTCCGCTGCCCCGGCGGCCGCCCAGGCCGACAAGCTCAAACTGACGGTGGCCGGCGATGGGGCCGAGGGCGTCACCATCCAGGCCACCTACGCCGATGGTCGCCGGCTGGACCAGGTGGTGCGGTTGGTGCTCACCGCCACCGGCCCGGACGGGCAGCGGGTCGGGCCGGTGCAGTTGGAGCCGCAGCCCGAGGGGCAGGGCTTCTACAGCAGCGGCCCGGTGCTCTCCACCGGCACGTGGAAGGTCACTGTGAACTCCCCCGCTCCCCTGGCGGGCAAGGCCACCGCCACGGTGCAGGCGAAGGCCGCACAGTCGCCCCCGGCGCCCAGGCCGGTCGCGGTGACCCGGCCCGCGGACGAGGGCGGGACGGGCGACTGGTGGCCGTTCGCGGCGGCCGGCCTCATGGTCGTCGTCGCGGCGATGGGAGTGGCCATGCTGTGGGGCCGCCGCCGCCCCTCGACGCCGAACGACTGACCTACCGGCGCACAGCGCCACTGCGACGACCGGGCCGGGCCGCGACGAGCGGCCCGGCCCGTGATCGACTCGCGTTCCTTGAAGTCGGCCCATCCCCGACCGCAGGTCACGCCGCTTTACAAGAACGCGAGTGGATCACGACGCGCCGAGCGGCCGGCGCGCTCAGAGGACGGCGCGCAGCGCCGCCAGATCCTCGTCGCTGGGCTCCCAGGTGCCGGCTGCGGCGTTCGCGTGCACCTGGTCGGGCGTGGTGGCGCCGGCGATCACCGAGGTCACCGCCGGCTGGGCGGCCAGCCCACCGATCGCCACCTGGAGCATCGTCAGATCCCGCTCGGCCGCGTACGCCTCGATCGCCTCGATGGTGTCCCAGTCGGCCGCCGCGAGCCGCTCCGCGTACCGCCCACCGCCGGAGAGCCGGCTGCCGGCCGGCGGCTGACCGTCACGCTTGTACTTCCCGGTGAGCAGGCCGTTGGCGAGCGGGAAGAACGGCAGCATGCCGAGACCGAACCGCTCGCAGGCCGGGATGATCTCGGTCTCCACGGACCGCTCCAGCAGGCTGTAGTGGTTCTGCGCGCTGATGAAGCGGGACCGGCCGTTGGACGAGGCGACCCAGTCGGCGTCGGCGATCTGCCAGCCGGCGAAGTTGGAGTTGCCCAGGTAGCGGACCTTGCCGTCGCGGACCAGGTCGTCCAGGGCCGCGAGGGTCTCGTCGATCGGGGTGCCCGGGTCGGGCTCGTGCATCTGGTACAGGTCGATGTGGTCGGTGCCGAGCCGGCGCAGCGACGCCTCCACCGCGCGGGCGATGTAGCGCCGCGCACCCCGCGCGCCGTAGTCCGGCCCGTTCAGGCCGAACATGTCCATGCCGAACTTGGTGGCCACCACCACGTCGTCCCGGCGTCCCTTGAGCGCCTGCCCGAGCAGCTCCTCGGAGCCGCCCTGCGGCTCGCCGTAGATGTCGGCGGTGTCGAACAGGTTGATCCCGGCGTCCAGGGCGGCGTCCACCACCGCGCGGGTGCCGTCGAGGTCGAGCTTGCGGCCGAAGTTGTTGCAGCCGATTCCGACGACGGACACCACGAGCCCGGAGTCGCCCAGCCGGCGATAGGTCATCTCAGTCACGAGATCCACCCTATGCCGGCCGGGCGCACCGCTGCCCGGTGACGGCTCAGCCCACGTCCCAGACCGGCTCCGGGGTCTCCACCACCTCGTTGTCGCCCCGAAACAGCACGAACCGGTCGAAGGAGCGGGTGAACCACCTGTCGTGGGTGACCGCCACCACCGTCCCCTCGAACGCGTTCAGGCCCGCTTCGAGGGCCTCCGCGCTGGCCAGGTCGAGGTTGTCGGTGGGTTCGTCGAGCAGCAGCAGGGTCGCCCCGGACAGCTCCAGCAGCAGCACCAGGAATCGGGCCTGCTGCCCACCGGAGAGGGTGCCGAAGCGCTGGTCGCCCTGCCCGGCCAGCTCGTAGCGGCTGAGCACGCCCATCGCCGCGTGCCGGTCCATCCCCTGGCGATGTTCGTCACCCCGCCACAGGATCTCGACGAGCGTCTTCGCCATCAGCTCCGGCCGATCGTGGGTCTGGGAGAAGTGCCCGGGTCGGACCCGGGCGCCGAGCCGGGCCGTGCCGTCGTGCGTCACCGGGGCGAGCGCACCCGCCCCGTCGACAGGCCCGTTCGCCGGGTCGGGATCGGTGCCGCCGCGGGCCAGCAGCCGCAGGAAGTGCGACTTGCCGGTGCCGTTGGCACCGAGCACCGCCACCCGGTCGCCGTACCAGATCTCCAGGTCGAAGGGGAATGTCAGGCCGTCGAGCTCCAGCTGGTCACAGACAACCGCGCGCTTGCCGGTCCGCCCGCCGGTCAGCCGCATCCGGATGTCCTGGTCCTTCGGCGGTACGGGCGGCGGCCCGGCCTCCTCGAACTTGCGCAACCGGGTCTGCGCGGCCTGGTAGCGCGAGGCCAACCCGTCGTTGTACGCGGCCTTCTGCTTGTACATCAACATCAGCTCGCGCAGCTTCTGGTGCTCCTCGTCCCAGCGTCGACGCAGCTCGTCGAGGCGGGCGTGCCGGGCCACCCGCGCCTCGTACCAACTGGCGAAGCCACCGGGGTGCACCCAGGCGCTGCCCCCCTCCACGGCGACCACCCGGTCGGCGCTCTGGGCCAGCAGCTCGCGGTCGTGCGAGACGTAGAGCACCGACTTCGTCGACTCGCGTAGTCGCGCCTCCAGCCAGCGTTTGCCGGGCACGTCGAGGAAGTTGTCCGGCTCGTCGAGCAGCAGTACCTCGTCGGGGCCGCGCAGCAGCAACTCCAGGGCGAAGCGCTTCTGCTGGCCGCCGGACAGGGTCCGCACCGGCCGGTCCCGGACGGCGTCCCAGGGCTGGTGGAGCACGATCGTGGCGACGGTGTCGAAGAGCACCTCGGCGTCGTACCCGCCGGCCTCGCCCCAGGCGCCGAGCGCGTCGGCGTACGCCAGTTGGGCCTTGCCCGCGGCGTTGCTGAACTTGCCGTGGGCCTCGGCGGCCCGCATCGCCGTCTCGGTCTCGGCGAGCCGGCTGCCGGCCGCGCGCAGCGGCGGCGGGGCCAGTGACAGCGCCAGGTCGGCCACTGTCGTCTCGTCGCCGATCATGCCGATGAACTGGCGCATCACCCCCAGCCCGCCGGCCCGCGCGACGGTACCGGTACGCACCGGCAGGTCACCGGCGACCATCCGCAGCAGTGTCGTCTTTCCCGCGCCGTTCGGCCCGACCAGGGCGACCTTGCTGCCCTCCCCGACCCGGAACGACACGTCGGCGAAGAGTTCCCGACCGTCGGGCAGAATGTGCCCGACCGCTGCCACGTCCACGTATCCCACGCGGGGATCCTGCCCCAGCGAGGGCCGGGAGGGACATCCAATTACCGGGTGACCCGCAGCACCCGGAAGCCCTTCTGGCTGGCGTGCCGCTCGACCTGCCACCCCTGGTCGATGATCCAGCGCTGCAGCGAGTCGCCGCCGAGGTGGCGGGCGACGACGAGCCAGCCGACGCCGTCCGGGGCGAGTCGGGGCAGCCACCGCAGCAACAGCTCGTGCAGCTCGTCCTTGCCGATGCGGATCGGTGGGTTGGACCAGAGCTGGGCGAACCGGAGGTCCGCCGGCACGTCGTCCGGCGCGCTCACCCGGACCCGGTCGGCGGCGCCGATCCGCCTGGCGTTGGCGGCGGTCAGCTCGCGTGCGCGGGCGTTGACGTCGACCGCCCAGACCGTGCTCGTCGGCGCCACGTCGGCCAGCACGCAGGTGATCGGGCCGAACCCGCAGCCGAGGTCGAGGAGGTCACCGACGGTGTCGGCGGCGGGCAGCTCGGCCTTGCGCAGGAGTACGGCGGTGCCGGCGTCGAGGCGGCTGGCGGAGAAGACGCCGCCGGCCGAGACGAGCTGGTAGTCGCGGTCGGCGACGGAGAACTCGACCTCGCGCGCCGGTGCGTCGCTGGCGGGTTGAGCGGTGAAGTAGTGGTCGCCGGTCACGCCGGCAATTCTCGCACCGGCCGGGTCAGGCCCCGACACGGCCCGCAGCCGCATTTCCCAATATTACCCCCTAAAGGGACAATG
Source organism: Micromonospora sp. NPDC049274 (assembly GCF_040678875.1). NCBI lineage: Bacteria > Bacillati > Actinomycetota > Actinomycetes > Micromonosporales > Micromonosporaceae > Micromonospora > Micromonospora sp. NPDC049274. The sequence goes on from NZ_JBFAQS010000002.1 coordinate 562,149, forward strand.
GCTCCTACTCTGGGCGACATGGTGTATCGGTACGAGTCCGATGAGGACGAATTCGAGGACCCGGAGCCCGGGTCCGACCTGGCCGTGCTCGGCGCCGGTCCGCCTCCGCCGGCCGGCCCCTCACCGTCACGCTTCCCCGCCCCGTCGCTGCCTCGGCCGAACCAGCTGCTGCTGCCGTCGACCCAGGCGCCACGGAGCCAGGAGTCACGGAACCAGGCGCCACCGACCCAGGTGCCACCGGTCACCCGCGTCAGCGCCCCGGTCGCGGCCCCGCGCAGCCAGGTCTACACGACGGCTGAAGCCGTAACGTCGCCCACACGGCGTGGCGGCGGCCGGCTCTGGCAGGTGCTGATCGGCGGCGCGGCCGTCCTCGTCCTACTGGCGCTCTGCGGCCTGGGCGCGGCCGCGCTGCTCGTGGACGACGACCCCGCCCCACAGGCCACCGCCACGAGCCAGCCCAACGTCGGCGCGTCCGCTCCCGCGCAACGGCAGGACCTCGACTCGCGGGACACCGACCAGGCGCCGCTCACCGCGAAGGAGCTCTTTCCCGGCAAGGAGTTGAAGCTCGCCGACGGCCAGCCCGCCTACCAGGTGCTCAAGACGCACTCCAGCGGCAGTTGCGCCGTCGCCGCCACCGACGAGGTGGCCGACCTGCTCCTCCGGCTCGGCTGCAACCAGGTCGTCCGGGCGACGCTTCGGGCACCCGGCGGCGACTACCTGGTCACCGCCGGCCTGTTCAACCTCACCGACAAGGTCAGCGCCGAACGGGTCCGGGACCAGATCCGGCACATCCTCGACAACCGGCAGGGCCGGTTCCGGGGTCTGAGCGCCGGTGACGACGCTGACGTCCTGACCAGCGCCCCGGCTCGGGTCGGCTGGCAGGCCCGGGGCCACTACCTGGCGTACGCGCTGGTGGTCCGCGCGGACGGGGCCGCGGTCAAGTCCGGCGACGCGAAGATCCGGGACGTCCTGTACGACATGATCGAGATACACCTCAGTCGAGGCGTGCTGCAACGGCGGGCCGACACCGCCACGGCTGGACAACCAACGGCGGCGCCGACCGAGGGCAGCGGCACCCAGAACGGCAGCACCGACGACGGCGACCTGCCGGGCGACTGATCCGCGACTCCGCGCGCCGGGTGTGCCGCCGACGGGTGGCACACCCGCCGTCGTCCGCGACCGCCGTCGTCAGCCCACGACGAGGCCGTCGTCGTCAGCCCTCGACGGGCACGCGCAGGCGGCGCGTCAGGTCCGCGCGACGGGCGTAGTCGGCCGGGTCGTCCGGGTAGCCGACCGCGACCAGGGTGAGGCCGTGCGCCGGGGCCACAGTCACCTCACTGGAGCGTTCCTGCCGGTCGAGCAGGCTGCCCGGCCACTCGACCGTCCGGCGACCGTCGCCGGCCGCCAGCATCGCTCCTACGAGGCTGCGGACCATGGCCTGGCAGAACGCGTCCGCCTGCACGGTGGCGACCAGGATGCCGTCCGGGTCGCGCCGCCAGTCCAGTCGGGTCACCTCGCGCAGCGTCGTCGCGTTCTCCTTGCGCCGGCAGTACGCGGCGAAGTCGTGCTCCCCCACCAGACCCGCCGCAGCGGCGTTCAGGGCGGCCAGGTCCAGCGGTCGCGGCCAGGCCAGCACCTCGTGTCGGCGCAACGGCTCGGCGCCGTACGGGGCGTCGGTCACCCGGTACTCGTAGCGCCGGAAGGTTGCCGAGAAGCGGGCGTCGAAGTCGGCCGGCACCTCCGACATCGCCCGTACCCGCACGTCGGTGGGGAGCAGCCGCGCGAGACGGCGCAGCAACCGTCCCTCGTGCTCGCGCCACACCTCGGCGGGGAGGTCCAGGTGGCAGACCTGCCCGGTGGCGTGCACCCCCGCGTCGGTGCGACCCGCGACGGTCAGACCTGTCGCCGTACCCGCGCCGAGCACCAGGTCCAGGGTCTCGACGAGCACCCCGGCGACGGTCCGCCGGGTCGGCTGGGGCGCCCAGCCGGAGAAACTGGCGCCGTCGTACGAGACGTCCAGCCGCAGCCGGATCCGCTCGTCCACCTCGTACCTCCTGTTACGGGTCGGGCCCGACACCCCGTGAGGGGTGCCGGGCCCGGAAACGATGCCCGAGGTCAGGCCTTGTTCTCCTCGGTGGCGAGGTCGCTGTCCTCGCGCGCCTCGGCGGTGTCGCCGGATGCCGACACCGGCGCCTCGGAGTCCTGGTCGGCCGGGGCCGACTGCGGGGTCTCGTCGGCCGGGGCGAGCGCCTCGACCTTGTCCTGCTGCGCGGCCTTGCGGGCGGCGGTCTTCTTGTTCACCTTGGGCTCGGCGACCTGAAGCTCTTCCACCAGCTCGATGATGGCCATCGGCGCGTTGTCGCCCTTGCGCGGACCGGTCTTCACGATCCGGGTGTAACCGCCGGGGCGGTTCGAGTACCGGGGCGCGATCTGGTCGAACAGGGCGTACACCACGTCCTTGTCCTTGACGACACCCAGCACCCGCCGCCGCGAGGCGAGGTCACCGCGCTTGGCCTTGGTGATGAGCTGCTCGGCCAGCGGACGCAGCCGACGGGCCTTCGTCTCGGTGGTCTGGATCTTGCCGTGCTGGAACAGCGCGGTCGCCAGGTTGGCGAGCATCAGCCGCTCGTGCGAGGGGCTGCCGCCGAGGCGGGGGCCCTTGGTGGGCGTGGGCATTTTTGGTGCTCCTCAGTTGTGGCGGCAGCGCGGACTAGAGCTGCTCGGTCTCGCGGTAGTCGTCGGTGTCGTAGTCGGCCTCGCCGAAGGTGTCCACGACGTGCGCCGGGTCGAAGTTCGGAGCCGAGTCCTTCAGCCCGAGACCCATCCCGGCGAGCTTCATCTTGACCTCGTCGATCGACTTCTGACCGAAGTTGCGGATGTCGAGGAGGTCGGCCTCGGTACGCCCGATGAGCTCACCAACGGAGTTGATGCCCTCGCGCTTGAGGCAGTTGTAGGAGCGGACGGTGAGGTCCAGCTCCTCGATCGGCAGAGCGAGGTCCGCCGCCAGCTGGGCGTCCTGCGGGGACGGCCCGATGTCGATGCCCTCGGCGGTCTCGTCCAGCTCACGAGCCAGCCCGAACAGCTCCACAAGCGTCGAACCGGCGGAGGCCAGCGCGGTACGCGGGCCCATCGACGGCTTGGTCTCGACGTCGATGATGAGCCGGTCGAAGTCGGTGCGCTGCTCGACGCGGGTCGCCTCGACGCGGTACGTCACCTTCAGCACGGGCGAGTAGATCGAGTCGACCGGGATGCGGCCGATCTCGGCGCCGGACTGCTTGTTCTGTGCGGCCGTCACGTAGCCCCGGCCCCGCTCGACGGTCAGCTCCATGTCGAGCCGGCCCTTGCCGTTGAGGGTCGCGAGCTTGAGGTCCGGGTTGTGCACCGAGACGCCGGCCGGGGGCTGGATGTCGCCCGCCGTCACGTCGCCCGGGCCCTGCTTGCGCAGGTACATGCTGACCGGCTCGTCGTGCTCGGAGCTGACGCACAGCTCCTTGATGTTCATGACGAGCTCGACCACGTCCTCCTTGACACCGGGGATCGTGGTGAACTCGTGCAGCACGCCGTCGATCTTGATCGAGGTGACCGCCGCACCCGGGATCGACGACAGCAGCGTGCGCCGCAGCGAGTTGCCCAGGGTGTAGCCGAAGCCCGGCTCGAGCGGCTCGATGGCGAACCGCGACCGGGTCTCGTTGATCGACTCCTCGGAGAGGGAGGGTCGCTGGCTGATGAGCATGTTGTCTCTTCTCTTCCGGGACGCCCGCTATTTGACGTCCACGACACAAACTGTTCCGGTGGCCCGCCCCGGAGGGCGGGCCACCGCAACGAGCCCGACTACTTGGAGTAGAGCTCGACGATCAGCTGCTCCTGGACCTGCGTGTCAATGACCTGCCGGGCCGGGAGGGAGTGCACGAGCACCTTCATCTGGCTGGGGATTGCCTCCAGCCAGGCCGGCACCGTCTTCGAACCGGCCTGAGCCTGCGCCACCACGAACGGGGTGAGCTCCTTGCTCTTGCCCCGGACCTCGATGATGTCGTGCTCCTTGACGCGGTACGACGGGATGTCGACCTTCTTGCCGTTCACCGTGAAGTGACCGTGCTTGACCAGCTGGCGGGCCATGTCCCGCGAGTGGGCGTAGCCGGCCCGGTAAACGACGTTGTCCAGCCGCGACTCGAGGATCTGCAGGAGGACCTCACCGGTCTTGGCCTGCTTGCCAACGGCTTCCTCGTAGTAGCCACGGAACTGCTTCTCCAGCACGCCGTAGACACGACGGGCCTTCTGCTTCTCGCGGAGCTGGAGCAGGTACTCCGTCTCCTTGGTGCGGCCGCGGCCGTGCTGCCCGGGCGGGAACGGCCGGGACTCGAACGGGCACTTCGGACCATCGCACTTGCTGCCCTTGAGGAACAGCTTCATCTTCTCCCGCCGGCAACGGCGGCAGTCTGCACCGGTGTAACGAGCCATCTCTCTCTACCTCTCAGACCCGGCGACGCTTCGGCGGACGGCACCCGTTGTGCGGCTGCGGGGTGACGTCGGCGATCTGCCCGACCTCGAGGCCCACGGCCTGCAGCGAACGGATGGCGGTCTCCCGGCCGGAGCCGGGGCCCTTGACGAAAACGTCGACCTTGCGCATGCCGTGCTCCATGGCGCGACGCGCGGCAGCCTCGGCGGCCAGCTGCGCGGCGAACGGAGTCGACTTGCGGGAGCCCTTGAAGCCCACCTGGCCAGCGGAGGCCCAGGAGATGACCGCACCGGTCGGGTCCGTGATGGACACGATGGTGTTGTTGAAGGTGCTCTTGATGTGCGCCTGCCCGTGGGCGACGTTCTTGCGTTCCTTGCGCCGGACCTTCTTGACAGCGGCTCCGGCACGAGCCTTCGGTGGCATAAGTCTTCTGCGCTCCTATTACTTCTTGCCGGGCTTCTTCTTGCCGGCGACGGTCCGCTTCGGGCCCTTGCGGGTCCGTGCGTTGGTCTTGGTCCGCTGGCCACGCACGGGCAGGCCCCGGCGGTGCCGGATGCCGGCGTAGCAGCCGATCTCGACCTTGCGGCGGATGTCAGCGGCGACCTCGCGGCGCAGGTCGCCTTCAACCTTGTAGTTGCCCTCGATGTGGTCGCGGAGCTGCACGAGCTCCTCGTCCGTGAGGTCCCGAGCGCGCTTGTCCGGCGAGATGCCGGTGGCGGCGAGTGTCTCCAGGGCGCGGGTGCGACCGACCCCGAAGATGTAGGTGAGCGCGATCTCCATCCGCTTCTCGCGGGGGAGATCCACGCCGACTAGACGTGCCATGTGCGGGCGTACTCCTCGTGATGTGTGGCGGAGGTGTGGACCCGTCCCACCCCGCTACCGGCCGTCCCGTCTTTCCGACGCTGTCAGCGCCGGCGACCGGGATCGGTCGCTGCCCAAGCGGGCCCCGGCCTCCGACCGGGGGTCAGCCACGCAGGAGTACGTCTCGCGTACCGCTCGCGGCTGGGACGAGCATGTGTGATGTGTGTGTCGCAGGGGATCTGCCTGGACCAACGCCACCCGGCCGTTGTCACGGCCGAACGGGCTGAGTCAGCCCTGGCGCTGCTTGTGGCGCGGGTCGCTGCAGATGACCATGACCCGGCCGTGCCGGCGGATAACCCGGCACTTCTGGCAGATCCTCTTGACGCTCGGCTTGACCTTCACGGTTGCCTTACTTCCCATCTGGCCCGGGGACGCGCGTTGCACGACACCAGACGTCGAAGACGGACACGGGACTTCCCGGCCGCCGTCAGGACTACTTGTAGCGGTAGACGATGCGCCCGCGGGTCAGGTCGTACGGCGAGAGTTCGACGACGACCCGGTCCTCCGGCAGGATGCGGATGTAGTGCTGTCGCATCTTGCCGCTGATGTGAGCCAACACCTTGTGGCCGTTCGCGAGCTCCACCCGGAACATGGCGTTCGGCAGGGGCTCGATGACCCGACCCTCGATCTCAATGGCTCCGTCTTTTTTCGGCATGTCCTCCGCTGTCCTGACGTCGATTGCTCCGGGCGGCCCACAACGCCTTACACGGGGAACTGACCAAGATCAGAAGCCCGCGCCAGCCGCGGCTCCAGGTCCCACCGAAGCGCAGGGTGGGCATGCCGGAGTGGACGCTGTGCGCCGAACAGAAAGTGTACGCCGGCCTGCGCGCCGTCGCCAAACCGGCCACCCACCGCGTCGCCGCGTCGCCCCCAGCTCGCCCGCGCAACCCTCCGATGATCTCCGCAAACGCCGCCCCACATCGACTGTTGATCATGGGGTTGGCGAGGCGGCACACGGCCGTCGGCCTCGTCAACCCCATGATCAACGGTGGTTGGTTCGGTGCGGCGGGTCGGCCGGACGGGGTCGGTGGGTCAGGTTTCGGGTTTGGGGTCTTCTGGGTCGTTGGCGTGCAGCTCGCGGCGGCGCTCGCGCTTGGCCCGCCTGCGCTCACGCCGGCGCTCCCGCTCGATCGCCTGGCGGCGGGGCTCTCCCCCGGCCAGCCCGCCGACCGTCCGGAGCACCAGCACCGCGCCCCACGGGCCGGCCACCCAGCCCGGCCAGAAATAGAGCAGTTGCTGGCTCAGCAGCGAGGTCACGCCCCAGATCGTCACCACGATGGCGACCACCTTCAGGTACGGCAGCCACACCTCGGCCAGCCAACGACCGACGTGGCCGTGCACGACCGGGGCGGGCCGACCGACGGGCGGCTCGACCGACGCGCTGGCCGACCGCAGGGCCGAATGCTCCGGGGGCGCCACCGGCGGCAGATCGCTGAGCAGGGCGTCCAGCTCGGCGTACGTGCGCGCCGCGTAGGCCCGCTGCACCCGCTCGTCGTACTCGTGCAGGTCCAACCGGCCCTCGCCGAGTGCGACACGCAGCCGGTCGGCAACCACCTCACGGTCCGCGTCCGCGGCCCGCATCCCGTCGCGCCCGTCCATGCCGGCAAGCATGCCACCGCCACGCCAGTCCCGTCCGGCCCGCCCGTCCACCCTCCCACCCGTCCGCGCTCCCACCCCACCCCGCACGGTTGATCATGAAGTTATTGCCAGCCTCATCGGCGTGTCAGGGCAATAACTTCATGATCGACGAGCGGGGGGTGGGGTTGGGGGTGGGGTTGGGGGTGGGGGGTTAGGGGGTGGTGGCGGGTTGGCGTGCGGTTACCAGGTCGCCTAGGCGGGCGCGGCCGCCGTCGAAGGCCGTGAGCACCCACACGCCGTCAGGCAACAGCGCCATCGAGTGCTCGACGTGCGCGGCGACCGACCCGTCCCGGGTGACGACCGTCCAACCGTCGGCCAGTTCGACGGTACGCGGCGACGCCATGGTGATCATCGGCTCGATCGCCAGCGCCATGCCGGGGACCAGACGCGGCCCCTTGCCCGGCCTACCGTGGTTGAGCACGTGCGGGTCCTGGTGCATCTCGGTGCCGATGCCGTGGCCACCGTAGCCGTCGACGATGCCGTACCGGCCGCCCTTGCGGACCGCGGTCTCCACCGCGTACGAGATGTCGGTGAGCCGCCCCTTGCCGCTGGCCGCACCACGCGCCGCCGCGGCGATGCCCGCCCACATCGCGTCCTCGGCGACCTCGGCCATCTTGAGCAGCGCCGGGTCGACGTCGCCGACCCCGACGGTGATCGCGGAATCGCCGTGCCACCCGTTGAGCACCGCGCCGCAGTCGATCGAGATGAGGTCGCCCTCGGAGAGCACCTGCTGCGGCGACGGGATGGCGTGCACGATCTGCTCATTGACCGAGGAGCAGATCGACGCCGGGAAGCCGTGGTAGCCCTTGAAGGACGGGACGGCGCCCGCCTCTCGGATCGTCGACTCGGCGATGGCGTCCAGATCGGCCGTGCTCACACCGGGGGCCACTGCCTCGCGCATCCGGCGCAGGGCCTCGGCGACCACGAGCCCGGCCGCGCGCATCTTGTCGATCTGGTCAGGGGTCTTCAGCTGGATGTCCAGCTGGGGACGACGCATGGAGCGGTTACCTTTCGTTGCCGAAAAGCGGGGCACGTCGCGCGTACCCCGCTCTTCGCACTCTATCCGCCGCGGTGCGGCGAGGACCTCAGCCGCCGTACGACCGCAGTGCGTCGATGGCCCTGGTGGTGACGTCCTCCACCGGGCCGGTGGCGTCGATCCCCACCAGCTTGCCCTGGGCGCCGTAGTAGTCGACCAGGGGCGCGGTCTTCTCGCTGTATTCCCGCAGGCGGGTGGCGATGGTCTCCGGCTTGTCGTCGTCGCGCTGGAACAGCTCGGCGCCACACCTGTCACAGATGCCCGGCCGGGTGGTGGCGTCGAACTCGACGTGCCAGATCTTGCCGCAACCCCGGCAGGTACGCCTGCCGGAGAGCCGCCGGATCACCTCGTCGTCGTCGACCACCAGCTCCAACACCAGATCCAGGGCGGTGCCCAGATCGGCGAGGAGCTTGTCCAGAGCGGCGGCCTGCGGCGTGGTCCGCGGGAAGCCGTCGAGCAGGAAGCCCTCGCTGGCGTCGGGCTCGGCCAGCCGGTCCCGGACCATGTTGATGGTGACCTCGTCCGGAACCAGCTCGCCTGCGTCCATGTAACGCTTGGCCTCGACGCCGAGCGGCGTGCCCTGGGTGACGTTCGAGCGGAAGATGTCTCCGGTCGAGATCTTGGGTACCGACAGGTGCGCGGCGACGAACTCTGCCTGCGTGCCCTTACCCGCACCCGGCGGGCCAACCAGAACTAGTCTCATCTACCGCAGGAACCCTTCGTAGTTCCGCTGCATGAGTTGGCTCTCGATCTGCTTCACGGTCTCCAGACCGACGCCGACCATGATGAGCACAGCGGTGCCACCGAACGGGAAGTTCTGGTACTGCTGGCTGTCCAGCCAGATGAAGAAGAAGTTCGGCAGGATCGAGATGATGCCGAGGTAGAGCGCGCCCGGCAGGGTGATCCGGCTGAGGATGAAGTCCAGGTAGTCGGCCGTCGGCTTGCCCGGCCGGATACCCGGCACGAACCCGCCGTACTTCTTCATGTTGTCCGCGACCTCGGTCGGGTTGAACGTGATCGAGACGTAGAAGTACGTGAAGAAGATGATCAGCAGGAAGTAGACCGAGATGTAGATCGGGCTGTTCGGTGCGACCAGGTTGTTCTGGATCCACGCCTGGACCTTGCCCGGATCGTTCTGGTCGAAGAACTGCAGGGCCAACTGCGGGAGGTAGAGCAGCGACGAGCCGAAGATGACCGGGATGACACCCGCCTGGTTGACCTTCAGCGGGATGTAGGTCGAGGTGCCGCCGTACATCCGCCGGCCGATCATCCGCTTGGCGTACTGCACCGGGATCCGGCGCTGCGCCTGCTCGATGAACGTGACCGCGGTGATGACCACCAGAACCAGCGCGATGACGAGAGCGAACTTGCCCCAGCCCTGTTGGGTCTTGATCTGCCAGCCCTCGCCGGGCAGCCGGGCCGCGATCGAGGTGAAGATCAGAACGGACATGCCGTTGCCGACGCCCCGGTCGGTGATCAGCTCACCGAGCCACATGACCATGCCGGTGCCGGCGGTCATGGTGATCACCAGGACGGCCAGGGTCAGCCAGTCCGGGATGCCGGTGTTCTCGGGGATGATCGGGAACTGGTCGCAGCGGTTCTGGAACAGCTGACCCGAGCGGGCCAGCGCCACGAACGCCGAGGCCTGCAGCACGCCGAGACCGAGGGTCAGGTAGCGGGTGTACTGCGTGATCTTCGCCTGACCGGCCTGGCCCTCCTTGCGGAGCTGCTCCAGGCGCGGAATCACGACGGTCAGCAGCTGCAGGATGATCGACGCGGTGATGTAGGGCATGATGCCCAGCGCGAAGACCGAGAGCTGTAGCAGCGCCCCGCCGGAGAAGAGGTTGAGCAGATTCAGCGGGCCCGTCGTGTCACCCGAGATGGAGTCGAGGCACTTCTGCACGTTGCCGTACGAGACGCCCGGGCTGGGGAGCGTGGCACCCAGCCGGTAGACCGCGATGATGCCTACTGTGAACAGCAGCTTCTTGCGCAGGTCAGGCGTACGGAACGCACTGAGAAAGGCGGACAGCAACTTCTTCCTCCTGCGCGAGGCGGGCCGCCGGTGATCCCTGGCGGGTGGGGGTGGATCACGGGCGAGTGCCCGCAATCCATGGCTGGGATGGGACTCTAACAGCCCTGTCCCGCTCCGGGCAGGTGTGCCCGGCTACATAAACCGAATCCGATATTACCGGGCGCACACGGCCCAGGCAGACCTAGGCGCCCGCCAGTTGCTCACAACCGACGGGCGCCGAGGTCGTACGCCTTACAGCTCGGTGGCGGAGCCACCGGCGGCAGCGATCTTCTCCTTGGCCGACGCGCTGAACGCGTGCGCCGACACCTGGAGCGCCACCCCGCCAAGGTCCCCGGTGCCGAGGACCTTGACCGGCTGGCCCTTGCGGACCGCGCCGGCCTCGACCAGCTCGAGCGGGCCAACCTGGCCACCGTTCGGGAACAGCTCGGCGAGCCGGTCCAGGTTGACAACCTGGAAGACCACCTTGAACTTGTTCTTGAAGCCCTTCATCTTCGGAAGGCGCATGTGGATGGGCATCTGCCCACCCTCGAACGCCGCCGAGATGTTCTTGCGGGCCTTGGAGCCCTTCGTACCGCGACCAGCGGTCTTGCCCTTGGAACCCTCACCACGACCCACACGGGTCTTCGCGGTCTTGGAACCGGGTGCCGGGCGCAGGTGGTGCACCTTGATCGTCATTACTCGACCTCCTCGACCTTCACGAGGTGGCTCACAGTGAAGATCATGCCGCGGATCTCGGGCCGGTCCTCCTTGACCACCACGTCGTTGATCCGCTTGAGACCGAGCGAACGCAGCGACTCACGCTGGTTGTGCTTGGTCCCGATACCGGACCGGAGCTGGGTGACCTTCAGGCGTGCCATCAGCGCGCCACCCCCGCACGCGACGCCAGCATGGCGGCCGGCGCAACGTCCTCCACCGGCAGGCCACGACGCGCCGCGACCTGCTCGGGGGACTCAAGCCCCTTCAGGGCCGCCACGGTGGCGTGCACGATGTTGATCGGGTTCGACGAGCCGAGGCTCTTGGAGAGCACGTCGTGGATCCCGGCGCACTCCAGCACGGCGCGCACCGGACCACCGGCGATGACACCCGTACCGGCCGAGGCCGGCTTGAGCAGCACGACGCCAGCGGCGTCCTCACCCGTCACCGGGTGCGGGATCGACTGACCGATCCGCGGAACCTTGAAGAAGTGCTTCTTGGCCTCCTCGACACCCTTGGCGATGGCCGCGGGCACCTCCTTGGCCTTTCCGTAGCCCACGCCGACCGTGCCGTCGCCGTCGCCCACGATCACCAGGGCGGTGAAGCTGAAGCGACGACCACCCTTCACGACCTTGGCGACGCGGTTGATCGCGACGACCCGCTCAAGGTGCGGGGTCTTCTCGACGGGCGCGTTTCCGCGGCCGCCCTCACGGCGGTTGTCGCGGCGACCACCCTCGTTGCCACCGGACCCGCCGCCACGGCGCTGTTGACCTGGCATCAGCAGCCTTCCTTATCTCTCGTGACGGGGTTTGTTAGAACTCGAGCCCGGCTTCGCGGGCGGCGTCGGCAAGCGCGGCGACTCGCCCCGCGTACCGGTTGCCACCGCGGTCGAAGACGACCTTGGAGACGCCGGCGGCCTTCGCCCGCTCGGCGAGCAGGGCGCCCACCTTGCCGGCGAGGGCGCTCTTGTCGCCCTCCGTACCGCGCAGCGAGGAGTCCAGGGTCGACGCCGACGCCAGGGTGTGACCCTTGGTGTCGTCGACGATCTGGGCAACCATGTGCCGCAGCGAACGGGTGACGACCAGGCGCGGACGCTCGGCCGTACCGCTGACGTTCTTGCGGACGCGGAAGTGCCGACGCGCACGCCCAACGGCGCGCTTGGCGGCGACGCCGCGGCGGCGCTTGAGCAGCGTGGCGCTCACTTCTTACCTGCCTTTCCAGCCTTGCGGCGGATGACCTCGCCCTGGTACTTCACGCCCTTGCCCTTGTAGGGCTCCGGCGGACGGATCTTCCGGATGTTGGCGGCGACCTCACCGACCTGCTGCTTGTCGATGCCGGCCACGTGGAACAGGGTCGGCCGCTCCACCGTGAAGGTGATGCCCGCCGGCGCGGGAACGACCACCGGGTGCGAGAACCCGAGCGCGAACTCGAGGTCCGAACCCTTGGCGGTGACCCGGTAACCGGTGCCGGCGATCTCCAGGCTCTTGCGGTAGCCCTCGGTCACGCCGACGATCATGTTGGCGACCAGGGTACGGCTCAGGCCGTGCAGCTCCTTGGCCTTGCGCTCGTCGTTCGGGCGGTTGACGTTCAGCTGCCCGTCCTCCGCGCGCTCGACCGTGATCGGGTCGGCGATCGTGTGCTGCAGCTCGCCCTTCGGGCCCTTGACCTTGACGGTCTGCCCGTCGATCGTGATGTCGACGCCGGCTGGTACCGGGATCGACTTACGTCCAATTCGCGACATTTCTACCAGTCTCCCGTTACCAGACGAAGGCGAGGACTTCCCCGCCAACACTCCGCTTGCGGGCCTGCCGGTCGGTCAGCAGCCCCTGGGACGTCGAAATGATCGCCACGCCCAGCCCACCGAGCACCCGCGGGAGCCCGTCCGACTTGGCGTACACCCGGAGACCGGGCTTGGACACGCGCTTGATGCCGGCCAGGCTCCGCTCGCGGTTCTGGCCATACTTCAGCTCGACGACCAGTCGCTTGCCGACGGCACCCTCCTCGGGCTCCTCGACCGACCAGGTGGCGATGTAACCCTCGGCCTTCAGGACCTCGGCGATGTTCGCCTTGATCTTGGAGTAGGGCATCTTCACCTGATCGTGGTACGCCTGGTTGGCGTTACGCAGACGCGTGAGCATGTCTGCGATCGGGTCGGTCATCGTCATGGATTTCGTCAGCCTTTCTCGCCGGGGTTCCCGGGGCATCAGCCCCGGGCCTACGGCGAAGAGCAATACCTAATCGGTGCAGGAGTTCCCGGCTGACAGCCGGGACGCGGTCGCCCTTACCAGGAAGCCTTGGACACACCCGGCAGCTCACCGCGGTGGGCCATCTCCCGGATGCAGACCCGGCAGAGCCCGAACTTGCGGTAGACCGCCTTCGGACGCCCGCACCGCTGGCAGCGGGTGTACGCGCGAACCGAGAACTTCGGCTTCGCGGCCGCCTTGATGATCAGCGCCTTCTTGGCCATCTCAGTTCTCCTTGAACGGGAAGCCCAGGAGCTTGAGCAGCGCCCGGCCCTCGTCGTCGGTCGTAGCGGTGGTGACCACCGTGATGTCCATGCCCCGCTGGCGATCGATCCGGTCCTGGTCGATCTCGTGGAACACCGACTGCTCGGTCAGACCGAACGTGTAGTTGCCGTGCCCGTCGAGCTTGCGCCCGTCCAGACCGCGGAAGTCGCGGATACGCGGCAGCGCGATGGACAGCAGCCGGTCCAGGAACTCCCACATACGGTCGCCGCGGAGGGTCACCTTCGCGCCGATCGGCATGCCCTCGCGGAGCTTGAACTGCGCGATGGACTTGGTCGCCCGCCGCACCTGCGGCTTCTGGCCGGTGATCGTGGCGAGGTCGCGGACCGCGCCGTCGATCAGCTTGGCGTCGCGAGCAGCCTCGCCGACACCCATGTTGACGACGATCTTGACCAGCCGCGGCACCTGCATAGGGTTGCCGTAGCTGTTCTGCTCACGCAGCTGGGCCACGATCTCGTTGCGGTACCGCTCCTTGAGGCGCGGCAGGGTCTTTTCGGTAGCCGTGGTCATCACAGGTCCTTACCGGTGCTACGCGCGATGCGGACCTTCTGGCCGTTGTCGTCGAAGCGGTAACCGACGCGGGTCGGCTTGCCGTCGGAGTCCAGGACCTGCACGTTCGAGACGTGGATCGGGGCCTCCTGGGTGACGATGCCGCCGGTCTTGGCGCCACGCTGGGTGGTGCTGATGCGGGTGTGCTTCTTGACCCGGTTCACGCCCTCGACCAGGACCTTGTCCTGCCGCGGGTAGGCCGCGATGACCTTACCCTTGGCACCCTTGTCCTTGCCGGCGATGACGACGACCGTGTCGCCCTTCTTGACCTTCACGGTCACAACACCTCCGGCGCGAGGGAAATGATCTTCATGAACCGCTTGTCCCGCAGCTCCCGGCCCACCGGGCCGAAGATGCGGGTTCCACGCGGGTCCCCACCGTCCTTGATGATGACGGCGGCGTTCTCGTCGAAGCGGATGTACGAGCCGTCCGGCCGCCGCTTCTCCTTGGCCGTGCGAACGACGACTGCCTTGACGACGTCGCCCTTCTTCACACCGGCACCCGGGATCGCGTCCTTGACCGTGGCCACGATGACGTCGCCGATGCTCGCGTAGCGCCGACCGGAGCCACCGAGAACCCGGATGCAGAGGATCTCCCGAGCACCCGTGTTGTCGGCGACGCGCAGTCGCGACTCCTGCTGAATCACGTCTATCTCCTATGTCTGCCGGTTCTCCGGCCGCCGTCGCGGCCGGCCGGAGCCTGGCGGAACCTACGCCCGACGCATCGCCGGGCGAGCTCGAGCCTTCGCTACTTGGCCTTTTCCAGGATCTCCACGATCCGCCAACGCTTGGTGGCGCTCAGCGGCCGGGTCTCCATGATGAGAACCCGGTCACCGGTGCCAGCGGCGTTCTGCTCGTCGTGCACCTTCAGCTTGGCCGTACGGCGCATGATCTTGCCGTACAGCGCGTGCCGAACCCGGTCCTCGACCTCGACGACGACGGTCTTGTCCATCTTGTCGCTGATCACCAGGCCCTCGCGGACCTTGCGGCGCGACCGCGCGGCGGCGGTGGCGGTCTCTTCGGTCATGATGCAGTCACCTCAGTCGGCGCGGCCGAGAGCCCCAGCTCGCGCTCACGCATGATCGTGTAGATCCGGGCGATCTCCCGACGGATGACCTGCAACCGCCGGTTGTTGTCCAGCTGCCCGGTTGCGGCCTGCACGCGGAGGTTGAACAGCTCCGCCTTGGCCTCCCGCAGCTTCGTGACCAGCTCCTCTTCGGAGAGCTCACGCAGCTCGGTCGCCTTAACGCCCGCTGCCATCAGGATTCACCCACTTCGCGCGTAACAATGCGGCACTTCATCGGGAGCTTGTGAATCGCGCGACGCATGGCCTCTCGCGCGGTCTGCTCGTTGGGGAAGGACATCTCGAAGAGAACCCGCCCCGGCTTGACGTTGGCGACCCACCACTCGGGCGAACCCTTACCGGAACCCATCCGGGTCTCGGCAGGCTTCTTGGTGAGGGCCTGGTCCGGGAAGATCGTGATCCAGACCTTGCCACCACGCTTGATGTGGCGAGTCATCGCGATACGTGCCGACTCGATCTGCCGGTTCGTCACGTACGCCGGCTCGAGAGCCTGGATCCCGAACTCGCCGAACACCACCCGGTTACCACCCTTGGACGCGCCACTGCGGTCCGGGTGGTGCGGCTTGCGGAAGCCCTTCGGGGGCTTGCGCGGCATCAGCATCTGTCAGCCCTCCTGCTGCGTTTCTGCCGGAGCAGCCGCGGCCGCGACAGCAGCGCTGTCGACCGGCTCGCCACTCGGCGTCTCGGCCTGCTGCGCGATGGTGGTCGCAGCAGCCCGACCGGCCTCGGTGCCACCAGCGGTCGTGCCGGACGAACCGGACCGGCCACGGCGCGGACGCTCGGGACGGTCGCCGCGCTCACCACGACGCGGGCGCGACGGACCGGCCTCGGCCGGAGCCTCCCGGCCCGGAACCGCGTCACCCTTGTAGATCCAGACCTTCACGCCGATCCGGCCGAAGGTCGTACGGGCCTCGAAGAAGCCGTACTCGATGTTGGCCCGCAGCGTGTGCAGCGGAACCCGGCCCTCGCGGTAGAACTCGGTCCGGCTCATCTCGGCGCCGCCGAGGCGGCCCGAGACCTGAACCCGGATGCCCTTGCAGACCGGGTTCTTCATGGCCGACTGCATGGCCTTGCGCATCGCCCGACGGAAGCTGACCCGGCTGGACAGCTGCTCGGCCACGCCCTGCGCGACGAGCTGAGCGTCCGACTCGGGGTTCTTCACCTCGATGATGTTCAGCTGGACCTGCTTGCCGGTGAGCTTCTCGAGCTCGCCGCGGATCCGGTCGGCCTCCGCACCCTTACGGCCGATGACGATGCCCGGCCGGGCGGTGTGGATGTCGACGCGGACGCGGTCGCGGGTGCGCTCGATGTCGACCTTGGAAATCCCGGCACGCTCGAGGCCCTTGGACATCATGCGGCGGATCTTGACATCCTCGCCGATGTAGTCCTTGTAGAGCTTGTCTGCGAACCAGCGGGACTTCCAGTCGGTCGAGATGCCGAGCCGGAACCCAGTGGGGTGAACCTTCTGACCCATTACTCGGCGTCCTCCGTCTTGCTCTGCGCTTCGGCCGGTGCGGCCTCCGTGGCCGGGGCGGCCTTCTTCGCCGCGGCCTTCCTCGGCGCTGCCGGCGCGACCGCCTCGACTGCCACGGTGATGTGGCAGGTGCGCTTGCGGATCCGGTACGCCCGGCCCTGCGCCCGCGGCTGGAACCGCTTCATCGTCGGGCCCTCGTCCACGAACGCCTCGCTGACGAGCAGCGCGTCAGGGTCCAGCCGCTCGTTGTTCTCCGCGTTGGCGATCGCGCTAGCGAGCACCTTGTACACCTGCTCGCTCGCAGCCTGCGGCGCGAACTGCAGCACCGTGAGAGCCTCCTTCGCGGGCAGGCCGCGGACGAGGTTGACCACCCGGCGCGCCTTCATCGGCGAGATGCGCACGTGCCGCGCAACCGCCCGCGCGCCCGGAAGCACCGGAGCGTCGCCCTTTCCTGGCATCGCTGTAACCCCTTGTTCCCTCTATCCGTATGCCCGCGGCTCAGCGCCGACGGCTCTTCCGGTCGTCCTTCTCGTGACCCTTGAACGTGCGGGTCAGCGCGAACTCGCCGAGCTTGTGCCCGACCATCGCCTCGGTCACGAACACCGGGACGTGCTTGCGTCCGTCATGCACGGCGATCGTGTGCCCGAGCATCTCCGGGATGATCGTCGAGCGCCGCGACCAGGTCTTGATCACGTTCTTCGAGCCCTTGTCGTTCTGCACTTCCACCTTCTTGAGCAGGTGGTCGTCTACGAACGGGCCCTTCTTGAGGCTGCGAGGCATGTCTTATCTCCCTCAGCCGCGCTTACGCGTGGCGTAGCGGCGGCGGACGATCAGCTTGTCGCTCGGCTGGCCCTTACGGCGGGTGCGGCCCTCGGGCTTACCCTGCGGGTTGACCGGGTGGCGACCACCGGAGGTCTTACCCTCACCACCACCGTGCGGGTGGTCGACCGGGTTCATGGCGACACCACGGACGGTCGGGCGCTTGCCCTTCCACCGCATACGGCCGGCCTTACCCCAGTTGATGTTCGACTGGTCGGCGTTGCCGATCTCGCCGACGCTCGCGCGGCAGCGCACGTCCACACGCCGGATCTCGCCGGACGGCATACGCAGGGTCGCGTACGCGCCCTCGCGGCCGAGCAGCTGGATGCCGACGCCTGCGGAACGGGCCAGCTTGGCCCCACCGCCCGGACGCAGCTCCACGTTGTGGATCGTGGTACCGACCGGGATGTTGCGCAGCGGCAGGTTGTTACCCGGCTTGATGTCGGCGCCCGGACCGGACTCGACGCGGTCGCCCTGCTTCATGTCCTTCGGCGCGATGATGTACCGCTTCTCGCCGTCGGCGTAGTGCAGCAGCGCGATGCGCGCCGTGCGGTTCGGGTCGTACTCGATGTGAGCGACCTTCGCCGGGACGCCGTCCTTGTCGACCCGCTTGAAGTCGATCAGACGGTACTGGCGCTTGTGACCGCCGCCGTGGTGCCGCGTGGTGATCCGGCCGTGGGCGTTACGCCCGCCCTTCTTCGGCAACGGAGCCAGCAGCGACTTCTCCGGCGTGGACCGGGTGATCTCGGCGAAGTCAGCGACGCTGGAGCCACGTCGGCCCGGCGTCGTCGGCTTGTACTTACGGATAGCCATTGTCTACACCCCTCAGCTGACCGGGCCGCCGAAGGCCTCGATACGGTCACCGTCAGCCAGCTTCACGATCGCCCGCTTGGTCGCCTTGCGCTGACCGAAGCCGGTCTTGGTGCGCTTGCGCTTACCCTGGCGGTTGAGCGTGTTGACCGTCAGGACGCGGACGTCGAAGATCTGCTGGATAGCGATCTTGATCTCGGTCTTGTTCGCGTCCGGGTGCACCAGGAAGGTGTACCAGTTCCGGTTCAGCTCGCTGTAGCTCTTCTCCGAGACGACCGGCGCCACGATGATGTCGCGCGGGTCGGCGATGGTGCTCACTTGCCACCCTCCTCGGTGGTCTCGGCGGGCACGCCCAGGAACTCGTCCAGGGCGTCCTTGGTGAAGACCACGTCGTCGGCCACCAGCACGTCGTACGTGTTCAGCTGGCCGGACTCGATCAGGTGCACCCGCGGCTCGTTGCGCAGTGACACCCAGTTCAGTTCGTCGGTGCTGCTCAGCACGACCAGGACCCGACGGGCCTCGGTGAGCTTGGTCAGCGTGGCCAGGGCCGCCTTGGTCGACGGCTTCTCGCCCGAGACGAATGCCTCGACGACGTGCACCTGCCCGGCGCGGGCCCGGTCCGAGAGGGCACCGCGGAGCGCGGCGGCCTTCATCTTCTTCGGGGTCCGCTGGCTGTAGTCGCGCGGCACGGGACCGTGCACCACGCCACCGCCGGCGAACTGCGGCGCGCGGATCGAGCCCTGCCGGGCGCGACCGGTGCCCTTCTGCTTGTACGGCTTCTTGCCGCCACCGGCGACCTCGCCGCGGGTCTTGGCCTTGTGCGTGCCCTGTCGGGCCGCCGCGAGCTGGGCCACCACGACCTGGTGCATCAGCGCGACGTTGGCCTGCACGTCGAAGATGTCCGCCGGCAACTCGACCGAGCTGCTGGTGGTGCCCTCGACGGTGCGCACGTCAACGGTGGTCACTTGGCCGCACCGCCCTTCTTCACCTTGCTCTTGGCCGCGGTACGGACCAGAACCAACGCGCCCTTGGGGCCAGGAATGGCACCCCGGACGAGCAGCAGGTTGTTCTCGGTGTCGACCGCCTGGACGGTGAGGTTCTGCACGGTGTAGCGCACGCCACCCATGCGGCCGGCCATCCGGGTGCCCTTGAAGACACGACCCGGGGTGGCGCAGGCGCCGATGGAACCGGGCGAGCGGTGCTTGCGCTCGACACCGTGGCTGGCGCGCAGACCGTGGAAGCCGTGCCGCTTCATCGGGCCGGCGTAGCCCTTGCCCTTGGTCTTGCCGGTGACGTCGATCGTGAGGCCGGCCGGGAACTCCTCGACCGTGACTTCCTGGCCGAGCGAGTATTCCCCAGCGTCCGTGGTGCGCAGCTCGACGATGTGCCGGCGCGGCGCCACGTCCGCCTTCGCGTAGTGCCCGCTGACCGGCTTCTTGACCTTGCGCGGGTCGATGGTGCCGTACGCGAGCTGGACCGCGGAGTAACCGTCCTTCTCGGCGCTACGAACCTGGCTGATGACGCACGGGCCGGCCTCGACCACGGTCACGGGAACAACACGGTTGTTGTCCCAGACCTGGGTCATGCCGAGCTTGGCGCCCAGGATCCCCTTGACTTGCCTGTCCATTTGTCCGGTCCCTACAGCTTGATCTCGATGTCGACGCCAGCCGGCAGGTCGAGGCGCATGAGCGAGTCGACCGTCTTCGGGGTCGGGTCGATGATGTCGATCAGCCGCTTGTGCGTGCGCATCTCGAAGTGCTCGCGCGAGTCCTTGTACTTGTGCGGCGAGCGGATAACGCAGAAACGGTTGATCTCCGTGGGCAGCGGCACCGGGCCCGCGACCTGCGCCCCGGTGCGCGTCACCGTCTCGACGATCTTCCGAGCCGAGGAGTCGACGACCTCGTGGTCATAGGCCTTGAGCCGGATGCGGATCTTCTGTCCCGCCATGGTGGCTTCTGTTCCTTCTCTCGATGCCGCTGTGTTGCGGGCGCCTGTACCGGCTGGCACAGGCCCACTTCGCCGACCCCCGCGGTCGGGCGTGTCGCGCCCTCGGGCCGGGCTCCGCCCCGTGGTTCCGGAGTGGTGCTGACCGCGCGGTGGGTCAAGGCGCCGATCGCGTTACCGCGACCTGAACGCCGTGCGAGGGTGGTTGGCGACTGGGCCGCCAACCACCCTACGCTCGACTGTCTCGCCACCCGGAGGTTCAGCGAAAGCCGAACACAGGCGACGAACTGTCGTTACGCAACCTGACTAGTATGCCGCACGACCGGCGGCGGGTCTAATCGGGGTTACCTAGCTCACTTGATGATCTTGGTGACGAACCCGGCGCCGACGGTGCGGCCACCCTCGCGGATCGCGAACTTGAGGTTCTCCTCCATGGCGATGGGCTGGATCAGCTTCACCGACATGGTGGTGTTGTCGCCCGGCATGACCATCTCGGTGCCCTCGGGGAGGGTAACGACACCGGTCACGTCCGTGGTCCGGAAGTAGAACTGCGGGCGGTAGTTCTGGAAGAACGGGGTGTGCCGGCCGCCCTCCTCCTTGGAGAGGATGTAGACCGTCGCCTCGAACTCCGTGTGCGGGGTGTTCGAGCCCGGCTTCACGACGACCATGCCGCGCTCGACCTCGTCGCGCTTGGTGCCGCGCAGCAGCAGACCGACGTTCTCGCCTGCGCGGGCGTCGTCCAGGGTCTTCCGGAACATCTCGATCGCGGTGACCTTGGTCTTGAAGCTCTTCTCCTTGATACCAACGAGCTCAACATCCTCGTTCGGCAGGAGAACGCCGCGCTCCACACGACCGGTGACGACGGTGCCACGACCGGTGATCGTGAAGACGTCCTCAACCGGCATCAGGAACGGCTTGTCAACCTCGCGATCCGGCTGCGGGATCGAGGTGTCGACCGCGTTCATCAGGTCCAGCAGCTTGCCGGTCCACTCGGGGTCACCCTCGAGGGCCTTCAGCGCCGAAACCCGGACGACCGGCAGGTCGTCACCCGGGTACTCCTGCGAGGAGAGCAGCTCACGGACCTCGAGCTCGACGAGCTCCAGGAGCTCCTCGTCGTCGACCATGTCGCTCTTGTTGAGCGCCACGACGATGTACGGCACGCCAACCTGACGCGCGAGCAGCACGTGCTCACGGGTCTGCGGCATCGGGCCGTCGGTCGCCGCGACCACCAGGATCGCGCCGTCCATCTGCGCGGCACCGGTGATCAT
Organism: Micromonospora sp. NPDC049274; assembly: GCF_040678875.1. Classification (NCBI taxonomy): domain Bacteria; kingdom Bacillati; phylum Actinomycetota; class Actinomycetes; order Micromonosporales; family Micromonosporaceae; genus Micromonospora; species Micromonospora sp. NPDC049274. The sequence goes on from NZ_JBFAQS010000002.1 coordinate 583,337, forward strand.
GTTCTTGATGTAGTCCGCGTGGCCGGGGCAGTCGACGTGCGCGTAGTGCCGCGCCTCGGTCTGGTACTCGACGTGCGCGATCGAGATCGTGATGCCGCGGGCCTTCTCCTCCGGCGCCTTGTCGATCTCGTCGAACGGCGTGTAAGGGTTCAGGTCCGGGAACTGGTCGTGCAGGACCTTGGTGATGGCCGCCGTCAGCGTCGTCTTACCGTGGTCGATGTGACCAATGGTGCCGATGTTGACGTGCGGCTTAGTCCGCTCGAACTTAGCCTTCGCCACTGGTGTCCTCCTGTGGACTTCTTGGTTCGTACGCCCGGCGCGCCGGTCGGCGCTTAGGACTCTGTCGACAGCCTTTCCGGCCGAACGGCCGGAGAGCCTTTGTGGGTTCTGCGGCGATGAAGCCTACAGGCCCGGTCTCACGCGATCCGATCGTGGTGGCCGCGGGCGGGTGAAACCACCCACGACCGACCACGAATCACCTGCTCGGGGCGTTACTCGCCCGTTGCCTTGGCGATGATCTCCTTCGCGACGCTCTGCGGAACCTCGGCGTAGGAGTCGAACTGCATGCTGTAGCTAGCCCGGCCCTGGGTCTTCGACCGCAGGTCGCCGACGTAGCCGAACATCTCCGACAACGGCACCAGAGCCCTGACGATGCGGGCGCCGCTGCGCTCCTCCATCGCCTGGATGATGCCGCGGCGGGAGTTGAGGTCACCGATGACGTCACCCATGTTCTCCTCAGGAGTGGTGACTTCAACGGCCATCATCGGCTCGAGCAACGCCGGATCGGCCTTGCGGGCCGCGTCCTTCATCACCATGGAGCCGGCGATCTTGAATGCCATTTCCGACGAGTCGACCTCGTGGTACTGGCCGTCCAGCAGGGTCAGCTTCACGCCGACCAGCGGGAAGCCCGCCAGGATGCCGTACTGCAGCGCGTCCTGCGCACCGGCGTCCACCGAGGGGATGAACTCCCGGGGGATGCGGCCGCCGCTGACGGCGTTGGCGAACTCGTAGGTCGGCGAGTCGTTGTCCAGAGGCAGCGGCTCGACGCTCACGATGACGCGGGCGTACTGGCCGGAACCACCGGTCTGCTTCTTGTGGGTGTACTCGACCTTGTCCACCTTGCGGCGGATGGTCTCGCGGTACGCCACCTGAGGCTTGCCGACGTTCGCCTCGACGTTGAACTCGCGGCGCATCCGGTCGACCAGGATGTCCAGGTGCAGCTCACCCATGCCGGAGATGACCGTCTGACCGGTCTCCTCGTCCAACTGGACGCGGAAGGTCGGGTCCTCCTCGGCCAGGCGCTGGATGGCCGTACCCAGCTTCTCCTGGTCGGACTTGGTCTTCGGCTCGATCGCCACCGAGATGACCGGCTCCGGGAAGGTCATCGACTCCAGGATGACCGGGTTCGCCGGGTCGGAGAGCGTGTCGCCGGTGGTGGTCTGCTTGAGACCCTGGACGGCGATGATGTCGCCGGCCCGCGCCGACGGACGCTCTTCCCGCTTGTTGGCGTGCATCTGGTAGATCTTGCCGATCCGCTCCTTGCGGTCCTTGGTGGAGTTGACCACCTGGGAACCGGAATCGAGCGTGCCGGAGTAGACCCGCACGTAGGTGAGCTTGCCGAGGTGCTTGTCCGTCTGGATCTTGAAGGCCAGGCCGGAGAAGGGCTCCGAGTTCGACGGCTTCCGCAGCAGCGGAGTCTCGCCGTCGGGGGCCGTACCCTCGATCGCCGGAACGTCCAGCGGCGACGGCAGGAAGTCGACCACGGCGTCGAGCATGGGCTGGACGCCCTTGTTCTTGAACGCCGAGCCGCACAGCACCGGGTTGGCCTTGCCGGCGATGGTGGCACGCCGGATGGCGGCCTTGATCTCCTCCGGGGAGACCTCCTCGCCCTCCAGGTACTTCTCCATCACCGAGTCGTCGACGTCGGCGAGGGTCTCCATCAGCTTCTCGCGCCACTCGGCCGCGGAGTCGGCCAGCTCGGCCGGGATCTCCTCGATCGCGTAGTCGTCACCCTTCTGGGTCTCCCCACGCCAGGTGAGAGCGCGCATGCCGATCAGGTCGACGACACCGATGTGGTCACCCTCGAGACCGATCGGGATCTGGAGCACCAGCGGGGTGGCGTTCAGCCGGTCGATCATCATCTGCACGCAGCGGAAGAAGTCGGCGCCGGTCCGGTCGAGCTTGTTGACGAAGCACATCCGCGGGACGTTGTACTTGTCGGCCTGCCGCCAGACGTTCTCGGTCTGCGGCTCCACGCCGGCGACACCGTCGTAGACCGCGACCGCACCATCCAGCACACGCAGCGACCGCTCGACCTCGACCGTGAAGTCGACGTGACCGGGCGTGTCGATGATCTGGATCGTGTGGCCCTTCCACTCACACTTGGTAGCAGCGGAGGTGATGGTGATACCACGCTCCTGCTCCTGCTCCATCCAGTCCATGACGGCAGCGCCCTCGTGGACCTCACCGATCTTGTACGTGATGCCGGTGTAGAACAGGATTCGCTCGGTGGTCGTGGTCTTACCGGCATCGATGTGCGCCATGATGCCGATGTTGCGTACGTTGGCGAGCGCGTCTGCGGCGGCCACTTCAATCCCTACTTATCGTCGTCTCGACTCAACTGGTGGCGGTTCCGGCGCCCGGTGGGGCGCCGGAACCAGGGTGTTACCAGCGGTAGTGCGCGAAGGCCTTGTTGGACTCGGCCATCTTGTGCGTGTCCTCGCGCCGCTTGACGGCGGCACCGAGGCCGTTGCTCGCGTCCAGCAGCTCGTTCATCAGCCGCTCGACCATGGTCTTCTCACGCCGGGCGCGGGAGTAGGTCACCAGCCAACGCAGGCCCAGAGTGGTCGCCCGGGTGGGGCGAACCTCGACCGGAACCTGGTAGGTGGCGCCACCGACACGACGGCTGCGCACCTCGAGGGTCGGCTTGACGTTGTCCATCGCCCGCTTGAGGGTGACGACCGGGTCGGTGCCGGACTTCTCGCGGCAGCCCTCGAGGGCCGCGTACACGATCGACTCGGCGAGCTGACGCTTGCCGCGCAGCAGGATCTTGTTCACCAGCTGGGTGACCAGCGGCGAGTTGTACACCGGGTCAGCGACCAGTGGCCGCCGCGGAGCGGGTCCCTTACGCGGCATGTCAGCTCTTCTCCTTCTTCGCGCCGTAACGGCTGCGCGCCTGCTTGCGGTTGCGGACACCCTGGGTGTCCAGCGAGCCGCGGACGATCTTGTAACGCACGCCGGGGAGGTCCTTCACCCGGCCGCCGCGAACGAGCACGATCGAGTGCTCCTGCAGGTTGTGACCGACGCCCGGGATGTAGGCGGTCACCTCGATCTGGCTGCTGAGCTTCACACGAGCGACCTTGCGCAGCGCGGAGTTCGGCTTCTTGGGGGTGGTGGTGTACACGCGGGTGCACACGCCGCGCCGCTGGGGGGACCCCTTGAGCGCCGGGGTCTTGGTCTTGGTCGTCTTGGCCTGACGGCCCTTTCGGACCAGCTGCTGAATGGTGGGCACCGGGTTTCTCCGCTCCCTTCGGCCGCTTTACGCGGCCGCGCCGTCTGCTCGTTAGCCGGCCTGATGACCGGCTCTCCTACATTCCGACCAGGGCCACCTTGCGGAGGTCCCGGCACCCGCGGTCGGGCGTGTCGCCCAGCTCACGGTCCCGGTGCGGACGCTTTCGCAGGCGTACCGGGGTTTTCTGTCACCGGCACGCGGATCGCCCCGCCCCGGATCTCTGGCTTGTCGTGCCGCCGTCCGGACTCCGGAACCAGCGCACGCACGAGTTGCCCGGGCACGCCCGGGCACAAGGGGAAAGAGTACCTACCACAGCCGTCCAGGTCAAAACGGAATGGGTCGGCGATCGTCTCACACCCGCCGGCCGGATCTCGTCCCGCCTCGTCGCCCGCGATGGGCACCTACAGACACAAGTGTACCGGCTTCCCCGCCGGACCACCCGTCGCCCCCATGCTGGCACCGCGGATCCGGCGCCCCGGGACCGCCGAAGCGGTGCGCGGTGTCACGTCAGGGTGATCAGCAACGCCAGGCCCAGGCCCAACAGGCTGAGCAGCGCACCCGCCGCGCCGCAACTGATGCCGGCCACCGCCAGTCCGCGCCCGGTGAACCGGACCGCCGACGGCGCGGCCGGCCGGCCGATCTGCCGCCTGCCGAGCAGACCGGTGACGATCGCCGCCACTCCCGCCAGCACCCCCAGCACGGTGAAGGCGCCGGAGGCCCAGACGCCGCCGTCGTCCCCGAACGCCACCCCGAAGCAGATCACCAGGAGCGAGACCAGGATCGACGCGATGCCCGCCACCAGCGCCCCGGTCGCCAGGCCGGAGGTGACCGGCGCCACATCCAGGTGCACCACGCCGAACGGCGTGCCCGGGACCGCCTCCACCCGCTTCGGCGGCCGCCGCTTGTCGTCGGTGGGCGGCGGCACCGGCCGAGCGGGAGCCACACCCCACCCGGGCGACGCCGACTGACCCCAGCCCGGCGGCGCACCGGGCCCCGCCGGCTGACCCCAAGCGCCCGGCGCGGCGGGCCCCGAAACAGGCTGCCCCCAACCCGCCGGCGCACCGGGCCCGGACGGGGGCTGACCCCAACCCTGTGGAACCCCGGGCCCCGCCGGCGGCTGACCCCAACCGTGCGGAACCCCGGGCCCCTGCTGCGGCTGACCCCAGCCGGGGGCACTTCCGGGCCCCGATGGTGGCTCGCTCCAGCCAGGGGCAGCCGCGGGTCCCGACGCCGGATGACCCCAGGCGGGGGCAGGGCCCGACGGTGGCTGGCCCCAGCCGTGCGGCAGCGGCGCACCGGACCCGGGATGAGGCTGGCCGGGTCCGGGCGGAACGACCCCGCCCCACTCGGCCGTGGGCGGACCCCACCCGGGGGGCGGCGCACCCCACGCCGAAGGCGGCGTACCCGGATCGGGGGCCTCGGCGGGTGCGGTCGGCTGCCCGCCCGGATCGGGTCGCGCCCAGTCGTTCGACGCGGAGGGGGCCGGGCCCGGGGCCGGCGCGCCAGGATTCCCGGCCGGTTCGTCCGCCGGGGGCCGCGCCGGTTCCGTCACGAGGTCCTCCTGTCGACAGGGCCGCCGCCGAGCGGCGGACACCGGCCAGGCTACCGCCGAAAGCAGCGCTGTCCGCGCCGGGCGTGGCCGATGGAACGGTCAGTCCATGTTCGCCGGGTAGTCGTGGCCGAACGGCACGCCGGCCAGCCGGACCACGCCGATCACCACGGCGACGACCACGCTGACCGCGACCAGCACCAGGCCGGTCCAGGCCAACCGTTCGCCCCTGCGCAACCAGACACCGCCGGTCAGGAAACCCCCCGAGGCGTACGCCTCCCGGCGGGCCTGCCGCGCCAGGTGCAACGCGACCGTCGCCGGCACCACCCCGCCGATGAACAGCCCGGTCAGCATGCCGAGCAGCCCCAGCGCGAAGACAGCCCGCGCCTTCGTGGCACGGGCCGGGTCCGGATCCAGCGGGTGGCGAAGTCCCTGGGACGCGACGGACACCTGTCCGGGTGCGATCGTCATGCCTCCATCATGCCCAACCCGGTCGACCGCCGGGTCGGTCCGGACACGACGAGGCCCCCGGCAGGTGCCGGGGGCCTCGTCGGTGTCGGTGCTTAGCGGTACGACCCGAAGTCGAAGTCGTCCAGCGGAACAGCCTGTCCGCTGGCCGGCCCGAACCCGTAGTCGGTCTCCGGGTAGCCGGTCATCGAGTAGACCTTGGCCTTGGCCTCCTCGGTCGGCTCGACCCGGACGTTGCGGTACTTGCTGATGCCCGTACCGGCCGGGATGAGCTTACCGATGATCACGTTCTCCTTGAGGCCGACCAGCGAGTCGCTGCGCGAGTTGATCGCAGCGTCGGTCAGCACCCGGGTGGTCTCCTGGAAGGAGGCCGCGGAGAGCCAGGAGTCGGTGGCCAGCGAGGCCTTGGTGATACCCATCAGCACCGGACGGCCGGCGGCAGGCTCGCCACCCTCCGACACGAGTCGGCGGTTCTCCGACTCGAACAGCGCCCGGTCGACGAGCACACCCGGCAGGAACTCGGTCGAGCCGGAGTCGATGACCGTCACCCGCTTGAGCATCTGGCGGATGATGATCTCGATGTGCTTGTCGTGGATGAGCACACCCTGCGAGCGGTAGACCTCCTGGACCTCACTGGTCAGGTGGACCTGGACCGCCCGCGGACCCATGATCCGCAGCAGCTCGTGCGGGTCGATGGTGCCCTCGGTCAGCTTCTCGCCGACCGCGACGTGACCGCCGTCGTGGGTACGGAGCTTGACGCGCTTCGAGATCTTGTCGTAGACGATCTCTTCGCTGCCGTCGTCCGGCACCACGATGATCTTCCGCGAGCGCTCGCCGTCCTCGATCCGGATCCGACCCGGGGTGTCGGCGATGGGCGCCTTACCCTTCGGGACCCGAGCCTCGAAGATTTCCTGGACACGCGGCAGACCCTGGGTGATGTCCTCACCCGCGACACCACCGGTGTGGAAGGTACGCATCGTCAGCTGCGTACCGGGCTCACCGATGGACTGGGCGGCGATGATGCCGACGGCCTCACCGATGTCGACCGACTTGCCGGTCGGCAGTGAGCGGCCGTAGCAGGCAGCGCAGACGCCCAGCTTCGACTCGCAGGTGAGCACGCTGCGCACCCGGACCGTCTCCACCCCGGCGGCGACGATCTTGTCGACACCGATGGAGTTGATGTCCTGGCCACGCTCGGCGACCACGGTGCCGTCCGGCCCCTTGATGTCGTCGGCCAGGGTCCGGGCGTGCACGCTGGTCTCGGCGTGGGTGTGGACGACGAGCTTGCCGTCCAGCTTCTCGCCGATCTGCATCGGGATCGCGCGGTCGGTGCCGCAGTCCTCCTCGCGGATGATCACGTCCTGGGAGACGTCCACCAGACGACGGGTCAGGTAACCCGAGTCGGCGGTCCGCAGCGCGGTGTCGGCGAGACCCTTACGGGCACCGTGCGTGGAGATGAAGTACTCCAGCACGGACAGACCCTCCCGGTAGCTGGCCTTGATCGGCCGCGGGATGATCTCGCCCTTCGGGTTGGCCACCAGACCACGGATCGCCGCGATCTGCCGGAGCTGGAGCAGGTTACCGCGGGCACCCGAGTTGATCATCACCCACAGTGGGTTCTCCTGCGGCAGCGCGGTGTCCATCTCCTTGGCGACCTCGTTGGTCGCCTTGGTCCAGATCTCGATGAGCTCGCCGCGACGCTCCTCGGCGGTCATCAGACCACGCTGGTACTGCTTGTCGATCCGGTCGGCTTCCTTCTCGTACTTCGCCAGGATCTCCGCCTTGCGCGGCGGAGCGATGACGTCCTCCATGCCGATCGTCACTCCGGACCAGGTGGCCCAGTGGAAACCGGCCTCCTTGAGCCCGTCCAGGGTGGCGGCCAGCGCCACCTTGGGGAAGCGCTCGGCGAGGTCGTTGACGATCGCAGAGAGCTGACCCTTGCGGATCTCGTAGTTCACGAAGCGGTAGCCCTGCGGCAGCGTCTCGTTGAACAGCACCCGGCCCAGGGTGGTCTCCACAGTCAGCGGGTCACCCTCGACCCAGCCCTCCGGGGCGGTCCACGCCTCGGCGCCGGCGCCGTTGTCGACACCGACCACGCCGCGCAGCCGGATCCGCACCGGCGCCTGCAGGCCCAGCTCACCGTTGTCGAAGGCCATCTGCGCCTCGGCGTCCGAGCTGAACGCCCGGCCCTCGCCCTTCTCACCGGGGGTGAGGTGGGTGAGGTAGTACAGACCGATGACCATGTCCTGCGTGGGCATGGTGACCGGCTTGCCGTCGGCCGGCTTGAGGATGTTGTTCGACGACAGCATCAGGATCCGCGCCTCGGCCTGGGCCTCGGCGGACAGCGGCACGTGCACCGCCATCTGGTCACCGTCGAAGTCGGCGTTGAACGCGGTGCAGACCAGCGGGTGGATCTGGATCGCCTTGCCCTCGACCAGCTGCGGCTCGAAGGCCTGGATGCCCAGACGGTGCAGGGTCGGCGCCCGGTTGAGCAGCACCGGGTGCTCGCCGATGACCTCTTCCAGCACGTCCCACACGACCGGGCGCTGACGCTCGACCATCCGCTTGGCGGACTTGATGTTCTGCGCGTGGTTGAGGTCCACCAGCCGCTTCATCACGAACGGCTTGAACAGCTCCAGCGCCATCTGCTTGGGCAGACCACACTGGTGCAGCTTGAGCTTCGGGCCGACCACGATGACCGAACGGCCGGAGTAGTCGACGCGCTTGCCCAGCAGGTTCTGGCGGAACCGACCCTGCTTGCCCTTGAGCATGTCGGAAAGCGACTTGAGCGGGCGGTTACCCGGACCGGTGACCGGCCGGCCGCGACGGCCGTTGTCGAACAGCGCGTCGACGGCCTCCTGGAGCATCCGCTTCTCGTTGTTGACGATGATCTCGGGAGCACCGAGGTCGATCAGCCGCTTGAGGCGGTTGTTCCGGTTGATCACGCGGCGGTACAGGTCGTTCAGGTCCGAGGTCGCGAAGCGGCCACCGTCGAGCTGCACCATCGGGCGCAGGTCCGGCGGGATGACCGGGACGCAGTCCAGCACCATGCCGAGAGGCGAGTTGCGGGTGTTCAGGAACGCCGCCACGACCTTGAGCCGCTTGAGCGCCCGGATCTTCCGCTGACCCTTGCCGGACCGGATGGTCTCCCGCAGGCTCTCGGCCTCGGCGTCGAGGTCCATGTTCTGGACCAGCGCCTTGATCGCCTCCGCGCCCATGGAACCGGTGAAGTACTCACCGAACCGGTCGCGCAGCTCGCGGTAGAGCAGCTCGTCGGTGACCAGCTGCTTCGGCTCCAGCTTGCGGAAGGTGTCCAGCACCTCGTCCAGGCGGTCGATCTCGCGCTGGGCCCGGTCGCGGATCTGGCGCATCTCGCGCTCTCCGCCCTCCTTGACCTTGCGCCGGACGTCCGCCTTGGCACCCTCGGCCTCCAGCTCGGCCAGGTCGGCCTCGAGCTTGGCGGCCCGCTTCTCGATCTCCGAGTCGCGGCTGTTCTCGGACTGCCGCTTCTCGGCCAGGATCTCGTTCTCGATCGTCGAGAGGTCACGGTGACGCGACTCGGCGTCCACGCTCGTCACGACGTACGAGGCGAAGTAGATGATCTTTTCGAGGTCCTTGGGGGCGAGGTCCAGCAGGTAACCCAGCCGGCTCGGAACGCCCTTGAAGTACCAGATGTGGGTCACCGGAGCGGCGAGCTCGATGTGCCCCATCCGCTCACGACGGACCTTGGAGCGAGTCACCTCGACGCCGCAGCGCTCACAGATGATGCCCTTGAACCGGACGCGCTTGTACTTACCGCAGTAGCACTCCCAGTCCCGCTGCGGACCGAAGATCTTCTCGCAGAAGAGTCCGTCCTTCTCCGGCTTCAGGGTGCGGTAGTTGATCGTCTCAGGCTTCTTGACCTCGCCGTGCGACCACTGACGGATGTCGTCGGCGGTGGCGAGACCAATGCGCAGCTCGTCGAAGAAGTTGACGTCGAGCACTCTGTCCCCTATGTCGTCGTCTGTACTGCTAATTCTCGGGTGGGGTCGGGGGCCGGCGGACCTCGATGTCGCGCTCTCCGCGGTCATCCTCGCCCAGGTGGCAGTCGGGGAGAACCATCACCTGGCGTCGCCGGCCGCAACGC